>JAMPIB010000066.1 GCA_023663085.1 Ruminococcus sp. | reverse complement strand
TATCCGATTTGTGGTCATAATAGTATAGTCCGAACTCATTTTCTACAACATCAAGACCCGCCGCGCCGATCTTACCGGATTCTATGGCACCGATAAGCGCCTGCGAATCAATCAGCGCTCCTCTGGCCGTATTGACGATCACTACGCCGTCTTTCATCATGGCAATACTTTTTTCGTCTATTATATGATAGTTGTCATCCGTAAGCGGCGTATGCAGCGTAATGACATCCGCCTGGGTAAAAAGTCTGTCAAGCGTTACATATTCCGCGTATTGCTTCACTTCGTCCTGTTCATATAAATCATAAGCAAGCATCTTACAGCCAAAACCGGATAAGTCACGGATAACTGTTCTGCCAATCCGTCCCGTTCCGATGACTCCTACAGTCAGATCCGGCAGTTCCCTGCCCTGAATGCCGGCCAGCGTATAATCCTGTATGTTAGTACGCTCTATGATGCGCTTCATCCTGCGGATAGACATAAGGATCAGCATGACCGTATAATCCGCCACGCCGTTTGGCCCGTAAGGTGCGTTGCCGATGGTAATGCCAAATTCTCTGGCCGCCTCCATGTCTATATGGTCGTAGCCGATGGTTCTGGTCGTCAGGTATTTTACGCCGTTGGCTGCAAAAGCCGCCATCAGTTTTCTGTCAATCTTAGAGGTAATGATATTAACGCATTCACTTCCCCTGGTCAGATGTACATTTTCCATGGTCGGCGCATCATTGCACAATACCAGCTCCATACCAAATTCCTTTTCATATCGCAAAAATAACTCTTTCTCATCAAATTCTCTGCAATTATAAACTGTGACTCTCATGGTCAACCTCCTTATGAGCTAACTCCTCTTTCTGGTAAGTATCCTTCAGTTCTTTTTCATATTCATTCACAATGGCCTTATCTTCCGGGCGGAGCCGCCTGAACTTATTAAATCCTGCTACCAGAATGCTGAGGCTTTCCTTGGTCGTATCGAAAACGCCTTCTTCATTCAGATTGATGAGGATGATGCCGATAGGCAAAGCCAGGATCATACCCAGGACACCCGCCGCCTGATAGCCGATATAGAGTAAAAATATCGTCGGGATGGGGTCAATGCCGATAGAGTCCCCCATGATCTTCGGCTGTATCACCTGTCTGACAAGCTGACCGACACACCAGATGATCAAAAGCCCTATGGCCATCTTGTATTCTCCGCTGAGGATTTCAATGACCGCCCAGGGAACCATGATCGTGCCGGTACCAAAGACCGGGAGCAGATCAAGAAGCGCAATGCCAAAAGCGATCAGGGACGCATAATTTATCCTTAATATCAGAAAACCGATCAATATCAGAAAATAAATCCATACTTCTATTTTAAACTGTGCTTTGAAATAACCTCCGACAGCATTGCGGAAACTTCTGCGTATCAATCCCAAACGGTAATAAACACCCGCCGGCATATACTTTTTACAAAATTCCGCCAGATAATTCTTGTCTGACACGAAAAAGTAAGAAGACAGCAGGGTCATGATGACCGCCATAAAAATATCGGGCAGCTGCTTGGCAAAATTTCCCACCGCCGTAAAGGTAGGCGTTCCGATACTACCGATAAAATCAGAAAAATAATCTCCGAGACTGTTGCCGAAAGTTGTCATTTTATCCCGTATATCATGGGGAAGCCTGTTATAAACTCCTGCCAGATTATCGCCGACATGTTGAAATTCCGCCTCAATCCCCTGCCACATGGCAGGCAGTTCATTGATAAAGGCGATCAATTCTCTGACCAACTTACCGAGAATGCTGTAAACAAGCAGGATGACTACCGCCAGAACCGCGACGATCACAAAGGCCGAAACCGCCTTACGCCGGATTTTCAGCTTTTCTTCCAGAAATCTTACAAGCGGCGCCGCGATCAGGGAAATGACCCAGCCTATGACAAAAGGCATGAAAAATAAAATAATACGTGGCAGCAAAAAAACAGCCAGCAAAAAGATAACCAGTGCAGTCAATAAATTTAAAACTACTTTTATATATGTGACAGCTTCTTTTTTCATAACCTGCTCCTCGCTCATTCCTCCGCCAGCATTCCATCAAGCAGTTCATAAATCTCATCTCTGCCCTGCTTCGACAAGGCTGAATACGGTATGACAATTGTGTCGTTTTCTACCTGCAAAGTATCGCAGATCAGTTTCTTTTGTTTCTCTATCTGACTGCGTTTGATCTTATCCAGTTTCGTGGCAATGATGATCGGCTTATACCCTCTTTCCACGATCCAGTCATACATAATACAGTCGTTTTCGGAAGGGGCGTGCCGGATATCGACCAGAAGAAAGACTGCTCTGATCTTTTTTGACTGGTGCAGATAATCTTCAATGAGTTTTCCCCACTGTGCCTTCACCTGCTCATTCGCCGTCGCATAGCCATATCCCGGCAGATCCACAAAATACATCTGTTCGTTGATATTATAGTAATTGATGGTCTGTGTCTTCCCCGGCTTGGCGCTCGTTCTGGCTAACGCCTTGCGGTTCATCAGTCCGTTGATGAGTGAAGATTTCCCGACATTACTCTTTCCGGAAAAAGCGAACTCAGGCAGCGTATTCTCCGGCAGTGTGCTCGTGATCCCACAGACTCTTTCCAGTTCCACATTCTTAATGACCATGGCGCTCCCCTCCTTTTTACTTCGCCGCAGCATATTTCATGACTTCTTCCATTGTCTCCACATAATAGATCTGCAGGTCCTTTTTTATCTCTGTGCCAATCTCCTCGATATCTTTCTCATTTTTCTTCGGCACAAGTACGGTCTCTATCCCTGCCATTTTAGCCGCCAGAAGTTTCTCTTTCAGACCGCCGATCGGAAGCACTCTTCCGCGCAGAGTGATCTCGCCGGTCATAGCGACTCTGGCCCGTATCGGGATACCTGCCACAAGCGATAAAATAGCCGTCGCCATAGTGATGCCCGCCGATGGGCCGTCTTTGGGTACTGCGCCCTCCGGTATATGCAGATGAAAGTCATTTTCCTTAAAAGTCTTATCCGGCACTTTATAATCCCGGCTGATGGAACGCACATAACTCATGGCGATCAGGGCTGACTCCTTCATGACGTCTCCCATTTGACCGGTCAGGTCAAGTTCACCCTTGCCCGGCATCTTATTGACTTCTATCTGCAATGTCTCGCCGCCTACACTTGTCCAGGCCAGACCGCGCACGATACCAATCTCATCTTTTTCATTGGCCATGATACGGTCGTATTTCGTTTTGCCAAGATAAGCGGACAGATTCGATGAGGTCACTTTTATCTTTTTCTTCTTTTTCTGTAAAATTTCTCTGGCGGATTTGCGGCAGACTTCTCCAATCTTACGTTCTAAGCCGCGCACGCCCGCCTCCTTGGTATAAAAGGCTATGATATCCCGCAGCGCGCTGTCCGTGATCTGCAAAATATCAGCGGATAATCCGTTTCTTTGAAGCTGCTTGTTCAGCAGATGCTCTTTGGCAATGTGGAATTTCTCATTGGCTGTATAACTGTTGACTTCGATAAGTTCCATTCTGTCCAAAAGCGGTCTGGGAATCGTTTCTGTAGAGTTAGCCGTGGCAATAAATAATACTTCTGATAAATCAATCGGTATCTCCACATAATGATCCCGGAAATGGCTGTTCTGCTCGTTATCCAGTACTTCCAAAAGCGCGGAGGACGTATCCCCTTTATAGTCGCTGCTCACTTTATCAATCTCATCTAAAAGCATCAGCGGATTTTTCACGCCCGCCTGCCGCAGACCATTTACGATCCGGCCCGGCATAGCGCCCACATATGTCTTACGATGTCCCCTGATCTCCGCTTCATCCCGCACACCGCCCAGACAGATACGGACATACTTTTTATGCAGCGCTTCAGCGATACTTTTAGCGATCGATGTTTTCCCCGTACCCGGCGGCCCCACCAGACAGATGATAGGGCTTTCGCCTTTCTTTGTCATGATGCGCACAGCCAGAAATTCCATAATGCGCTCTTTTACCTTATCCAGACCGTAATGGTCATTTTCCAGTATTTCCTGCGCTTTGTCCAGATCGGTACTGTCCCGTGAAGCCTTCTCCCACGGAAGTTCCAACAGCGTCTCTATGTAGGCGCGCTCCACAGCGCTCTCCGAACTGCTCCCCGCTACGCTCTTAAAACGGGATATTTCCTTGCGTATCTTGTCTTTTACTTCTTTGCCTGCCTTTAGCTTCACCAGCGCTTCTTCAAACTGTTCTGTCTCCGAAAAAGTATCGTCTTCTCCTATCTCTTTGCGGATATAACGCAGCTGCTCCCGCAGGATATAGTCTTTCTGATTCTGATCGAGCCGCTTTTTGACCTGCATGGTCAGATTATTCTTGATCTGTATGATATTGACTTCATTCGCCAGGATCCCTGTCAGAACATAAAAACGCTCTTTCAGGGAAACCGTGCCTAATACTTCCTGCTTTTTCTGAAAGGAGAGCGGAATATTTACCGTAATCTGATCGATCAGCCGCTCCAAATCCATGCTTTCCTCAACCTGCCTGCTGATCGTCCCGCCAATCTTCGGAAAACACGCCGTATAACGGGCAAAGGCTTCTTTCAGTGTACGTAACATTGCCTCCAGTTCCGCCTCGTCTGTATCCTCTATCGTAGAAGAAAAAGGATTGACCACGGCAGTCAAAAATTCCTCTTCATCCTGTATAGAGCACAGTCTGGCTCTGGATATCCCTTCCACCAGAACCCGCACCATCTGATTCGGCAGTTTTGTCACCTGCTTTACCATAACAATCGTTCCAACCGGATAAAGCCCTTCAAATTTCGGTTCGTTTTCATTCGGATCGACCTGTGTCACCACAAAAAGCTTCTGATTTCCCAGCATAGCCTCCTCTATTGATAACACTGACTTCGGCCTGCTTAAGTCAAAATGAATGATCATTTCCGGAAAAATAGTGAGTCCACGCAAAGTCACGGCCGGCATTTCCTGTTCTATTGTAATTGTAGTTTTTGCTTCTTTTTCTTCACTCATGACGCTTTCTCCTAAGATAAAGTGCATGAAACGCCGCCCAACTACCCGACGACGTCCCCCTGATAAACGTTGATTTTCAGCTTATTTCTGCGTGCAGCAGACTATTCCGATAATGCACGAGCGGCTCTTCCTTTCCTTCAACCGCCTCTTTGGTGATGACGCACTCCGAAATAGTATCATCAGACGGTATTTCATACATAACATCCATCATCACATTTTCCATAATAGAGCGAAGTCCTCTGGCACCGGTCTTTTTCGCGTAAGCCAGCTCGGCGATCTTATCAATTGCCTCTTCTTCCACTTCCAGCTTCACCTCATCGAACTCAAAAAGCTTCTGATACTGCTTGATCAGCGCATTCTTAGGCTCTTTTAAGATTCGGATCAGCGCCTCTTTATCCAGTCCTTCCAGCGTGACCGTAATCGGCACACGCCCGATAAATTCCGGAATCAGACCAAATTTCATCAGATCCTGTGATTCCACTTCTTTTAAAACGGCCCCGATCTCTTTACTGCTCTTCTCCGTGATCTGCGCATTAAAACCGATTGAATTTCTGTCCAGTCTCTCTTCTACAATCTTTTCCAGACCGTCGAACGCGCCACCGCACAAAAAGAGGATATTGGAAGTATCAATCTGGATCAGTTCCTGATGCGGATGCTTTCTGCCTCCCTGCGGGGGAACGCTGGCCACCGTGCCCTCAATGATCTTTAAAAGCGCCTGCTGTACGCCTTCTCCGGAAACGTCTCTTGTTATGGAAACATTTTCACTTTTTTTCGTTATTTTATCAATTTCGTCGATGTAAATAATGCCAAACTGCGCGCGGTCAACATCATAATCCGCCGCCTGGATCAGTTTCAGCAGGATATTTTCTACATCTTCGCCGACATATCCGGCCTCGGTAAGAGTCGTGGCGTCTGCAATAGCAAACGGTACGTTGATGATCTTGGCCAGTGTCTGCGCCAGATAGGTCTTGCCGGAACCGGTAGGCCCTATCATGATGATATTACTTTTCTGCAGTTCCACGCCGTCCTCATCCGGCGGCGCCATTACCCTTTTATAATGATTGTATACAGAAACCGCCAGTACTTTTTTGGCCGCCTCCTGACCAATCACATAGTCATCCAGAAATTTCTTGATCTGAGCGGGTTTTAAGAGATTGATCTCCACATCTCCTGTTTCCGTCTCTTCTTCATATTCTTCCTCGATGATATCGGCACAGATATCGACACATTCATCACAGATATAAACATTTCCCGGCCCGGCGATCATCTTCCGAACCTGATCCTGCGTTTTATTACAAAAAGAACATCTTACCTTGTCGTCAGAATTTCTTCCCGTCATTTTCAATAGCCATTGCCTTTCTTTTTCTACTGTTTTGCAGCCTCTCCATGATTGGTTATCACGCGGTCGATCAAACCATACGCCAGCGCCTCTTCAGCGGATTTCCAATTATCACGTTCCGTATCCGCCGCAATTACTTCATAATCCTGTCCGGTATTTTCCGCCAGAATCTTATTGAGTTTTTCTTTGGTCTGCAAAATATGCTTAGCCGCAATCTCAATTTCCGTTGCCTGTCCCTGCGCTCCGCCAAGAGGCTGATGGATCATGATCTCCGCATTCGGCAGCGCCATTCTCTTTCCTTTCGTGCCGCCTGCCAGCAAAAATGCTCCCATACTCGCCGCCATACCGATACATACGGTGGAAACATCGCACTTGATAAAGCGCATCGTATCATAAATCGCCATACCGGCCGTTACAGAACCGCCCGGACTGTTAATATAAAGGTTGATATCCTTCTCCGGATCTTCGGATTCCAGAAACAGCATCTGCGCAACGACCAGACTGGCCGTTGTCTCATTTACCTCTTCTCCGAGAAAAATAATTCTTTCTTTTAAAAGTCTTGAATAAATGTCGTATGAGCGTTCCCCTTTTGAGGTCTGCTCGATGACATAAGGTACTAACGCCATAATAATCCTCCATTCCTGCCCGGCGCCGGTCCGGGCAACACACAAAAACATCTTCGCATCCTTTTCTTATTTTTCTTTGGCGTTCTCTACAACAAATTCCGCCGCTTTTTTCACCGCCAGATCCTGTCTGATGTTCTTCATTTCTTTTTCGCCTAACATCTCTTTGACTTTGGCAGTTTCCATCTGGTAAACTTCCGCCATGGACTCCATCTCTTTATCAAACTCTTCATCGCTTACTTCAATTTTCTCAGCCTCTGCGACCGCTTCGAGTACGAGTCTTGCCTGGATCCTCTTCTCAGCCTGGGGTTTTACCTGCTCGATCATCTGCGGGTAACTTGCTCCGGTGAACTGGAAATACTGCTCCATGGAAATACCCTGCATTGTCATCCTCTGTGCGAACTCATCCACCATCTGTCTCTGCTGTGTCTCAATCATCGCTTCAGGAATCTCCATCTCGGAGGCTTCTACGATAGCCTCGATGACCGCTTCTTCCTTGGCGTCTTTTGCTTCTTTGGCTTTCTTTTCTTCCAGATTCTTCTTTACGTCTGCTTTATAGGCTTCTAATGTATCAAACTCAGAAACTTCACTGGCAAATTCATCATCCACTTCCGGAAGTTCCTTCTCTTTGATCTCCTTAACAGTGCATTTAAAGAGAGCCGCCTTGCCCTTTAACTCTTCCGCCTGATAATCTTCCGGGAAAGTAACGTTCACTTCCACTTCCTTGCCGATCTCCGCACCGACTAATTGCTCCTCGAATCCGGGAATAAAAGCTCCCGAACCAATCGTCAGCGGGTGATTTTCACCTTTGCCGCCCTCGAAAGCAACACCGTCAACAAATCCCTCAAAATCAATGACCGTCATGTCCCCGTCTTTTACAGGTCTGTCCTCTACGGAAATGCTTCTGGCATTATTCTCCCGCTCTCTTTCAATGACTTCGTTCACTTCCTCGTCGGTTACATCCGTATCGGCCTTATCTACCTTAACGCCCTTATATTTTCCCAATTTCACTTCCGGCTTTAAAGCGACTGTCGCGGTAAAGATAAACGGTTTGCCCGCTTCGATCTGGGTCACTTCAATCTTCGGAGAAGATACGACATCTTCCTCGCATTCCTCCAGCGCTTTCTCATAAGCATCCGGGATCAGAGCGTTGGCCGCATCTTCGTAAAAAACCTCTTTGCCGTACATTTTCTCAATGATCTGGCGGGGAACCTTACCCTTTCTAAAGCCGGGGATGCTGATCTTGCCTTTCTGTTTCTGATACGCTGACTCGATTGCCTTATCTAACTCCTGTGCACTCGCTTCAATCGTGATCTTTGCCATGTTTTTCTCTAATTTCTCTACCTGTAAACTCATAGACTGGTTTCCTCCTTCAATATACCTCTGCAACATCTATCACACTTAACAGGAACCCTTAATTTATTCCCGGTCACAGTCATTTAGAAATTATAGCACAAACGGCGGGAAAATACTAGCATTTCTTTCCATAAATCACTTTTGAACTGATTCCGCGCAGCATCCCGATCTTACCGGAGAGCGCGCTGATTTTTTCCTCAGGGGCATCCAGTACGATACTGATGACATTCATATTCTTTTTACTATAAGGAATCCCCATTCTGCCAATGATATATTCAGCATAATCATGCAATATCCTGTTCAGTCTGTCAACTTCTTCCCTGTTTTCCACAATGATCCCCACCAAAGCTACTCTTGTTTCCATATAAATAACCACGCCTTTCTATATTTCTATCTTCACCGCTCCTAACAACTCCACATCTTCCATCCTGTGCGTCGTGACAAGCAGCGTGCGTCCGCCAAGCCTCTGTAATATATATTCCGCCGTCCTTTTGCGGTTTTCTTCGTCCAATCCGGTAAACGGCTCGTCCATGATGATAAATTCCGCCCCGGAAAGCATCGCGCGCAAAACGACGCAGCGCCGCTTCATCCCGCCGCTCAGTTCACTGACTGGTCTGACCAGGCATTCTTCCGGCAGGATCTGACGTGCCTCATCACTGATCTGCGCCACAGCCTCCTGCGTACTTCTCATTGTTAGCATAACATTTGTTATTATATCATACTCTTCACATAATCTGTTTTCCTGAAAAACCATGCCGATGCGGGAAGGAACCCCCTCTATCGTCCCCTCATCCATATGGACGGTACGGTTTATGAGATTAAGCAGCGTCGTTTTCCCGCCGCCGGAAGGCGCCATCAGACAATAATGTCCACCCGCCTCTAAAGTAAACGACAGATTTTTTATGACCTGCTGCTCCCCGTATGCTTTGCTCACATGACTGATACGGATCGTCTGGCCGTTACCAGTTTTTTTATCCTTTCCCTCCTGCGGTTGTTTTTCTTCCGCGCTTTCTGTCTGCGGCTTCGCTATTTTCTCTGTACCCGCCATGCTTCTGACCCTCGGATACGGTTTCCAGTCCGCAAATTTTTCTACTATATATAATATGGCCTTTTCAAATAAGAAACTCAGCAGGATGACCAGAAGCGTCCAGGCGAACAGACCGGCGGTATCCAGATAGATTTTCGACATATACAGCCGCTCTCCAAGAGAAAAAACAGGCGTCCCGATCACCTCCGCCGCAACCCCCGACTTCCAGCTCATCCCCAGAGAGATCTTCAGGCTGCTTATCAGATAAGGCATGAGCGCCGGCCTGTACAGATAGAAGAGACGGTCCACGCCCGACATGCCGAAAACCTCCGCCATTTCCAAAAGCTTCTCATCCGTACTTTTTAACCCCGCCATCGTAGCAACATAAAGATTGGGAAAAACAATTAAAAAGCTGATAAAAAAAGACAACCGGCCGGAACCGAACCATATGAGCAGTAAAACGACAAAAGATGCTACCGGGATGGATTTAAGCGTCGTCATGACAGGCGCCAGAAGCATTTCCACCATCCTATAGCGATAACTGACAGCCCCCAAAAAAATGCCCATAAAAAGCGCCAGAAAAAAACCGGCCCCGATGCGGCTCAGCGAAAAAAAGACAATTTTGTAAAAATCCGCTCTGCACAGATTTTCCAAAAAAGCTTTTCCCACCTGTATCGGGCCGACCAGAAGAATCCGGTTATGCGTAAAAACAGCCGCAAGCTGCCAGACGCATAACCAGAACATAACAACTGCTATTTTTTGTAATGAACTTTTCCTCTTATCAGAATTATGATCCACAAAACACCTCGTCATACGATTTCTTTACGGGATATAATAAAAATCGTCCGCTGGCAGGCTGCCGCCTATAGAAGATGCGTCCTGCTCAAACAATACTTCCAGATAACCGGAAAGCGCCGTCTTCATATCTTCTCCATCCATATATGTAATGTTACAATAAGGCATTGCCTTAGCCGCTACAGGCGCTTTTTCGATAATACCGTAAGAAGCTGTCAGTTCCGCCGCTTCCTGTACATTTTCATTAGCAAAAGCCGCACTCTTTTCATGCTCTTCCATAAAAGAAGCAACCGCCTGCGGATTTTCCTGCAAAAAGTCATTTCTCACAATCGTAACACCTGTTACCAGACTACTTCCGCCCTCTCCCTGTATAGCAGACCATTCTTTTGTCAGATCCATAACAACTGACAACGCCTCATTCTGCATACAAGCCACGGTTGCAAAAGGCTGCGGCAGCACCCCGACAGCGTCGCTGTTTTCCGTCAGAACCGCCACCACTTCCGCAGCCTCCGATTTATATTCCAAAGTCACATCCTCAAGCGTAAGACCATTTTCCGTCAGAAGATACTGTAACACATAATCCGGCGTTGTACCTTTTCCTGTCAGATAAATTGTCCTGCCCTTCAGTGTCTCCATGGACTGGAGAGAACTATCTCCCGACAC
Source organism: Ruminococcus sp. (assembly GCA_023663085.1). Classification (GTDB taxonomy): domain Bacteria; phylum Bacillota; class Clostridia; order Lachnospirales; family Lachnospiraceae; genus UBA3282. Next base: position 6,901 of record JAMPIB010000066.1, on the reverse strand, counting down.
CATATATAAAACGCCCAGTGTATTGATATCAATGACCGAAATGCCGCCCTCTGTCTTATGATACAGAATACTTGCCACATTGGCCGGCACCAGCGCAATATCCATATCCCCCGAAACGACCTGCACCAGCAGTTCATCGGCCGCCGTCTCCATAGTAAATGTGTAGTTCTCCGCCGCTTCACCCTTTTGGGACTGACTCATCAGATAAACAAGCCCCATGGAAGTCGGTCCCTTTAGAGAACCGACACTAACGTCAGTTTTTCCCTTCTCCGCCGCGCCGCATCCTGCTAAACAGCCTAATATACACACCATACTCATGATTACCGCTAATACTTTCTTTTTCATACCTGTTGCTCCTTTTCTTTTTATGATTTCATTTTTTCTCACACTCGCGGGCACACAAAAAAGCACGCCCGGATTTCAGGCGCACTAACATAATGAAACAATATCGGCGGCCTTTCCTCTCAGAACTGGTCTTCGAGCGTCAGAATCTACATGGGATATCCCGTCAGGACGCACCTTACGGGTAATCCGTATTTTCAAACATATTGTACTATATTTTCCCGCAAAAAACAACCCGTCTGTTTCCAGACGGGTCATTCTCACATTCACGTTTCCGAAGCGGTTGTTATTTCATCTGCTCTTCCTGTTTCTTGATCATTCTACGAACCATCTCACCGCCGATAGAACCTGCTTCTTTAGATGTCAGATCACCATTGTAACCTTCTTTTAAGTTTACACCTAATTCAGAAGCAACCTCTGTCTTGAAACGATCCATTGCTGCTTTCGCTTCCGGAACTTCAACTCTATTAGTTTTGTTACTTGCCATTTTCTTTCACCTCCGAAAATACATTTCATCTTTTATCTATATTTGAGATAAGCGATCCTCACACCGCTTATCCCAGAATGTTCACAGTTGATCCGAAACCGGATCATGTTATCTGTTTAAGCGTGTTTTTATCACTTATCTTGATGTTAGTATAAACGGATTGCAAAAAAATATTTTGGTAAGTTTTGCTATTATCTTTTAATATACGATCTTTTCTTTCATTTTAAGGACCGCTTCGCTGTCCGCTAACTGCTCCAGAATAGCCAGTCCGAACGGTATCGCTGTTCCCATGCCGCGGCTTGTGATAATATGTCCCGCTGCCACCGCAGGTTCCTGCTTCACATCGGCACCCTCTAAATGGCTCTCAAATCCCGGATTGGAGCAGGCCGGAATCCCTTTCAACATCCCTCTGTGTCCGAAAATGCTCGGCGCCGCGCAGATTGCCGCGATAAATTTCTTTTTGGCATGAAAATCCTCCACCTGTTTCATTAACGGCTCGAACGCCTCCAGATTCGTCGTTCCCGGCATACCTCCCGGCAAAACGATCATATCTGTTTTTTCAAAATCAACTTCTGTAAACAGTTTATCCATTTCCACTGTGATCTTATGTGAGCCGGTCACTTTCTTTTCTCCTGTAATAGAAACCATATCCACGTCAATTCCCGCCCGGCGCAGAATGTCCACTACCGTCAAAGCCTCTATTTCCTCGAATCCCGTTGCAAAAAAAACACATACTTTGCTCATTTTTGTTCATCCCTTTCTATTTTATTATGGCAATACTGCCATACAATATTTAAACTGCATACATACATTGTAATCTACTTTCGTCTTATGTTCAATTAAAAGCAGGAAAATTTTTCAATAACACAGATTTTTATTCAAAAATATGCTATGATATATAACAATATATCATAGAAACAACCGCAAAGCGCCAGAGCCTGCGGGCGGAGGAAAAGGCTTCTGCTGAAAGGCCCTTGAAAAACGCCGGTGGTTAGCGAGGTTTTCTACGAGCTTAGCACCGTTGCGCTTTTTCACGGAGCGAAAGCGTGCCTTAAAGCAGAAACTTCTTCCTCCGCCCGCAGGCTCTGGCGCTTCGCGGCCACCATCACCACCCACAGGAGGCACACCCATATGGAAATCGAACGCAAATTCACCATCAAGACTCTTCCGGTCAATTTAGAGCAGTATCCTTTCCACCTCATCGAACAGGCTTACTTAAACACCGACCCGGTTGTCAGGATCCGCAAAGAAGACGACTCTTATTATCTTACCTACAAAGGAAAGGGACTATTAGCCAGAGAGGAGTACAACCTCCCGTTAAATGAGCAATCTTATTATCATTTACGGGAAAAAGCAGACGGAAATATCATCTCCAAGAGACGGTATTTAATTCCTGTGGAAAATCCGACATTCGCGTCAGATTTTCAGATGACAGATGACCAGATCAGTCTGACAATAGAACTGGATATTTTTGAAGCGCCTTTTTCGGGCCTTATCATAGCGGAAGTAGAGTTTCCCAACCGGGAAATGGCTGAAGCGTTTCAACCCGTTGACTGGTTTGGTGCAGATGTAACGAACGATCCGGCCTATCATAATTCCAATTTAAGCCGAAAAACTTTCTCATAAGCAATTTTGCCGTAGATTCTCTCTCTAAGCTGTGCTTCAAAGACAATTTGCTTATGACTTTCTTTGCCTGCGATGATATCAAACATCAAACGTATCGTCTGTCTCGCCATATCTTCCGCGGACTGTTTGATGGTCGTCAGATAGCCGTTTTCCACCCACACGTTCCATACGGATGTAACAAAATAGAACGGTGACGAGGCTTTCGGATGCCCTTTTTTGTTTCTGTTGTAATTGGAATCCGAATAGGATAAAATGAGAAAAAGGAAATGTTGTAACAGGATAGGATTTGAAAAGGGAGGTTGTGAAATGCCTTATACAATAGATGAGATCAGAACAAAAGCAATGCCGATAGCCATTCATTATGGCGTGGATGCACTCAGCCTCTTTGGTTCCTATGCACGGGGCGAGGCGGATGAAAAAAGTGACTTGGATTTCTTGATACAAAAAGGAAACATGAAAGGGCTTCTTTCATACTGTGGTATGATCGCGGATTTGGAGGATGTATTTCAGTGCCACGTTGATCTGGTAGTAAAAAGCGCCATTAAGGACAAACAGTTTTTGGAAGTGATTGGCAAAGACGAGGTGAAGCTCTATGAGAGGTAAGAAGTCAGAACGGATTATATTATGAAAGAAATTCCGGAACTTAAAGAAAGATTACAAATAATCTTCTCTGCATTGTAAGCAGACCATGCGGATATGAAGGCTGTCATAAGAGATAGCGGTTTTGGCAGATATGATTATGGAAACTTTTTATACTTGTTCTGATTGTATCGCTTCTGTTGTAATTGTGGTTCGGATAGGATAAAATAAGAGCATAAGCGATTTGACTTTTTTTGATACAATAGTTTTTGCAGAGCAGATATAATATAACTATTCAGGAAAGAAGGGGTTTGCTATGTCAACATTACAAAATCAGATTACACAATCCTTGGAAGGGCTTTCAGATGACAGCCTGCGTTTTATTCTTGATATGATACAACGGTTTGTGCGGCCAACAGAATTAAAGGATAAAGTTGTAAGTAATGACACAGCAACGGGGAAAAAGCGTAGACTTGGAAGCATGAAAGGACAGAAATTTATTGCAGACGGTCATGATATAGACGAATGCAATGACGAAATTGCGGAATTGTTTGGGGTGGATGTTTGATGAAGATTTTACTTGATACACATATTGCAATATGGTCTGTATTGGATTCAGAGGAATTGCCTAACGAAGCGAGGGTAATGATCCTTGACGAGGGTAATGAAATCTATTACAGTGTGGCTTCTGTATGGGAGATTACGATAAAACATATGGCGCATCCAGAAACATTTTTATACAGCGGGAAACAGCTCGAAAATGGATGTGAAGCAAATGGTTTCATTTCATTGTCGATTTATAACAAACATGTGGCTTTATTAGAGACTTTGGTGCGTCCACAAAATGCTCCGTTGCATAAAGATCCTTTTGATCGGATTTTGCTTGCACAGGCGAAAGCAGAAGAAATGAAATTGATGACACATGATGCTTTGATTCCATATTATAACGAATCATGTGTTATCAGTGTTTGAGACAGGAGATTCTTTTGAGGATTTATATGATGCAGGATAATTTAAAGGAGTTGGAAAAGGAAGTTTTAGTCATTTGCGAAGATTTTACGGCATTTTGTAACTATGTAATAGGTAACAAGGCGAAATTGTCGAAGAAAACAGGAAATATTGGAAAGAAAGATTGCTTTGTGCTAAATGGTCTTTTTCATGTACAGGAAAAGTATGATAAGCCGGTCTATATTCAAAATCAGTATCCGATCATCAATTTTTTCTATTATATTGCATTGAAATACAAAATTCTGGAACTTAATTCAGCAGGTACGATATTACAACAGGGGCGGAATTATCTGCATTATTGTAATGCTTCTGTATGGGAACAATATGCTTTATTTCTGGTAAACATATTATTTGATGGAACGTTCGCAAATAATGAGCGGATTTGGTATTCTGATAATAGAGCGGAAATGTGGCAGATTTATATGGAAAGTTTTATGGAGGGAATGTCGAAACAGAATTTATGTGCTGGAGTGAAGTATCAATGCTCCGGAAACAGTGGGGCTCCTTATTTCTATCATCTGGAGTATATTACGCCTTATCTGGAGGAACTTAATCTAATAAAAATATGGGAGAAACCGAAGGAAGAGGATAAATGTAAATCCTATTGGGTAATAGAGCCGCTGCCGCTCTTAAAAAAGATAGTTAAATTGTATATGAATATGAATATGAATATGAATGTGTATCAGGATGCTGATTTGGATACTGCGATGAAACATGCTTATAAGGCCTGTATCATTGGATTTGTGCAGGGAAAGAAAGAGGGGAACTTATTAGACACATTTGAGAAAACAGAAGTACATGATAGAAAACAGACCATTGATCTGCAGGTTTCAATAAGAAATACAGATTGTATCCGTGTCATTAGAATGAATATGGACGATTCTCTGTATGATTTACATGAGATGATCCAGACGGCGGTTGATTTTGATGATGACCATCTTTTCGAGTTTACAGTTGGGCATGGGATGATGAAAAAAATATATATGCCGCCGGCGGTTATGAATTCGAATCAGGATCTTTCTGTGGAGACAAGCTTGAGAGAATTGGAACTGCGCCACGGACAAACCTTTACTTATTTGTTTGACTTTGGCGATATGTGGCAGTTTACTATTAAAGTTTTGGAAATTCGGGAAGGTACTGTGAAGAAGCCGGAAGTAATAAGAGCGGTGGGTGATGCACCGGAGCAGTATCCGTACTATGAAGACGATGAGGAATGGGATGAGGAGTGGCGGGCAGAAATTTCTGAGCAGATTCAGGTGGGGAGTATTCTGGCACTCATAGATGATGAACTGATCAGAGAAGAGCATGCTGTGTTAATGGGATTAAAAGAAGTCTGTCAAAAGAAGCCGACAGACGCATTACGCTCAGAAATGCTAAAGGTTCTTTTGGAAAAACCTGATGAGATGCTGATGTTTATAACACCGGAAATGAGAAAAATGCTGTCGGAACTGCTGCAGGAAGGGTGGATTGACAGCAGTGAAAAATGTACGTTGGCAAAGCTGTATTCTTTTGGATTCTGTACTTTTCCAGACACAAATACATATGTGGTTTTCGTGCCGGGAGCGGTAAAAGAAGTGTATGCTTCGAGAATAAAAGCAGGTGGAAAATATGACAGATTGGCAGAGGCGGCGAAAACTTATATCAGGTGGTACGGTGTTGTAGAAATAGAAGTTTTGTATACAGCAGTTACAGCGCATTTGAAATGCAAAATTTCCATTGAAGATTTTACATTTTTAATATATAGCCGCTTACATTACTTTGGCAGATACTATAGCGTATGTTTTGATGACGTAGAATATATGAGTTGCTATGATTCTGAAATAACGCAGAGGATTCTGGAGGAACGTCGGAAACTGGAGAATGTGGGATTTGAGTACCCTGATTTTGATCAGATTGCTTCTGAAAAGAAAGAAGGAGTACAGAATCTGTTAGGGGAATGGAAAGAGTATATTAATTTTAATCTGAATATTGGCTGGCAGACAGCGACAGAGTTGATCGAGCAGATTCCGCTTATGGCGGCTTCGGGAGTGATTACAAAGGATGAAATTATTACGGCTTATAAAGAAAGGCTGCAAGGTACAGGGAGTCGAGCGACAAAGAAAGCGGAGGGACTAATCGCTGAATTGTGTTCGGTTATGCCATTGGCAATTCAAAAGGGAAATAATGGTTTGGATATTTATGTTATGGAAAAGAAAGAAGAGAAGGAAGCAGAAGGACAGAGGAATATAAAAGGAGAAAATGAAACTAAGGAAGGCTACGAGCAGATTAGTCTTTTTGATTTGGATACTTTTGCAGACTTCAAATAGAATTTACAGGAGGATAAGGGAAGAATGAGTGCAATTGTTGAGTTAATGTTGGCGATTAGGGAGAGACGCTTTATTTTTTATCACTAAGATACGAAGCAGTTTGATGGATTTTCATATTCTAAGATGGAAAAACTGGATCCGAATGCAAATCTGACGGTTGGAGGTGATAGGAATAATATTATGCTGCCAACGTACGAGGAAATAGACCATAAGGATATCATGCGCTTTTATGTGAGAGAATGTATCGAGGATAAGGAAATAAGGCGTCAGCTGTTTGACATATTGAGGCGGAGAGGATATATGGATGCATATCTGGATAAACTCCATGAGTTGGATCTGTATGAGGATTTTGTTGATGCATGTGGAAGTGTTTATGTACAGATATTTGATGAATGGGCGGAGAAAAATGGGCTGGATTTTACCACAAATTGACCTATAGAATAAAGGGAAAGTAAAGATAGAGAAATTGGATAAAGAATGACAGTCATACCCCTCACCCCGCTTCATACAATGTAAAAAAGTGTTCTGAGGGGTTTCCTTTTGAAAGATTATA
>JAMPIB010000065.1 GCA_023663085.1 Ruminococcus sp. | reverse complement strand
CCCGAAAGAAGGGCTAAAAATGGCTAGAGGTTAACCCGTGAATGGTAACCATGGATGCAAACCAGACTAAAACAACCGATGAATTAAACCACGAGATCAAAGATGCCACGGACATTGAGGATTATCTTATCGAGAATCAACAGGATATACTGACCTGCAGCCTGTCTGAACACCTTAATATGCTGCTGTCACAAAAAGACCTAGCCAAAACTGGAGCAGGACGCCCTGATACTCTTCGCCCTCCACCGGAAAATAACTATATTTGAAGTGAATGAACTTTTGTCAGAACACAGTCTTATGCTGTTGGGAGCGGTTGATGAGTGAGGAATTTTTCAGCAATATCTTCATAAAATGACTAAGCAGATCACTCTCTCCATGTCCCGGCAGCACAATCATCTGCGGATCAAGTTTTTGCAATACTGGCAGTACATCCCGCCGATAGCATTCAGAACTGCCATCAGTTCCCCAAAGTTCCCTCCCGTTATCCAAAACATTATCTCCACCAAAAAGAAACTTTTTATCGAACATGATCAAACTGCTCCCTGGCGAATGTCCTCCTACTTCATATAATTCTATCAGATGCCCTTTCCAAGTCAATTCTCCTTTTCCCAAAAAAGATTTTTCCACCTCGCATGTATACGGCAGCGAAAAATGACTGCGGACATAATCATACTTCTCTTTATCAAGTAAAAAAATAAACGGAAACCTTGAAGACAGATTTTCCTTCTCCGATTTCACCCGTTCAGCACAAACACTACCTGCATATACAGAACAGGAAAAATGTTCTTTCAGCCAATTTACCCCGGATATATGGTCATAATGTTCATGCGTCAAAAAAATAATTGCCCGTTCTGCCCCCTCAGCATCCTGCAGCAGTTCATCATCTATACAGGGATCCACGATAAAAATCTCATTGTCTTCCTTCACCATATACATCCGTGAATCCATCAGTTCAAAAGAATAAACATAGATAGAAACCGTACCTTGTTCGAGAGTATATTTTTTCATGATTCTTTCTTGGTCTTTACCAGTTCACAAATATTATCCAGTGAATTTAGATTCTCCGGTTCAATATCATCTGCATCAATAAAAATATCAAAATGTTCCATTAACTCTGTCACAATCTGTATAACAGCAAACGAATCGATCACACCGCCATCGATTAATTCTTTTTCTTTTTCAAAATCTACATCCGGACAGATTTCTGTCAAAATTCCTTTAATTTCCTCTCTCATCCTTAACACCATATTCCTTTCCTGAAATTTTCTTACCTTCAGTACACATCCTCTATATTGTAATCTGCACAAAAAGAATCCCATTGTGAATTCCACTGTTTGGCCTGTTCTGTATTTCTGCAATCTTTTATTCCATATCTGTCATACAGGATATATGCTAAATCATGGGAAACTTTCAAACTCCCTCTATATGACATATGCGTATTATCAATATAGTCCTCTGCAATGTTTAATCCTATCCGGTTTACAGCATCGTAATTATTATAGTCAATGATATCTACACCCCTTGACTCCAAATAAGAACTTGTCGTCTCCCATCTCGCGGCATGCAGATAACCCTCTCCCAAAGAAGGGGGAAATACCGCCACTATGGTAATATCATTTTCATGGCACAATGCGATCATTTTATCATACCATACAGCATTTTGAGACGATATCTCCTCTTCGGATTTTTCCGCCTCCCATATTATGGGCGATATGTCATAAGCATCGCCATCATACGTTCCATTTATCAGACTGCATCCATTATAATAATTTTCGGACATATCCTGATAAACATAATCTTTCTGAAAATGTACTTCCCTCAGCTCACTCCAGATGCTATGATATCGAAGCATGGGAAACAGGTAAGATAGAACCGACTGTTCAGGATCCAACTCATGTATGCTTTTTATCATATCCCATTTTAAATCAGCATCAGGCATCGTATCAACAATTTTACGATATACACTTTCACGCTCTGATGGCAATGTATCATCATACAATGCCGAGAAGTCACAGCACACAACTTCAGGCTTCTGATACCGCAGAATATAAACCAGTTGATAGTACATCGTCACCGCTGATTTATTGGTCACCGCATAATTATAACTGGTAATTCCATTCGTTTGAAAAATCTCCCCCGGATAAATCGCTGTCTTTAACTCACTGGTTCCCAAAAAGAACACATCATAAGAATCCTCCGGCTGCTCTTTCATATAGACATTAGTATTGTACAGTTCGTCATCCCAATGATAATGAAGAACCTTCTGTAACTGTCCAAAAATCAAACAAAATCCCAAAAGAAACACAATGACTTTAGTGCTTCCGATGACTTTCTTTTTCACCTTATCCTTCTCCTTCTAAAATGCCTGATATATAAAATCGGCAGAATGGAATTCCGGCCCATAGATTCCAAAAACAATAATTGAAAAAATAGCAATATAATATATTATATAACGAAATACGATTCCCTGCCGCATGAGCAGTTCTCTAAAATGGATTCCCCGTTCATGCAGGATATCTACTATAATAATAAGAATAATACACCCATACATCAGAAATACATTTTTATAATCTAATCCATACTGATAGATCGTACCATCAAAAAGGGTATGCGCTTTTGCCTCTGCAAACAGCCTTTGTAAAAATATCCCGACGCCATGCAGATCCGCGGCCTTAATGAGTATTCTTCCGAACACCAATATGGTAAAAGTCCTAAGAATCGTAAAGATTCTCCAACTAAGTGTTGTATCATCTATATGCAGAATATTCTTCACTTTTTTATAAAACGGCATAAGCAAAACCGCCCCGGCAACAAACATTGCCTGATATAATCCATAAACAACATAATTCCAGCCGGTTCCATGCCAGATACCTACAATAATAAAAACAATGAAAGAAGCCAACGCAGAAGAAAATGCTTTGGATAAATACTTATTGGAAATCTTTTTGGAAAATTTCATAACTTTTCTGTTCAAAGCAATCGGATAATAGATATATTTCTCCATAAACTCACCCAGAGAAATATGCCATCGAGCCCAATATTCCGTTACGCTTGATGACATAAGCGGGGATCTGAAATTCTCTGTCAACCTAATATCAAGCATCTCGGAAATGCCCATGATCACATCTATTCCACCGGAAAAATCCGTATATATCTGAAAACTATACAAAACCATTGCATAAAGGAGCAAATACCCCGTTGTCATTTCATCCTGAAGGATACCCATAACAAGAATCCCTATCCGATCCGCAATTACAATCTTTTTAAAGTACCCCCACAGACATCTTTGTAATCCCATGATCACTCTGTTAGCATCAAAAGAATGCCTCTCGCGAAACTGTGGTGCTACTTTTTTATATAAATTGACCGGACCCTCGATGATCGCAGGAAAATATGTCACATATGCAAGAAAAAGAAGAAAATCTTTCTCTGCTGTATATTTTTTATGATAAATATCCATCAAATATCCATAAAGCGCCAGCGTATAATAAGATAATCCAATCGGAACTACAAGTTCTGCAAGCGTTATATTTTTTACAGATAAAAAATCCTGAAGTAAAAGATACGTATTTTTAAAAAATTTAAAATACAGTAATAGACCAATATCCAGAAAAACGGCTAACGCCAGCCAGCCTTTTACAGCTTTTGATGCCGCACCGCCATTTTCCCGGATTAATTTCTCCATCCGAAGCGCTATCCCATAAACGCACAATGCCAAGGCAACAACAATTCCTGTCGCTGTCATATTTGACATACTGACCATGCAGAAAATCCCTGCCAATAATATAACTATTTTCTGAAAATCCGTCTTTTGCAGTACATAATAAATACAAAAAACAATTAGAACAAATACCAAAAAAGATAATGACTTAATACTCATCTTCTTTCTTACCTACCTGCTTTCTTTCGTATTGATATATTGATCCTGCAAAGCAGTTCTGTCTATTTTCCCGTTCAAATTAATCGGCATATCGTCAACTTTATGATAGATATTAGGGAGCATATAACGTGGGAGTTTATCTTTAAGCCTTATCGTTATTTCCTTTGCATCTATCTCTCCTGAATACACAGCAACAATCTTCTGGGAAACCTTATCAAACATGCAGCATATCCTGTCCACCTGCTCCAAAGAACTGATTGCAGTTTCTATCTCTCCCAATTCAATACGATGCCCCATATGTTTGACCTGCGAATCTTTTCTGGATAAAAAGATAATTTCTCCATACTGATTATATTTTCCAAGATCGCCTGTTCTGTATATCCTTTCTCTATAGCATCTTTGCAAAGGATTTTCCACAAAAACTTCATCTGTTTTTTCCTGATTATTATAATACCCCAACGCAAGAGAGCATCCTCTGACACAGATCTCTCCTATTTCATCTTCTCTGACCGGACGATCATTTTCATTCAGCAGTATAACTTCTGTATTTTCGCAGGCAAAACCAATTGGAATTGGTTCATCATCCGCAAATTCTCTCTCAATCTTATAATAAGTACAATCTCCTGTCGCTTCTGTAGGGCCGTATAAATTCGCATATTTTACATCCGGCAGAGCCTGCCTCCATATATTAAACTGCTTTGTCGGCATGACTTCCCCAAGGAACATTACCTTTTTCAAATATTCCGGTTTCACCTTCTCAAATGTCCGGAAATTGGCAATCATACACAGAACCGAGGGAACCCAGTCAATGCAGTTGATCTTCTTTTCATTCAGAAAACGGACTAACTGTGCCGGCAAAGAAAACAGTTTCTTCGGTACTATATACATTGTTGCCCCGCATCTTAAAGTCGCATAAATATCTTTTACAGAAGCATCAAAATAAAACGGCGTCTGATTGGCAAACACTTCCTCCTGTGTAAACTCAAACGTTTCACACCACCATTCTGTAAAATTGATCACAGACCTCTGACTGACAAGTACTCCTTTAGGTACGCCGGTAGAACCAGATGTAAAGATTGCATAAATGGGATCTGTATCAATCCTCCGCATTTCCCTTCTTGCCAATTCTTCTATATTTATTTCCCGGATTTGTAATAAATCTTCAATATAAAAAACTTCACATGTTTCTTTTATTTCTTCCGGAATCGCATCGCTTTTCCGGGTTAAGATAATTGCAGCCTCTAACGTATCCATAATCAGTTTTACCCGTGTATAAGGCATCGCTATATCAATCGGTACATAAAAAGCCCCGGTAAAAGAAACCCCCAGAAATCCTTCGATACATTCCACACATTTATCCATATATACGAGGACGGGCGTTCCTATCCCAGCATCTTTCAAAAGTCCTGTGGCGATTTTTTGCGCATCCGTTTTTAACTCATGAAAAGTAATCGCTCTGTTTTCATCTATATATGCCTCTTTTTCTCCGTAAAGTCTTACCGTATTCTCCAGATAATCCAACACGCTTTTTATCATAGCAGTCCCTCTTTTATTTTTTCAATAAACTAAATAACCGCAACAATTTTTAATATATCATAATGACGGTTTGAAGGCAATACAATTACGGTGATTTTTGCTTATTCCTCCGGACTCTGCTCCTTCCTTCGCAGCATGGCCTGCCTGATCTCTTCTTCCATAGACTTACTCATAACGACTTTCATATCCTTTATTTCCATGCCGCTCATACCGAAAAACAGCTTGACATAGAAAGTATAGCTAAAGAGCGGTATCGGAAATTCGATGATCTTTTTCTGCCATGTTGTATCAGCGCCCGAAAGCGTAACAGTCTCCACCAGTTTTTTATCCTGGAATACGGATAATGGGAGCTGTGCCAGTTCACCTGTTCCCTCCGCCGCCTTGCAGGAAAATTCCAGACGATAAAGCCCTCTTTCCTTTACGGTGATCTGCAATGTCGTAGATTTTCCCTTGGCCGTGTCAATCATGACTGTGTCTATAAGCGGATTTTCGCCGTCGATACAAAGAATACGGCCTGTAGCGCTGTTTTCCTGTTCCGCATATTTTTGCAGCGCCTTATCAAGTTCCGTTTCCCTGTCCTGCATCCTTAAATAAGCCGGCGTCGTCAGCAGATAACGGCAGATATTGGCCGCACAGCGCTGAAACTCGCCCCGTGCAACGGTTCCTTTTTGCAGGGATTCTTGCGAATTGTCGCCATTGGCATTGCTCAAAGAATCGCCTGTCACCATATAGAGGTCGTTCTGCCCCCTCACCATCGCCGCGGTATTTTTGAGCGTAGCCTCCTCATTCTCATCATTGGCTTTCGCCCACCAGTCGGTCATCACAATACCCTTATATCCCCACTCCTTACGCAGGATCGTCGTAAGCAGGTCATATGCGCCCGCCGTCCAGAAACCGTTGACCGGGCCGTATGTAGACATAATGGAGCGCGCCCCGCCTTCTTTGACCGCAATCTCAAAACCTTTCAGATAGATTTCCCGTAAAGCCCGCTCGGATACTACCGCTTCGGCAAAATTACGGCTGTGCTCCTGATTATTGCAGGCAAAATGCTTGATGGTTCCCGTCACGTCATATTTGTGCATTCCCTTTAACTGCGCGGCCACCATTTTTCCGGTCAGAAGCGGATCTTCGGAAAAATATTCAAAATTCCGCCCGTTTAATGGATTTCTGTGAATGTTCATGCCGGGGCCGAGCAGCGTGTCTATGCGGTTCTTGCGCAGTTCCAGCCCCTCCCATTCATAGAGTCTCTGCACCAGTTCCTCATTAAAGGTACAGGCCAGACAGGTGCCGTTGGGCATGGAAAAGGCAATCGTACCGCAGTCCATACGGATACCGCTCGGCCCGTCCGCACAGCATCCTACAGGGATGCCGTAATTTTGCAGGTTTTCCGTCACGCCGCCGAATGCCGCCGCCGTACCGGGCGTTACCTTCGGCGAACACATACCCTCACCGCGCACGATACAGCAAAGTTCCTCGTCCGTAAGCTGCGCCAGAAACTGCGCCATACTCACTTTTCCGGATTCCACATCGGCCAGCTTGTATCCTTGATCTCCCGTATAAGCATATTCTTCGGGCAGTCTCTCTACTCTTCGCTGTCCGGGATCAGCCGTTCTAAGAGGTGTATCCTGCCATGCTAAAAGATAAGTCCCGTCTTCTTTGCACTCACCGGGTTTCATATGAGAAAAGGCACGGACAGGCGCCAGCGCCTCTTCCAGTTCTTCTATCACTTTTGTCTCATCAAGCGTCAGTCTGCCGGCTTCTCTGGCATCGCGGACATTTTCCCCGGCATAGAAAACATACTCTCCTGCTTCTAATACATTACAGGATTTATGTCCGGTCACGCCGCCATCATCATAAGAAACCAGATACTGTACGGGGATTTCTATCGTCAGCGACTGCTTTTCTCCCGGTGAAAGCGTATCTGTCTTGGCAAATCCGCACAGGCTTCTCTTTGCCTTGCCAAGCAGTCCCTGCGGTGCCTGACAGAAAACCTGCACGACTTCTTTGCCCGCATATGCCCCTGTGTTGGTGATCTGTACGTCTACCGCGATATTTTGGGTCAGATCCCCGCCTTGCGCAAGAGACGCCTGCAGAGCAAAATCCGTATAAGAAAGTCCATAGCCGAACGGATACAGAACTTTTTCCGGTGCAAACGTAGAGAAATAGCGATATCCCACATAAATATCTTCGGCATAAAAATTTCTGATGCTGTCCCCATAATATTTCGTAGAAGGATAATCTTCAATATCATAAGCTATCGTATCGGAAAGCCGCCCCGAAGGAGAAATGTCGCCGCTAAGCACGTCCACCACGCCGTTTCCGCCCTCCTGTCCGCCCTGCCAGACATAAAGCAGCGCCGCGGGCTTATATTTTTCGACCCATTTCATATCAATAATATTACCAACGTTTAACAGGACAATGGAACGCTCAAATACACCGCAGATATTTTCCAGCATTGCTTCTTCGGCCCCGGTCAGCAGATAACTTCCCTCTGTCGCCAGATTGTCTTTATCTTCGCCGGCCGTCCGTCCGATAATTATGACAGCCGTGTCAGATTCTTCCCTTATCTTTGCCACAACCTCTTTAGAAAGCGGCATTTCCTCCTGAAACCACGGTTCCTGTGCCCAGCCGCTCCCGGTATCAAACGGATGGTCTTTTAACCATTCTTCATAAATCGCTTTTAAATTCTGATTCAACTCATAACGCCCATCTTTTTCAAACGCTTCTGCGATCCCTGTCACATATGCCGTGTTGACCAGACCTCCTGACCCCGTACCACTCTTATAATAGCAGAACTGGCTCCTGCCGAATAAAGCAATCCGGCTTTTCTTTGCAAGAGGGAGCACGCCGCCATTGTTCTGTAACATGACAATCCCCTCCGCAACAGCCTCCCTCGCGGTCTGCGCATACTTTTCTACAGAAAAAACCTGCTGTTCCATATTTGTCCTCCTTGTTTCTTTATCCGCTCATTTATCTTTATAATGATATCATATATTTACAGGGATACCATATTTTTCTTTTAAATTCTTGCAAAATAATATATAATTTTATAACAATCTAATACTTATCAGTCAAAAATAAGAGTAATAACAGTAAATATCAGACTGAATCACAACAAGAAGAGGGATATAAAATGCGCACAGAACAGGAAATGTTTAATCTGATCTTAAATACGGCTAAAGAAGACGAACGCATCCGCGCCGTCTATATGAACGGTTCCAGAACCAATAGAAACGCACCGAAAGATATTTTTCAAGACTATGATATCGTATATGTTGTAACGGATATTCATTCTTTTATTAATGATAAAACATGGATAGACAGATTCGGCGAACGGCTGTTCATGCAGTATCCGGACGAATCTCCCTACTATCCTGCTGATAAAGATAACAGCTACGGATATCTGATGCAGTTTGCCGATGGCAGCCGCATTGACCTGACTGTAAAAAGCATTCCACATGCCAGAGAAACTATCCTGGACGACTCCCTCTGCGAGATCTTATTGGATAAAGACGCCCTTCTGCCTGCGATACCGGAATCGACAGATAAGGATTACCATGTGCAAAAACCTACACTTGAACAATATTTGTGCACCTGCAACGAGTTCTGGTGGTGCCTCAATAACGTTGCCAAAGGTCTTTGGCGTAAGGAAATTCCTTATGTGCAGGATATGTTGAACTTTCCAGTCCGCAAACAGCTGGAAAAAATGCTTGCCTGGAAAGTCGGGATCCTCACTGATTTTGGCGTCAGCGTCGGCAAATCGGGAAAATATATGTACAAATGGCTTTCTACGCAGGAATGGGATGCCTATCTGGAAACCTATCCTGCCGGTTCGGTAAACGCGATCTGGATTTCCACGGAAAAAATGTGCCGTTTATTTGAAGATACCGCCCTGTGGGTAGGCAATAAGCTGGGCTATGCTTATAACCATGAAGAAGGCAGAAATTGTCAGGAGTATCTGCTCCGTGTCAAAAATCTGCCTGAAGATGCTGTCTGTTTATAACAGCCAACTCCCCAACAGGCTGTTATTCAGTGTATTATTCATCGTATTTCGATAAGCCGCCGAAGCAAGCGTTCCTAATCCCAAATAGGGATAACCGGTCAATCCCATTCCCGACAGGTTCAGATAACTTGTCTGCGCATAATCCGCCGTATAGTTATAATCACCCGCATAATATTCTTTTACCTTATTCATGACCGACTCTTCCCATTCGGGATCGGTCTTCATTTTTTCAAAGGCTTCTTTTATGATAATATCGCCCGCTGTCGTAAATGTCGGCGTTGCCACACTTTTTTGATTATCTACTGCATTTTTCATCGCTGCAGCATAACTGCCTTTATTTTTTCCCGCGGCCGCTGCGGTACTTGCTGTCTTTGTAGTGTTATTTTCGTAACCTTCCGCCTGGACTCTGCCTATACCAAGATCATTCACATACATAACGGCTCTCCCCTCACAATATACGTAAATCATTTCAATAAGAATTACACAGTAATTCTTACAACACAAGCTGCCGAACTTGCGTTTATTGTACCACAAAATATTCTGCCTGCGGGCCAAATGTCACGAAAACAGCGGAAAATGTCATGAAAAGTCCCCGATCATCAACATGATCGTCAGTATAACCTCGTTCCCGCTCTGCTCTATGGCTAATGTCCCGAAATATTTTTCCACGACAGAGCGGATATTTTTCAGTCCAAGACCGTGCAAACCGCGGTCATCCTTGGTTGTCTCCGGAATCCCCTCAGCACTGAGGCGAAGCTTTCCATCATAAGAATTTCTGACTATGATCAGATATGCGTTTTTCTTCCGGCAGGTCTGTAAGGAAACATACGCCGCCGCAGTAGCTGCCGCCGCCTCAAACGCATTCTCCAGCGCATTGTTCAGGATCACGCTGACATCAAAAACATCGAGTCCTTCCTGTACATAATGGAAATCCGCCTCAAAAGTGATTCCTTTCTGTCTGGCCTCCCTGCATTTTTCGTTGATAATGATATCCGTCACAGGATTTCCGGTCTTTAACAAGATTTCAAAAGTATCTACCGCCCCCCGCAGTTTCTCCAGATACGTCTGCGCGTCCTCATATTGTCTGCGCTCTAAAAGACTGCTTATCACATACACATGGTTATTCAGATCATGCCTGATACCTCCGATCCGCTCATAAATGCGCTCGGTTTCCGTTATATGCGACTGCATATTCTGTATCTGGCTCTGCAGTAAAGCACGCTTCTTTTCTTCTTCCTGCTTCTTGCGCAGATTCTGGAAAAGAAAGACGACCAACAATAAAATAACAAGTATTATGATACAATGGACACTCATCAATATTTCCTGTTTTTCATACGGCCCGTAAAAATCCCAGCCCAGTTCTTCCAAAATATTGTCATATGTCCGTCTGAGCATATGCACGGTAAACCCCGCCGCGGAAGGGATCAACATGATAGCAATCTCTTTCCATTCGTACCGTCCCTCTTTATCGACAAAGGCTTTATTTAAAAGGAGTACCATCAAAAACATGAGCAGGGCCTTTACCAGAAACAAAAAAGCGCTGCCGAAACAAAAGGCGGAGAAATAGATTTCCTGAAGACCCGCATCGGACTTCCATAAGGCAAAAATAAACCCATCCATTTTATAACTCACTAAAATAAATAATTCCGTCGCTATTTCTGTCGCTAAATCTTCCACTGTAAAAAAGAAAAAGGAAAAAAAGACCCTGACCGGAAGGTTTCCTGATGACTCCGGCCATGTCCGTTCCAGAAAGACCATGCAAAGAAACGCGCCAAGTCCTGCCACGATATGCGCTATCATTCCGCCCATATAGACCGGGATATGATATTGCACAAACAGCAGGATAAAATAAACGCCTCCGCTCGCCCACGCGTATTTCTTTTTCCGTAAAAAATACCGGCACAGCAGAAAAAAACAGCCTGCCGTCGCCAGCATCTCCAGATGATCGAAAACAGCTGTTATTATTTCATAATACTGATTCAACTTCTCAACATCCATATCCTACCTGCCGTCTTTTCTCGCATATTCAAAATATTTTCTGACAAATTCTTCGTATTTTTGTTTCGCCATGATGATGGTCTGTCCGTTTTCCAGCGTGATACTGGACGCGTCATATCGTAAGACATATCTAAGCTGGACAAGGTATGCCCTGTGCGGCCTGAAAAAGCCGTCCCCCAGTTTTTTCTCCAGATCGCTCAGTTTCCCGTAAAACTCCAGTTCTCCATTCGTCAGATGCAGACATATCTTGCGGTTGAATACTTCTGCATAGACAATATCTTTTAAATATATTTTAGAAGTCACCCTGCCGCTTTTTATGGAAATGCTTTTCTCTTCTTTAACAGGTTCGCGCCTCTTCTCCGCCTCCCGCCTCTGTACAGCCTGATGCAGGACTTCATAAAATTTCGCCTTATCGAACGGTTTGACCAGATAATGAAAGGCATCGACATCAAAAGCCTGAAAGACATAATCTTTGAGCGCCGTAATGAAAATAAGCACCGCGCCGCTCCCTGCCTGCCGCAGTTTCTTCGCCGTCTCCATGCCGTTTACGCCCTCCATCTGAATGTCCAGAAAAATGATATCGAACGCCGCTTCTGCCGCCAGCAGTTCATCACCGCTCTCATACAAAAAAATATCCGTATCAGAAAATAACAGATGTATTTTTTCAGCAATATCATCTCTGACTGCCTTTTCATCATCACAGACCGCGATTTTCATATCTGGTTTCCTGCTCCTTTCTGCATTGGCCGGTTTCGGCTGGTTTCAATTGACTCGCCTGGCTTGATCAGCGATAATTCTTTCTATCTGTAATATATCGGCTTTACACGGTATCTGCATTTACTGTATGTTGTGAAAGGAACATTTTCTGGTGCCAAAACGCAGGCTGCCAGGCATACCGTTAAAAAACAGGCCGTTAAAAAACCGTTAAAAAACGCAGGCCAAACAGCCTGCGTTTAAAAATAACATCAGCCGCCAAGTGTTCCTCCGGGATATACAATGTGTGAACCGAGACACTGGCGATACGTTTTACCGTACTCCTCCCAGAACTGATGTTACCAACAAGAAAATCTCTTCACAACTTTATGCCTGCGCGGAAAGGATAAGCTGCATATTTCCCTGCATACGCATTTCCCCGTATCCACAAGGTACGATGAAATGATCTCCTTTACGGATCATCTGTCCATTTAACAGACCATCCCCTTCAATAACACTCATTATCATATAGGGCTTATCCTGCCGCATGCTAAACGGCTGTGTGATATCCAGTTTCCATACCTGATAATAATCACAGGAAATCAGTTTATTCAATGTATTTTTCGACAGGTCATCCGCCTGTAAAATACTCTCCTCCACCGACTTCGCCGGAACGGTGATAACGTCGATGCTCTTCTCCAGATGAAGCTGTCTCGGCTTGCCATCGGTCAGACGGTCATAGTCATATACCCGGTAAGTAATATCGCTGTTCTGCTGTGTTTCCAAGATCATCAGCCCGCCTTTGATCGCATGTACGGTGCCCGGCTCAATCTGGATAAAATCACCCTTCTTTACAGGTACTTCCCGCAGAAGTTCCTTCCACTTACCTTCCCGGATCATGCTCTTAAGTTCCTCTTTGCTCTTCGCATTATGCCCCACTACCAGCGCAGAATCTTCTTTACAGTCCAGAACATACCAGCATTCCGTCTTGCCAAAAGAACCGTTTTCGTTGACTTTGGCATAAGCGTCATCCGGATGCACCTGGATGCTTAGATCTTCTTTGGCGTCAATAATTTTTACTAATAACGGGAATCTGTCGCCGCCCGTGTTACCGAACAGTTCCGGTTTCTTCTCCCACAGTCTGGACAGTGTCATACCTGCGTAAACGCCCTCTTTTACGGTACAGTCACCGTTAGGATGCGCACTGACTGCCCAGCATTCGCCGGTGTTGTCGCCGGGTATCTGATAGGGCCAGTCTCTGCCAAGTCTGTCACCACCCCATATCATCTGCTTGAAGACAGGGTTCAAAAATAATAACGGGTGTTTTGGTTCATTCACGCTCAGATTTCCTCCATTTGTTTCGATCACTTTCTGATACCAGTATGCGGAGTCCTTGGCAATCCTCTTCTGTGTTGTAAAATCCACATGCACGATCCCGAAACGCTCCGTATAGCCTTTATCCCATTCAAAATTATCAAGAAACGTCCACATGAAATAGCCCCGGACATCGGCGCCTTCGTCATTAGCCCTCTGCAGGGCAGACAGATACAGGTCAAGAAATTCTATCCTGTTAGGATCATGTACCTGCCCGTCAGCAGAAACAATATCATGACAGGACATGCCGTTTTCCGTAATATAAAGCGGCAGTTGATAACGTTCATAAAGGAATTTTACGCCCCAGTAGAAGCACTCCGGCGTAACCGGCCAGTTGGCTGCTGTTTTGGCATAACCGGGTTCTCTGTCCACATACTCAGGTTCTCCGTCCGCTCCGGCACGTATCATATAGCCATTGTAGATATTCTGTCCCATGAAATCAAGCGGCTGTGATATCAATTCCATATCTTCCTTAGTGATAACGGGAAGATATTCTTTGAACTTTTCCAGACCCTCCTGCGGATATTTTCCCAGAAAAACAGGATCAGAGAACCAGGCCACGTTCCACGTCCAGTTATCTAACGGATTATGAAAAGAAAATAATACCTTTCTCGCCGCCTCGATGTCCTCCGGTCTGTCTGTGGCCGGATAAGCCATGCCGCAGGTTGGCGCATAACCGACCTTGATAGGTCGTTTTGCGTATTTACGCAGATTAATGACCGCCTGTCCGTGTGCCCGCAGCGCATTGTGCGCGATCTGGAACGTTTCCTTGTAAGTCATCTTTTTCCCCGGTGCGTGTACTCCCGAAAGATGCCCTAATCCTACAAAACACTGTGGCTCATTCAAGGTCATGAAATTTTCACATATATCTGAAAAATTCTCCGCCACGACTTTCGCATATTCGCCAAACCACTGTATGACCTCTTCATTTAACCAGCCGCCCCTATCCTGCAGGGCCTGTGGAAACTCCCAGTGATACATCGTCAGATACGGCTCGATGCCGTTCTTTTTCATCTCCAGGATCATATCTCTGTAAAGCGCTATCGCTTTCTCATTTACCACTCCGGTTCCTTCAGGCATGATCCTTGCCCAGCTTACCGAGAAACGATAGGCTCTGATACCAAGCAGACGCATCAGCGCGTAATCCTCTTTATATCGGTGCATATGGTCGCAGGATACGGCCGCTGTCGTGCCATCGAGAATCCTTCCCTCTTCCGTGAAAGTATCCCATATCATTTTACCGCCGCCGTCGTTTTCTTCCCTTCCTTCGATCTGATAGGCGCTGCTTGCCACGCCCCACACAAAATCATCTCTGAACATTTCCAGTCTCCTTATTTTTATAATGTAAATTTTTTAAACATAAATTTTAGAGCAGAATTTATAGCGCAAACTTCTGCATGGAATTTTCCAGTTCTTTGGCCTGCTTGCTCAAAACGTCAATCTCTTCCGCAAACCTGCGCACTTCATCCATTTGATTCGTCACTGTAGCCGTAACTTCTTCTGTAGAAGCCGCCGCTTCTTCGGATACGGCGGAAATATTCTCAATAGATGACAGGATATGATCTGTATCGCTCATCATACCCTCCACCTGTTTCACAACATCAGAAAGCCCCTCTACCAACGTATCCACAGCCGTCTTGATCTCTCCAAAGACCGCTACCGTACTTTCGATATTCTCTACCTGATTGCGCATCAGTGCCTCCGCTTCTTTGGCAGACTGTGTGGTGACAGCCGTCGTATTCTGGATATTGTCAACGATTCCTTTGATCTGGTTGCCGGCCTGCATGGACTGATCCGCCAGTTTTCTGATCTCTTCGGCAACGACCGCGAAACCGCGTCCGTGTTCTCCCGCTCTGGCCGCTTCGATAGAGGCATTGAGCGACAAAAGATTGGTCTGCTCCGCTATCTCATTGATGGTATCAACGATACTGCCGATATCTTCGGAACGTATCTGCACGTCACTTATATTTTCCGCCAAAACATTGGTGATATGTACAGTCTGTGAAGATTTTTCATTTAACTCCGCCACAAACGTCTCTCCCTTGGAAGATGTCTCAATGGCCGTCTGCGCCGATTGCTGCATTTCTACGGTATTTGTATTCACCAGACTCATGATCTTGGAGAAGTCCGATACCATTTTAAGAACCTGTTCCGTATCGGAAGCCTGCTCTACTACACCTCTGCCTACTTCACCCACCGCTCCGTTGATATTGCTCATGGACTCTACCATCTCATCTGATGTCGCCGTCAGATTATCGGCCGCTTCTTTTACCCGGTTGCCGAACATCCGCATATCCGTCAGAACCTGCCGGATACTCATGAGCGTTCTGCTGACACTGTCCGAGAGCGTCTTAAATTCATCATTCCTGCCGGATACGAAAGAAACCGTCAGATCGCCCTCCGCGACTTTCTGCAGTCCGTCCACCGTATTTCTTACTTCTTTGCTGATGCCGTTTGCCATCATATTACCGATCACAAAGGCGATGACACTGGCTAATATTACAATAACAATCGTTATGTTTCTAATCATGGATACTCTGGCAAGCAGGGTACTCTGTGGGATCAAAGTGCAGATCAGCATTCCCGTACTGCCAATCGGCGTATAGGTAAAGAGACATCGTCTGCCCTGATAAGTCACATAATCGTGCCCGGTCTCTTCAGCCTGCCAGACTGCGTCCAGAAAAGTACTTCCCACAAAAACATTCTCCATATCAGCCGCATCCGTATTTCTGATCTCTCTGCCATCCGGTGTTACCAACGCCGCATAACCTTCCGCGCCGCAGTCAATGCCATCAAGCATATCTTCTATCGTTTCTTTTCTGATATCCAGAACGATGACCCCGTTGGCCTTGGCAAACTGTCTCGTATATTCAATCCCATAATCCTCTGTGTCAATCCCTATCTCATTATCCAGAAAACTGTGATAGCCGTTCCAGAGTCCTTTATTCCGGGGCATATCCACCCATATGCTGCCTTCCTGCGTCGCTATAAAATCCGTATAAGCGGTAGACGGAATTACAAGCGAGGTCGAAGTGAGCGGATTCCCGTTTTCGGCAAACACATAAAAAGCCTCCAGATAACTGCTGGTTCCCTTCATGGTGACAAGCGCTGTCTTGGCATTCTTATAATATCCCATAGACTCTGTATCCGCCGTCTTATAGTACTTCTGATAATATTTGTTCAGATTGTCGTTATTCAGTATCTCCACCAGTCTGGTCTCTACTGTATTACAGAGCAGATCCATATATTCTCCCATGGCGCTGACCGTATCTTCCGTGGCGGTCTCTGTCTCTGCTTTCAATCCATTTGCCGCCGTCTGGTAACATACGATACCAAGCAGAATGATAAGAGCTATCGGAATAAGGAATACGGCCGTTATTTTATTTTTTATCTTTCCGGTTGTTTTCATATACAGGCTCCTGTCTTAAAAATTTATATGTGGATACAATTACGCCGAAACAATGACCGATGTCAGATAAAACGGTACTGCATCCTCTTCATGTGTCTCTGTAAGTCTTATCTCCACCGTATGCGGCCCGTTATTTATGTGATGTGCCACCGTCTCGATCGTCAGCGAATCGCCCCATGTCTCCTCAAAATTGGCATCCAGCGTCACGGCATGTTCTTCGTCTCCATCCACGATCGCTAAGGCAATCGGCGCAGGCTTATTGACCGATTTACGATACTGAACGGCAATCTCCGTGCCATTTACCTCAAAAGTGATAGAGGCTCCTTTCTCAGATGCCGTCCAGCCGCCGCGGAACGTATCACTGATATATTTTTTCAGCGTACCATCCGGCGTAAAGCCCTTGCAAAGTGGTGCAAAATTATGATTCTGCAATCTTGCGGCCTTTTCATAAGAATTGACTGTCAGAGCCGCCGGTATAGGCGCTTTCTCTTCCGCCTCATCCCGTATCGCATAGACGTCTTCCAGAAAATGCGAGATTACCTGCGCTAACAGGGCATGTCCCGTCGTATTCGGATGCAGGTCATCCGGCGTAACCTCTCTTACCGGAATTGCTCCGGACATGACTTGTGCATAAATCGTCGGTTTCATACTGACACTCGGCAGCATATAATGTGCACCGATCTCACGGTGCTTCTCTTCTGCGCTGATACCTGTATCGTAACATATGTTATGTATCAGTACGACCGCCGGTTCAAAAGCGTTGCCGTATATCTTACGGACAAGTCCCTCATAAGTCTCCTTATAAAAATCCGTATTATCATCATTGACGGAAAACTCTATCATCACCAGATCCGGTTTGTATTTTAAAACATCCTCCTCCGCTCTGGAAACGCCGAACTGGGACGTTGTACCGCCCACCCCGGCATTCACATAAGTGAATGCCGTTTTAGGAAATTTTTTCACAAACCAGTCAAAAACAAGATAAGCATAACAATTCGTATATTCGGAGGACAGGGAACCCTGCGTAATGGAACCGCCTAAGAAGGCAAGCGTCATCCGATCGCCTGCTTCGGCCCTTTTCATAACCTCTTTCAACCGATAGAGATTGCCTCTGTTTACCCAACCTTTTTTAGCATAAACCTCATACCCCATTGCGCATATCCTCCTGAAATCTTATTTATGATTTTGCATTATATAATTATATTTATTGTACTATTTATTGTGCAAAATAACAAGACTTTTATTGTTTGGATTCCGGCAGGCGCAATCGCAGGAAACGTTTGGCAAGCTGCCTTGGATTGAGCGGCAGGATCGGATAGATATAACTCTTATCCGACAATGTCTTATTGCAGACAATGGACAGGATAAGGATGATGATAGCCGCCACATAACCGTATATACCGAAAACAGCCGTCAGGATAAGATTCAGTATCCTCATGAATTTAAGCGCATAACCAAGCTCATAACTGGACTGCGTATAGTTGGCGATGGCTACGAAGGCCATATATAACATGACCTCGGAATTGAACGTTTTGCAACTTTACTATAAGTGACTATAACAAACTATATCTT
>JAMPIB010000064.1 GCA_023663085.1 Ruminococcus sp. | reverse complement strand
TTGCAGATATGCTTACAAGAATCCGTAATGCGAATACTGCAAAACATGATACAGTAGATGTGCCGGCATCCAAAATGAAATTAGCCATTGCGCAGATTTTACTGGATGAAGGTTATATCAAAAAATTCGATATAATTGATGATGGAAGCTTCAAAACAATCCATATCACATTGAAATATGGCGAAGATAAAAATGAAAAGATCATTTCCGGTATCAAGAGAATTTCCAAACCGGGTCTTCGTGTATACGCAGGCAAGGAAGATCTGCCGAAGGTTCTCGGCGGTCTTGGTATTGCGATCATCTCTACGAATCAGGGTGTTATCACTGATAAGAAAGCGAGAGAACTGCAGGTAGGCGGCGAAGTATTAGCCTTCGTCTGGTAAAAAGCCGAAAAGAATTTCTAAGGCGTCAGAGGACGCCGCCTAAGAAATGCTATGTTTCGGCTGACAGAATTGCAGGGCAATTCTGTCGGGTTGAGGAGTTGACCTGAATGGATGAGCAATTCTGTCGGGCTGTGGAGTTGGCCAGACAGGGCAGTTCTGTCGGGTTGAGGAGTAATAAAAACGGCGCTGTGGCGCACAAATAAGATTAGGAGGGTACGGGCATGTCACGTATAGGAAGAATGCCGATCGCTATTCCCGCAGGCGTTACTGTGGATATAGCAGAAAATAATAAAGTGACTGTAAAAGGGCCTAAAGGAACGTTGGAAAGAGTACTTCCGTCCGAGATGGAGATCAAGGTGGAAGGTACGGAAATTCATGTCTTAAGGCCGAATGATTTAAAGAAAATGAAGTCTTTACACGGATTGACAAGATCTCTGCTCAATAATATGGTCATTGGTGTTACGGACGGATTTGAAAAGAAACTGGAAGTAAACGGTGTTGGTTACAGAGCATCTAAATCCGGTAAGGTTCTGACTTTAAACCTGGGATATTCTCATCCGGTTGAGATGACTGATCCGGAAGGTGTTGAGACCGTTTTAGAGGGGCAGAATATCATCATCGTTAAAGGTATAGATAATGAGAAAGTCGGACAATTCGCGGCTGAGATCAGAGACAAGAGAAGACCGGAACCTTATAAAGGCAAGGGTATTAAGTATGCTGATGAGACGATCAGACGTAAAGTTGGTAAGACTGGTAAGAAATAACAGATAAGGAGAGTGTAAAAATGGTTAGTAAAGAATCGAGACAAAAAGTTCGTGTGAAAAAACACAGAAGAATCCGCAACCATTTGAGCGGTACGACACAGAAACCGCGTTTGGCCGTATTCAGAAGTAATAATCATATGTATGCTCAAATTATTGACGATACAGTTGGCAATACCCTGGTAGCAGCTTCTACACTTGAAAAAGAAGTAAAAGCTGAACTTGAGAAGACCAATAACGTTGATGCAGCAGCATATTTAGGAACAGTGATTGCTAAGAGAGCGATTGAAAAAGGGATTAAGACCGTTGTTTTTGACAGGGGCGGATATATCTACCATGGAAAAGTCGCAGCATTAGCTGATGCAGCCAGAGAAGCTGGTTTAGAATTCTAGGAAGGGAGATAACATCACATGAGACGTACAATCATTGATCCCAGTCAGTTGGAATTGACTGAAAAAGTTGTAACTATTAAACGTGTTACTAAGGTTGTAAAAGGTGGTCGTAACTTCCGTTTCACAGCATTGGTAGTTGTAGGAGATGGCAACGGACATGTAGGCGCAGGGCTTGGAAAAGCAACTGAAATTCCGGAGGCTATCCGTAAAGGAAAAGAAGATGCAACCAAGAATCTTGTTTCTGTTGCTCTTGACCCGAATCATAGTATCACACATGATTTTATCGGAAAGTTCGGTTCTGCTTCTGTATTATTAAAGAGAGCTCCCGAAGGTACCGGTATTATTGCCGGAGGCCCTGCGCGTGTCGTATGTGAACTTGCAGGCATTTCAAATATCCGTACAAAATCTTTAGGTTCTAATAATAAACAGAACGTCGTACTGGCTACGATCGCCGGACTCTGTCAGTTAAAGACGCCGGAAGAAGTAGCAAGAAACCGAGGTAAATCTGTTGAAGAAGTAGTGTCTTAGAAACGGATATAACGGATTTAAGACCAGGAAAGGAGCAGGGATATCAAGATGGCAGCAAAAAAAGCAGCAGATAAAGGTAAAACCTTAAAAATAACATTGGTAAAATCTACTATTGGTCAGATTCCTAAAGCGAGAGCTACCATAGAAGCGATGGGTCTTAGAAAAATAGGTCAGACAGTCGAATTACCTGATAACGGCGCTACACATGGCCAGATTCAGAAAGTAAGACATATGATCAAGGTAGAAGAAGCATAAGCGCTATAATTTGCAGGCTTAGGAAAGGAGAACAGTAATAGATGGAATTATCAAATTTAAGACCCGCAGAGGGTTCCAAACACAGTGATAATTTTAGAAGAGGCCGTGGACACGCTTCAGGCAACGGCAAGACAGCCGGTAAGGGACATAAAGGTCAGAAGGCTCGTTCCGGCGCACCGAGGATCGGTTTTGAAGGTGGTCAGATGCCGTTATACAGACGTCTTCCTAAGAGAGGATTCAAGAACAGAAACTCTAAGGAGATCGTGGCGATCAATTTAGATGCGTTAGAGGTATTTGATAACGGCGCGACGGTTGACGTGAACGCGTTGATCGAAAAAGGCATTATCAAAAAATCTCTTGACGGTGTAAAAATCCTTGGAAATGGAGAATTGACTAAGAAGCTCGATGTAAAAGTAAATGCTTATAGTGCATCTGCAAAAGAAAAGATCGAGTCACTTGGCGGAACAGCAGAGGTGATGTAATGTTTACAACCTTAAAAAATGCTTTCAAGATCAAAGAATTAAGAAAGAAAATATTTTTTACATTCGCAATGTTAGTTGTGATCCGTCTCGGATCGCAGCTTCCCGTTCCGGGTGTAGACCGGACTTATTTTGCAAGATGGTTTGAAGCGCAGACCGGTGACGCGTTTAACTTTTTTGATGCTTTTACAGGCGGATCGTTCTTAAATATGTCCGTTCTGGCATTGAATATCACACCGTATATCACCTCGTCCATCATCATGCAGCTTTTAACGATTGCAATCCCGAAGCTGGAAGAGATGCAGCGTGATGGAGAGGACGGAAGAAAGAAGATCGCCTCTATCACCCGTTATGTAACGGTAGGTCTGGCTTTGATCGAATCAGCGGCTATGGCTATTGGTTTTGGGCGGCAGGGTCTGCTGGAAACCTATAATGTTTTTAATATCATTACAGTTATTGCAGCATTGACTGCCGGTAGTGCGTTCCTGATGTGGATCGGCGAGAGGATTACGGAAAACGGTGTCGGCAATGGTATCTCCATTGTCCTCGTTATCAACATTATTTCCCGTATGCCGCAGGATATCACGCAGTTGTTTGAACAGTTTGTCTTCGGCAAGTCGATTGCCAAAGCGGTTGTGGCGGCTGTCATTATCCTGGCTATCATTATCGGTATGGTCGTTCTTGTCATTATATTAAATGATGGCGTTCGCAGGATTCCGGTACAGTATGCGAAAAAGATACAGGGAAGGAAAATGGTCGGCGGACAGAGCACGAACATTCCTTTGAAAGTGAATACTTCAGGCGTTATTCCTGTTATTTTTGCTTCTTCCCTGATGCAGCTTCCTATTTTTATCTGTTCGCTGTTTTCAGTCAGCGGCACGGGTGTATGGGCGGAGATCATGAAAGGATTGAACTCCAGTTACTGGTGTAATCCCAAACAGCCTGTTTATTCAATCGGTCTGGTGGTATATATCGTATTGGTGATCTTATTTGCTTACTTTTATACATCCATTACGTTCAACCCGTTAGAGATCGCTGATAATATGAAAAGGCAGGGCGGCTTTATTCCGGGTATCCGTCCCGGCAAACCGACCAGCGACTATCTGACAAGGATACTGAACTATATCATCTTTATCGGTGCAGTCGGACTTACGATCGTATGCGTAGTACCTTATTTCTTTAACGGGGTCTTCGGTGCGAGCGTATCTTTTGGAGGAACAAGCCTTATCATTATTGTGAGCGTTGTTCTGGAAACAATAAAGCAGATTGAATCTCAGATGCTGGTTCGTAATTATAAAGGTTTTTTGAATGATTAGAAACTGGAAGAATCGCTTCTGCGGTTCTTCTTGCCGTTATTAAGTGTGAAAAGAAGGGTGAGGACGTATGAAGATAATTATGCTGGGGGCTCCGGGTGCCGGTAAGGGTACGCAGGCGCAGATGATCGCCGATCAATATAAGATACCCCACGTTTCGACCGGAGACATTTTCCGGGAAAATGTCAAAAACGGCACGGAACTTGGCATGGAGGCCAAAAAATATATGGATCAGGGAGCGCTCGTTCCCGATGAACTGACGGTCAGGATCCTGTTGAACAGGGTGGCTAGAGACGACTGTAAGAACGGTTATGTGCTCGACGGTTTTCCGAGGACGATCCCGCAGGCCGAAGTTCTGGATAAGGCAATTGCCGAACTTGGCGATAAGATTGACTTTGCCATTGATGTGGAAGTGCCGGATGAAAATATCATCAGAAGAATGTCAGGCAGACGCGCCTGCCTTTCCTGCGGCGCGACCTATCATGTGGAACACGTACCGCCGAAACAGGAAGGCATCTGCGACAGATGCGGCAAGGAACTCGTTCTGCGTGATGACGATAAAGAAGAGACAGTGAAAAACCGCCTGCATGTCTACCATGAGCAGACGCAGCCTCTGATTGATTTCTATACCAAAAAGAATATACTGAAAACGGTAGATGGAACAATGGATATGCAGGAAGTATTTGCTGCCATCACCGCTATTTTGGAGAAATAGGGCCGGCAGAGCGGGCCGGAGACAGGAAGGGTATGATTTAAAATGGCTGTTACAATCAAATCTGCCAGAGAGATTGATCTGATGAGGGAGTCGGGAAGACTGCTCGGTATCGTGCATGAAGAATTGGGGAAAGCAATCCGTCCGGGCATGTCCACTAAAGACATTGATAAACTGGGTGACGAACTGATAAGAAGTTTCGGCTGTGTTCCCAATTTTTTGGATTACCATGGTTATCCGGCTTCTATCTGTGTATCGGTCAATGAGGAAGTCGTACACGGTATTCCCCGCAGAGATCATATTTTAAAAGAAGGCGATATCGTCAGTCTGGACGCCGGACTCATCTATAAAGGATATCATTCGGATGCGGCAAGGACACATGCCGTAGGAAAGATCAGCCCGGAGGCTGAAAAACTGATCAACGTTACGAAACAGAGTTTTTTTGAAGGAATCAAAATGGCGAAAGCCGGAGGTCATCTTTATGATATTTCCAATGCGATCGCTTCTTATGTAACGTCCTTTGGTTATGGAATCGTGAGAGATCTGGTAGGCCACGGGATCGGTACGAAACTGCATGAAGATCCGCAGATACCTAATTTTGCACAGAATCGCAAGGGAATACGCTTACAGCCGGGAATGACGTTGGCAGTAGAACCGATGATAAATATGGGAACAGGCGATGTCGTCTGGCTGGATGATAAGTGGACTGTGGTAACGGCGGATGGAAAATATTCGGCGCATTACGAAAATACAATTCTTATCACTGAGGGCGAGCCGGAGATCCTCACACTCCCGAAGTAAGAAAGGAGTATGGACAAAAATGACAGGAATGCTTGCCACATCCAGGGCCGGACACGATAAAGATAACGTTTATGTCATAATAAAAGAAGAAACAGAATATGTATATCTGGCCGATGGAAAATCAAAGACAGTGCAGAAACCGAAGAAAAAGAACAAAAAACACATCCAGATCATAAAAAAATGCCCGCAGGAGGATTTTTCCGAAAGAGTAAGAACAGGGCAGGCGGATGATATAGAGATCCGCAGGGTATTGAAACAGTATCAAGCGAAGAATTGAAAGAAAACAGGAGGTAGCAGATGTCAAAAGCCGATGTGATCGAAATTGAAGGAACAGTAATTGAAAAACTGCCCAACACCATGTTTCAGGTGGAACTGGAGAACGGGCATGTCGTACTGGCGCATATAAGCGGGAAACTTCGTCAGAATTTTATCAGGATCTTACCCGGTGATAAAGTGACGTTGGAATTGTCCCCGTATGACCTTTCTAAAGGAAGGATCATCTGGAGAGACAAATAAAAATGGTGAAGAAGTTTCCAAGAAAAAATGAAAAAATGTGAGAAAGTGCTTGAACAGGAAGGGTTTACGTGTTATAATGTAAAACGGTCTTTTTTGAAAGGAGGGTTTAACATGAAAGTTAGATCATCAGTAAAACCGATCTGTGAAAAATGCAAGATCATTAAAAGAAAAGGAAAGATCAGAGTTATCTGTGAAAATCCGAAACATAAACAGGTACAAGGTTAATCCCGCATATTTTTATCAGAAGCAACAGGTTATAGGTTGTTTGATAAAAGGGGTTCTTGTCCGACTGATTATGAGCGGCTGCAGTGTCATGGTCAAGATGACACTGATTATAATATAGAGGAAAGAGCCTGATGGAGATTACTTTTTGATACCATATGTTTGGATAGACCGGATGAACTGGTCCGGTTGGATACACTGAAAAATCAGAGATTTTTCAGCGGCAAGTTTGTCGCTGTCGCGTTCAAACTTGCGGGTTGAGAATTACGTGAAGTGAACAGAGATTTTTCAGCATATCCCAATCAATTAAGTAATAAGGCGAACAAGTTCACAAAGCGAACAAGTTCACAAAGCGAACAAGTTCGCTTGCGAGATTTGCTTCGCAAACTCGATTCAAATGTGAAATGGAGGAAACGTAAATGGCTCGTATTGCAGGTGTTGACTTACCCAGAGAGAAACGTGTGGAGATTGGTTTGACTTATATCTATGGTATCGGCAGAGTAAGTTCAAACAAGATTCTGGCGGCGGCAAATGTTAATCCTGACACTCGTGTCAGAGAATTGACGGATGATGAAGTAAAAAGAATCGCTGAAGTGATCGAAAAAGACTATATGGTAGAAGGTGATCTGAGAAGAGAAGTTGCCTTAAATATCAAGAGACTTCAGGAGATTGGATGCTACAGAGGAATCCGTCACAGAAAAGGTCTTCCTGTTCGTGGTCAGAAGACAAAGACCAACGCAAGAACAAGGAAAGGCCCGAAGCGTACAGTTGCAAATAAGAAGAAATAATTATATGAGAAAGTAGGTTAGTTTATTATGGCTAAAAAAGTTGCAAAAAAAGTAACAAAAAAGCGTGTAAAGAAAAACGTTGAACATGGACAGGCACATATCCAGTCTTCCTTTAACAATACCATCGTTACTTTGACAGATAACGAAGGTAATGCGTTAAGCTGGGCAAGTGCCGGCGGTCTTGGCTTTAGAGGTTCAAGGAAATCTACTCCCTATGCAGCACAGATGGCGGCTGAAACAGCGACCAAAGCTGCTTTGATTCATGGTTTAAAAACAGTTGATGTTATGGTAAAAGGACCGGGGTCCGGTCGTGAAGCAGCGATCCGTGCTCTTCAGGCATGCGGTCTGGAAGTGACCAGCATCCGTGACGTAACACCTGTACCTCATAATGGATGCCGTCCGCCGAAGCGCCGCCGCGTTTAATGTAAAAAACTTCGTTGGAAGAAAGTGCCGCATAGCGGTATTGTAAACAACAGTCCTGTAAGCAAACAGGATTTTGGAAGAGGTAACCCCTCTTAGAAAGGAGCCGGATATGGCAGTAAACAGAGTTCCTGTATTGAAAAGATGCAGATCCCTCGACTTAGATCCTACATTTTTAGGATATGATAAGAAATCGAACAGAACATCCAAAAGGGCTGGAAAGAAGATCAGCGAATATGGTCTCCAGTTAAGAGAGAAACAGAAAGCTAAATTTATCTATGGCGTATTGGAGAAACCTTTCAGAAACTACTACAAGAAAGCGGAAAGAATGAAAGGCATGACCGGTGAGAATCTGATGGTCATGTTAGAGAGCAGACTTGACAGCATTGTTTTCAGAATGGGTTTTGCAAGGACCAGAAGAGAAGCAAGGCAGGTAGTCGGACATAAACACTTCCTTGTAAACGGAAAACCTGTACAGATACCCTCTTACCAGGTAAAAGCCGGAGACGTTATTGAAATAAAAGAAAAAGCCAAATCTTTACAGAGATATAAAGATATCCTTGAAGTAACAGGCGGAAGATTGGTTCCGGAATGGATGGAAGTGGATCAGGAGGCATTAAAAGGAACTGTAAAATATCTTCCTACAAGAGAAATGATTGATGTTCCTGTAGACGAAATGCTTATTGTCGAGTTATATTCTAAGTAAAACTGGCATAAAGCGGATAGTATTGTTCGTAAAGGAGGGTATTTGCAGTGTTTGATTTTGAAAGACCGAATATTGAAGTTGTAGAAATCTCTGAAGACAAAAAGTACGGTAAATTCGTAGTAGAACCGCTGGAAAGAGGTTACGGTATTACCCTTGGTAATTCTTTAAGGAGGATCATGCTTTCTTCTTTGCCGGGTGCGGCTGTCAGTCAGGTGAAAATAGAAGGCGTTTTACATGAGTTCAGTTCTATTCCGGGCGTTAAGGAAGATGTGACGGAAATTATCATGAATATCAAGTCACTCGCGATCAGAAACAACAGTGAGACGAATGAGATAAAAACAGCTTACATTGAATATGAAGGCGAGGGCATTGTAAGAGCTGCGGATATTCAGGTGGATCAGGATATTGAAATTCTGAATCCCGAACTGGTCATCGCGACCCTGAGCGGTAAAGATACGAAACTTTATATGGAACTGACGATCACCAAAGGCAGAGGTTATGTAAGTTCCGAAAAAAATAAAACAGAGGATTTACCGATTGGTGTCATTGCAGTAGATTCTATCTATACGCCGGTTGAGAGAGTGAATGTGACCATTGAAAACACCCGTGTAGGTCAGATCACCGATTTTGACAAGCTGACACTCGACGTGCATACAAATGGTACGCTTGTTCCTGACGAAGCAGTCAGTCTGGCGGCAAAAGTCCTTAGCGAACATTTGAGCCTTTTCATCGATCTGTCGGAAAATGCCAAGACTGCGGAAGTCATGGTAGAAAAAGAAGATGATGAGAAAGAAAAAGTGTTGGAAATGAGCATTGACGAATTGGAGTTGTCCGTGCGTTCCTATAATTGCTTAAAAAGAGCAGGAATCAACACCGTTGAGGAATTGACCAACAAGACTTCCGAAGATATGATGAAAGTCCGTAATCTGGGACGGAAATCATTGGAAGAAGTTTTGGCAAAATTAAAAGAATTAGGACTTCAGCTGAATCCTAGTGATGAAGCTTAATGGACTATTAACTGCATCCGGCAAGTAAGACCAAAAGAGCATAGCCGGATGTACCATCAAGCAGCCGAACGGAGGTTTATTATGGCAAAATACAGAAAACTTGGCAGAACATCTGACCAGA
The DNA here is from genome assembly GCA_023663085.1 of Ruminococcus sp. Lineage (GTDB taxonomy): Bacteria > Bacillota > Clostridia > Lachnospirales > Lachnospiraceae > UBA3282. Next base: position 9,126 of record JAMPIB010000064.1, on the reverse strand, counting down.
GAAAAGCATTACTTAGAAATCAGGTAACGAATCTTCTTTATCATGGGAAAATTGTTACCACAGAAGCAAGAGCAAAGGAAATCCGTAAATTTGTAGAACCTTTGATAGCTCTGGCTGTAAAGGAAAAAGATAATTACGAGACCGTCAAGGTGACCGCTAAGGTGCCGAAGAAAGATAAAGACGGCAAGAGAGTAAAAGAAGTAGTAGACGGCAAGAAAGTTACGGTATATGATACTGTTGAAAAGGAGATCAAGAAAGACCTGCCTTCCAGACTCCATGCAAGAAGACAGATGCTGCGTGTCTTATATCCTGTCACAGAAGTTCCGTCTACAGCGGCCGGAAGAAAGAAAGGTACCAAAAAAGTCGATCTGGTTGCCAAACTTTTCGACGAATACGGGCCGAAATATGCAAGCCGCAATGGTGGTTATACGAGGATCATAAAGATCGGGCCCCGTAAAGGTGATGCGGCTATGGAAGTTGTGCTGGAATTGGTTTAAGAGCATCGAGGTCATTACAACACGATCGTTTCAGAGTTATTAAATGCGTTAATAAGAGACAGAGTATGTTTGAAAGAGCATACTCTGTTTTTTGGTATATAGGAAATCTTTCGTAGATTTTTTGGTAGAAATAGATAAAAAATGGAAACTCATTTTGGTAATTTGGTTTCTTGATGTGTACCGGGAATCATGATACAATAATGGAAACTGAAAAATAAAAATCAGTTTCCAAAGACGTATATAGAATATACGTGATGAGAGCAAAGCAGCAGTTGATGATAAAGGGAGCAGATAGATGAACAAAACAGAGCATGAGGACAATCTGCGTGAAAATATTTTGGAGGGAACCTTGCAGGTTTTCAATAAGAGCGGTCTGAAATTTACAATGGACGACATCGCGGCGCTTTTAAAGATCAGCAAAAAGACTATTTATACTGTTTTTCGTGATAAAGAAGAACTTTTTCTGGCTATGGTGGATTATCTTTTCGATCATATCAAAGAAAGTGAACGTGAAGTAGTCGAAAGCACGCAGCTTGATACGGTCGATAAAGTACGGGCCATTCTGGCGGTACTTCCGGATGGCTATAAAGATGTGGATTTCAGACAGCTTTATTCATTAAAAGATAAATATCCGAAGATATACCGGAAAGTAGAGCAGAGGCTGGAAACAGGCTGGGAAGCGACGATAGAGCTGATAGAGCAGGGAATGGAGGAAGGCAGTATCCGCCGGATCAAAATTCCCATTCTGAAAATGATGATGGAGGCTTCGCTGGAGCAGTTTTTCCAGAGGGATATCCTGATACGCAATGAGATCTCCTATAAAGAGGCGCTGGATGAAGTGGTAGGTATTTTGACGGAAGGGATCGTAACGCATAAATAATGGAAACAGCAAAGAAAGGAAGGGTAAAAAATGACAGACAGGGTATACTTGAACAACGATTGGGGATTTACGGAGAAGTACAGTGAGGAAATGCTGGCCGAGGGCTATGACGAAAGCGGATTGGAGCGTGTCCGCCTGCCGCACACCTGCAAGGAGACGCCGCTTCATTATTTTGATGAGCATATTTATCAGATGGTCAGCGGTTACCGCAGGAAGTTCATGGCATCAGACGAGTGGCAGGGGAAAAAAGTCATCCTGACGATCGATGGTGCGGCGCATGACAGTGAAGTCTTTGTAAACGGTACGAAGGTCGGAGAACATCATTGCGGTTATACGGCTTTTTCCATGGATATATCGGAATATCTGCATTACGGCGCGGAGAATATCCTTGTAGTGAAAGTGGACAGCAGAGAGGAACTGAACATACCTCCCTTCGGCTTTGTAGTGGATTATATGACTTACGGCGGGATCTACCGCGACGTCTATCTGGATATCAAAAACCCGGTCTATATACAGGATGTGTTCGTGAGAACAGACATCCGTTTCGGCAGGAAGGAAAAAAGTATAGATGACAGTGTGGAAGAAAATGCGGCGGACAAAGAGGAAAGCGTGGAGAAACGGACTGCCAGGATACATTCGCAGATCAAAGTGGATGGAGCGGGAGAAGGTTATGTACTCCGCCAATCTGTGAAAAAGAAAGGCGCCGCCGACTCGGAGTGCCTGAATCTCAAGGAATATAAGACAGCGGCGAGCGAAACGGCAGATGATAATACATATACTTTGGAGTATCTGACGGAAGATATCCTGCTGTGGGATACAGAGAACCCGAACCTTTACGAACTGAAAACAGAGTTGTTTTATCATGATACGCTTGTAGATGACAAAATTGTGACTTTTGGTTTCCGGAAAGCAGAGTTCAGGGCGGACGGATTTTATCTGAACCAGAAAAAAATGAAGATCAGAGGTTTGAACAGACACCAGTGCTATCCTTATGTGGGATACGCGATGCCGGAATCCATGCAGAAATGGGATGCCGATATCTTAAAGAACGAATTGGGCGTCAATGCGGTGCGGACTTCTCATTATCCGCAGTCACATTATTTTCTGGACAGATGCGATGAGATCGGGCTGCTCGTATTCACGGAACTGCCGGGGTGGCAGCATATCGGGGACGAAGCCTGGAAGGAACAGGCCATAGAGAACGTGCGCGATATGGTCACACAGTACCGGAACCATGTTTCCATTATTTTATGGGGCGTGCGTATCAACGAGTCGCAGGATGACGATGAATTTTATAAAAGGACAAATGCGGCGGCGCGCGAGCTCGACCCTTCGAGGGCTACAGGCGGCGTCAGGGCGCATAAGAAGAGCAGTCTTTTTGAAGATGTTTATACATACAATGATTTCCTGCACGATGGCAAGACCAAAGGCTGTGATAAAAAGAGCGCCGTTACATCCGATATGAACAAGGCGTATCTGGTCAGCGAATACAACGGACATATGTATCCGACGAAAGCCTATGACTGTGAAGATCACAGGACTGAACATGCCCTGCGACATGCCAACGTGCTGGACGCCGTAGCGGGAGAAGAGGATATTGCGGGCAGTTTCGGCTGGTGTATGTTTGATTATAATACACACAAAGATTTCGGCAGCGGCGACAGGGTCTGCTATCACGGCGTTATGGATATGTTCCGGAATCCCAAACCGGCGGCGGATATCTATGCCTGCGAACAGGAGAAGACGCCTGTGCTTTCTTTAAGTTCTTCTATGGATATCGGAGAGCATCCGGGCTGTAACAGGGGCAATACATATATCTTTTCCAATGCAGACAGCGTGCGTATGTATAAAAACGGCCGCTTTATTAAAGAATATACGAGTGCGGATTCCTCCTATCATAATCTGAAACACGGACCGATACTGATCGACGACTATATCGGGGACGCGATAGAAAAAAATGAGAACTTTAAGCCTGAACAGGCGGAGGCCATCAAGAAACTGTTAAATGCGACGGCAAGATACGGACTGAACGATCTGCCCAAATCTGCAATGATGATCGCGGCTAAACTGATCCTGGTCTATCATATGAAGCCACAGGACGCGGTTCCGCTTTATACACGCTATGTCGGCGACTGGGGCGGAGAGTCCACCTCCTATTTATTTGAAGCCATAAAGGACGGAGAAGTCGTAAAACAGCTTGTAAAAGAACCGTCACATTCGGTACGTTTAAATGTTGAGGCCGATCACCTTGAACTGAAGGAAAAAAATACATATGATGTGGCGGCCATCAGGATCAGGGCTGTGGATGAGAATGACAATCTTCTAGCTTTTTATAACGAACCGGTATGGCTGGAGGCGGAAGGTGCGGTCGAGATCATCGGGCCTGCGACAATCTCCTTACAGGGCGGCATGGGTGGTACTTATGTACGGACGCTGGCCAGGGAAGGCGAAGGATGCCTGAAGATACGCTCTTTACAGACGGAAGAGGTGTTGCTGCGGTTTGACGTAAAGCTGTGAGAGAATAGCACATGATGTCATGAAAATATAAACTGACAAAAAACGCAAGACGTTATGAAATATTATCTGATGTAAAAATATTAAAAATGAGGAAAGTGAGGTTACAAGATGAAACTGTCAGCAAGAGAAAAAGTATCATACGGTCTGGGAGCCGTAGGGAAAGATATGGTCTATATGCTTTCCGCGAGTTATATTTTGTATTACTATCAGGATATTCTGGGCGTAAGCGCTATCGCCATGGGCGTTATCCTTATGGCGGCGCGTGTTTTCGATGCCTTCAACGATCCGATCATGGGCGTTATGGTGGCCAAAACCAGGACTAAATGGGGAAAATTCCGTCCCTGGCTGTTAATTGGGACGATCCTCAATTCTTTCGTGCTTTATTTTATGTTTGCCGCACCGCCGTCACTGGACGGGAGCGGACTGGTTGCTTATGCGGCGATCACTTACATTGTATGGGGCGTTACCTATACGATGATGGATATCCCCTACTGGTCGATGATCCCGGCTTTTACCGACGGCGGCAAAGAGCGGGAGAGCCTTTCCACACTGGCCCGTTCCTGCGCCGGTGTAGGTTCCGCTGTGGTTACTATCATTACCATGAAATGTGTCTATACGCTGGGACAAGGGGATGAACGCCTCGGTTTCCGTTTATTTGCTCTTATCATAGCGGTATTATTTACGGTATTTATCCTCTGCACATGCCTGAATATCAAAGAAAAATCTACAGTAAACGTGGATTCGCCTTCGGTCGGACAGATGTTCAAGGCACTGGTACAAAACGACCAGGCTATGGCGGTCGTTATCGCTATCGTACTGATCAACTGTTCAATTTATATCACTTCCAATCTGGTCATTTATTTCTTTAAATATGATTTCGGCGGAGAAAACTGGTATGATGCCTATACGCTGTTTAATACGTTCGGAGGCGCGGTGCAGATTCTTTCCATGATGCTCTTTTTCCCGCTGCTGCGTAAGGCTTTCAGCGCCATAAAAGTATTTTATATCAGCTTCTGTATGGCGATCATCGGTTATGTGGTGCTGTTGGTATTGGCCTTTACCAATATGTCGAGCGTATATCTGCTGTTCGTACCGGGATTTTTCATCTTTGCGGCCAACGGTATGCTGACAGTTCTGGTGACGGTCTTCCTGGCTAATACGGTAGACTACGGGGAATTAAAAAATAACCGCAGAGACGAGAGTGTTATTTTCTCCATGCAGACTTTCGTCGTTAAGCTGGCTTCCGGTGTAGCGGCCCTGATCGCTTCTATCTGTCTGTCAGTTTTTAAATTAAGTGACGATACGAATGCGGTCGTGGAGGCGGCAGGCTCTTCGGTTATCGGCCTGCGGATGACGATGACGGTCATCCCGATCATCGGTCTGTTGGTAGCGGTCTTCCTTTTCCATAAAAAATTCATCCTCACAGAGGAGAAGGTGGAAGAGATTGCGGAGAAGATCAAGGCAAAACATGCTGCGGAATAATGAATAATGTGATTGGATAGAGGGATAGAGCATGATTCAGAGAAAGAACCAGTGTTTTATATTAGAGACGAAGAATACCAGCTACTGTTTCCGGGTGATGGAGACGGGGCATCTGGAGCATCTGTATTACGGGAGAAAGATCAGACTGCCGGAGGAGAAGTATGTCGAGGCTTTGGTGGAAAAACATGCTTTTCCGCCGGGAAATACGAACATTTACAGCGCTGCGGACAGCGCGGCAGCAGAGCGGTTTTCTCTGGAAGATGTTTGTCTGGAGATGTCCTCATATGGAAAAGGCGATATCCGTGAGCCGTTTGTGGAAGTAATTCATGCGGACGGCAGCTATACGTCGGATTTTCTGTTTGAAGAAGCTGTGATCACGAAAGGGAAAGACGAGTTTCAGACCTTGCCGGGTTCTTATGATGAAAATGGCGAGGTAGAACACCTCTGCGTTACCCTGAAGGATAAACAGTACGATCTTTTGCTGGAATTACACTATTACGTCTATGAAGCCTGCGATGTCATTACACGGAGCGCAAGACTGGTCAATGAGAGCGGCGATGTGGTCAGGCTGACAAGGCTTATGAGTGTGCAGGTTGATTTCAATATGTCGGGATTTAATTTTACGACATTTACAGGCGCCTGGGCGAGAGAAATGAAACGGACCGATCTGCGGGTGTGTTCCGGAAAACATGTGAACGCTTCTTATACGGGAACGTCTTCTAACCGCGCCAATCCGTTTGTGATGCTGGGGAAGGATGAGACTTCGCAGGATATGGGAGACTGCTATGGTTTTAATCTGATCTACAGCGGTAATCACTATGAGGCGGTAGAGGTGAACAGTTATGGAAAGACCAGATTTGTGAGCGGGATCAATCCGCAGTCTTTTCTGTTTATGATAGAGCCGGGGGAATGCTTTGAGGCGCCGGAGGCGGTCATGAGTTTTTCCCATGAGGGATATAATGGTCTGAGCAGGCATATGCACGAGTTCGTGCGGGAACATATCGTGCGGGGCAGTTGGAAACATAAGATCAGACCCGTTTTATTGAACAGTTGGGAGGCGGCGTATTTTAATATCAATGAGAGCAAGCTTCTGAAACTGGCCAGAGCGGGAAAAGAGGCAGGAATCGAACTTTTCGTCATGGATGACGGGTGGTTTGGGACGCGTGACGACGATACGCAGTCGCTGGGAGACTGGGAAGTAAACCGCAGGAAACTGCCGGATGGCGTCGATGGACTGGCTAAGAAAATAAAAGCTCTGGGGCTGGATTTTGGGATCTGGGTGGAGCCGGAGATGGTGAATGTCAAAAGCTGCCTCTATGAAGCGCATCCCGACTGGGCGCTGCAGATTCCGGGCAAGCCGCATTCCGAGGGGAGAAATCAACGCATACTCGACTTGACGCGAAAAGAAGTGCAGGATTTTATCATAGAAGAGATGAGCCGGGTATTTTCTTCGGCGGATATCTCTTATGTCAAATGGGATATGAACCGGACTTTTACCGACTATTACTCGGCAGCCCTGCCCCCGGAACGTCAGGGGGAAGTGGCGCACCGTTATATAATGGGGCTGTACCGCTGTATGAAAGAACTGACAGGACATTTCCCGGAGATTCTTTTCGAGGGATGCGCGGCGGGCGGAAATCGCTTCGATCTGGGTATTTTGTGCTATTTTCCGCAGATCTGGGCGAGCGATGATACGGACGCTCTCTGCCGTTGTGAAATACAGACCGGTTACAGCTATGGTTATCCGATGTCGGTGGTCAGCGCGCATGTTTCCTCCTGTCCGAACCATCAGACCCTGCGGATAACGCCGCTGGAGACGCGGTTCCAGACGGCGTGTTTCGGCGTCTGCGGATACGAATGTAATTTCTGTGATATGGGAAAAGAAGAATTGCAGGCCGTAAAGACCCAGATCGAGCTTTATAAAAAATGGCGGGAAGTTCTACAGACCGGGACATTTTACCGTGGAAGGACGTTTGCTGACCCTGTGCGCGGAAACGGCAGCGTTTTGCAGGGAGCGGATGGCAATGTTACGGAATGGACTTGTGTATCGCAGGATGGTACGAAGGCGGTAGGATTCCTGATGCAGAAACTGACAGCGCCGAATGTAGCGTATGGCTGTTATAAACCGAAAGGACTTCTTCCGGAGTGTCTGTACCATCTTTATAACCGCGATCTGAAATATAATGTGAAAGAGTTTGGCGATCTGGTGAACACGGTCGCGCCGGTTCATGTAAAGCAGGATTCGCTGCTCCACAATGTGATCGCCAGGTTCGTTAAATTGGATGGCGAGACGGAAGACTGTTATGCGTATGGCGACGCGCTGATGTACGGCGGCGTCAAGTTAAAACAGTCCTTTGGCGGAACGGGATATAATAACGAAGTCAGATATTTCCCGGATTTTGCCTCCAGACTGTACTTTATGGAAACTATTCATCAGCCGTGAGTTTCGCATATATTTTACGCAGTCCGCAGGGATAACAGAGAATGATGCCTGCGACTGCGCCGACAGCGGCCTGTAGGATCTGGTAAGGCAGTTTCAGGAGCGCATACTCGGGCGTGCTGTACAGGAAAGCGCGTCCCAGTGAATAACCGATAACCATGATGATGGCGCCGATGGTCACCCCGATCACGGCGCCTGTTTTTGGCTTTTTCGCAAAGAGACGGCTGGCGCAAAGGGAGATCACGACTGCCTGTAGTCCGTGTGTTGCGAGGGATACGAACATCGGTGCTGGATAAAAGAAGAAGTCTCCTAAAAAGGAGCCGATTCCGCCGACTACGAAGGCGTAAAAAGGGTCTAATAAGATTGCGGCGGTGCAGACAGCCGCATCGCATAGATAAAAGTGTCCGCCCGGAACCGGAATGCCGAAGGAACTTAAGGCAATGTTCAGGGCCATGAAGAGGGCAGCGAGGGTTATTTTTTTGGTAGTTGTTTTGTTTCTCATGATGAATTCTCCTTGGATTTTCGTGATTGTTTCTCTATGGAAATACTAATTTCTGGATGTGATTATAGTAGCATCATCGGATATATTTGTAAATGAGATTATTCAGATATCAGTAATTTGGTTTTTGGATTAAATGGCTGTGAGATGCTGGTGAGAGTATGGGCAGGATATATATTTTTTCTATGGTTGACAAGGTATTGGAGTTGTTGCTATAATGAACACAAAGCAATGAAATTCTGACGAAAAACGATTAGCATATCTATTGTTCTTGAATGTGGCCGCAAAGGTGCATTGTCTGCGAACAGGAGGATGTCGCGTGAACTGTGGCATCGGTTGTTTAGAATCCTTGCTTAACTATTAACTGAATCAATAAAGCAGGGAGCAGAAAAGTGAGGTGATCGCCATGTCAATTTATGAGTATAATGAAGAGTATGTCAGGAAAGCGTTTTACGAGGATGGCGAGGAGAAAGGATATCGTGAAGGCGAGGAGACTGGCTACCAAAAAGGTGAAAGTGATATGTTGCTCCGTGCAATAGATTCCATCATGCAAAACCTCCATATGGACTTGCCAAAAGCCTGTGAAAGTGCCGGAGTCAGCATAGAAGAGTACACAAAAGCGAAAGAAAGGATGCAGTACACAACATGACACCCGTAAATCCACAGGCGGCGCTGGATACGCTTTCTTAATTTTTCATTAACCCCGCCATATCTTCAACCGAATCTGGACAGTATTCTTCCGTGTATGCTAAAATAGGGGAATAATGGGGAGGTTAGCGGAAAATGCAAAGAATTTTGATTATTGAAGATG
>JAMPIB010000063.1 GCA_023663085.1 Ruminococcus sp. | reverse complement strand
TCTTAGAACTTGCGGCAATTTCTTTAGAACTTGCCAGCCTTTGCCGCCTCCTCGATGCTAACTGCAACAGCTACCGTCGCGCCTACCATCGGGTTATTACCCATACCGATCAGTCCCATCATCTCAACATGGGCCGGTACGGAAGAAGAACCTGCGAACTGTGCGTCAGAGTGCATACGTCCCAAGGTATCCGTGAAACCGTAAGAAGCAGGGCCTGCCGCCATGTTATCGGGATGCAGAGTACGTCCTGTACCGCCGCCGGATGCTACGGAGAAGTATTTCTTGCCGGCTTCTGTTCTTTCCTTCTTGTATGTACCTGCTACCGGATGCTGGAATCTTGTCGGGTTAGTGGAGTTACCTGTGATAGAAACGTCAACGTTTTCTTTCCACATGATAGCAACGCCTTCCGGTACGGAGTTAGCGCCGTAGCAGTTTACCTTGGAACGAAGCCCATCGGAATATGCGATTCTTTCGATTTCTTTTACTTCGTTGGTATACGGATCATATTCTGTCTCAACGAATGTAAAGCCGTTGATCCTGGAAATGATCTTGGCAGCGTCTTTGCCGAGACCGTTTAAGATAACGCGCAGCGGTTTCTGACGAACTTTATTCGCTTTCTCAGCGATACCGATCGCACCTTCCGCAGCAGCAAATGATTCATGGCCTGCCAGGAATGCGAAGCAGTCTGTCTCTTCCTCTAATAACATCTTGCCTAAGTTACCATGACCAAGACCTACTTTACGGGTATCGGCAACGGAACCGGGAATACAGAACGCCTGAAGACCTTCACCGATCGCAGCCGCAGCGTCAGCCGCTTTTTTACAGCCTTTTTTGATAGCGATCGCAGCGCCTACCGTATATGCCCAGCATGCGTTTTCAAAACAGATCGGCTGGATTTTCTTTACCTGCTCGTATACATCCAGACCAGCGTCTTTTGTAATTTTCTCAGCTTCTTCGATAGAAGAGATGCCGTAATTATTTAATACAGAATTGATCTTATCAATTCTTCTTTCATATGATTCAAATAAAGCCATCTTCTATTCTCCTCCTTTTTATTCGCATCTGGGGTCAATAATCTTAACGGCATCGTCAACACGGCCATACTGTCCACATGCTTTTTCATATGCAGTATTCGGATCATCGCCTTTTTTGATAAAATCTGTCATTTTACCAAGGCTTACGAACTTATAACCGATGATCTCATCATTCGCATCCAGTGCAATGCCTGTTACATAGCCTTCAGCCATTTCCAGGTAGCGGGGGCCTTTCTTTAAAGTGCCGTACATCGTACCTACCTGGCTTCTCAAGCCTTTACCCAGGTCTTCAAGACCAGCGCCTACAGGAAGTCCTTCTTCGGAGAACGCAGACTGTGTACGACCGTAAACGATCTGTAAGAACAACTCTCTCATCGCTGTGTTGATAGCGTCGCATACAAGGTCTGTATTGAGCGCCTCCATTACGGTAAGTCCCGGTAAGATCTCGGATGCCATAGCTGCCGAGTGCGTCATACCGGAGCAGCCGATCGTCTCAACAAGCGCCTCCTGGATGATTCCTTCCTTTACATTCAGGGTCAGTTTGCATGCGCCCTGCTGAGGAGCACACCAGCCTACGCCGTGTGTCAAACCGGAAATATCTTTTACTTCTTTTGCCTGAATCCATTTTGCTTCTTCAGGGATTGGAGCGCAGCCATGATGTACGCCCTGTGCTACGGTACACATTTCTTCAACTTCTTTTGAATAGATCATGTGATAACTCCTTTCGATTATGTAATAATATTTGATAACAGATCAGTTGATACAGCCGCCTGCATCGTTCTCTGATCTGTCATAACCGTTATTTTTATTTTCGCACATTACGGATAAAAAATCCAGTGCTTTGTCATAAATTCCGCCAGAATTTTATCAGTTCAAAATCATGCGGTCCTTGGCAAATTCGCCGCTGTTTTGGGGTTGAAAGCCGCTTATCCGATAAAGTACTCCGAGATGTCAATACAGTTGAGCAGACCAAGCGCATTTCCTTCCTTGCACTCCAGCCAGCTTATGCTGTTACGGCACCAGCAGCGCAGAGAATAATTGAACATCTCTTCCGTATGCCGCTCATGCGGCTCTCTCTTCATCTGACTGAAGATACAGTTCTCGCACGGTGTATCTCTGTGCTGAATGGCTTTGTAACAGGTATCGCCGATCTTAACGTCCGGCGCCTGCATCAGCACTTTTTTATTAACGAAACTCAGTTCATATGTATCCGCATTGATGATATATACATAGCTGTCCATATTGTCCATCATGGATATCTGTGTTGCAAAATCCTGCAAACGATCCATAAGACCGATCTGTAAGACATGAGCCTCCAAAACTCTGAACAGGGAGCGCAGTTCCTCCATGATATTATTTTCAAATTCCAGTTGTACGTCCTCGTGGTTCTCGAAGATGATCGCTCCCTGAAATTCGCCCTTGGAGGTGATCGGATAATAGAGCATACTCTTGATGCCTTCCGACTGGAAATAATAGCGCAGTTCCTCTACCGTAATGTCATATTCATGGATGATACTGCAATTTTTGAAAGAATCATACAATACTTCGTATACGACGCTGCGGAAATCATAGTGCTCCTTACTCTCCTGCCCCATCTCGTAGCCGTGGACAGAGAACTGAACCTGCTTGGATAACGGCAGGGTACCTCTCTCACTTCCACAGATAAATCCTCTGTGGAATTTGTAATGCACTGTGATCAGCTCGATCGCAGACTGTAATGCGGTTTCCAGTACTTTATCTTCATAAAGAACCTGCATCACCATATCTTCTATATTCCAATCCAGTTCCATACCCTTTTCGGCATCATAGGCTATATTATTATGTCTTCTGAGCGAATGATACGCCAGCGTAACAGCCGCGTCATAAATACGATAGCCGTATTTGCCCCTTGCCTTCACTCTGGTAAGCGCTCTGTTGGCCTTTTCATAAAGTTCATCCCAGGTAATGCCGTGATAAGGCACGATGGCAATACCGATACTGCATGTCACAAGGATATTTTCATTGCCATATGGCAGTTTATAGTTTATTTTATCAACGATACTGGCCGCCAGCCTGTCTGCATCTGAAAAAGTAGGGATATTCCTTACATAAACGGCAAACCTGTCTACATCGATCCTGCCGACAACGTCGATACCTTTGATGATCTTACTTAAATAGATACCGGTCTCTACCAGAATGTTATCGCACTGAGCCTGCCCTAACAGATCGTTGACTTTCTTAAAATTATCCATGTCGATGATAAACAGCGCGCTTAAGATATCACTGTTGCTGTCTTCCGCCAGCATATTCTGGATAAGCTGCATGGCGGCATCTTTTTCATGCAGACGCGTAAGCGCGTCGCGTTTGGAGCGAAGCTGTACATTGATCTCTTCCAGCTTCTTCTCATGGATATTGATCAGTCTTCCCACGACCCTCGTCACATAACCTTCCGCGCCGAGCAGGGAAGTCAGATTCATCTGATACCATGTATAGTCATTGTCAAACTTCTTCGTCCGCACTTCTATCGTCTCATGTCCGGGTGACTTTAACAGAGCGTTCCAGATCTTCTGGTAACTCTCCTTATCCTCCCCGTAGATCGTATCATTCTCGTACTGCTGCATATAACGGTTTATGATGACCTCGCCGGTAGACGCATAATCCCCGGAAGTCCTGATGACCAGCACATCCGTCTTGGCATTGTAATCTATGATCTTCTCGCCTTCCACTTCCATGAGGATATGCAGCCGTTCCGCCTGCTGATGCAGTTCTTCTTCCACATTTTTCTTCTCGGTGATATCCTGTATGATACAGACGATTATATACCGCGAGCCCTCTCTCGCATACAGATTACCTCTCACCTGGAGCCATCTTAGACCGCCGCTCGCCGTTACTGTCCGAAATTCCACTTCTACTGAACCATCGTCTTTTAACACATCCTTGATGGCCTGTTCAAAGATCGGTATGTCGTCAGGAATAATGCTCATTCTCACATTTTTCAGATATTGCATTCCGTTCGGTCTGGAATAACCGAGCATACGGAAAAAACCGTCATTGACAAAAATCGGCGTTATTTCATCATTTTCATACTCAAAAAAACAAATACCGGCGATGATATTATTGATCATCGAACCAAAATTTTCAACATTCATTTCTTCAATAGCCATATTTTTATCCCCAATACTTTTCTCTGTGTAATGACCTTATTTCATGCAAAAACAGTTATTTCTTTTTGGGCACGATCGTCTCCGGCCCTTTGTAAATACTATTTGGTGGAACAAAACCTCTTACTCTGGAAACAGGATAAATATTCGTTTCTTTACCGATGACCGTACCCGGATTCAACACTGAGTTGCAGCCGACTTCCACGTTATCACCAATCATGGCGCCAAACTTCTTAAGTCCGGTCTCATACCGCTCTTCTCCGGCCCTGACAACCACTAACGTCTTGTCGCTCTTGACATTTGAAGTAATGGAGCCGGCACCCATATGCGCCTTGAAACCTAAAATGCTGTCTCCTACATAATTGTAATGAGGCACCTGTACTTTGTTAAACAGGATGACATTTTTCAGTTCCGTGGAATTACCCACCACAGCGCCCCTGCCGACAATGGCATTGCCTCTGATAAAAGCACAGTGTCTGATCTCCGCGTCTTCATCAATGATCGCCGGCCCGTTGATAAACGCCGATGGATAGACTGTGGCCGATCTGGCGATCCAAACATTGTCACCCCGCTTCTCAAATTTTTCTTCCGGAAGGGTATTTCCAAGTTTTACGATGAACTCCCCAATCTTCGGTAAAACCTCCCACGGATAGGTCATCCCCTCGAAAATTTCCTGTGCGATCGTCTCTTCCAAGGTATATAACTCTTTTATTATAACATCTTTTAGTCCCGCTGGCATCTTTTTTCTGCAATTTCCTTTCTCAAATTATTTTTCATGCTGCTTTTTATAGAATTGTGAGGCATAACGAAACCTTGTATTTAACGCCGATTGATTATTCATCTGCTTGACGATATTCGTTCTTCTGGTCACGAAATCATCCAGTTTGGTCATATATTCACCGGCTGTTATGGATCCTTCCGCCACCAGAGTCAGCCCTTTTTCCCAGCTGGCCGTAAGCCTGGGGTCTAAGAGCGGCTTAATGGATGAGGATACCACTTCATATATCATCTCGCCAAGCAGAGTCGGCGTAATGATCTGTGTTTTTTTGTTCAGATCCAGATACTTGATGTTCACCAGTTTCTTTAAGATCTCGGCTCTGGTCGCGGAGGTGCCGATACCGCTGCCTTTGATCTGCGCCCGCAGTTCCTCGTCCTCGATAAACTGTCCGGCGTTTTCCATTGTTAAGATCATCGTCCCCGAATTATAGCGTTTCGGCGGCGTAGTCTCGCCCTCTTTGGTCGTAAGGGACTCTAACACAAGCGGCGTACCTTTTTTCAGATTCTTTAAGATTTCCATAAAAGATTCGTCGCAGGCTTCTTCCGGCTGTGCATCCGCCTCTTCTTCTTTTTTTTCTTCTGTTCCGACAGCGGCTTTTTCGTTCTTTTTCGTTGTGAACGAATACTGCGCGGCTTTCAGATAACCGCTCTGAGCCAGCACCTTAAAATTAGAAAAAAAGCTTTCTCCTTTTAATTCGACCGTCAGGGCAATCTTCTGATAGACTGCCGCCGGATAAAATATGCTCAAAAAGCGTCTGACGATACATTCATAAACTTTGGCCGAAGTCGGATGCAGATTCTTTAAGGCGCCCAAACCCTGTCCTGTGGGAATGATAGCATAATGATCGGTGATCTGCTTATCATTTACATATCTTGTTTTGGCGATATTTTTATAACTGCCTGCCAAAAGCACTTCTTCCGCCAGTTCTTTTACGGGCGCATACTGTTTAAGGCCCCCGATATTTTTATGTATCTCCTTGGCCACCGCGCTGGATAATACGCGGGCGTCCGTTCTCGGATAAGTTGTCAGTTTCTTTTCATACAATTCCTGTGCGATGCGCAGCGTCTCGTCCGGACTGATCTTGAATAATTTGGAACAGTCGTTCTGCAGTTCGGCCAGATTATATAATAGAGGCGGATTCTTTGTTTCTCTCTTTTTTTCGATTTTTTGTAAAACCGGCGCCGCCGCAGGTTCACCAGTCAAAAATGCGATCAGTTCCTTAGCTGATTCTTCCTGTAAAAAGCCATTGTCTTTATATAGTAACGGCGAGGCATAATAACGCGAACCTTCCACAGCTTTCCACTCGCAGTTACATTTCCGGCCCTCGATCGTAATATCCGCCAGTACGCGGTAAAACGGGATCTTGACAAATTCCCGGATCTCCCGCTCTCTGTTGACGACCATACCCAGTACGCAGGTCATAACGCGTCCCACAGATATGACAGCTCTGTCAGTTTTTAAATAGGACTTGACCGGATTGCTGTATTTTAATGTCAGAACACGGGAAAAATTAATTCCCATCAGATAATCTTCTTTGGCTCGCAGATAGGCGGCGTCGCTTAAGTTATCATAAGCCGAAAGATCTTTAGCCTCTTTGATGCCCCGCAGGATCTCTTCTTCCGTCTGCGAATCGATCCAAACTCTTTTACGGATCTTGCCGCTCACATGGGCCTGCTGTTCCACCAGTCTGTATATATATTCCCCTTCCCGTCCGGAGTCGGTGCAGACATAAATTGTCTCCACGTCTTCACGGTTTAACAGTTCGCTGACGATGCGGAACTGCTTTTTTACACTGTCGATGACTTCGTATTTAAAAGTCTCCGGTATAAAGGGAATTGTCTCTAATGACCATTTTTTATACTTTTCATCATATGCTTCGGGATAACTCATAGTTACCAGATGGCCTACGCACCAGGTCACAACGGCTTCTTCCGATTCCAGATAGCCGTCTCTCTGGTTCATGCGATATTTCAAGGCTTTGGCAAATTCTTTAGCAACGCTCGGTTTCTCCGCAATAAACAAACTTTTCTTCATCATACACCATATTTATTTCATCATCTACATCAGACATCCGATATCTGTATCAGACGCAGATTCTTCTTGATCTTAGCCTCTAAATTCAATTTTTCATCAAATCCGGACGCTGTATACAGATATATATAGTCGGCCTTGATCCTGGCACGTTCCGCACAGGATATCACCCATTCATAGTCTGCATAAGTCATCATCGGCTTCTCCCAGTTACAAAGAACGATCAGTGTTTTCCCTTCCGCATCTCTGGCGATCAGGTCTATGGAGCCTTCTTTTCCGACCCACTCGCCGCTCGTTTCATAATGGATCGGCAGTTTGCCGCGTTCATTCAGCTTTTCTAAATACTGACGGCAGACTTTTTTAAAACTACCGGATACATATTTGCGGAAATTCGGATAGATGTACGTGTTATAATATTCTCCCACCGATATCGTCTGCAGAGCGCTCATATACGGATACATATAGGTGAAATAAAACTCCACAAACGGATGGATGATACGGTAAATGCCCTTCTGTGCATTCTCTTTGCCCGCTCCGTCATAGGAAAAGACCTTCTCCACCAGTTCCAGTTCCATGAGATTCTTTAAATAAACGCTGATCTTGGCACGTGAAAATGCCGTATGCCTGTAAATATCATTTAATTTATGCTTTCCTGCCGCGATAGCCGCCAGTATCGTATTATAAACACTTGTCTCCCGCAGTTGTTCCGCCACCATGCGTTCCCCTTCTTCAAAAAGAAGGCTGTCGGGATTTAAGATATGTCTGCATATATTCTGCTGTATCGTCAGTTTATCATCAAACTGGTTCCAGAGTCCCGGTATCCCGCCCAATATTGCATACGCTTCTACGCATTCTTCAATACGGAAATTTGGAAATCTATGAACGATATCTCCGAATGACAGTTCCCGGATCTTTAAGAGACCGGAAAGCGCATAGGCGGCTTCTCCAATCCTGGTGATCATGCTGTTTTCGATCCAGCCTATGGAAGAACTGCAAAGTAAGATCATCACGCCGCCTTTTTCTTCCTGCGCGCGCAAAAAAGAAACCAGTTCTTTCATAAACGTATCACTGACCTTGACGATATTCTGAAATTCATCTATGATGATGACGCGCTTGCTCCCGTTGCCGCCAAAAACGGCAAAAATATCCGCAAAATCCGGGAAGTCTTTTCCGTTTCCCGAAAAAGTCTCTCTGCCGGTCTCCGACTCTTCCCTTTCATCGGCCCTAAGCTGCATCCCCCATTGATACATCTGCTCCCGTTCTGAACAGGCTCTTGCCAGATAATAGTCATTCGGCTTATCCTGTGCAAACGCTTTTACAAGCGTCGTTTTGCCGATATGCTTCTGTCCGTAGACAACTAACATCTGGCTGCCTTTCTGCTCATAATACTGATTCAGATATTCTAATTCCGACATTCTGCCAGCTAACATAATGTCCCTCCACACGTAATTATGCGAGCGCTTTCTGGATCAATACCTCGATTTCTTCCGGAGGCATCGGTCTCCCCAAATAATACCCCTGTATATTGTCACAATCAATGGCCGTCAGATAATCAAACTGCTCCTGAGTCTCCACTCCTTCTGCAATCGTCTCAAACCCCAGCCTTTTTACCATATAAATGATAGATTCTGTAATAATCCTCGTATTCTCATCCGTTATCACGGTATCAATAAAGGATTTGTCGATCTTTAAGGTGTCGATCGGCAGTCCTTTCAGATAAGAGAGCGAAGAATACCCTGTTCCGAAATCATCCAGCGAAATCTTGATGCCGATCCCCCGCAGGATCTCCAGTTTCTCCGTAATGGCCTTAAAATCGTCGATCAGTATCGTTTCCGTGATCTCCAGTTCAATTTCTTCCGGTGAAACATCGTATTTTTCCAGGATTTCCATTACCTTGTCGATAAAATCCGGCTGTTTGTATTGAATAGCCGATACGTTTAAAGACACCAGCATCGGATAATGATATTTCTTCTTCCAGTCCGCATAGATACGGATACTCTCTTCCATGACCCATGTGCCGATCGGTACGATAGTCCCATTTTTCTCCGCAATCGGTATGAAAATATCCGGATGGATGGTCTTGCCCGTATCGTCCTTCCAGCGGATCAGTGCCTCCACACCCCGCAGAACTTTGCCATCCGTATGGTACTGCGGCTGAAAGTGCATCGTGAAATTCTGCTGGAAAACAGCGTCTTTTAATTTGTTTTCAATGCTTACATTCTGTAAAAAGTCTTCCAGTATGGAACCATCAAAATTCTGCATCTTGCCTTTACCGGTCGATTTGGCCTTGAACATGACGATCTCCGCACAATTTATCAGTTCCAGCGTACTTGAGGCCGCTTCAGGATAGGACGCTACCCCTATGCTGACCGATAAAGAAATTTCCTGTCCGCCGCTTAATTTAAACGGCTTTTCAAGCCCCTTGGCAATCATGTCATAAATCCTGCCGACACTTCTTTCCCCGTGCGGATCGTAGATGCCGATACAGTAAATATCCGCGTTAAAATGAGAAACAATGACATTCTCACTAGCCAGATCAGACAGAAACTGCCCGAATATCTGCACAATTTCATCCCCGACAATAATCCCGTAGCCATCGTTTAATTTCCGGAAATCATCCAGATCCACGAACATCACGGATACGGACTTGTTCTCTTCCTTGGCCCGGCTGACAAATTCCCCCAGCAGACGCACAAAATAATTACGGTTATATAATCCGGTCAAAAGATCATAGTATGCCATGTACGTTATTTCGTCATTTTGGGAGTTGAATTTCGTCACATCTTTGAAGCGGACAATTTTATCGGTAGGCTGCCCTTCACTATTATAGATGATGTTAGTCTCTACCTCCACCCACATCCGGCCGCCTTTTACTTTTACATCTATGGCTGTATTTTTCATGCCTCTTTTTTCCAGAAAAAGGACTTCCCGCAGGGGCACGACATATTTTTCCTCCACCCAGTCATAGAATTTGGCAAAATCCTCCATGCCCGTCAGTTCAAAATCAAAGAAATAGTCCCAGTTGGCAATGGTCTTTAAGACGTTTTCCTCATAATTATAATAAACAAACGCGCTGTTGGATGTCTCACAGATCAGGCGCAGCATCTTCGTATCTTTCATCAGTTTCTGGTTGGTATTCTTTAACAGTTCTATCTGACCTTGTAATTCATTCATAACGATCTCCTATTTTTTTGTAATATAACCCTTAGCCTTCAATGTTTCTGCACACAGGATCGCACCGCCTGCGGCGCCGCGCACCGTATTATGAGAAAGACCGACGAACTTCCAGTCATATACGCTGTCTGGTCTTAAGCGTCCTACACTGATACCCATACCGTTTTCAAAATCAACGTCCAGACTTACCTGCGGCCGGTTGTCTTCTTCCATATACTGAATGAACTGCTTCGGCGCGCTCGGCAGGTCAAGTTCCTGCGGGATGCCTTTAAAGGATACCAGTTTCTCAATTAACTGCTCCTTAGTCGGGGTTTTCTTAAATTTCACAAATACCGCCGCTGTATGTCCGTTTAATACCGGCACACGGATACACTGACAGGTGATGACCGGCGACGAAGCCGGAACGATCTCACCGTTTTCCACCTTTCCCCAGATCCTGAGCGGCTCTTTTTCACTTTTTTCTTCTTCGCCGCCGATATAGGGAATGACGTTTTCTACCATCTCCGGCCAGTCCTTAAAGGTCTTGCCTGCACCGGATATTGCCTGATACGTCGTGGCTACGACCTCGTACGGTTCAAATTCCTTCCAGGCCGTTAAGACAGGCGCATAACTCTGGATGGAGCAGTTCGGTTTGACGGCGATAAAACCTTTTTTAATCCCCAGTCTTTCTCTCTGGGCTGCAATGACTTCAAAATGTTCCGGATTGATCTCCGGTATGACCATCGGTACATCCGGCGTCCATCTGTGCGCGCTGTTATTGGAAACGACAGGCGTTTCCGTTTTGGCATACGCCTCCTCAATTTTTTTGATCTCGTCCTTGGTCATATCTACTGCGGAAAATACAAAGTCTACTTCTGCGGCTGCTTTTTCTACTTCATTGACGTTTAATACAACAAGTTTTTTAACATTTTCCGGCATGCGCGTTGTCATCTTCCATCTGCCGCCGACCGCCTCCTCGTATGTTTTACCAGCCGAACGGGGGCTTGCCGCTATCGTCGTCACCTCAAACCACGGATGATTTTCCAACAGGGAGATGAACCGCTGCCCTACCATGCCCGTTCCGCCTAAAATACCCACTTTCAGTTTCTCACTCATGTTACTTATGTACTCCTTCCTCAGTTATCCGTTCTCAGTTGTTGTCCAGATATTCTTTTTCCAGCCGTATCACTTCACGCATGACACCAGGGCCGGGGGCGCCTAACGTCAGCCTTTTTTCCACACAGGTCTTTAAAGAGATCTTTTCATAAATATCCGTCTCAAAGGCCGGACTGATACTTTTCAGTTCTTCTATTGTCAGTTCGTCTATGCCGCAGTCCTTATCAATACAGTATAACACCAGTCTGCCGATAATGCCATGCGCATCCCGGAAAGGAACGCCCTTGCCGACCAGATAATCCGCCGCGTCCGTCGCGTTCGTGAATCCTTTGACCGCGCTCTTTTCCATAACGGGACGGTTGAAAGTTATTGTCCTTATCATGCCCTCAAAAAGCGTCAGCGAACTCTTGACCGTATCTATCGCATCAAAAGTAAGTTCTTTATCTTCCTGCATGTCTTTATTATAGGCAAGCGGAAGACCTTTCATGGTGGTCAGAATGGACACTAACGCCGCATATACCCGCCCGGTCTTTCCACGGATCAGTTCGGCAATATCGGGATTTTTCTTCTGCGGCATAATGCTGCTGCCCGTCGCATAAGCATCGTCAATCTCCACAAAACCATATTCATTACTGTTCCAGATGATAATTTCTTCGCAGAAACGGCTTAGGTGCATCATAATGGTAGAAAGCGCCGAAAGAAATTCTATCAGATAATCTCTGTCGGAAACCGAATCCATGCTGTTGAGCGTCGGCCCCTCGAATCCGAGCATGGAGGCCGTATAATTGCGGTCTAACGGATATGTCGTGCCAGCCAGCGCGCCCGCTCCGAGCGGACAATAATTCATGCGCACGTAGATATCCTTTAACCGCAGCCTGTCTCTTTTAAACATCTCAAAATAAGCGCCGATATGATGCGCCAGCGTGACCGGCTGTGCCTTCTGCATATGCGTAAAGCCCGGCATATAAGTCTCTACATTCTCCGTCATGATCTGCAAAAGCGTCTCTAAGAGTTTTTTTATCAGTTCATCCACAGCCAGCACTTCCTGTCTGGTATATAGCCTCATATCCAGAGCCACCTGATCGTTGCGGCTTCTTCCGGTATGCAGCTTCTTCCCGGCCTCTCCGATACGTTTGATCAGATTGGCCTCCACGAAACTGTGGATATCTTCATATTCTTCCGTGATCTGTAAAAGACCTTTTTCCACGTCTTCCCGGATGCCGGTCAGTCCTTTTACAATTCCATCTTTTTCTTCTTTTGTCAGGATGCCCTGTTTTTCCAGCATAACGGCATGTGCAATGCTCCCCTCGATATCCTGCATGAAAAATCGCTGGTCGAAAGAAACAGAAGCATTAAACTCATATACCAGTTCATCCGTTTTCCCGGTAAAACGCCCGCCCCAAAGCTGTGCCATCGATAAGTCCTCCAGACTGTTATAGACAAAGTTACAACAGTTTTTATTAAATCTAAATTTGATGATACCATAAAGCCCCATATTTTTCAATCACAACTGTTTGTGAAAAAAATTTTTTGGCAATTTTTTTGCAGTTTTCACAGTTTCTGCAATTCTCTCATAAAATATTTTATAAATACAGGGAGCGTGAATACAGAAATGCAGCCTATTTTATCTTTAGATAATATTTCCTACTCCTATCACAGTCTCAAAGGAGAAACACCTGCCTTATCCGATATCTCCTTCTCGGTGCCGGAGGGCGAGTTTCTGGCCATTGTAGGCCCCAGCGGATGTGGCAAATCAACACTCCTCTCTATCATTGCCGGTCTGTTAAAACCCGCGGGCGGCTCCTTTACTTTCCGCGCCCGTTCTACGATCGGCTATATGCTGCAGCACGACCATTTATTCGAGTGGAGGAGTATTTATCAGAATGTCATCCTGGGGCTGGAATTAAATAAAAACCTGACCAGAGAAAATACCGATTATGTCATACAACTGCTAAAAGACTACGGCCTTTATGCCTTTAAAGATAAAAAGCCTTCGGAACTCTCCGGCGGTATGCGGCAGCGCGCTGCTCTGATCCGTACAATGGCCATAAAACCGGAGTTATTACTGTTAGATGAACCGTTCAGTGCGCTCGATTTCCAGACCAGATTGACTGTGTCGGTCGATATCGGAAACATTATCCGCAATACCGGCAAAACAGCAATCCTCATCACACATGACTTATCCGAAGCCATCACACTGGCGGACAGAGTCATCGTGCTCTCCAAGCGTCCAGCCACAATAAAATATGAACTGCCGATATGCTACGATATCGACCGTACTTCACCGCTATCCATACGCAATACCGCGCAGTATCAGACTTATTTCAATCTTTTATGGAAGGAGTTATCAGATGATCTTTCATACGAAGAAAAACACAGACAAACTGAATGATCAGCAGCGCTTTATGCTGGCCCACAGAAAGCATCACCATATGGTTGCTTTCTTTCGCCTGCTGATCCTGCTCATTTTCCTGACTCTCTGGGAATATACGACGCGGGCCGGGTATATTGATATCTTCTTTTTCAGTTCCCCCAGCGCAATCCTGAAATATCTGTATCAGATGATCGTGGATTCCTCATTTTTCAGGCATACCGGCATCACTTTACTGGAAACGATAGTCAGTTTCCTGCTCGTTACCATCTCCAGCCTTCTTCTGGCGATGCTGCTCTGGTATCATAAAAGCCTGTCCGAAATCTTAGAACCCTATCTGGTCGTTTTAAACTCCCTGCCCAAATCCGCATTGGCGCCGCTTTTGATCGTATGGCTGGGCACCGGTGCCAGAACCATTATCGTCGCCGGTATCTCCGTCGCCGTGTTCGGTTCCATCATCAACCTGTATACAGGTTTTTGTCAGGCGGATAAAGAAATGTTAAAACTGATCTATACGCTGGGCGGAAACCGCAAAGACGCCATGTTCAAAGTAATCCTGCCAAGCTCCATCCCTCTGATCTTAAGCAACATGAAAGTCAATATCGGTCTGTGTCTGGTGGGTGTTATCATTGGAGAATTTCTGGCGGCAAGACGGGGGCTGGGATATCTGATCATTTACGGTTCGCAGGTATTCCAGCTGAATATGCTGATCACTTCCATTATCATTTTATGTGCGATCGCCATGGGATTATATAAGATCATCCAGAGTCTGGAACATCATTATAAAAAAGTGAAATGACGGCCGCCAGCACGGGCAGGCGCCGGCAAACACGAATTTTCAGCGATCCTCCCACAAAATGATCTCTCCGGCCGCCAGAGACCGCGGCACGTCTATGATACGCTGATTGGAAGAACCTCTGAAACGCAGGCTGATATCTTTTCTGGCCTCGATAAATTCACCATCCACGATCACATCCAGATAAGACAGTATCTCCTGTGTTTCGGGGTATTTTTCCACAAAATTTTCCAGAATATCCTTATCAAAAAGATATCCTGTGTAACACCAGACAGTCTTAGCGGGACATTCCGCCTTTGCCCTGCGCAGTAAGGGCAGGATACCCTGCTGGTTCACATACTCCATCGGCTCGCCGCCAAGAAGCGTCAGACCCGCGATATATGGCTGTTTTAACACCTTCATGAGATCTTCTATCGTATTATCATCAAATTCTTTCCCATACTGAAAATCCCACGTCATTTCATTAAAACAGCCTTTACAATGATGTGTACAGCCGCTGACGAACAGAGCCGCACGCACTCCCGGTCCATCCGCGATATCGTATTTCTTTATTTCAGAGTAATACATTTATCCGGTCTCCTCTATCAATCGTTTACACGCCGCAGGAGCGCCATGCTTTACAGATGTAATACCCTCTCTTTGATCTCCTGTGTACGTCCCTGATTCCAGAACTGAGTTCCGATATAACCGCAGGTACGTCTCGCCACGTTCATCTTATCCTGATCCCTGTTGCCGCAGTTCGGACACTCCCATACCAGCTTACCATCGTCATCCGTGACGATGCGGATTTCTCCGTGATAATCGCATGCCTGGCAGTAATCGCTCTTCGTATTTAACTCCGCATACATAATATGATCGTAAATATGCTGCATGAGCGCGAGCACAGCATCCAGATTATTCTCCATATTAGGTACTTCCACGTAACTTATGGCGCCGCCCGGAGATAATTCCTGAAACTGCGATTCAAATGTCAGTTTATCAAAAGCATTGATATCTTCGCTTACATGGACATGATAACTGTTAGTAATATAATTCCTATCTGTCACGCCCGGAATAATGCCGAAACGCTTCTGTAAACATTTGGCGAATTTATAGGTCGTAGACTCTAACGGCGTACCGTACAAACTGAAATCAATGTTCGTTTCCGCCCTCCACTTCTGACAGGCCGCATTCAGATATTGCATAACTTCCAGCGCAAAAGGTGTTGCCTCCGGGTCCGTATGCGATTTTCCGGTCATATATCTCGTGCACTCGCACAATCCCGCATAACCGAGCGATATCGTAGAATAACCTCCGTATAAGAGTTTGTCGATCGGCTCACCCTTTTTCAGTCTGGAAAGCGCCCCGTACTGCCACAGGATCGGCGCCACATCCGAAGGCGTTCCCTTTAAGCGTTCATGCCTGCACATCAGCGCACGTCTGCAAAGTTCCAGCCTCTCGTCAAATATCTTCCAGAATTTATCCATATCTTTACCGGAAGAACAGGCGATATCCACCAGATTCAACGTCACGACACCCTGATTGAATCTGCCGTAAAATTTCGGTTTTCCCTCTTCGTCATGATAAACTGTCAGGAAAGAACGGCATCCCATACAGGTATAACAATTCCCGTCTTTTAACTTTTTCATGATCTTCTCGGAAATATAGTCGGGCACCATCCGTTTGGCGGTACATTTCGCAGCCAGTTTCGTCAGATACCAGTACTTGCTGTCCTCATGGATATTATCTTCTTCCAGTACATAGATCAGTTTCGGAAAAGCCGGCGTGATATAGACGCCTTTTTCATTTTTGACGCCGCGGATACGCTGGTTTAACATCTCCTCGATCACCGCCGCCAGATCGTCTCTCGTCTGTCCTTCCGGCGCTTCGTCCAGATACATGAATACCGTGACAAAAGGCGCCTGTCCGTTCGTCGTCATCAGTGTGATGACCTGATACTGTATCATCTGCACGCCGCGGTTGATCTCTTCCCGGACACGCATCTCCGCGATCTCATTGATCTTCTCATCCGAAAGCGAAATCTCCATCTTTTCCATTTCCACACGGACTTCTTTTCTCAACTTCTCACGGCTGACCTGTACAAAAGGCGCCAGATGCGCCAGCGAGATACTCTGGCCGCCGTACTGTGAACTGGCTATCTGCGCGATACACTGGGTCGCCACGTTACAGGCCGTAGAGAAACTCTTCGGCGTATCGATCATCGTCTCGCTGATGACCGTCCCGTTTTGCAGCATGTCCTCTAAGTTGACCAGACAACAGTTGTGCATATGCTGGGCAAAATAATCCGCATCATGAAAATGGAGGATGCCCTGCTCATGCGCCTCTACAATATCCGGTGACAGCAAAAATCTCTTGGTGATATCCTTGCTGACTTCGCCCGCCATATAATCGCGCTGTACACTGTTTACGGTCGGATTTTTATTGGAATTTTCCTGCTTCACTTCCTCATTATTACATTCTAAGAGCGTCAGGATCTGTTCATCCGTAGAATTGGATTTACGCACGAGCGCGCGCTTATACCGATAAGTAATATAATTTCTGGCCATGGTATAGGCATTATATTTCATCAACTGGTTCTCGACCATATCCTGGATCTCTTCCACGCTGGGAGAATGCTTCATTTCCTCACAATGATCCGCAACTACCTCGGCAATGGAATTAATCTCGTTTTCCGTCAGTTTATCCTTGTCTTTTACACTGTCATTCGCTTTCCTGATAGCGGCAACGATCTTATCCAGATCAAAAGATACTTCCGCACCGCTTCTTTTAATAATCTTCATACGTGACCCCCACAACTGTTTCTATTTTTATCATATACTACATATTGTATCACGCAAAAATATTATGTCAAGGTATTGTATGATATTATTTCATTTTAACTTTTCTATTTTAAACTTTATCACTCTCGTCTTTTATAAATCCTACAACCGATCACGTTTTTTCTTATAACCGACTTCCACATGCGGATAATGCTCCGTCAGATACTCCAATATATACCGCGCATTTTCTTCTCGCTCAAAACGCAGTTTGGCTTCTTCCATCTTGCCAAGATCATCAAAATACAGCATCAGATAAAATTCCTTTAACAGAAATTCACCCGACTCTCCGCTTTCCACCCGCAGATAGGCTTTGCAGATTTTATCCCAGGGAATGAATTTTACATTGATAAAATAGCGATAAAAGAAGTGAGTTTCTCCCAAACGCCCTTCCCCGGCACGAAAGGCTGACTTAAACTCTGCCTTTAAGGTTTCTTTCTCTGCATCCGGATCATGGGGCTTATTATGAGGGTCTTTGGTTTTAATAAGAGATATGAATTTCATGAAGTGATTCCTTTTTATCCATAATTATTTTATCTTTCAATTTGTATTGGCCTTTTTAACAATTTGCAATTCATACCCCAACGCACTGAGCATACTACAAAAAATCTTTAAAGAAGGACTGCTTTCTTTCTTCTCAATACGTGAAATAACCTGCTGCTTACTTCCGGTAATTACTGCCAATTGATTTTGAGTAACCTTTTTGGCCTTTCGTATCCTTATCATTTCTCCTATCAGTCTATATTCTTCTCTGCTTTCATTCCATGATTTAGCGAATGATGGCGATTCCTGACAGTGTTTTTCTATTTCTTTTTCAATATCAACCTGTACAAACGGCATACCAAGCGCCTCCCTCTATACTAAATAAATGTCTTTCCCAATATTTTACCTATTTCTTTTGCTCTCTTGATAACTATTTTTTTATCTCTTTTTCTGTCTGATTCTTTTGTTTTCGACAGGCATGTAATAAATACATATTATCTCCATCTGCTACGACATAAAATATCCTGTTATTTTTATAAAAATAAACTTCATAAACTTTCTTTTCCCAACGTTTGAACTTTATTTTATCCATTTCTCCATTTTCCAAACATTGTAATACCGAAAATCCATCTATCTTTTCATCATCTGATAATGACTTTATATATTCCAGAATCAAATCCTTTCCCGAATCAGACTGGTAATGATGTAATACCATATTAACCTTCTTTCACTTTCGTATTATATTTTACAACTTATAAGTTGTATCGTCAAGCCAGTTCTTTGCAATGATTATCCTCTATAAATCAAAAATATATACTGCAATCTCCCATATAACAGTCAACATCGAACAAAAACCCTAAGGAAAATACTGATAAATGAAAAAGACGGTAAATAAAACAATCCGACACTATAGATATCACATGAAAAAATGCAGGCAAAAAATATGCTCCACATTTTAAAGATCTGTATATAAAATAAATATTTTGAAAGAAAAGCTGGAAAAGGGACTCGAACCCTCGACCTACTGATTACGAATCAGTTGCG
>JAMPIB010000062.1 GCA_023663085.1 Ruminococcus sp. | reverse complement strand
GACCCGTGACCTCCGCACTACCAATGCGACGCACTACCGACTGTGCTACAGCAGCGTTCCTGTTGGAAACAGACATCTGTCCATTTACCGAATTGTATTGTATCACAGCGCATTTTGCTTTGTCAATAGCCTCACACAAAACAATAGACAACTATCTTGCCAACTATCTTCTCCGCAGAAAAACATATTTTTAATACCCCGTATGGATTGCCTTTCTTAACTTGGTCTTGATACGCTGTAAAGCGTTGTCCGTAGACTTTTCATCCCGGCCGAGCACCTTGGCGATCTGTGTATAGCGCATTCCCGTCAGATACAGGTCGAGTACCTGTTTTTCAAAAGTACTCAGTTCTTTTTCAATCGTCTTTTCCAACTGTTCTACATTCTCTTTATCAATCACCATTTCCTCCGGACTCTGCCCGGCTTTTAAAGAAAGGATGTTCACAAGGGCCGTATCTTCTTCATTCTGCCCGGCGTTTTCTCTGGCAGTCGCATAAAGAGAGATGTAAGTATTCAACGGGATATGCTTCTGGCGGCGCGACGCCTGCACGGCGGTATACATCTGTCTGGAGATGCACAGATCGGCGAATGTAAAAAAACTGGCGTCCCTGCCGCTGTCAAAATCGCGGACTGCCTTAAATAAGCCGATCATCCCCTCCTGAATCAGATCGTCGCCGTCCGCGCCGAGGATATACATGGACTTGGCCTTGCTTTTTACGAGATTCTTATATTTATTCATGATAAAGTCCATAATGCCGCTCTCGCCATCCCGCAGGCGCACCATCAGTTCTTCATCACTATATTGCTGATATTCTTCCTTCATACGGTTTCCGCTCTCCCGCTCAGTCTATGGTTCCCACCTGTGATTACCCGCATCGACCTCCTCAGCCTCCTCCGGCAAAGGACTGCTGTTACTCCCTGTAGAGGTACTGTCCATGATATCGCTGTCCGCATTATAATACTTCACAATTTCACCGGCGAAGTGTTCAGCCAGAATCTGATAACCATCCGGGCTGCCATGAACGCCGTCCGGCATATACTCTGCAATGACATTGGCGTCATGGGAATCCAGAATATTGGAATTATACAGATCGATCACCTCAATATCATACTCTTTGGCCAATACTTTTATGACCTCCACGAATTTCTTCTGCGGCAGGAGATAGTCTCTCTCGCTCATCAGATAATCCTGCAATACGTTGGGCAGAGGCGTAGCCATGAAGATGACCGCCTGCGGGTAATTTTCCCGCAACCCCTTCATCAGTTCATTCAGATCGCCGCAGAAAGTGCGGTATGCCCGCTCTTCCAGATTACCAAATTCCTGATCGGATACGCAGAAACCGTCGTTCGTACCTCCCATAACGATGATGATATCCGTATCTTCGGGTATTTCCATATAACGGTCTACAAAGGCATCCGCCCAGTATCTGCCGATAGAAGAGCCGCCTATCCCCAAATTGACCACTTCCCCGGCCCCCAGAAGTTCCTGTAATCTGGCCGGATAAGAATATTGCAGATAGTTTTCTTCTCCCTCCAGATTAGCCGCCGCCGTGATACTGTCTCCCAGACAGGCAATCTTCATCCCTGAAAAATCATACTTATTTTCTGCGATCCATTCACGATCCGCCTGATTGACTTCCAGTGTCTCCTGATAAGACGTCCGGAGCACTTTGCGTTCTTCCAGCGTCATTTCCGGCTGTTCATAGATAAAACGCCACTCATCAAATATACTGCTTTCCGTCATATCGCCATCATAATAATTCACTTCTGCCTGATTAGCGGATATACTGCCAAGCAGGAAACCGAAGGGATCCATATTGCCGGATACAGTACCATTGCCTGATACTGTCATATTACCCGATACTGTACTATTGCCAGATACGGTACTGTTTCCGGAGACAGTCATATTTCCGGATACAGTACTGTTTCCAGACACCGTCATATTACCCGATACCGTACTATTATCGGACACAGACGCGTTCCCGGAGACAGAACCCGGCAAAGAGGGCAGGATATTCCCGGATATGCTGTCCATCTCTTTTTTACTCTGTACCTCACTGGCCGCGTTCACGGTTTCATCAATAAAAGCCTGCAGAGCCTCCGGATCCGAGGCCATATCCGCGATCTCCGACTCCATCTCCAGAACGCGCTGCTGAGCCTCGGCGTTTCTGGCCATCACCTCTTCGAGATTCTGACGCTCCGTCTCTTCTTCCATGGCTTTTTGATCCGCATACCCCTTATAGGCTCTAAGCCCGACCGCTGCCGCCAGAAGTGCACTCATAATAAAAATCCCTATCAATAAAAAATCAGATGCTCTTTTCATATTCTTCTCATACCATCAACCGCTGTCTTACGATCTCATAAGCCAGCACACCCGCCGCGACAGAAGCGTTTAAGGAATCAATATTTCCCTTCATGGGAATGGCCGCCGTCATATCACAGCTTTCTTTGACAAGTTTTCCTACACCCGCCCCCTCGTTTCCGATCACAAGACCTATCGGCCCTTTTAGATTCAGATCATACATCGTCGTACCGCCCATATCAGCGCAGACGAACCAGACACCTTCTTTTTTCAGTTCTTCCATTGTCTGGCGCAGATTCGTCACCCTGGCTACCGGCGTATAATTCAGTGCCCCTGCGGATGCTCTGGCTACCGCTGCGGTCAATCCTACCGCACGGTTTTTGGGAATGATGACGCCATGTGCTCCGCAGAGATTGGCCGTTCTGATGATAGCCCCCAGATTATGCGGGTCTTCGATATTATCCAACAGAAAAAGAAAGGGTTCCTCCCCCTTATCTTTTGCTTTCTGTAATATTTCCTCCACTTCAGCATAACGATAAGCCGAAGCGCAGGCGATCACGCCCTGATGCTTACCGGTTTCGGAAAGCTGATCCAGGCGCTCTTTTTTTACATATTTTATCAAACAGTTCTGCCTGAGAGCCTCCCGCTTGATGCTCATGACCGGCCCGTCCTGCGCGCCATCCAGTATATAGAGCTTGTCTATTGTCTTACCGGAACGAAGGGCCTCCATAACGGCGTTGCGCCCTTCGATCATCATCTCTGTATCACCCATTTTCATTCCCCGTATCGTTTATATTTGTATATCCATTTTTTCAAAAGCCAGACTGACCAACGAAAGAAGCCTGTCCGTTTTATCCTGTAAATATAAATAGCCAAACAGCGCCTCTAACCCTGTTGCCCTGCGATACTCTGCAATAGACGCATTCTTTGCCGAAGTATAGGACTTGGCGTTTCTGCCCCGATGGTAGACCGCCGCCTCTTCCTCGGAAAGATATTCTTCCAGAACCTCTATCATCCGCGCCTGCGTTCTGGCGTTGACATAGCGGGTCGTCATCTTATGGAGTTTGTTCGCGGAACGGTTCGCCCTCTCCACGACGACAGTACGGATGACCAGATCGTAAACGGCGTCCCCGATATAGGCTAACGTAAGCGGCGAATAGGTTCTGATATCCGCCTCTTTACAGGCAAACTGCCGTCCTATCGCCTCCCGCATCGTTATGCTCTCTTCCATTTTACCCCTTCTCTGGTATCTTCCAGAACAATTCCCTTATCCAGCAAAAGACCTCTGATCTCGTCCGCTCTCGCAAAATTTCTGGCCTTTCTGGCCTCCTGTCTTTCCTGTATCAGTTTCTCGATCTCTTCATCCAGTATCTCTTCTTCTTTTTCCACGATCAGACCGCAGATATCCGTCAGCATGAGAATTTCGTCTTTAATAGCCTTGATGAACGCCTTACTGCCATCGTCTGTCACCTTCGTATTTGCGAATTTGACCAGTTCAAAAATGACGGAAATGGCATCGGCCGTATTAAAATCATCTTCCATGGCTTCTTCAAATTTGTCGATAAAGCCCCTGGCCTCTCCTGCTGCCGCCTCTTCTTCTGCACACATAGCCTCGCCCTGCGCATTCTGCAAGAGATAATTTAAGTTGGCCACACAGGTAACAATACGCTCATAACCGTTTGCTGCCGCCTCCATGAGTTCCGCACTGAAATTCAAGGGGCTCCTGTAATGCGCGGAGAGCATGAAAAAGCGCAGTATCTGTAGATCATATTTTTCACTGATATCCCGGACTGTGAAAAAGTTACCGGCCGACTTGGACATCTTTTTATTGTCGATATTTAAGAAAGCGTTGTGCATCCAGTATCTGGCAAACGTCTTGCCGTTGGCCGCCTCGGACTGCGCAATCTCGTTCTCATGATGCGGGAAGATCAGATCCTCGCCGCCTGCATGAATGTCGATCTCGTCTCCTAAATATTTCTTGCTCATCACGGAACACTCGATATGCCAGCCCGGACGCCCTTTACACCACGGCGACTCCCAGTAGGGTTCCCCTTCTTTTTTGGGTTTCCAGAGCACGAAATCCAGCGCGTCCTCCTTCTGTTCTTCGCCGGAAACTAATAAAGAACGGTTCCCGCCCCGCAGATCGTCGAGATTTTTATGAGACAGCTTGCCGTACTCCTTAAAACTTCTGGTCTTAAAATAGACCGTACCATCAGAGGCCGCATAAGCGTGACCTTTTTCAATCAGGGTGTTTATCATATCAAGCATCCCGTCTATCTCCTCGGTCGCTTTCGGGTGGACGCTCGCCGGTCTGACATTCAGCGCCTTCATATCTTTTTTGCACTCTTCGATATAGCGCTCGGAAATGACGGAAGGCTCAACGCCTTCCTCATTTGCCTTTTTGATGATCTTATCGTCAACATCCGTAAAATTGGAGACATAGTTGACCTCATAACCCTTGTATTCCATATATCTTCTGACCGTGTCAAAGATGACCATCGGTCTGGCATTGCCGATATGGATAAGATTATAGACCGTAGGCCCGCAGACATACATGCTGACCTTGCCCGCCTCTCTCGGTTCAAACTCCTCTTTTGTTCTGGATAATGTGTTGTATATTTTCATAATAATAACCATGCCTTTCTCTTAACATGCAAAATTTGGGCAGAACAATTTACTGCATTCTGTGGACTTTAGTGTCAGTTTTTTAATTTTCTGCGTTTTTTTCTCTCTTTAATTCCCGCATATCCCGCTCTAAATCCAACAGCCGGTTGGTCAGCTCCTCATTTTCATGCTGTAAGAGCGCCAGGTCTTCCATGACCGGATCGGGCAGATGGATCTGATCCATCTCCTCCTGCGGCAAAAAAACATTGTTTCGTTTCACGACACGTCCCGGAACACCGACTACGGTCGAACCGGGCGGCACTTCTTTTAACACCACGCTGCCGGCGCCGATCTTGCTGTTATCCCCAATCGTAAAGGAACCGAGTATCTTGGCTCCTGTACTTATCATCACGTTATTGCCGATCGTCGGATGCCTCTTGCCCTGTTCCTTGCCGGTTCCGCCGAGCGTCACACCCTGATAGAGCGTCACATTGTCGCCGATGATCGTTGTCTCGCCGATAATAACACCGTTCCCGTGATCGATGAAAAAACCTTTGCCGATCTGCGCCCCCGGATGGATTTCTATGCCGGTTCTGCGCGCGCCCTTCTGGGAAATCCATCTGGCGAGAAAATAATGTTTTTTCTCATATAATCTGTGCGCGGCGCGGTAATACAACATCACCTTGAAACTCGGATACAGAAATACTTCCATATTGGAATGTATGGCCGGATCGCGTTCTTTTATGAGCTTTATCTCTTCCCGTATATAACTGATAAATCCCATTCTGTACTCCTTTACTAAGTCTCTATGAAGGAAAAAGCGGATAACCTGTCTCCGTTCCTGCGAGACGAATTATCCGCGGTCAGCTCCCTATACTATCAGAATATGCAATATATCCATTTTGGTCAAGGATTACAGCCTTTACACGGAAGATATCTTATTTTCCCACTCCTGCAGGATAACTTCACAGTTATCCACATCAATCTCTTCCACAGCCTCCTTTAATCGGGTAAACATCTCCTGCTGCCAGTCTTCATAATGGTAGTGATTCATTTCCTGGATCACGCTTTCCATCTTGTCTACATCCAGATCTTCCACCGCCATCCTCATATCGGCGAAATATTTTACCAAAGCCGGAATGGAGATATTGTCCTTGCCGCTCTCTTCTTCCTCTTCCTCCGGATAAAAAGGCCTAAACACAGGCAGATATCCCAGATACTGTTCCAGCATGGTATCCGTATGCGTATGGATAAACTTGGAGTCTCTGGCATTCCCGGCCTGCTCTAAAGCCGCCGCCTTATCGGATAAGGAAATGGCGCCGATCTGCTTGGAAGAACTTTTCAACGCGTGGACTTCGATGGTAAAAGCCGGCCAGTCCTCATTTTCTTCTAACGTTTTGATCAGTTTGGCCTTTTTCTCTATCGCACGGTAATACACTTTCAAAACAGACCAGAACAGGGCTTCATTGCCCAGAAACTGCAAGGCGAACGACACGTCCAGATCGCCGACGACAATATCCGCCGAAGCGGTTTCTTCTTTCGGCATCGTACCAAGCATATAAACTTTCTGTATCTTTTCAATGGGCAGCCACTGTCTCACTTTCGATACGAGGATACGAAGTTCGATCGGTTTGGCTACGAAATCGTTCATACCCTCCTGACAGAACATCTCCTTTGTTCCCTCTACCGCATTCGCTGTCAGTGCGATGATCGGCACGTCGTTATATTCCTGATGAAAACGTCTGATGATACGCGTCGTCTCCACACCATCGAGTTCCGGCATCATATGATCCATGAAGACCAGATCGTAATGATACTTACTGATCTTATCGATGGCCTCTTTACCGCTGGTCGCCGTATCGACATTCATCTTAAGCGGCTCTAATAAGCCTTCTGCAACCGTCAGATTGACGGCATTATCGTCTACGATGAGTACTTCCGCATCCGGCGCGATGAAATCAAATTCGCTCGTTTCCACCTCGCTGTCGTCAAAGTGCATATTTTCCTCGTTCAGTATCATGGCTATTGTCAGGATAAAGAGCGGCTTTTTTACCACATGGAGATTGGGCAGCGTATGCTTGACACTATCGAAAAAGTCGATTAAAAGCACGGCCGTAACCTCTTTATTTTGCTTGATAAATTCTTCAATGACAGGCGACATCATCGGCTGTTCTACAAATAAGAAACATTTCTTGCCGCCTAACATCGTATGCAGTTCCTCTTCGGATTCCAGTTCTTTATATTCCACGCCGAGACTTTTGATATCTTCGACAAAACGCTCTTTCACATAACAGTTGTCAAAAAGACCCGCCACGATACGTGTATCCGGTTCTTTTACGCTGACACACGGCGTATCGTCAACAATTTTCTGCGGAAGGGTAAAGAAAAACCGGCTTCCCTTCTCATATTCACTTTCTACCCAGATCTCGCCGCTCATCAAATGCAGAAGGTGTTTGGAGATTGCAAGTCCCAGACCTGTTCCCTCGATATTCCGGTTTCTCTTACTGTCCAACTGCTGGAAGGACTGGAAAAGTTTCTCCATATCTTCTTTTTTGATACCGATACCGGTATCTTCCACAGAAATATTCAATTCAATCTCATCAGAAGATTTTCTGGCATAATCCATCGTCAGCGTGATCTTGCCCTGACTGGTAAATTTGGCCGCATTATTGGCTATATTCAAAAGAACCTGCTTGATCCTGATATTATCTCCAAGCAGTTTATCCGGCAGATTCGGAGAAATGTTAAGGATCAGTTCCACTTCCTTACCCTTTAATCTGGTCATCACGATATTGCTGACATCGCTGACCACAGACATCGGCTCATAGTCCACCACATTGATATCCATTTTGCCGGATTCAATTTTGGAAAAGTCCAGAATATCATTGATAATGGTCAAAAGAGACTTACCGGCCTCCTTGATCTGATTGATATAAGTCTTGGCCGCTAAAGGCAGATCTTCCCGCAGCGCCATCTCCGCCATACCAATGACCGCATTCATCGGAGTACGGATCTCATGACTCATATTGGCAAGGAAATCCGATTTCATATTGGAAGTCCTCTCCAGATCCGTTTTGGCCTGATAAACAAGATATTTGTTGTTGGCCATATCCGAAAGGATCTCCGAGATTGCCGCAATGAATCTGGTCGCAATACCTATCTTGTCCTGATCGACGATCTTTATTTTTTTGACCGCTTTAATATATTCCTCCGGATCGATCTCCAGTTCGACCGCTATTTCCCGCATCGTCTGCATATTGGGCATCCCCGTGAGAACCTGACCGCCGACAAAACAACCTACCAGCTTATCGCCCACTTTGATAGGCGCCGCAAAATCTACTAATCCGGCATGGCAGGTATAGACAACGGGTTCTCCCTTCTCCAGCGCCATAACAGCGCCTTTCTTATCACACTGTGCACAGCGTATACAGCCCACCGGAGAATTTCTCGTATACTTCATACATAATTCAGAAAAATTGGAGCCGTTCGTGACAGCCACACCGTTTATATCCGTTATCTGGGCAGCGACGCCGGTTACCTGCGAAAAGGCATCCTGTATATTCTGTAGAGTTTTCCTGTCGATCAGATCTGTCAAATATAACTCATAATCCATTTCCATAAATACCCCTCGTTTCTGCGTCATCATTCTAACGATAAAGATGTCTGTAACTTATGATCTATCCTATGATCTTCGTAATAGAATCAAGCAGTTTCTCTCTGTCTATCGGTTTGAGCAGGTAACTCTGCGGCCGCAGCGCCAGCGCCTCCTGTATCTTATCACGATCCGACACACCTGTCAGAAATATGACAGGGATATCTTTGGTCGCGTCGTTGGCATGTATCTTTTCCAGGATCTCCGGCCCGTTCTCGCCGGGCATCTCGTAATCGAGCAGGATCAGATTGGTTTTCTTCCGCTCCAGAAATTTCAGCGCGATCTTGCCGCTTACCGCCGTTGCCACATCATATTCTCCATGCAGATGCTCTTTCAACATCTTAAGCATCAACGGATCGTCATCTACCACTAATATATGTTTACGCTGCGCAGGTTCTTCCGCGGGGGGGGCTGTGTTTTCATCCTTCCCGCTTTCCTTCGCTGCGTCCGTTTCCGCTTCACTGGCTGCTTTTTCTGCCGCTTTTTCCGCCCTTTCTCTGGCAGCCGCCTCTTTTTCCCTTTCTATTTCCTTGAACATTTCCTCTCTTTCGCGCTCTTTTTCCGTCTTTTGAGCCTCTTTTGCCTCAAAATATGCCTCTCTGTCTTCGACATATTTCAGGATATCCTCCTGAATGGAAACTGCGGTAAAAGGCTTCACCAGCGTTAAAGCCGCCACATTCACGGCGATCTTCTCAAACTCATCGCATTCTTCCTTAGAACCAAGTATGATAACCGGCACCCTTGAACGCAGCAGGCTGTCCTTGATATTCACCATCTGGCTGATACTCTCGCGCGGCTCGTTGCTCAGACAATACACAAACAGATCGGGGTTAAAATACTTGATGTGCCGCATAATATCCCCGAAACGTGTAGACGTGGAAATAACTTCAAAATTATCACCCATCTGAACAAAAAAATCATCTATTATAGTTGCATTTTTTCCTGTTACCAAGGTTTTGTACTTCATACGGTCTCCCCCTGTAAAATATGTTGATACACATATCTGCCTGCGCAGACAGATTTTTTAACAATCTCACCCAAAAATATAGCATATTATGCCGGATTTGGCAAGGATATCTATCGTTTACAACCCTCGCACCCCGCACATTTTCCTTCCCATGATGCGTCGCGGTCGTAAAGTTCTGCCGGTGTAGAAAGCATACAGATGGCCTGCGCGGCGATGCCTTCCCCGTTTCCAGTAAATCCGAGTCCCTCTTCCGTCGTCGCCTTTACGCTCACCTGCAACAGTTCGATCTTCAAAGCCTCCGCGATATTCTGACGCATTGTATCAATATACGGACGCATCTTAGGCGCCTGCGCAATAATGGTGGAATCAATATTTTCTATCAAAAAAAGATTCTCTTCCAGCAGGTTTCCTACATGTTCCAATAATTTCAGGGATGATACCCCCTTATAGGCCGGATCGCTGTCCGGAAAATGTTGCCCGATATCCCCCAGCGCCGCCGCACCAAGCAGGGCGTCCATAATGGCATGTAACAAAACATCCGCGTCAGAATGCCCAAGAAGCCCCTTTTCATACGGAATCTCCACACCGCCGATAATTAATTTCCTGTCAGTTACCAGACGATGCACGTCGTATCCGGTTCCAATCCTCATATGTTACCTGTCCTTTCTTTTCCGGTCTGCCCGCTGTTTCCTGTGCGCATAATACAGGTCAGCAGTCCGCCCGCTGTTTCCTTTTGGCCATGATATAAGTCAGCAGTTCGTCCGCCACTTCTTCCTTGTTCATGATCGGAAGTTCTACGGTCTCGTTTTCTGTTAAAAAAGTGACGATATTGGTATCCGTCCCGAATCCCGCGCCCGGCTGTTTCAGATTATTGGCTACGATTAAATCCAGATTCTTTTTTTTCAGTTTTATGCGCGAATTTTCAACCATATTCTCGGTTTCCATGGAAAAACCGCATAAAAACTGCCCTTTTTGTTTGTGTTCGCCAAGATATCCGAGAATATCCTCCGTCCGCTCCAACTCTATCGCCAAATCGTTATCTTTTTTCTTCACCTTCTCATCCGCCGGGCATTTCGGCGTATAATCCGCCACCGCCGCCGCCTTAATGATGATATCCGCTTCTCCTGCATATTCCCTGACAGCCTTCGCCATATCCGCCGCCGATACAATGTCTATCGTATGGACGCCTGCAGGAGGTGTCAGTTTTGTTTTACCTGACACTAAAGTCACCTGCGCGCCGCGCATCATCGCCGCTCTGGCAATCGCATAACCCATTTTCCCGGTAGAGTGATTGCTGATATAACGCACCGGGTCTATTTTTTCCATCGTAGGCCCTGCTGTGACCAACACACGAAGTCCCTGCATATCCTTTGGCTGTAACGCTTTTATGATATATTCCAGCAAAAGTTCCGGTTCGGGCATTTTGCCCTCTCCCGTATCGCCGCAGGCCAGATATCCCGTGGCCGGTGTAATGACTTCCATACCGTAGCGCTGTAATGTTTTCACATTATCCTGCACGATTGGATTGCGGTACATCCGCGTATTCATAGCCGGAGCAAAGATTTTGGGACATTCACAGGCTAAGAGCGTCGTCGTCAGCATATCGTCCGCAATGCCATGCGCTGCTTTGGCAATCACATTCGCGGACGCAGGCGCGACCATAAATACGTCCGCCTGCCTGGCTAACGACACATGCTCCACACTGTACTGAAAATTCCTGTCGAATGTATCAATCAGACACTTATTGCCTGTCAAAGTCTCAAAAGTGATGGGATTAATGAAGTTTGTCGCGTTCTGCGTCATAATGACAGTAATGTCAGCTTTTTTCTTTTTCAACATACTGGCAAGCGAAGCTATCTTAAATGCAGCAATACTGCCTGTTACGCCAAGTACGATATGTTTTCCCTCCAGCATCTTAATACCATGCCTTTCTCTTAGCCTGCGACATTTAGACCAACGCTGGCAGCGTCTTGGCACAATATTCGCAGGACAAATACATTTGCCTTAGTCTTGTTCCGTATTTTTACAATAAATGATATATAATCCCTTCAAGGTAAGCTCATTGTCATGGATCACTTTTTTCTTACAATATGGCACGATACTGCCTGCCAGTCCGCCGGTGGCTACCGCTTCGGCCTGATATCCGAGTTCTTCCCATATCCGCTCGATCATGCCGTCTATGCAGGCCGCCTGCCCCATAACAATACCGCTTTTCATACAGTCTATCGTATTCCTGCCGATGATCTTTTTCGGCGCCTCCAGGCTGATCCTGGGAAGCTGGGATGTACGGGTGACCAAAGAATCCAGAGATACCTTGACGCCCGGCAGTATCATGCCGCCGATATAATTTTTCTTCTCATCCACTACGCTGATGGTCGTCGCCGTTCCCATATCTATCAAAATGATCGGCGCACCGTAATATTGCAGTCCCGCTACCGCATTGACGATCAGATCCGAACCGACCTGTCCCGGATTATCCATGAGGATATTAAGTCCAGTTTTGACTCCCGGCCCTACCAATAGCGGAGAAATATGTAAAAGTTTTTCCATGGCATTTTTGACGATATTATTTAAGGGGGGGACGACAGATGCAATGATGCACCCCGTAATCTCCTTCATCTCGATACCATACAGCTCCAAAAGCGTCTTAAACTCCACAACATACTCCAGTTCCGTCTTGGAAATATTCGTCGATACCCTTTCTACAAAGTAGATTTTTTCCTTTTCGATACAACCGATGACAATGTTGGTGTTTCCGATGTCTACTGCCAGGATCATTTCCGATCACATTCCTTTCTATATTCATGAACCTAAACAAACTACTTAATGGGCTTTACCCGCATCAGCGCGATCCCTACGCCCGCCACGATAATAGCGGCCACTACCGCTTCTACGACGCCGTTAAAACTGATAATGCCCATAATTGTGTCAAATACCGCCTCGCCGGCAATGCCGAGCGCCTGCGCATAGGCGTCTTTATATAAGATAAAAATGCCGCTCATAACGAACAGCGTATTGGTAAAAGCGCCTGTCAGTCCCGCGTATGCAAGCGCGATGTTCGTAGAGGCTTTTTTTCTGGAAACAAATGTTAATGCTAAAAATAATAATATGCCCGCCACGCTGCCGACCGCCAGCGAAATTGTCGTAACGGTGCCTGCGTTCATCTTATCCTGCAGCATACGGTTCAAAAATGCTGCCAGAGAAACAAATAAGATTACGGACGCCGCCAGATTTATTACAATCTGCCAGACTTTCTGTTCATTTTTTAATAATTTCCGGATCAGAAGATATACAAAATACGGCACTACGCCGACTAATATCCTCGGTATGAAACAGATGTAAAGGCTCTTAAAAATGCCGGATACCCCTACTACATTCGCCGCGAGAACCGGTGAAAATACAAATGCCGACGGTGTGACCGCCTTAAATGTGTTGTTGATAAAGCTTGTGAAACCAAATACGAATCCTAAAAATGCACCTTTCTTTGGTCCCAGAAATAGTGCTCCAAGGATGACCGGGATATGGATGATCGTCGCGTTGATGACAACAAGCGGGATATATCCCAGCGGTGTGAAGGCCATTATGATGATAATGGCGGTGAACAGTGCTGTCAGCACCAGTTCATAAGTTTTTTCATTTTTCATGGTACGTTTCCTCCTGTTATTATTCTCTTAATCGAGATACAATACGGTGTAATCATACCACATTACTATTTTGTTGACAATATGAAATAGAAAAAGCGCAAGCTCCGCAGCTTGCGCTCCAAGAATTTACTGCGTAAATCCTTGAGTAACAGTTCAGCCTTCCAGTTAAACCGAATCAGATTTACACCTTGTTTTATACTATGCTGTATGTACAGTTCTATCTTCTTTATGTTTATTTAAAATACCGTGTACTCTTTCTACTTCATCAAGTATCATTTCATCCATAGCCTTTAATTCTGCTGTAGATTTCATAACCTGCCGCTTTAGCGTATTCACATCTTTTTCAAGAGAATCAAGTTTTTCAAGTTTAGAAAGAATCAAATCAAATTTTTCACTGTCTGTCATATTATTAACCATGCCTTTCTCTCAGCCTGCGATATTTGTGACTGAAAGGAACAAATATCGGTTAAAAATTTTTAACCGATCACCGCCTTATTTTAGACACAAACGTTGCAAAGTATGTATAGTATAGCATAAGAAACTTTCAAAGTCCATTTAATTATTTCCTTTTTCCTACTCCTTCGTGCACCACATCGACATCCCTGCACCGGAAAACTCATTTGGCCTTCTATGAAAGCCTGGCTTCTCATAAAAAGCTTCTTTATCCTTCCGTGACCGGACGCCAGTCAACACTTTGCCGCATCTCATTATACTCTTCGTCGGTCATCTTATCTGTATATCGTAACGCCATAGCTGACTTTTCTCCCTTCTAATCCAGCAGACAGTATATCATCACCGCCTGCTGGACAACTAACAGGTTCTTCTTAAATCCATATCCCACAAAATACTCTGAATCTATCGCATCCGCCGAAACTTCTTCCCCGCAGTAAAAAGGCGGGCAGGGATTTAAGAGCGCATTTTTATTGGCCATATCCATAATCTCCCTGCTCACCTGACAGTCCGCAAAATCAGGTAAAGCTGCGGCGGGCAGCGAATCCGTGCATATAATATCCTGACCTTTGATAGCCGTCTTGATATCATGATACACTGCTACATCTTCCATCTCATACCCGGCGCCGCAGCACTGGGACAGTTCAAAGCCCATGACCGCAGACGCTTCTTTCCATGCCAGACCGATATTTCCCGCTCTCCCGCAGAAAAGATAGTTATCTTTTGTAAAATCGTCTCTAATCTTTGAAAGCGAATACATATCCGACAAAACCTCGCAGGGGTGATTTACATCCGTCATGGCATTGATGAGCGGAACGTTTGCATACAGCGACATTTTTTCCAACAACTGTATATCCTTATGGCGCACAATGAGTATATCCGCCCAATTATCCAGATAGCCGCAGACGTCCTTAATGTCCTCTTTTTTATCCAAGGCATCGGAAGGGAATAATACAGGCTGGCCACCCAGCAGATATATCCCTTTTTCAAACGTGACCCGTGTTCTGATACTGGACGTAGGAAAAAAGAGGATAACGCTTTTTCCTTTTAAAAAATCTCTATATTTCCCGGCGTTTAACTCGTCTGCAATATGGAATATCTCGTATACTTCACTTGCCTGTAAATCGGTCAGTCTGATCAGGTTTTTCATGGTGAACCGCCTTTCTTAAATGATATTCACGCAATAATATGTGCGGTAATAATGGTATAGCTGTGAGCATTGACCGTTATTTTTATGCCTTCCACTTCACAATACCAGTTTTTACCCTGCCGGTAAATGTTACAGCTTTTGTCTGACACTTTACTTTTGCAGTAGGCAACGACATCTTCCACAAAAATCTTTTATTTTCTATTGACAAAACTATCTTCTTCCAATTATAATTTTTGACAAAAGAGATGGGTTTTCACCGTACAGTTTTTACTCAAGCGGGCTGCTCGTTTCTTTTTTATTGCCAATAAATCATAGAGGTATTTTTACCATCTGCATCATGACGCACCAACATTCGAGCAAAAAACACATTATAGCGGCAAACCTCCCCACTTTTATCATCATATACCGGCAGGGCAAACCGTACATCATACCGATACCAGCCATACTTTGCATCCTTTTCATGTTTCTTCTTTATATTTTCTGAATAATCCTCATTTGTAGCAATCCTAATCAGTTCAGGTATCCCCTGAGCCGCATTTGCTTTTGCCTTTGCAACAGTTCCTTTTAAAGCAAGTCTACTTTCAGAGCCAGCATATTCATCTGGAAAATCACTGGAAATAAATATCTTTTCCGATGTCTCTGCGATTTTATAAAATTCCCCTACATATCCTTTAAGGTAATCCTCTACTTCTTTCCAATCTTCTCTCTTTTTGCCCTTAAACCGGATATCGTTAATCAACACAATCTTTTCATCATTAAGACCAGTAATGATATTTACATTTCTAT
Source organism: Ruminococcus sp. (assembly GCA_023663085.1). GTDB lineage: Bacteria > Bacillota > Clostridia > Lachnospirales > Lachnospiraceae > UBA3282. Next base: position 3,714 of record JAMPIB010000062.1, on the reverse strand, counting down.
CCATGAATTATTTTCCTCTTCCGTAATTTAAAATTTTTCATAAATCATACGCCAACGCTCCTCACTTATTTCATCAGATAACAGTGTCCCTTCAAATACAAAATGCAGCATAAAGCGGCACCGTCTTTTTACTTACTGTCTTTCCATGTTTCCAAAAAATCCATAATTTTTCTATACATAGTGCTCTCTCACTCTTCCACCAATTCCATGACCGCCTCAACCGTGATCTCCCGCTGTTCTTCACCGCTGATCTCTGGCACTCCGTCCCCTTCCTGCTGCCCATAACTTCCAAACTGCGCGTGGCATCCGCCTTCGATGATACACTCCTTTGTATCCTCTGGAAGATTTGACAGATTTCCGGTATATTTTTCCATGTTCAGCACCTCATCCTGCGTACCGTAGACGGAAAGCACCCGCAGGCCGGAATCGCTTATGTCTTTCGTGGAATAGGCCGCCAGAAGGAGCAGTCCGTCAAAATCATCTATATGCTCCGCCACATAAGCCGCCGCCATAGAACCGCCGAGAGAATGCCCGCCTATGTACCAGTTTTCAACCTGCGGATACTTTTCCTGCAATCCCCCCGCCGCATTCACATCCAGTACCGCCAGATTACAGGGCATCCTGCATAGCAGGCAGAGAACGCCGCTTTCCGCAAGTTCGTGCAGTAAGGGCGCATAGGCCGTATACTCCACCTTACCACCCGGATAAAAGATCAATCCGGCTGTCGGCTTTTCATCCACGGCAGGCACAAAGGCCACGATATCATCCGCTATCCATTCCACCGCCACCGCTTCATCAGTCTGCAAGGCGCCTGCCGAAAGGTCGTCCGCGCGGTAATAGTCATTCACATAGATAATACAGATCAGGATAAGCATGACGACTATACCAGGTATGATTGCCAGCCAGCGCTTATGTTTTTGTTGATCGGTTTTTCTTTTTTTCATAAAATCGTTGCTCCTTTAACTGGATACCGCTCCGGCGCGTACTCCGCCAAAAGCTGCCAATCAGTACATTTTCAAAAACGCCCTGCACGCTATATCCGTATCCATTTCAAAACCTGCCGATTTATAAAATTGAATGGTTTTTTCCGTATTTTCCGTAAGCAGGACTTTTTGATAAACATTCTCATATATTTCCAGAATCTTTCCAAGCAGGGCCGTCCCAATCCCATGACGCTGATATTCCGGTAAAACGATAATATCCTGGATAAAGACAACAGAATAACCATCTCCTACTACACGTATCACACCCAACAGCTTTTCATTTTCATATGCTCCAAGAATTTTTAACGAATGGGCATAGGCATTTTTCAACATAGCAGGATTATTTACATAATTTGTCCAACCCACACTTTGATATAGATATAGCACTTCTTTTTCATTATATCCGTTGTACTCTTTTATTGAAAAATCCATTGATCATTTCCTTTATCCCCACAAGTAAAAGCTGTCATTTAGTTAATCAAAATACTTCTTTTAATTCTGAAAGATTATCTACAATGTAATCCGGCTGTTCTTCAACGCTTTGAGGATTCTGATAAATTGCAAAGCCCTGCCTGATCCATACAGTCATCATTCCCAGTTCCTTTGCAGGGCGGATATCATTGTCAAGTCTGTCCCCGACCATTACAGTTTCCGGCGCCGTACACCCGGCCATTTCAAATGCTTTATAGAAAATGCCCCTGTCGGGTTTTGCAACTCCGAGTTCAGCAGATGCTGCAACAACATCTATGTACTTCAAAAGTCCCCACCTTTTGAGCCGTTTGGCAGTACCCGCCGATTGATTGGCAATGACTCCAACCTTATATCCTTTACCGCATAGATACTGCAATATAGTTTCGGCATCCGGATAGGGGATTTCATCTTCTTTATGCCAGGGTGTTTTCGTCAATCCGAAGTACCTGATTGCCTCCAGATCACCTTTCAGATTCTGTTTGGCAAAAAAGCGTCTCTTTTCCTGAAACTGCTCAAACGTGATGTCCGTACCGGCGATCATATCCCTGATACGATGATCATATGCCTCCGTCTCGTCAACAAGCGTTGTTCCAACATCAAAAAAAATCCATTTTTTCATTACCAGTTAAACTCCACTATCCCGCCACACTCCGGATGTTCTCTCCCTGTTACCGCCTGGATCATCATCCCATGACCAGCGACAATTACCTTGTTATAGCCTAAATATTTTTTAAGAACATTCAAAATTCTTTCCTGCATTGATCTCGCATCTTCCCATACTGGTTCTTCATTTTCCGGATAATCTCCACGATAAAATTGATAATCCGCATATGCCTGCTCCGCTGTTTCATCATCTTCATACACGTAATTCTTATTCGCCAGCCACTCATGAAGATTTGTCTCCACAACAATGGGGGCATGTATTTCTCTGGACAAGATCGCTGCTGTCTGTACAGCGCGCGTATACGGAGAGCTGAGTATAATATCTGCGTCCTGCAATCGTTCATCTTTTGCCGTGTTCTGAATCTGTCGTATTCCTGTTTCGGAAAGCCCTGCCAGATTCACTCCGAAGCCTTGATAAATTTTCGAGTTTCTTTCCGTATAATCTGTTTCACCATGCCTTACAAAATAGAACATTTTTCGCCTCCGTGAATACTGATTTATTGATATGATTACATCATATGCTCTTAGTCATGTATAACTTTAAGATACTTCTTTCCTTATAAAAATCAAGTAAAAAATCATATACTATAATCTACTTGAATAAAATCATAGGATATACTATATTATAGACACAATCGAGTAGGAGGCTAGTCATTAGTTGGCTAGCCGATCTCTCACACCACCGTACGTACGGTTCCGTATACGGCGGTTCCTTAGTTTTCACATACTTTCAGATAATAGCCTGTCATGGATATATATCCTAGACTGGCTATTTCTTCTTTGGTCAGTACACTGTTTAACATAAGCGCTGAACGCCATATCCCTTTTCGGCAGTTCGCCATTTCATGCACTTCCCATTTTGGTAGACCGTATTTCTTTATCATACGGTATCGTGTTTTGACTTTCTTCCATTGTTTCCAGTAAATTGCCCTTATCTTATGTCTCAGCCATTCATCGGTTTCCCTCAAAAGTCCTTTCATATCTGCAAGCGAGAAATAATTTATCCATCCTCTGACAAACTGCGTCAGTTTCATGGCTCTGTATTCATTTCCCCATCCGTTGCTTCTTTTCGTCAGTTCCCTGATTTTATCTTTCATCTTTGTTACTGACTTCGGATGTACCCGAAACCTGCATTTCCCTTTGTAACGGTAAAATGCGTATCCAAGGTATTTTACTTTACTGATATGTGCCACGCTTGTTTTCTTTCGGTTCACTTTCAGAAAAAGTTTCCCCTCAATAAACGGAATGATATTTCCAAGGGTTCTCTCTGCACTCTTTCTGCTTTTGCAAAAAATCATGCAGTCATCCGCATATCGCACAAATCTATGCCCTCTGCGTGACAACTCCTTATCCAGCTCATTCAGCATGACATTGCTAAGCAACGGACTTAACGGTCCGCCTTGTGGCATCCCTGTTTCCGTCTTTTCAAACACCCCTCTGCTGATGACTCCTGCATTAAGGTATTTGTGTATCAGCGATATTACCCGCCCGTCTTTAATGGTTCTTGACAATACTTCTGTCAGTTTGCTCTGGCATACCGTATCAAAGAATTTCTCTAAATCCATGTCCACGACATACACATATCCATCATTGACGT
>JAMPIB010000061.1 GCA_023663085.1 Ruminococcus sp. | reverse complement strand
AGAAACTTTTCGGCGACTGCTTCGAGACGGAAGACCAGAAGTACGGCATGGCATTTTTCCTGGATAAGAATAAAGAAAAAGTAAAAGAGCCGTTTAAAAACAAATAAAAATATATAAATAGGAGGGTTTACCATGAAAGTAGGTATTATCGGCGCCGGTACAATGGGTTCCGGTATCGCGCAGGCTTTTGCCCAGACAGAAGGGTATGAAGTATGTCTGTGCGATATTAATGAGGAATTTGCTGCGAACGGCAAAAACAAAATTGCAAAGGGTTTTGAGAAACGTGTTGCAAAAGGTAAAATGACACAGGAAGACGCTGACAAGGTTCTGGCGAAGATCACAACAGGCGTAAAGACGATCTGTACAGATTGCGATCTTATTGTTGAGGCGGCTCTGGAAGTCATGGATATCAAGAAACAGACATTTAAAGAATTGCAGGATATCTGTAAAGCAGATTGTATTTTTGCAACCAATACCTCTTCTCTTTCCATTACGGAGATCGGTGCAGGTATCGACAGACCGGTGATCGGTATGCACTTCTTCAATCCGGCTCCCGTTATGAAACTGGTTGAGATCATCCGCGGTGAGAATACAACGGACGAAGTATTTAACAAAGTAAAAGCGATCGCAGAGGAAATCGGCAAGACACCCGTTGAAGTAAATGAGGCTGCAGGCTTTGTTGTCAACAGAATCCTCATCCCGATGATCAACGAAGGTATCTGCGTATTGGAAGCAGGCGTTGCCAGTGTGGAAGATATCGACGCTGCCATGAGACTTGGCGCAAATCATCCAATGGGCCCGCTTCAGTTAGGTGATTATGTAGGACTGGATATCGTGCTTGCTATTATGGAAGTTATCTATTCCGAAACCGGCGATCCGAAATATCGTCCGGCTCCGCTTCTTAGAAAGATGGTACGCGCAGGCAAATTAGGCTGCAAGACAGGAAAAGGATTTTACGATTATTCGAGATAGGCAGACTGAGAATAGAATTGAGGATTCACTCATGCTTGCATGAAGGGAATCCGCAGATTCTATTTGAAGGAGCAACGCGAACGAAAAACACGAAGTGTTTTGAGTCTGCCTATCTTGAATAAGGCAGGCACTAAAATATATATGGAGGAATAAAAATCATGGATTTTACTTTAAGCAAAGAGCATGAAATGGCGAGAACTCTTTTCAAAGACTTCGCCGAAAAAGAAGCAAAACCGCTCGCTCAGGAGATAGATGAGAATCATCGTTTTCCGAGAGAGACCGTGGATAAAATGGCTAAGTTAGGATTCCTTGGTATTCCGGTACCGAAGGAGTACGGCGGACAGGGATGCGACCCCCTGACATACGTTATGTGTGTAGAGGAACTTTCTAAAGTATGCGGTACAACAGGCGTTATCGTATCCGCACATACATCCCTTTGCTGTGACCCGATCCAGACATACGGTACGGACGAGCAGAAACAGAAATACCTGATCCCTCTTGCAAAAGGTGAGAAATTAGGTGCTTTTGGTCTGACGGAACCTGGTGCTGGTACGGATGCGCAGGGTCAGCAGACAAAAGCTGTCTTAGATGGCGACGAGTGGGTATTGAACGGTTCCAAATGTTTCATCACCAACGGTAAAGAAGCAGACGTTTACGTTATCTTCGCGATCACAGGTACAGTTGAGAAACGTGGTAAGACCAGCAAAGAGATATCTGCCTTTATCGTGGAAAAAGGAACGCCCGGCTTTACGTTCGGAACAAAAGAAAATAAGATGGGTATCTGCGGTTCATCTACATATGAACTGATCTTCACAGACTGCCGTATCCCGAAAGACAATCTGCTCGGACAGAAAGGTAAAGGCTTCAATATCGCCATGCACACGCTCGATGGCGGACGTATCGGTATCGCTGCACAGGCTCTCGGTCTTGCAGAAGGCGCATTGGAGACGACAATCAATTATGTAAAAGAAAGAAAGCAGTTTGGCAGATCGATCGGTGCATTCCAGAATACGCAGTTCCAGTTAGCTGATATGGCGACTAAGGTACAGGCCGCTCAGATGCTAGTTTATAAAGCGGCTATGAAGAAAGCGGAATATGCGACGAATCCGAAGATTTCCTATTCTGTAGAAGCAGCTATGGCTAAGTTATATGCGGCGGAAGTTGCTATGGAAGTAACAACCAAGGCTGTTCAGCTTCACGGCGGTTACGGCTACATCAAAGAATACGATGTAGAGCGTATGATGCGCGATGCTAAGATTACGGAGATCTATGAAGGAACCAGTGAAGTTCAGCGTATGGTTATTTCCAGTGCATTATTAAAATAGTATGAAAAGGAGATTAAATCGATGAAAATCGTTGTTTGTATTAAACAGGTACCTGATACAAAAGGTGGCGTAAAGTTCAATCCGGACGGTACGTTAGACAGAGGTGCAATGCTGGCGATCATGAATCCCGATGATAAAGCCGGATTAGAAGCAGCACTGAGATTAAAAGATGAATATGGCGCAGAAGTTACGGTCGTAACAATGGGACTTCCGAAAGCTGAAGAAGTTCTGCGTGAGGCTATGGCTATGGGCGCTGATAAAGGTATTCTTGTAACCGACAGAGTACTCGGCGGTGCGGATACATGGGCTACTTCCACGACTATCGCCGGTGCACTTAGAAATATTGATTATGATCTGATCATCACAGGCCGTCAGGCTATCGATGGTGATACCGCGCAGGTTGGCCCGCAGATTTCCGAGCATCTGGATATTCCGGTCATTTCTTACGCACAGAATATCAAGATCGAGGGCGACAGCGTAGTTGTTGAGCGTCAGTATGAAGACAGATATCATGTTGTAAAGGCTAAAATGCCCTGCCTGATCACAGCTCTTTCCGAATTGAACGAGCCTCGTTATATGACACCCGGCGGAATCTTTGACGCATATCAGAAAGAGATCACCGTATGGGGCAGAGCTGATCTGAAAGATGTAGACGATTCCAATCTGGGTCTGAAAGGTTCACCGACCAAGATTGCCAAGGCTTCCGATAAAGTAAGAAAAGGTGCGGGAGAAAAAGTAACGCTTGATCCGGACGAATCTGTAAGCTACATTGTTGACAAACTGAAAGTAAAACATGTTATCTAAGGCGAAAAGAACTTCTGCGAATAGCAAGAATGGAGGATTGTGATGAGTTTAGAAGAATACAAGGGAGTATACGTCTTTGCGCAGCAGGTAGATAATGAGATCAGCAGCATTGCATTTGAATTACTTGGTAAAGCAAAAGACCTTGCAAAAGATTTGAACACAGATGTAACCGCAGTACTTATAGGTTCCGATATTAAGAACCTTGCAGACAAACTTGCAGAGTATGGCGCTGATAAGGTCATCGTTGTAGATGACCCGGAACTGAAGGTATACAGAACAGAGCCTTATGCACACGCACTGGCATCTGTTATCAACCAGTACAAACCGGAGATCATGCTGGTCGGCGCAACAGCAATCGGCAGGGATTTAGGCCCGAGAGTTTCCGCAAGAGTAGCGACCGGTCTGACAGCAGACTGTACCGTTCTGGAAATCGGTGATTTCCCGTTACAGGCGGTTCCCGGACAGGAGCAGAAGCACAATCAGCTTCTGATGACCCGTCCCGCATTTGGCGGCAATACGATCGCTACGATCGCTTGTCCCGATAACCGTCCGCAGATGGCTACCGTGCGTGCAGGCGTTATGCAGAAGATTGAGCCGATCAAAGGCGCGAAGGCAGTTGTGGAAGAGTTTAACCCCGGCTTTACACCGAATAACAAGTATGTAGAGATTCTGGACGTTGTAAAAGCAGTAACCGATACGGTAGATATTATGGATGCCAAGATCCTTGTATCCGGCGGCCGTGGCGTTGGCAGTCCGGAGAACTTCAAGATCCTGGAAGACCTTGCGGCAGTACTTGGCGGTACGGTAAGCTGCTCCCGTGCGGTTGTAGATGCCGGATGGAAACCGAAAGATCTTCAGGTTGGCCAGACAGGTAAGACTGTTCGTCCTAACGTATATTTTGCAATCGGTATTTCCGGTGCGATTCAGCATGTGGCAGGTATGGAAGAAGCCGATATTATCATTGCTATCAATAAAGATGCGGATGCACCGATCTTCGATGTAGCTGATTACGGTATCGTAGGCGATCTGAATAAGATCGTTCCGAAGCTGACAGAGAGTCTGAAAGCGGAGATCGCGGCGAAATAATCTGCGACGAGTGACAGCTTGGCGATATATTAAAATGACAACAATAAAAAGACAGCGGCTGACATATCAGTCACTGTCTTTTTAGGCATTCTATTTATGAAAACATTAAATCAAGAAGATTGTAAAAAGCATTATCTACAAACATACAGGCGGCGCATAGTAAATATGAAAATGATAGAAATTAATAACCTGACAGCATCATATGGAAAAAAGAAAGTATTAGAAGACCTCACTTTAGAGTGTGGACGGGGAGAATGTATCGGTATCGTCGGCCCGAACGGCTGCGGCAAATCCACTCTTCTGGCGATCATGGCGGGGGTATTGCGGCCTGTATCGGGCAGTATCAGTTATTATGGAAAAGATGCGCTGAAAAACCGTGTTGTCTTTCAGAAAATGACGGGATATGTGCCGCAGGAGAACCCACTGTTGCCGGAACTTAGCGTTTATGATAATCTGCGGCTGTGGTATCCCGATCAGGCGGAATTGAAAAAAGAACTGACGGACGGCTTTTTGCAGATATTGGGGATTGCGGATTTTGTAAATATGCCGGTATCTAAGCTCTCCGGCGGTATGAAAAAAAGAGTGAGCATCGGCATGGCCTTATCCGGGATGCCGCCTGTACTGATCCTGGATGAACCGGGCGCGGCGCTCGATCTGGTATGTAAAGAGGATATCAAACGGTATCTGCGTATCTATCTGGAAAAAAAGGGAACGGTAATCCTCACGACACACGAAGAAGGAGAGATGGAACTGTGTGATAAATTGTATGTGATGAGAGAAGGCCGATTGTTTCCGGTGGATAAAAATCTGCGGGGTGAGGCGCTGACGGCTGAATTTTGAGTCTGGAATGGAAATCTTATCATAGTATGGTATAGAAATGAATGAAAAAGCATATAAAGCATGAAATAGGACTGATCAAAGAAAAAGTTCAGAAGAAAGGCATGGAAATCTTATGGAACAGTTGGAGGAAATTCCGATTCCGGAGATAGAGGAAAAAGCGCATAAAAAGCATGGAAAATGGAGACTGGCGGCAGGAGTTGCGGCAGCCGCACTTGCGATTATCATAGCGGCGGCCATTATTTTTATAAAAATATATTATTCTGAGGAAAGAGCGCTCATAAAGGGCTTGCTGAATCTGGCGGAGGAAATGGAGATGCGGCAGCAGTTATGGGAAGAGGCATCAGGAAATGAACGGGATGATCCGTTTGGCTGCATGAAGATGAGTACGGTTTTGAATGTCAGCAGCGAAGAACTTCCGGTCACGCTGGGAGTCGATACGATACTGCTCAGGGATTCTACTGTGCACAGGACGCAGGCGCTTACCGAGATCAGTATCATGAATAACAAGCTGCTTACTGTGACACTCGATGGACAGGAGGAGGACATGATGCTTGCGGTGCCGGTCTTTTTCCGGCAGAATCTGGCATTTGATGCGGCGCATATCGAGGAGCAGTATAATGATTCGCTTCTGGCGGAGAAATTTGGCAAAATAGAAGGGACGGAACTGTCGATAAATCTGTTCCCTGAATGGCCGAAAAAAATATGGCAGGAATATTATGTAAACTTAATGGAAAAGCTGCGGAATGCAGGAAATAATAAAGAAGCGGAAGGCATCGAAGAAATAGAGATAGAAAAACTGGAAACCCCGCTTGTCATCAATGTTCCGGAGAGGGATGATAAGCAATACCAGTGTAGTCAATATCGGGTGACGATTTCTTATAGGGAAGGGAATGCCAAGGATAGTCTGGTGTTTTTGACAGCGATAGATGAAAATGACCGTATCGTTCAAATATCATTGGAAGAACCGCTTACGTTATCCATGAAATATAAAGAAGATGACATAGATGTAAAAGTAGATGGAAGTGTTTGTTTTTTGGGAGAGGCCAGAACGATTGATGACATTGTTGTCGATATGCAGATGGAGATACCCCTGCTGGTTCCGAAATTCGGGGAGGCCCTGCTGTCAGCGTTTGGAAATGAACTCATTGATAAAACTGACAAAGAGGATATCATTGCGATACAGGCCGGGGCGGAGCTGATATATGATGAAAATGACAGTAGTGTTACTACGGATATCAATAGATTGACTGTTACAGTCGATAGAATTGGCGGCTTTAAAGTCAGCGGCAAAGTCATAACGGAACCGCTGCGTGAGCCGATCGAAGCGTTGGAAGGAGAAACAATACGTATCTTTGAGATCACGGAGGCGCAGTATCAGGATCTGGAAAAACAGTTTCTGCAGAGGATCTGGCGCTGGCTGAAAGCGGCAGGAGATAACGGCTGGAAAACAACAGAAAGGGTACGATCATGAAGGGCAACAGAACTTTCATATTATGGTACTTGGAAGGAAAGCGTACATTAAAGATGCTCCCGGCCATGTTTGCGGAGGCGTTTGTGATCCTGGGACTTTTGGGGGTCATTGCTTTTGGTGCGGCAAGATTGCTTTATCGGGATTCGCCGGTCATGCAGATCACGATCGTACTTGTAGAAGAGCAGGAGAGTCCGCTGATGGATATGGCGCTTACTTATGTGCAGGGAATGGAAAGTATTGCTGAAAACTGTAGATTTCTGCCCATGTCTAAAGAAGAGGGTTTTGCCATGTTACAGGAGGGGAAAGCAGCGGCGCTTGTATTTTTGCCGGATGGCGTGATAGAAGGCATCTTAAGCGGGGCCAATGTGCCCGTGCAGGTCTATTTTCCGGAAAATGCTGGAATAGAATCCGCGCTGTTAAAAGAACTGACGGATGCAGGAGTGCGGATGCTGCGTGTGGCGCAGGCACAGATATATGGCATTTATGATACGGCCAGAGAATACGAGGCGTTGGAAGAACTGTCGGTTCTGGAGGCGGGCATTGATAAGTACAATCTTTCGTTTGCGCTGGAACGGCTCGCCTTGTTCGGGACGCAGGAAGTTTCCGCAACGGGTGCGCTTTCTTTCGCAGAGTATGGGGTGTCGTCCGGTTTTATCTTTTTCCTGCTGCTGTTGGGAATGGCGTGTTATCCTATGATGCAGCCGTATCCGGAAGTGGTGCGCAGACAGCTTGTCAGAGAGGGCGTCTCATGCGCCGGTCAGTGTTTCGGGAAATGGCTGTGCGGCTTGTGCGCCCTGGGGATTGGGAGTGTTTGTTTTGGACTGGCGGTGAAAGGCGGATTATCCCTGACCGGTCACGCGAAGTGGTTTCCACAGCCGCCAAACGCTCACATTGTGGTCTGGGTCATGACATGTGTACTGATTTTATTATGTATCACAACTTTTGTTTTTTGGCTTTTTCAGATGATGGGCAGCCAGACGGCGGCCATCCTGCTTCTTTTTCTGCTGGCGGTGGTCATGATGTATGCTTCGGGCGGTTTTCTGCCCGCGTCCTTTTTGCCTGAGGCGGTACAAAAGATCGGGAGATTCCTGCCTACAACCTATCTGCTGGAAGCGGCGGAAGGTTTATATCAGGGGATGCTGTCATTGAAAACAGCAGGGATACTGATGTTGTTTACAGCGGGATTCGGAGCGGCCGCTTATGGCTTCGGGAGAGGGGGAAAAGCATGAAACGATATCTGGTCTGGTTTTCCCTGATGATGAAGAGGATGCTGAAAAAGCCGGCTTTTGTTCTGTTATTGCTCGTGATGCCGCTGATCACTGTGCTTATGGCCAGATTGGAAAAGGATGAGAGCACAGGAAATGTCGTCGGCGTCATGATAGAGACAGGGGCGGAAGAGGCGGGAAGGCAGGAAACAGAAGAAGTGTCGGCTGGAGAGCCTGCAGAGCCGGATGTGGCGGGAGATCAGAAAGATACATGGGACCGGCAGCTTCTGACATTATTGACGGAACCGGAAGGGCAAAAAGAGAGTATTTTTACCTTCCGTCCTTATGAAAGCAGGGAACGCCTGATACGGGATGTGGAAAACGGTGAACTGACGTGCGGTCTTGTCCTGCCCGGAGATCTGGAAAAAAGATTCCGCACGGACACATGGCAGGAGTCCATCGTGGTCTACGAGACGGCATCCGCAAATATGACTGCAATAGTCAAGGAGCGGGTGGCGAGTACTTTGTTTTCTATCTATTCGGAGGAAAGTTATGTAAACTATATCAGAGACACCGAAGCATTCCGGCAGACAGAAAAGAGGGCGAACGGCGGGGATATGGCAATCGAGGAAGTCGTTTCTTTTGCGCAGGAGGCATATGCGTCACATCTGATAGATGACAGTACCTTTGCTTTTGCTTATCATGGGGATGACTTGAATGGTCAGTCAAAAGAAGGCGCGTTGATAACTTCGACGTTTCATTTGACGTTTCATCTGCGGGGTATTCTGGCTGTCTGCATTTTTTTAAGCGGCCTGTGCGGCCTTTTAACAGACTGGGAAGACCGCAGAAAGAAGCGCTTTGTAAGAATGATACCGGCCCAAGTGACCACGGCGGTCAATGTCTGGATACCGACGATCTATACTTCTGTTATGGCGTTTGTCTGTCTGGTCGTGAGCGGAGAGTCTGCGGCGCCGGATGGCGGGTATTGGCAGGTGCAGTCTGCCGGAGCGGGCGCAGAAGTCCTGCATCTTCTTTTTTATCAGTTCCTAATCGTCTGTTATTGTAGTATAATCAGATTATTACTAAGAAAGCAGGAAACCATTGCCGCCGCTGTGCCGATTTTTACAGCCGCCAGTCTCGTCTGCTGTCCGGTCTTCATCCGGCTTGCGGTATATGTGCCCTTTTTCCGCATTCTGGAGAAACTGTTTCCTGTGACATATTATCTTTTACTGTGACAGAGATTGCATAGAAAGCACTTGACTATATGGAGAGCGGAGGACAGAAAGGACTGACCTGCTTATGGCGAAAAATAAGGAGATAAAGACTAATGCCATGCGGATATTGGAAAAAGAGAAGATTCCGTATACGCAGTACACCTACGAATGCGAGGAGTTTATCGACGCGCTGAAGATCGCGGATATGCTCTCGCTGCCATATGAAAAAGTATATAAGACGCTGGTGACGGTGGGGAATACGAAAAATTATTATGTGTTCGTCATACCGATCGCAGAGGAACTGGATTTGAAAAAGGCGGCCAGGTCTGTCGGGGAAAAGTCTGTAAGCATGATTCATGTCAAGGAGATCAATGCCGTTACCGGTTATATCCGGGGCGGCTGTACGGCGATCGGCATGAAAAAGCAATATGTTACCCGCATCGACACATCGGCCGGGCAGTTAGAGACTATGATAGTCAGCGGCGGCAGGATCGGCTCGCAGATTGCGTTAAAGCCGGAGGATCTGTGTCGCGCTGCGAAGGCGGAGTTTGCGGATATCGTTACAGAAAATTGACTGAAAGAGTCAGTGAATGGGCGATACAGAGCGTATGATATGATAAGTAAAAATAAATACAGCTATCAATATAGGAGAAAAACAGCATGGGAAAGAACAGCATGGGAGAAAGCAGCATGGAAAAGAATATCATGGATTATGAAACGGTGGCCTTGGATGATGAAAATGACGCACTTGTCATTATTGACCAGACAAAACTGCCCGGAACAACAGAGATGGTCAGTCTGCGGACAGGAGAAGAAATATGGGATGCTATCTATTTATTAAAAGTGCGCGGCGCGCCTGCAATTGGTGTGGCGGCGGCGTTCGGCATCTATCTTCTGGCAAAAAAAATTGTGACGGAGGATTTTGCGGCTTTTTATGAAGAATTTAAGAAACAGAAAGAATATCTGGATTCGGCAAGACCTACGGCGGTCAATCTTTCATGGGCCTTAAGGAGGATGGAGCAGGTCTGTCTGGCAAACCGGGAGAAGCCGGTGCCGGAGATCAAGGCGTTATTAAAAAAAGAAGCCATCCTTATAAAAGAAGAAGATATCAAAGTCTGTAAAGCCATCGGCGAGTATGGTCTGACGTTGGTAAAACCGGGAGACGGTATCCTGACGCATTGCAATGCCGGACAGCTGGCGACCTGTAAATATGGAACGGCTACCGCGCCAATTTATTTAGGACAGGAACGCGGATACGGATTCCGGGTATTTGCGGATGAGACGAGGCCGCTTTTGCAGGGGGCAAGGCTTACGGCGTATGAACTGTATTCTTCCGGTGTAGATGTGACATTAATCTGCGATAACATGTCGGGGGCCGTGATGCGAAACGGCTGGGTGAACGCCGTTTTTGTAGGCTGTGACAGAGTGGCGGCCAACGGCGATACGGCCAATAAGATCGGTACTTCCGTAGTGGCAGCCGTAGCGAAGCGCTACAATGTGCCCGTCTATATCTGCGCGCCGACTTCTACGATTGACATGAATACGAAGACGGGAGCTGACATTAAAATAGAACAGCGCCCGGCGGAGGAAGTGACGCAGATGTGGTATCAAGAGCGTATGGCGCCGGAGGGGGTCAAAGTGTTCAATCCCGCTTTTGACGTGACAGACCATGATCTGATCGCGGGTATTGTCACGGAATACGGGATCGCAAGAGAACCCTATACGGAATCTCTGCGGGAAATCTTTGCAAAGAAGGAAAAGGAAGGCCGGTTGTGAGAATGTGGCAGAAATAGTAGAGGGAACGACCGGATATTGGAAAGAGCAGGAAATGTATGTGAAAGGGAAGAATAATTATGGAAAACGAAGAAATGATTGCGGAGATCATGAAGCATCTGGACGCGGAATCTCAAAACGGCGTATACCGGATGAGCGTTTTAATGGATGATGAGGCCAAAGACGCCAAAACAGTTTCCAAACAGTGCTGTAATATGTATGGACGCCCGGCTTCGGAGACGGTGGGACTGCTTGACATGTATACGGATATGAATGCCGGCAGACCGGATAATGAGAGGGAATGAGAAGTGATAAGAGATTTTTTGGTAGTATAACCGCCCAAGTTATGCTAAACTTATTTTATTATATCATTTGGAGAAGAAGATATGTGTGATTTCGGGAACAAAGACTTTCTGCTTTTTTTGAAAGAAAGATTTAAAATAGAACGAGATAAATTTGACCGTTCCGGTCTATATGCTTATACACAACGTCTGCTTGCCTATAACTCTAACAGGATTGAGGGAAGTACCCTGACACAGGAGCAGACGGCATCTTTGTTCGACAATGGCACATTGCCTAAAACCGACGATTATTACAGGGCAAAAGATATTGAGGAGACGAACGGTCATTTTTTGATGTTTAATAAAATGATTGATACATTGGACGAGCCATTGACACAGGAACTGATAAAAAAATTTCATTATGAATTAAAATCCGGAGTATTTGAGGATCGCGCGAACGGCTATGCCGTCGGTGAATATAAAAAGCGTCCCAATATGATCGGGACCTATCAGACAACAAGACCGGAAAGTGTAGAAAATGAGATGAGACTGCTCTTAGAATGGTATTTTTCTCAAAAAGCCGATATTTCCGTACTCGCTGAATTTCACGCAAGATATGAAAGTATCCATCCTTTTCAGGATGGAAACGGCCGCACCGGCAGGCTGCTGCTTTTCCGGGAATGTCTGAAAAACGGTATGATACCGATTGTGATCGAAGATGCAAACCGCAACGAGTATATAGAGGCTTTAAAAGCTTATAAAGAGGAAAAAGACTGCTCTAAATTGACTGAATTGTTTGAAAAAGAACAAGAATTTTATCTGGCGCAATGCCAATATTTTTTATAAGACAACCCACTTACACAAGGAGATTAATCCAATGACCAATTTCAATTACGACAAAGTAAAAGACCCTCTTTTTTTCAAGGAAAATGTTCTCCCCGCGCATTCTGCGCATAAGATTTACCACAACAGACAGGAGGCAGCCAGAAAGCAGAGTTCTCTATGTATGTCCTTGGACGGCGTCTGGAAATTTTCTTATGCGCTCAATAGAGCCTCGGCGATAGAAGGCTTTGAGAAAGCGGAATATGACTGCACAGGCTGGGCGGATATCCGTGTCCCGGCGCATATCCAGATGGAAGGATATGATGCGCCGCAGTATGCCAATGTGCAGTATCCGTGGGATGGCAGGGAAGAAATAAAACCCGGAGAAATCCCGGAGCGTTTTAATCCCACGGCAAGCTATGTGAAATATTTTGAAGTGCCGCAGGCTATGAAGGACAAAGAACTGCGTCTTGCTTTTCAGGGCGTGGAAAGCGGCATGGCGCTCTGGTTAAACGGCAGTTATGTCGGCTACAGCGAAGACAGTTTTACGCCTTCCGAGTTTGATATCACGCCTTATGTAAAAGATGGTATGAACAAACTGGCCGTGCAGGTTTATAAATGGACTTCTTCAAGCTGGTGCGAGGATCAGGACTTTTTCCGCTTTTCGGGTATCTACCGCAGCGTTTATCTGTATGCGGTGCCGCAGATACATATGGAAGATATGCGTGTCAAAACGCTTTTTGCAGGGCAGGATTTTACGAAAGCGGTACTGGAGATTCAGACGAAGGTCAGCGGAAAGGGGCATATCCGCTACACTTTAAAAGATGACGAGAAAGCCGTCGCCGAGTGGAGCGTCATGTTTGATAAGGATCGGACACCGGACGCGGAAGAGCGGCTGTCAGACGCCGGAGGGCAGGAGCAGACTATCCGTGAAGAAATCCAGGCTCCGAAGTTATGGAGCGCGGAAGTTCCGTATCTTTACCGACTGGAATGCGAGATCATTGGAGAATCCGGCGAGACGGAAGAATATATCGAGCAGATGGTCGGTTTCCGCAAGTTTGAGATGAAGGATAAGCGGATGCTGCTCAACGGGAAACGCATCGTGTTTAAGGGCGTCAACAGGCATGAGTTCAGTTCGGTTTCGGGACGGCATGTTTCTTATGAAGAACTGGAAAAAGATATCGTGACCATGAAAAAGCACAATATCAACGCCATCCGCACCTGTCATTACCCGGATGACGTGGATATCTATGATCTGTGCGACAGGTATGGTCTTTATATGATCGCGGAGTGCAATATGGAGACGCACGGCACATGGGATGTCTATTTGAGAGGACTGGCGGATAAGTCTTATGTACTACCCGGTGAGCATGAGGAATGGGAGGGTATGATGCTTGACCGTGTGAATTCCTGTTATCAGCGGGATAAAAACCATCCGGCCATCGTCTTGTGGTCGTGCGGAAACGAGTCTTTCGGCGGCAGGACAATCTATAAAATGTCAGAATTATTCCGTTCTCTGGACGATACGAGGCTTGTCCACTATGAGGGGATCGCTGTGGACAGGAGTTATCCCGACACTTCCGATATGGAGAGCCGCATGTATCCGCGTGTATGGGATATTGAAGAGTATCTGGAAAAAGAAGATGCCAAACCTTATGTCTGCTGTGAATATTCCCATGCTATGGGAAATTCCTGCGGGGGTCTGCATAAATATACCAATCTGGCGGATAAGGAAAATTCCGGTTATCAGGGCGGTTTTATCTGGGACTATATCGACCAGTCAATTTATAAAAAAGACCGTTACGGCAAAGAGTTTCAGGCCTACGGCGGCGATTTCGGCGACAGGCCGTGCGATTATAATTTCAGCGGCAACGGCATCGTTTACGGCGGAGAAAGAGACGTTTCGCCCAAGATGCAGGAGGTAAAATACGACTATCAGAATCTGTCGGTAGAGATCCATGAGAAAGATTTTGAAGTCTGGAATAAAAATCTGTTTGTGAATGCCGATACTTTTGAAACAAAGGCTCTCTTATTACGAAACGGCATACAGATAGACGAAAAAACGATAAATGTCTGTGTGGAACCGGAAAGCAGGCTGAAATTCCCGATTCCCTTTACCATCCCGGATTGGGCAGGCGAGTATGTGCTGACGATATCTTTCCGCCTGCGAAACGATACCCTGTGGGCGAAGGCCGGATATGAGGTGGCTTTTGGACAGGCGGTCATCGGCGTGGTACCGGAGACTGTGGAAAAAGCGTCACATCCGTACACGGTCATCCACGGCAAACACAATATCGGTGTGCGCGGAGCGGAGTTTGAAGCGCTATTTTCCATAGGCGGCGGGCTGGTATCCTACCGCTATGCGGGCAAAGAACTTCTGGAACGGACGCCGAAGCCGAATTTCTGGCGCGCGCCCGTTGATAATGACGAAGGCAGCAACATGCCCGGCCGTTACGGGCAATGGAAACTGGCCAGTCTGTATCTGACGACCAGAGATGTCGGAGAAAAACGGGAAACAGCAAAATGGACAAGTTATGTAAACCCGGTGATCCGGGAAGAAGCGGACTGCGTTGTCATTACTTATTATTATCGTTTCCAGTCCTCACCTGATGCGGAATGTCAGGTGGCGTACCGGGTATACGGAGATGGACGGATCCAGACGACCTTATCCTATGACCCTGTCAAAGAACTCGGAGATATGCCGGAGTTTGGCATGATGTTCCACATTAACGCGGACTATGACCATGTAGAGTGGTACGGGAACGGGCCGGCGGAGACTTATGAAGACCGTAAGGAGGGCGCGAAACTCGGTATCTACCGCAATCTGGTCAAAGATAATATGGCGGCTTATCTGGTGCCGCAGGAGTGTGGTAACAAGACAGGCGTCCGCTATGCTAAAGTGACGGACAGAAAAGGCCGGGGGCTTTTGTTTACCTGTGATGATAAAAAGGCTGTTTTCCCGCAGGAAAACGCGGCGGCCCAAACAACAGGCATGAGTTTTTCAGCGCTGCCGTATACGCCGCATGAACTGGAAAACGCCAGACACCCCTACGAACTTCCGGAAGTACATTATACGGTAGTCCGCGTATCCATGCAGCAGATGGGCATCGGCGGAGACGACAGCTGGGGCGCCTGCCCGCATCCGGAATATCTGATAGATATCAGCCGGAAACTGGAATTTACTTTTACGTTCCGGGGAATCTGATAAAAAAGTTATATATAGTACAAAAAGAGAATATGAGGGAGAGAGACAAATGAGCAGTAAAGTACAAAAATACGAACAGACGGCGGCAGGAGCGGGCTTAAAATTTGACGCGGTCAAAAATGTTATCTATGGACAAAAGAACGGTTTCGAGGTAGTCATATGCGCAGAAAATCCTTCTTATCCGTTTCTGTTTACCGTTAGCCTCAGTGCAAAATCGCAGGCAGGCTTTTTGAGCAAAGAAGATACGAAAATGTTCATAAAAGGAGAAGCGGCGGTCACTTCGCTGAATCAGCAGGGCAATCTGATCAAGATGGTCTTAAAAGCGACCAAGAACGTAGAAAAAATGTGTAATAATATTAACAGCAGCATCGGTGCGCTGACGGCTTTTTTAAAGGGAAAAGGGTTTGAACCCTGCTGTCAGCTCTGCGGACAGTATGTGGAGACGGCCGCCTATGATGCGAGCGGCAGTTATATGCATCTGTGCCCGGACTGCGCGGGCCGGATGCGGCAGGACAGGACGTTTTCTGAACAGCAGAAAAAGAACAAAAATGAGAATCTGATCGGCGGCATTGTAGGCGCGTTCCTCGGATCCCTGCTCGGCGTTCTCTGTATCGTCGTCTGCGGCCAGTTGGGACGGGTTGCGGCAATATCCGGCGTTATTCTGGCAGTCTGTACGATTAAAGGGTACGAGATGCTGGGTGGCAAGCTGACCAAAAAAGGCGTATTTATCAGTGTTATCATGATGCTTGTTATGACCTATGTGGGCAATCAGATAGACTGGGGACTTCTTATTGTGCGGGAATTTGAAGTAGATATCTTTACGGGAGTACGTTATGTGCCGGTATTGTTAAACGAAGGCGTGATCGAAAGTTCCGTTTATTGGATGAATCTCATCATGCTGTATGCGTTTATGCTGCTTGGCGCGATACCGACTGTACGTTCCACCGTAAAAGAAAAAGCGCAGGAGAATTATTTTGCGCAGATCGGTTCGGGCAGATAAGTGAAAGGCGGGGCCTGCGCTTTTCAGATGGGGGCGATCAGAAAATTCAGAGAGCCTGCGGGGTTGCCGGTGCCTTTTTCCAACAGGGATATCAGTCCGAGAATTGTGTTTTCTATCTCTTCCGGGGAAGAAGGCATCAGTGTCGTATCCATTTTTACGGCCAGAACAATCAGGACAATATCCGCCAGAGCAGCGGGATAATCGAAGTGGATCTGCCCCAGTTCGATAGCCTGTTCAATAATGGCAGTCAGAGCGGGTTTCAATTCTGTCACAAGGTGATTTAAATATTTTTGATGCAGAAGGAGCTGATCCTGTGTACCAGTTCCCTTTTTGTCTGTATGATGTCTGAGAAATTCCGCGGAGGAGTTTCTGCAGGCCTGAAAGATCATAGCCATACGTGTAAACGGAGAAACGTTTATCTGTCCTGCCAGATTCTTGGCCGTGCGGATCGGTTTCTCATAATTTCTTTCGATCAATGCCTCCAGAATGGCCTCTTTAGAAGAAAAATAATAGTAAACGCTGCCTTTGGCAATGCCGGCAGTCTGTGCGATCTCGTTGACTGAAATAGTCTGTATGTCTTTGTTTTCCAGTAAATTCTGAAGTGCGTCGAGTATTTTGTCGTATTTTATCTGCTTGGGCATATCATCGCGTCCTTTCACTATTTTGATAGTATAGCATAAGAGTCACTCTTTTTCCATAGAGACATAACCTAAAATATAGCTAAGTATAGTTAAATCATAAAGTCGATTGTCATTGCGGACATTTTTCTGTGATGACAGGAATGGAGGATCATATGGCATATAGGGATTTTGTACCCGTTATCGGTACGATCGTGAATATGACACGCGGGAATGACTGTTGTAGTCAAATGATGTCGCTGCGTGTTGACAATGGGATCGTGAATTTTACGATCACCTCGCAGACACAGGTAGTTGACTGCAGGCCGTTGAGGCTGGGACTGCGGGTGGCGGCTTTTTATGATGCGTCTTTGCCCGTACCACTCATTTTCCCGCCGCAGTACAGAGCGCAGCTGGTGACGGTACTTACAAGAGATGAACAGGTCATGTTAAGATACTTTGATCGTAATCTGACGGCGGAAGATAATTCTTTGCAGTTGAATATTGTAAGAAATACCAATATAGAGACAATAAACGGACAGAATGTCAACTGTAATCCGGCAGACCAGACTCTGCTCGTATATTATACGACTACGACAAGGAGCATTCCGCCGCAGACGTCGCCGCGGCGGATCGTGGTGTTGTGTTAGATGCTTGAAAAATGTCGTGGAACCCCGGCTGATGACATTATTGATATAGTTCTATGATTACTTTTTCAGCAATGAACGTTTCTCCGTCAAAATATCCTTCGGCCTCCAGTCCGCTCTTTTCCTGAATATCGGAAAAAGAAGCCTCTTTTTTCACGATACCCGCTCCGCCGCCCTGAATTGTCCAGTGTTCGTACACCGTTGCATCCGTGCAGAGGATGGTGACGAGTTCTTCTTCCGGAGAGCCCGGTTCCGGCATGATTACGTAGGAGTCCTCCACTAAAGTCCGGCTGATGACGAAACTGTCCTGCGAGACGCTGCGTACTTTTCCGCCGATGATGGTAGTGTCCGGGATGGGCATATCGGGTGTGATGGCGTCTGATGTGACAGTGGTGTCAGTATCCGGATTGCTCTCCGGGGGTTGGACATCGGAGGGTTCTTCTACTTTTTCGGCGGGCGGGAGCAGAGTATCCGCTTCTCCGGGGATCTGTCCGCCGCCGCAGGCCGTCAGTACAGTCAGCGTAAAGGCCATAATGATGGCTGTGATTATGTAATTTTTTTTCATTTGTGTCATGGTGTCCTTTCGTTGAGATTTTTATAATGCTTTTGTAAGGGGAATAAAATTTCAGCGCGCTGGTTCCTTACGATATTATTATAATGAAGGAATCTTTAATCTGTCTCTAAAGAGGGGGATGTGCGAGAGATTCGTTATGAGTTGATGCTTTTGTGCGCATTATATTTTTGGCATTCCATTTCTAATCTTTTGAAATCCAGACATCGTCCTTTACCCTTATAATTTGATTCATTTGTACAAAGGTTATATAAGCAGTTTGCTTTATTTATGATAATATCTGTATGTTTACGGCACCAGTTAAGTTCATCAATACATAATTGCTTATAATGTTTGTCGCTGATGGAATCTGCTCTGGTGATTTTTAAATCCACTTTGATAAGTTGTGGTTCTTCAACCGGAATCATGAGATTGTAGTTTAGCACGCCCAGAAGCTTTCCGCGTTTATCAAGTATTTTATCAAAATCTGCCTTGGGACTCATTTTACGATGTTTTTCAACAGGATGTGATAATGGAATCAAATATTTTCGATCATTACAGAGAATAACAATGCCGACATATATGCGGTGCTGTTTGCCGATTTGGGGTGATACAGAGGATACCCTGTTATCTATATGATGTAAGTTTCTTATATATTTCATATCTATCCGATATAGATTTAGTCTTGCCTGTTTCATAACGCTCCTTTATCTTTAGTATAATAAATATGGCTATGCGAAAAGCATAGCCATAATGTGAAATCACATACATGCGATTTCAACGCTTTTACAACTTCCACTTCATGGTAGGACTCACCATTTCACTATTATTATAATATCATGTTTTTTGATTCGTCAATAAATTTTAATAATTTAAAGTTTTTCACATAATAATAGTGGTCTTGAATACAATTTGGCGAAATCTTAAACAATTTGGCATAACTAAACTTTCTGGCAAAAATCGAGGATTTTGCTAAATCATAAACATCTCCGCCGCCCTATCAGCGGTATCGAAAGTACAAAATGAAAGGCTCACCAACGTCTCTGGAATTTAGCACTATACATATATTCTCTTATCAAAGAACATACTCATAGCAACAATCCTCTTTTGTAGTGCCCTCTATTATGCATATTTTTCCACTATTGACAAATCCATTGGCTTCATAAAATTTTCTGGCTTTTACATTATCTTTTATAACCCATAATACTATTTTATGTACTTCTTTTTTTCTTGCTTGCTGAATCAGATATTCTATCAAAAGTGTTCCTATTCCCTGTCCCACAAAAAAAGGTTCAACATAAAAATCCGTAATCTCAATTGTTTTATCATCTATAGGCTGTCCATTTATTACCCCTTTAACAATTCCATCATCATATAGCAACATTCCATCTAATCTATCTGGATTGTTTTTATATTCTTCATACAAATGAACAACCTGCAACTCATTAAATGACACATGATCATTTTCAAATATAGGTCTATATGCAACCCTTTTTCCAAACACAATAATCTCAGCTATCCTTGGAATATCTTGTTTATCAGCTTGTCTAATCATGTATGCTTTCTCCATTACTTCTATATATCCCGATTGAGATTTGACACTTTTTAAGGGAAACATTAGCTGTTATGAAATGTTATTAAAATCTCCGCTAACCCTTGCATAAGAGCCAAGTCTTGCGACTTGAGCTACTAAATTTATCGCAGGTGAGTTTTCTTTTATCGTTTCCCAAAGCCATTTGTGTAGTAACTCCATTAGAGTTGCTAACGCTTTTAGCAGTCCACTT
>JAMPIB010000060.1 GCA_023663085.1 Ruminococcus sp. | reverse complement strand
CAAAAATATGAAAATAAATTAAAAATATAAACAGACAGAGGGCATCAGTTCAAAGTACTGGTGCTTTTTGTTGTGCAGAGAGGCAGCAGGTGTGGATAATTTTGAGGTGAGCAAATGAGTAAGAGAAATGAAGTAGAAATAATGATTGAAAATTACAGTGATATTATGAAAGAAATTCAAGGTATAAAGAAAAAGTCTGCACAGGTAATAGAGAGGACAACAAAAGATTTTGAAAAAAGAGCTCCAAGCTGGGTGGCGCAGGAAGTTGTGAAAACATATAATACGTCCAAAAAAGAAGTAGAGAAACATCACAAGGGTAAAGTTGTAAGCGGAACAGTGAAAGTGGAAGGAGTCAAGTTAAATAATATTGGCATAGTATACAAAGGAAATCCCTTGACAATAACTCATTTTAAAATGACACCGACAAAGCCACCTGAATTTTCAAATAAAAGAGTCGCCCTTCATCTTCCGGGCGTGGGTTTTAGAATGGTCAGACAGAGAAAAAAGATTAAAGTCACAGCAACTATTTTTAAAGGAAAAAAGGAAATAATGCGCGGAGATTATAGCACGCCTATATTCATTCAACAGAATCCGAGGAAAGCAGGACAGTATCTACCTTTTCAAAGAACAGGGAAAATAGTAGAAGATTCAGAAAAAGACGAACTTAAAACAATTAAAGGCCCAGGCGTACCTCAAATGATAGGAAATGAAGATGTGAAGCCTAAGATAGATGCAAGGATTGGAGTAGAACTTGGAAAACGTTTAGATAATCATCTGAAGCAGGCATTCAAATGAAAAAGGTACTGTGAGACAAAAAAATATACTGCGGTTGTGGCCCGCCCAAAAACCCTCTAGTTCCTGAAAAATTTTTTCAACACATTTCGTTTCGCACATACAGAAAGGATGAACATACATGACAAGGGAAACTGTCATTGATTTAGTAGATAAAAAGAAAATAAAAGAATTATTTGGCTTTGACAGCATTCGCAGAGTGGAGCAGCTTACAGAGGATGGCATCATAGAATCCGTTGCGATGTCGCAAGGAAAAAGAACCGTGCAGCGCTACGAACTTGAACCGACGATCAAACGCTACATCAAATATCTTTCTGATAAGGCATACGGCCGGGAACGAAAGAAAAACAGTTCCGGCAAAGAAGAGGAAAAGATGCAGGCCGAGATTGATTTTAAAAAGGCCAAAGCTAGGATGGCGGAGTTACAGTTGGAAGAACTGGAAGGACGGATGCACTCTGCCGAGGATGTAGAAGCAATGACCACGGATCTGTGTCTGGCAGTCAGATCGGCATTGCTGTCAATGCCGGGACAATTGGCGATAGATGTAGAAGAAGCACAGAACACGGCAGAAGCATCCGAGATCATTAAAAAAACAGTAAATGATATATTGGAGGAATTATCGGGATATGAATATGATCCGGAAGAATACAGGCGGCGGGTAAGAGAACGACAGGGTTGGATTGATAAGGCTGAAAATGATGAGGAAGATGACGAATAGAGATCATATCCGAGATATAAATGTCACGATAAAACCCGCCGTGGAAAATTTTAAACCGCCCGAATCGCTGACGGTCAGCAAATGGGCAGACAAGTACAGAAAACTATCTGCCGAGAACAGTGCAGAACCGGGAAGGTGGAAGACTTCCAGAACACCTTACATGAAAGAGATAATGGATGCCTTTACTGATCCGAAGGTGCGTCATATTGTGGTGGCCGCCAGTTCGCAGGTGGGCAAGACCGAATGCGAAATGAATATGCTTGGTTATGCGATTGATGTTGATCCGGGGCCGATTATGTGGGTAATGCCGACCGTGGACAATGCAAAGGATTTTTCCAAAAGACGTATTGCGCCGATGATACGGGATACAAAGCCGCTTCGGGCCAAAGTATCCAAGGCAAAGAGCCGGGACAGCGAGAACACAGTGCTGAAAAAAGGATATCCCGGTGGTATGCTGACGATGACCGGAAGTAATTCGCCAGCGTCTCTGGCCTCTGTGCCGGCACGCTATATATTCGGTGATGAGCGTGACCGCTGGGCGAATGATGCCGGCGGAGAAGGTGATCCCTGGAAACTTCTGGAGGCCAGAACCACTACATTTTATAATCATAAAATGGTCGAAGTATCTACGCCGACGGTAAAGGGATACAGTAACATCGAAAAAGCATTTATGCTTGGGACGCAGGAATACTGGTCAGTTAAGTGCCCGCACTGTGGTGAATATGTTTTTATTAAATTTGACTATATACGGATTGAGTCTCATAGTCAAAAAGTGAACGGTACGAAACAGTATACTGTGGACAGTGTCCTGTTTGCCTGCCCGGAATGCGGCTGTGCATCAACAGAAGCAGAGATCAGAAGAACACCTAAAAAATGGGTGGCGCATAATCCTGACGCTTATAAAAAGGGGGTGCGTTCTTTCTGGATCAATACATTCAGTTCTCCATGGATATCATGGGAGAGAATTGCTCTGGAATTTTTAGAAGCACAGGGCGATCCGAAGAAATTGCAGACAGTATTCAACACCCGCTTAGGCGAGTTATGGGAAGACAGAGGCGACTTAGAGGGTGAAGATGAAATGCTGGGGCGCCGGGAAGAGTATAAAGCGGAACTGCCGGATGGTGTGCTTTGTCTGACCTGCGGCGTGGATACACAGGATAACAGGCTGGAATATGAAGTAGTCGGATATGGTTTTAATGATGAGAATTGGGGGATTGAAAGAGGCATTATCATGGGCAAACCTTCGGAAGATGATGTGTGGGAACGGTTAGATTATGTGATCGACCGTTCTTATTATTTCGCTGATAAAAAGGCATTGAAAGTGTCTCTTACCTTTGTTGATTCCGGCGGACATTATACGCAGGAGGTATATGAGCAATGTAACCGCAGGATTAACAAGCGTGTTTTTGCAATCAAAGGTATCCCCGGAGAAGGGACACCCTACACAAAGCCGCCCAGCAAGGTTGATATTGTAAAGGATGACCGGAAAGTCGGAAAAGCGTGGTGTTATATGCTGGGGGTTGATGCCGGCAAAGAGCGTATCATGTCCGGATTAAAAGTAAGAGAAGTGGGTGCAAGATACTCTCATTTCCCGTTAAATCCCGAAAAAGGGTACGACAGCGTCTACTTTGAGGGGCTTTTATCTGAAAAAATGACGTATAAAAGCGGAAAGTGGCGCTGGGAAAAGCTGCCGGGGCATAACAGGAATGAGCCTTTGGATTGCAGAAATTATGCGAATGCAGCCCGGCGGGTATTGAGGCCGAATCTGGACAGGATCAACCGGATCCTTAAAGGGACAGAATCTGTAAAAGAAAAGACTGACAGGCCAAAAAAGAAACAGCAGAAAAGGAAGAGTTATATGTCCGATGAATGGTAGCTGTCCAGTCCGGAGAGTGGAAAGGTGTGATAAGCGGTATGACAAGGGTACAGATCGAACGGAAACTGGCGAAGATCAATGAACGGTTAGAGTATTACTACGAAAAAGAAAAGGCGCTTTTGACAGAAAGCGGAGTTCAGAGTTATACGATAGGATCAAGGAGTGTGTCGCGTTATCAGTATTCCGCCAACATACAAAGTCAGATTGATAAATTAGAGACAGAGCGTGATTCTCTGGAAAATTTGTTGGAAGGAAACAGAGCGCGCAAGGCGGTGGCAATCGTGCCGCGGGACTGGTAAGGAGTGGACTATGGAAGTGAATTATGTGTCAGGAGCCGGGGCAAAAGGGTATGGACAAGCCGGAGCGAGTCAGACAAAGCGGGTGTTTAAGAAATTCAATCCGATGTCAGGGAGTCCAAGGGAAGATATTGATGATAACAATTATACTCTAAGACAAAGAAGCAGAATGCTGACAATGTCGGCGCCTATTGCAGTCTCGGCGATCAAAACGAACCGGACAAATACAATAGGCCTCGGTTTAAGGTTAAATCCACGGCCGGACAGGGATATTTTAGGGTTGAGTGCCGAACAGGCCGCGGAATGGGAGCGGCGTGTGAAAGCCGAATTTAAGATATGGGCGGAGCATAAAAGGAACTGTGACAGCACATCCATGAATGATTTTTACGAGATACAGCAGTTATGTTTTTATTCCTGGCTGGCTTCTGGGGACGTGTTTATCCTGCGGAAAGATAAAGAAGTCCCTAATTGTCCGTATTCTTTAAAGCTGCATGTGATAGAGGCAGACCGCTGCAGTACGCCGGTAAATGGATTTAGTTATGGATTATTTGCGACCGAAGGAAAAGCAGATAATGGCAATAAAATTTACGATGGCGTCGAGGTGGATAAGGATGGTGCGGTGGTAGCTTATCATATACGAAACACCTATCCATATGAAGTGACTGTTGAACAGACAAAATGGGTCAGAGTCAAAGCATATGGTGATAAGAGCGGCATCCCAAATGTGATACACATCATGAACTCGGAACGGCCGGAACAATATCGCGGCGTATCATATCTGGCTCCGGTCATCGAAGAATTATTACAGCTTCGGCGGTATACAGAATCAGAACTTATGGCCGCACTTGTAGAGTCTTTTTTTACCGTTTTTATTAAGACGTCAGCGGATTCGTCAGAGATGCCGTTTAATGCAATCTCTGACGGGCAGCAGGATGAAAATGATGAAAAGTACGATCCAAATGAATATGAGTTAGGGCCTGGTGCGCTCAATGTCATGAATCCGGGAGAGGATATTGAGATGGCTGATCCCAAAAGACCGGCGTCCGGATTTGAGAATTTTTTTAACGCTATCTGTAGCCAGATTGGGGCAGCACTGGAAATTCCATCAGATTTGCTGATTAAAAAATTCGGGGCAAGTTATTCGGCGTCCAGAGCGGCGCTCCTTGAAGCGTGGAAGTCCTTTAAAATGTACAGGAAATGGTTTACATCAGACTTTTGTGACCCTGTGTATGAAATGTGGCTGTCGGAGGCGGTAGCGCGTGGGAGGATAAATGCGCCGGGATTTTTTGAAGATCCATTATTAAGAGAAGCCTGGCTTGGATGCGAGTGGATAGGGCCTTCGCAGGGTCAGCTCGATCCGGTGAAAGAAGTTAATGCTGAAATTCTTGCTATCCATCACGGACTGACTACACACGAAGCGGCTGCTGCGCGGATCAATGGGTCTGACTGGAACGCAAATGTGAACCAGCTGGAAACAGAAAACGAAAGACTGGATGCGATCAATAAGGGGGGAGAACCTTTGCTGATCAGGGAAGAAAAAGAAAAGGAGGAAGAAGATGGCAAAGAAGAAGGCTCTTGAAGCGATAAAGGCATACAACATCCTGCTCAATGAGGAGGATGACAGTGCGGAAGTTAATCTGTATGGTGAAGTAGTGACAAACAGGCCTACTGACTGGTGGACGGGCGAGCCCTTAGAGGGGTTATATATCGCGTTAGATGATTTTCTTAAAGATATTGATGAGTTAAAAGAAAAAAGCAGCGTTGTTTTCCATATCAATTCGCCGGGCGGAGAGGTGTTCGCGGGAACAGCTATTTATAACAGGATGAAACAGTTTAAGGGCACTGTGACCACTGTGGTGGATGGACTGGCGGCAAGTGCTGCGAGTATTATCGCACAGGGAGCCACAGCGGGCCACCGGAAGGTGTGTAACGGTGCGCTTACGATGATACACGGTGCATCTGCTATGTTGTTCGGATATTATAATGCGAAAGACATGAAGGAAAAAATACGGCAGATCAGTGCTGTAGACAAGTCTATGGCGGAGATATATGCCAGTTGTACAGGTCTGGAAAAAGATAAGGTTATGGCAATGTTGACGGCGACCACATGGATGACCTCACAGGATGCGGTTGATAACAATTTCGCAGATGAGATTGTAGATACAGATAAACAGGTAGATATGTATCTTAATGAGGATAAGAGCTTTTTGACAGTCAAAGGAGTATCAATATCTGTCAGAGGCTTATTTAATTTACCGGATTATATCCCGGTACAGGATGAGGTAACGGCCGGAAGTGTCCCGGATGTTATAGATAATAAAAAAGAAGAAGATGGAGGTATGAAGAGCATGGATTTAAAAGAGTTGCGGGAAAAGTATCCGGAATTGTATGCACAGATCCGGAATGAGGCGGCAACAGAGACAAAGAAAGAGTTGCAGGCGGAATCGGAACAGGCTGTTAAAAATGAGATCGACAGAATAAGGGCGATTGATGAAATCGCAGGGAAAATCGCAGACAAACAGCTTGTAGAGAATGCAAAATATGGTGAGAAAAAGATGAGCGCCGGAGATCTTGCGCTGGAGGCATTAAAGAACCAACGGGATGTCGGACAGAAGTATCTGGATGACTTAGGGAAAGATACAACAGATTCCGGAGTAGGTGATGTGACACCAACACCGAATCAGGGATCGCTTAGTGCCGAGGAACAGACTGCAAAAGATATTGCAGACGGTGCAGCACTGATTGCCGGAGATGAGGCGAAGAAGGAGGAAAAAAGATGAATGTAAAAGGCAGGGAAGTGATAGGGACATGCAAAGGCGAAATGCTGATCGCAGATTCGTCTATGGGTGTAGATGTGGCGACAGTAATACTGTCAAAAACAGATGAGATCATAAATTTGCGGCGTGGCTCTGTGCTGGCAGTTTCCAATGCAGACGGAAAGTGCCGGTTGTTAAATGGAGCCGAAGGAGAATCGGCTGCTTATATTCTGGCAGAAGATATCAGTACTTCCGCGACAGAGGAAGTGGTGGCAGAAGTATACCGGACAGGGAAATTTGCGAGAAACTCTCTCATTGTGGCAGAGAATTACACTTTGTCTGTCGGGGATGAGAGAGTGCTTCGTGATGCCGGAATTTATTTAGAAAGCGCAATGGTATAAAGGGAGGAAAAAGAATATGGCAATCAATATTTATCAAACACAGACTATGATCGCGGCGATGAAACTTATGAAACCGCGGCCGACATTTCTTCGTGACAGATATTTTCCGACAACGGATAAGGATAAATTTGTCACGGAAGATGTGCTGATCGAATATAAGGACGAATCATCACGCAGGATGGCGCCGTGTGTCATCCCCAGAAAAGGCGGAATCTTAATTTCGCGTGACGGCTATAAGACAGAGCGTTATGCGCCGGCTAATGTTGCGCCGGAAAGAACGCTCACTGTCGATGACCTGAAAAAGAAGCAGTTTGGAGAGACAGTTTTCTCACAGAAAAAACCTGCCGAAAGAGAAGCGGAGATTCTTCGTGATGATCTCAAAGAGTTAAGTGAGATGATTGATACGAGAGAAGAATATATGGCCGCGCAGGTGCTTTTTGAGAATGGCTATATCATGCGGCATTACGCTGATAAATATGGAAGTGGTGAGTATGAAGAATATGAGATCCACTTTTATGACGGTGATACAAATGATGCTGTTTATACTCCGGCATCTGCATGGAATACAAAATCTGACGGTGTACTTGTCGATCTGTATGAGATTGCAATGATGTTAAAACGGCGTGGTTTAGGCGCATCTGACTGCGTGTTTGGCCCGGAAGTGGCTAATGTGCTCACAAATAACGAACATATTCTGAAACTCATGGATAACAGGAGATTGAATTTGATTGATCTGAATCCGCATGAGATGCCTAACGGGATGGTCAGCTATGGCAAGATCAACTGCAATGGTGTGATCCTGGATCTGTATTGCTATGCGGAAGAATATGTCGATGAGAGCGGAACGACCAGAACATTTATTCCGCAGGGTAAGATTGCGGTTACGGCTCCGGGCATGGGACATACGATGTATGGATCAGTGACGCAGATGGAAGAGTCAGACAAAGCATTTCATACGTATGCGGATAAAAGAGTGCCGCATATCACTACGAATGCTCACGACAGTATCAGAACTCTGGCCTTGACTGCGAAGCCGTTGGTTGCTCCGTGGTTCAAAAATTCGTCTATAACGGCACAGGTGCTGTAGAAAGGAGACACTATATGTTAGTAAAGATCATAAGAGGAACATATGGATACAGGCCGAACCCGGATGAAGTAAGAGTCGTCCGTAAAGACAGCCATGATCCGGCCTTTGAACTGGATGACAAAGAGGCAAAGAGACTCATATCGCTCGGAGTTGCAGAGAAATGTAGCCCTGTAATGAGCCCGGATTCTAAAGACAATTTAAATCCTCCGGATACAGGGCTGCCGGAGATGACGGCAGAAGATATTGAGTCAATGGAATTTAATAATCTGCGTAAAGCAGCTAAGGCGTATGGTCTTGATACAAAAGGGTCAAAAGAGGATCTGATAATGCGGTTAAAAGAGAGGCTGATTTCTGCAAATAGTAACGATGATCCCGACGGAGCTGCCGATGGTGATCCCGACGGAGCTGCCGATGGTGATCCCGACGGAACTGCCGATGGTGATGCGGGACTGCCGACACTGGAAGTACAGGAGCCGATCATATAATGTCTGCGTTTAAGGATATGGTGATGAGGGACAGGGATATCCTGCTCAATCCCGACGAGATTGGAGAAGAACACGAAGTTGACGGTAAAACCGTCATTTGTGTGATTGATGATTCGGAATTGGTGCAGGAGAGTAACACAGTATATATGGTATCAAGGTCGCAGAAGACATTGTTTGCAAAATGTGAGGATCTTCCAAAACGCAGAGGTTACGGGGCTGAACTTATGGTGGATGGCGTGCCCTACATAGTGCAGTCATGGAGCGAGGGCATGGGGATGGCACAGATTGTCTTAAGTATAGCAGTCGGTGAATAACAGGAGGCTGGTCATGACAGTTACAGATTCTTTGATCAAAATTTCAGAATGGTTAAACGAGGGAGTTTGTAAAAAGTATAAGTTTAAAATGCCGCCAGAAGCCGATATGCCGATAGATGACAGATATGAGTATAAAGAGGTGAATCCTCATGCGTTTCCGGCCTTTGTACCTGCAAGGGATAAATTACCGCCGCACGTGGAGAGTAACATGCCGTCAGTGTTAGTGCAGATAGTGAACGGCGAAGACGATACAGCAGCCGATACACGTAGTTTGACTGTACTTTTATCCTTATCTTGCTGGAATCCAGGCAGACATGGTAAAGATATATATTATCCCCCAGATAAGAGACCAGAGACACCGGAAAAATATAAAAGCGCATATTCAGGCTGGATGGATATCTGGAATTTTACAGATGCGCTTCTCAGAGAACTGGAATCCGCGGCCAATATAAAAGGTATGCAGATAAAAGGAAACATTACCTTTGGCCCTTATAAAGAGCAGGAGGTGATTGCTGATTACTATTCATATTGGTTTACGTGGATACAGTTTTCTGTGCAAACAGAATTTATAAGGAATTGTGAAGAATATAATGATCTTTTATAGACAGGAGGTAGTGGAGTGGCAAATGAATATAAATATGGCGCGCACGGGCATTTAGGAAAGACAGTCGCCCAGAATGCGGTGCAGTCTGGGACAATCGTAGTGTATGTGGGGACTTCCCCGGTAAATCTTCTGCGTGGATATGCAAAAGAAAATATTATAAATTATCCGGTCAAGCTGGTAAATTATCCTAATGCGCAGAAAACATTAGGGTATTCCGGCGACTGGAAGAAATTTTCGTTGTGCGAGGCAATGAGCGCGCATTTTGACAACCAGAAAGGGAATATCGGGCCGATTTATGCTATCAACGTACTGGATCCTGAAATCCATAGAAAAAAGGATCCGACAGATCAGAACCTTGTCTTTTCTAACGGGCAGGCTATGATAAAAAGCGATACGATCATTCTTGATACGCTTGCGCTGGAAAATCTGGCAGAGGATATTGATTATCAGATTGATTATGATTTTACCAAAAGTGCAGTTATGATAAGGTCAATCGGCGATAACATGTTGAGCGGAGCGATTGCGGCAAGCTATTATGAGATTGATGCGGATATGGTTGGTGAATCTGATATAATCGGTGGAGTGACAGCGAAAGGTGAATATTCCGGACTCGGTGCATTACAGTTATTATACCAGGAACAGAATCAGGTGTGTAATCTGGTAGCAATTCCCGGCTGGAGTGAAAAACCGGCCGTATACAAAGCAATGTGTACGAATGCAGAACAGATCAACGGTCACTGGGAGGCATTTGTGCTGGCGGATATACCTCTGGAAGATAATGCTGGCGTGATCAGTTCGATAGCAGATGCCAAGCGGTGGAAACAGGCACATGGATATAATGCGGAGCGGAGTAAAGTATTCTGGCCAAAAGGAAAAGACAGTCTGGGCTCGGTCTATCATCTGTCTACACTGGCAGCCGTGGAATTTCTGCGGGCAGACCATTCCCATGCTTCGGTGCCCATGGAGACGTGCGGGAATAAAGAAATACCGATTATCAGTCAGTATTTTGGCGCAGGTTCGACAAATAGAGGATTTGACCAGACTACGGCAAAGGAACTGACCTCATGCGGAATTTCCACCTGTGTTTTCTGGGGCGGGAATTGGGTGTTATGGGGAGATCATACGGCGGCATATGAATATGGTGCAGATGTTGATGCACGAGCAATTTTTGATGTCTCTATGCGGATGCTTTTCCATATCACGAACAGTTTTCAGCGGGAATGGGGCGTAGATATTGACAGGACATTTGATAAGCAGCTTAAAGACAGGATCATTAACAGGGAGCAGGAAAAGCTGGATGCACTGGCTGCAAGCGGAGCGTTGATCGGACACCCGGAGATATTGTTCTTAGAGTCCGAAAACAGCACTACGGATATGATGAATGGTGATTTTCGCTGGGATATTGCCGTAACACCAACACCGCCGCTTAAAAGTGCAACGGCGTATGTCGCTTATACAGATGCCGGATTTGTTACTTATTTTAAAGATGATGAGTAAGGGGGCGATGAAGTATGGAAAAAACAATAGATATCAGAGGACCTGTCAATGCTGATACGACGTATGTGGATGGCCAGCTGGTTGCGAGAAATACTACGGTTACGCTGCCCGAAGTCACACATGTTACTGCGACGATACAGACGGCACTCGGAGAGCACGAATTGCCGTTATATGGTTTGGTAGATTCAATGGAATCAACTATTAAAAAGATTGGAACGGACGAGGGACTGGCCAAAATGTTGATGATGCAGCAGAATACATTTGAGCACAGGTGGGTACAGCAGGTTACAAAAGCAGATGGCAGTTCGTCCGTGGAAGGATGTAAGGCATTTATCAGAGGGATTCCGAAGATTGCAGTACCTTCATTTGAGGTAAATCCGGGTGATTCTATCGAGGTGGATGTTCCGCTGTCAGTAACGCGATATCAGCTGTTTATCGGCGGGAAAGAAATCTGCCTGATTGATAAGCTGGCTGGAATATGTAGGATTAACGGCGAAGATTACGCTGAAAAAGTAAATAGTCTGTTATAAAGTAAATGAGGAAGGACATCCGGGAGGTGTCCTTCCTTTTTTGAAAGGAGCAGGAAGATGAAAGAAATAATGCGGCTTAGAACACCTATTGAGGTAAATGGAAAGTCTGTAAGCACGCTGGAATATGATTTTGAAGAAATCACATGTGAATTATACACTATGGCGTCAACTTACGCAGATGCTAAAACACTTCTGTCGAATCAGCAGGGAAGACCCAGTGCGACAGTCATGGAACAGAACGTCTCATTCCACATGTATCTTGGGATGATGGCGATTCTGACTGTGAATCCGGAAATTGATATTACGGATTTAGAACGGATAAAGGGTTCTGATCTTATTATGATTACAATGTTAGGAAGAAATTTTACAATAGGGAGATCGGCGGAACTCTTAGGGCAAAGCGGCTTAGAAGGGCCATCCGAAGCTACTCCCGATTCTATCACACCGGAATCAAAGAAATTGAAAAAATGAGTCTGATCGGTTTTCTGAAAGAATTTAGTGAGGCCATGGAAGATATCAAGGAAGAACAGGCTCGAACTAAAAAAGCAATGGATATTGCAAGATTGCAGTCTAAAGGAAGGAGATAGCACATGGCTAAACGCAAAGAACTTGAAGCGATAGTGAGCATTGCCGGAGCGATAGATCCGTCATTACAAAAATCTATAGCAAATGCGACAAAACAGTTCAGCGGATTAAAAGTCGGCTTAGCCGCAGTAAGTACTGCGGTAATAGCGGCGACCACAGCGCTTGTCGGTTTTGGCGTGGATGCCTGCAAAAGTGCTGCCGCATTTGAAACACAGATTGCAAATGTAGCAACATTGCTTGATGGAACAGAAGATCAGATTGCACAAAGAACTAAAGAATTAGGCGAAGATGTATTAGCCGTATCTAACGCGACAGGAATCGCTACCGAAGGATTAAATGAGGGATTATATCAGATCATATCGGCTGTTGGTGACAGCGAAGATGCTATTACCCAGATGGAACTGGCGGCCAAAGCCGCCGCCGCAGGCGGTGCAGAAACAACCGATGCTATTAATCTTTTAACAGCGGTCACGAAAGGATACGGAGATACATCTGGAGAAGCATTCCAGAAAGCATCCGACCTGTCGTTTATGACTGTCAAGCTGGGACAAACATCTTTTCCCGAATTAGCAGCATCTATGGGCAAAGTGGTGCCGCTTGCGTCAGCATTAGGGGTATCGCAGGAAGAATTATATGGATCATTTGCCGCCTTGACCGGTGTCACAGGCTCCACGGCAGAAGTTTCTACGCAAATGAAGGCTGTTATGAGCGGACTGATGAGTCCGACGCAGGGAATGACGGATGCGTTAAAGTCCCTGGGCTATGAAAATGCTAATGCCGCATTGGAATCATTAGGGTTACAGGGGACACTGGATGCACTTGGCGGAACTGTAAACGGTGATACACAGGCGCTGGCAAAGATGTTTTCTTCCGTTGAGGCCCAGACGGCTATTCTTGCGCTGGCCGGAGCGCAGTCGGAAGATTTTGCAAACAAGACGGCGGCAATGTATGAGGCGGCCGGAGCAACAGATAATGCGTTTGCAACACAGACAGATACACTGGAATATACGTTACAGGCGATCAAGAATTTAGGCGCTAATTTTAAGACCAGTGTCGGGCAGGCAATCTTGCCGGTAGTCAAGGATGTTGCACAGAAGATACTTCCTGTTATATCGACAGGTCTTAGTAATTTACAACCGCTGCTTACCGGATTGTTCAACAAGGCATCCCCCTTTATTAGTTTAATGGGGGATTTGTTAATAGGAGTAATTCCTATAATCCAAGACTTAGCAGGGACTTTTTTTGAGGCAATGCAACCCTTAGAGGATTTGATTCCTGCTCTGGGGAACGCATTAATTGCATTAGTCCCCGTCATAGCAACCATTGTTCAGGCGTTGGCACCGGTACTTGGAATGGTTGGGGAAGTAGTAACAGCACTTATGCCGGCACTTACATCTGTTATCAGTGCCTTGGTTCCCACTTTGCAGATGATAGCATCGGCAATATCGTCATATATAGGAAGTTCATTGCAATATATTATGCCAATAATACAGAATCTGACGAATGTATTTACTGGGTTATGTGATTTTATCGCAAATGTATTTACGGGAAATTGGGCAGGAGCATGGGAGAGTGTCAAAACAATATTTTCTAATTGTTTCCAAGCGCTTGTAGGTATAGCTAAGGCCCCTGTTAATTCAGTTATATCAATAATTAACGGTGTAATCGGTGGTATTAATAGTTTAGGATTCACTATTCCTGATTGGGTTCCGGGAATAGGTGGAAAAGGCTTTGAATTAAATATCCCTCAAATTCCGTTGCTTGCCAGTGGTGGCTTTACAGCAGGGCCGTCCATAGCTGGTGAGGCGGGCACCGAAGCGGTCATATCTTTTGACAGTGCATATCGGGACGAAAACCTTAGCTATTGGGCTAAGGCCGGACGGATGCTTGGCGTAGATGATGATATTCTGACGAACTTTGAAAAAGGAAATACCACATCCTATGGGGATATAAACATTGAATTTGCGCCACAGATAACCATTCAGGGTTCAGGGGGAACAAAAGAAGATACAGAAAATATCATGAAGGCTCTGCGTCGGGAGGAAGAAGAGTTTATGGACTGGATGGAGGAATTGATAAGAAGAAGAGGCGGTGACGAACCATATGTCTTTGACGGTTGATGACTATATTGAATATACGACAAGGAGCGGAGACACATATGACCTGTTGGCGATAGCCGCTTATAATGACGAGAAAATGGCCAGTCACATCATCAAAGCGAATCCACAACATATGAAAACACTTGTATTTGAAGAGGGCGTTTTGCTGAAAATTCCTAAACTGGAGAAAGCAGAGCGTCCTTCGACACTTCCCCCTTGGAGGCGATGATATGCGGTTATATTACGAAGGCGTGGATATTTATAATGCGGTATCAGTAAATAAGTGCATCTATGATTCATATGGCGAGCAGCAGGCAGATACTCTACGTATTGTTTTTAATGACGGAAATGACAGATGGGATAGTTGGAGACCGCAGAAGGGTGACAGGATATCAGCAGTTCTCGGTACCTGCGATACTGGCGATATGTATGTCATAAACGTGGAACCCAGCAACGGAGAAATGTTTCTGTGTGCTTCATCTGTTCCCGGAAAACACAATGATAAGGGGAATAAGTCATGGCAGAATATTCATTTTAGGCAAATTTGCGAAGAGATTGCGGGCCGCCACGGATTAACGTGTGAGTTTTACGGAGTAGAAGACCAGATATACGAATATGTCAATCAGCAGAACCGGAAAGATTTTGTCTTCCTGGAAGAACGCTGTGTATTAGAGGGATGTGCTTTTCTGGTTTATAACAATAAGCTGATCGTTTACAACGAAATGGAACTGGAAAGCGGATCGACTGATAACAAATTGATCATTCCGAATAACGTGCGCTTTGATTATAAGGATGAATCTACGGATGTATATAGTAAGTGTATTCTTAAAAACGGCGCCAGGACAGGAATGTTTGAGGTGGAAGGTACAACGGATAAAACGCTTACAAAGGTCATGAATATAAGGATATCCGGTCAGGCAGAGGCAGATAGATATGCTAAAAATTTATTGCGATATGAAAATAAAAAAATGACATCCGGCAGTTGCGTGAGCAGCACTTTTTTAGGCGGTTATGCAGCCGGTACATTGGTCATGTTGCAGACATCCGGAGTCAGCAGCTGGGATGGCCCGGTCATCATGAGCCATGTCCGTCATGATCTTGTAAGAGCACAATCAAAGTTGTTTTTCCGGAAACCTTTGGAGGGTTATTGATGGGAACGATCGAAAAGGGCGTGATCCTGACGCTGGAAGGAAATCGGGATAGAAATAAAAATTATACAAAGGCTAAAGTGCAGGCGGCATCCGCAGAGGGAACATCTACATTACCGCTGTCTATTCCGTGGTATCTGCGGGGAAACATGGGAAGTCTGGAAAAAGGGACAGAAGTGGTGTATGCGGTGTTTGACGATCAGACCGGAGTTATTCTCTCCAGACTGGATGGTTCATGGGATGGATGTTTTGAGGAATCGGCGCTTATGATTGACACACAGGGACATGATCTTCAAATTGAAGGAAATATCAATGTGAGCGAAGGGATAACCGGTAATCGGATCGTTATCCAAAATGAAGCAGTACTTCCGGATAGGGGTGAAATGGAATGATCGCATACTGGAATGGCATGACGTGGGAATGCGGACAGCATGAGATATCAAGGATAGAATCACTTTCAACATCGTTTTCCATGCAGACAGAGACAAACGCAGATAAAGAGGGTGTATCACCCACAGAGACAGTCGGTCTCAATGAGGTGGATATCTCTTTAAACACTACTTACCGGATTGAGACGGGAACAGCGGATATTAAAGGTATGATTTCCGCGTGGAAGGCTATGATTGGAAAGGCGGCGCCTCTGATCATCGGGAGTGAGATATTCGGCCCGGATAAAGTGCAGTTGCAGTCGGTTGATGTGTCTAATATACAAATGCGGGCGAATGGTCTTTTTACAGCGGCAACTCTTGGATTTAAATTTAAGGAATACATCGAAGAGCCGGTAGTCGCGGCTGTGTCGGGTACGAGAGGTGCAGGAGCGGGATTGACAACTACAGGCGGCACGGAAAACACATTGTTATTAGATGGTGGAGGGACGGAAGTAGAAAGTGCAGTAACGATAGGCGCTACAGAATCAGATAAGTTGTCCAAAAAGACTGTCTTTATTGGAAAGTCCGCAAGGGACTATGAGAATGCTTCTTATACAAAGAAAGGCATTACCAGATAACAGGGAGGATATGATATGCTGGCAAAAGGAAACGGGCATCCGATGCAATGTGTCGCAAATTTAATACAGATTGTTCGTGGCGAATGTGTATATGACAGGATAAAAGGGATAGATCCCTCTTTTATTGACCAGCCGATTTCCATTGTAAAACCGCTTATCATCGCAGATGCCAAGTGGTTGATAAAAACATATGAGCCGCGGGTCAGTGCAGATGATATTGACATTGAGGCGCTCATGGCAGTATATGGTGACTTTGCATTTAATGTTCAGGCAACGTTGACAGGAGGATGATATGGCAGATTTAACTTTCTTAGAAACAGATTCCAATGTGATATATAGTGCGGTAATAAGAGCCTTGGAACAAAATGTGAATGAGGCATTGTATCCGGGGGATGAACGCCGCATATTCGGTGATGCGCTTGTTGCAGTATTTGTAGCTGTTTTTAATCAAGTGAACGCTGCATGTAAACAGAAGATGCTACAGTATGCGTCTGGCGAAGTCCTGGACGCGCTTGGAGAGCGTTATGCCTGCTACAGGATTCCTTCAAGACCCGCTGAAACTGTTCTTCGCTTTTCAGTCAAAACACCTGTAGCGGGGAATATTCTTATAGAAAAGGGAACACGCGCGACACCTGATTATTCTGTGTATTTTAAGACCACAGAAACGGCAGTCTTGCAGGCCGGGAAACTGTATGTAGATATTCCGGCAGAATCTGTTGAGAATGGAGCGCAGTATAATGATTATCTGACTG
The DNA here is from genome assembly GCA_023663085.1 of Ruminococcus sp. Classification (GTDB taxonomy): domain Bacteria; phylum Bacillota; class Clostridia; order Lachnospirales; family Lachnospiraceae; genus UBA3282. Next base: position 2,740 of record JAMPIB010000060.1, on the reverse strand, counting down.
GTACCGTTAATCAGCTGGTGGATTTAGTGCCCTATATCGACACAGTGGAAAATATCAGTGTGACAAGCGGCGGAGATGATGGTGAGCCCTATCCGGAAAGCGACGGCGGCATTGGAGACGAACACTATAGAGAACGTATACGTTTGGCGCCTACTTCGTTATCAGTTGCAGGCCCAAGGGACGCATACGAATATCATGCTAAATCAGCGGATGCCTCGATTGTAGACGTAGCTGTATTGAGTGATATACAAAATGTGCATTATAAGGTTCCTGTATATAGCGGGAGAGCCTTTTTAGGTGATTCCGGCTTTGATATCGGAACACTGGAAGTAAGTGTTGAGGGAAATAAAGTCCCTGCATCGGAGTATACGGCGGATTATGAAAACAATCTGCTCGTGATAACATTTCTTGCGACATCGCAAGAAGCTGATCAGGAGGCAGGACAGAAGATCGACATTGACATAGATGTTGATATGGCTGGTAAAGTGTTGATAGTACCGATTCTGGAAAATGGAGAGATACCGGGAGAGGATATCCTGCAAAAAGTATGTGAATCATGCAGCGCAGAAGACGTCAGGCCGATGACAGATCAGGTCATCGTAAGGGCGCCGACACAGGTAGAGTATAACTTGGAAATCACATATTATACGACATCTGCGGATGAATCTGATTGTGTCAATACGATTGAAGGAAAGGGCGGTGCACTTGATCAATTTGTATTGTGGCAGGATACCAAGATGGGCCGGGATATCAATCCGGATAAATTAAGAGCACTGTGCTTATCTCCGGAATCTGGAGTCGGATGTACCAGGATTATCGTGACTGCACCTGAATATCGAGAAATTAAGTTGACAGAAGTAGCAAAATGTACAGGCATTTCGGTGAAACATGTGCTGGAGGCGTAAAGATGAACAATACAGAACATATGAATTTTGTTGAATTGCTACCTGCTTTTATGCGTAATGATGAGACAGATATAGCCTTATCCGGGGCTGTGGATGAGATCACGGAAAAACTATCTGCAAGGATAAAGTTATTGACGACCTGGGATCAGATAGACAATATGAGTGATGCGGAATTAGATGCACTTGCGGAGGAGTTACATATTAGCTGGTATGATAAGAGCGCTCCGAAAAACATTAAAGTCAATATTATCAAGGATTCTGACATCGTACATGCCAAAATGGGAACGAATTGGGCCGCAATGAGAGTTATCACTACATACTTCGGGGACGGGAAGATCATTGACTGGTTTGAATATGGTGGAAAGCCTTATCATTTCAAGATTGAAACGATAAATCAGGCTATTTTGGAAGAAAAAGAAACTGCATTTTTAAGGATTCTGGATGCTGTTAAAAGAAAGAGCGCAATTCTCGATGCTATTCAGTTAGTTTGCGACGGAGAATGTGGCATCAATATTTTCTTAGTCCATTTTGAGACAGAAACAATTACTACCGAAATAAAAATATAGCACGAAGGGAGAATATAATATGTCATCGTTTAAAGACTGTCTTACAATAGATGGACAGAGTCTGTTTGCATCAGCGACAAAAGGCCACAGGATTACATTTACCAAGATAGTCATTGGAGACGGAATCATGAATGGCGACGATATGGAATGCAATATGAAAAGTGTGATCTGCCCCAGATGTACACTTCCGATCGAGTCTGTAACTAAAATAAAAGATAACAAAATCTGTATCAAAGCAATATATAAAAGCACTGATGCAGCGGGATTTTATTTCAGAGAAAAGGGAGTATATGCGACCATTGACGGTGAAAAAGAGTATCTTGTTTTTTATGCCAATAATGGAGCATACGCAGAATGGATTGATAAGGGCAGCAGTCAGATGATTGAAAAAATCATCCGGACAATCGTTTCTTTTTCTGATTCAGATCGGATAAATATTGCGCTTAACATTTCCGAATACGGGCCGCCAACAATCCAGACAAATTATATCACGATTGAAGACTTTTCAAAAAATAATGATGTTGATGTAGGCACGAAAGTGATCCTGCCTAATGGAGATATTTATATCTTTAACGGGAAGGAATATGTACAGATAAATGGAGCACAGTTTGTACAAATGACGGAAAGCACATATATACCAGTGGCAGAGCGGAAGAAAGGCGGTATATATGGTTTTGTAACAGATAAACGGGGCTTGATCGTCGAAACATTTGACCGCTATATATCTGGCACAGAGGATCCACGTGTGCAGCATACTTTATACGGCATCGAAACCGAAGAAAGAACAACATTGGAAGAGGATACAAATTCTTATGCGGCAATATTCAGCAATGTTGTATACGTAGATGAAGGTGAAGATACAGAACGTCAACCGGATATGATATATATTGTACACAAAAAAGGATTGGAGGGTTAGAAGGATATGGAAAATGAAAAAAGATATCGAAGAGAAGAGTTTCAGGATTCCGATGGAAATGCAATATATTTTCATACAGATGCCCGCGTGGTGTGGATACCTGATGGAGATTCGTTGTGGGATTTTATAAAAGATGATGTAACAGATGAGCGGATAGCGCAGATATTAATGGATTAAAAGGAGGATAATGCAATGAGTACTTTAGCGGAAAAGATTGCGGATGCGATTGATAAATTTTATAAGGGATTCAAGGCCCAAAAGATATTAAAGACTACAGAAGAAGTCGAAGCAAATACGAATGAGAATAATCTGGCGTCAGCGGTGGTGGTTAGTGAGTTAATTAATGATATAAA
>JAMPIB010000005.1 GCA_023663085.1 Ruminococcus sp. | reverse complement strand
AGATATTGGTTAAAGGCATATCCATTTTATGCAAATGTGGAAAGAGAGGGGATAAGACTGTATGGAACAGCATGAAGAAGGAAATAAGATTGATTTGATGAAATATAGACTGGAAACGGCAAAAAGTGATTTAAGAACAGCCAAAATGCTGATAGAAGCAGAAGAATACAGGGCTTCCAATAACAGGGCTTATTATGCCATTTTTCATGCGATATCCGCAATCCACGCACTTGACGAAAAATCGTACAAAAGACATAAAGATACAATCAGCAATTTTAATAAAGACTATGTAAAAACAGAGATTTTCCCCAGAGAAATGGGTAAAAAAATTTCACAGGCAGAAGAGATTCGACACGAAAGTGACTATGATGATTTTTATATCGCTACGAGAGAAAAGTCTCAGGAACAGATTGAGACAGCGGAAGAATTGATAGAGTTGGTTGAAAATTTTTGTAAAAGCAGGATAGATAAAGTGGAGAAATATGAAATAAATTGAACATAGATAACGCACGAAAGAAGTCGGGAACGAGGTGATCAGGGAAACGACGGGAATGACTTGTCCTTCTTAAAATGTTGGAAAGGTGGGTTAGATGATGGAATTGAACGCAAAAGAATATAAGAAGTTTGAAGATATTAAACATATCAGAGAAGATGGTTTGGAGTTTTGGAGTGCAAGAGAGTTAGCGGATGTATTAGAATATTCAAAATGGGAAAATTTTTCAAAAGTAATTGGACGTGCAATGATTGCCTGTGAAAACAGTGGACACGATGTATCTGACGATTTTCCTGAGGTCAGGAAAATCGTAGATGCTGGCGTAACAAACAAGCCAATAAAAGATTATGAAATACATTGAACATAGATAACGCACGAAAGGAGCAGCATGTAAAATGGATTTGTATGAGAAAATAGTAAGCGGAGAAGAAAAACTTTCCCTGGTGGGGCTTGGTTATGTCGGGATGCCGATTGCCGTAGCTTTTGCCAGAAAAATCAAGGTGGTAGGATTCGATCTGAATAAAGAAAAGATTGATCTGTATAAAAATGGCGTCGATCCCACGAAAGAAGTCGGAGACGAAGTGATCCGGGAAACGACGGTAGAATTTACGGCCGATCCGGCTAAGTTACGGGAGGCTAAATTTCATATCGTAGCGGTGCCGACACCCGTTAAGTCCGATCATACGCCGGACTTATCGCCGGTAGAGGGTGCCAGCCGTATTTTAGGACAAAATCTCACCAAAGGTTCGGTCGTTGTATTTGAATCGACGGTATATCCGGGTGTTACGGAAGATATCTGTGTGCCGATTTTGGAAAAAGAATCCGGACTGCGCTGCGGCGTGGATTTTAAGATCGGTTATTCGCCGGAGCGTATCAATCCGGGCGATAAAGTACACAGATTAGAAACTATCACCAAGATTGTATCCGGCATGGACGAAGAAACACTGGATACGGTGGCTAAGATATACGAACTGGTTGTCGAGGCCGGCGTATACCGCGCCGAATCCATCAAGGTGGCGGAGGCGGCCAAGGTAATTGAAAACAGCCAGAGGGATATCAACATAGCGTTTATGAATGAACTTTCTATCATCTTCCATAAAATGGATATCGACACCAAGTCAGTACTGGAGGCAGCAGGAACGAAATGGAATTTCCTTAAATTTATGCCGGGACTGGTAGGCGGCCACTGTATCGGTGTCGATCCCTATTATCTGACTTATAAGTCTGACGAATTAGGGTATCATTCCCGCATTATCTTGGCGGGCAGGCGTATCAATGATGAGATGGGGAAATATGTGGCGGAGTGTCTTGTCAAAAATCTCATTAAGACGGATGTTCCGGTGAAAAAAGCGAAAGTGGCAATTCTGGGCTTTACTTTTAAAGAAAACTGTCCCGATACGAGAAATACAAAGGTAATAGATATTTATAATGAACTTGGAGAGTACGGTATCACACCGCTGGTGGTAGACCCGGCGGCGGATGCGGCGGAGGCCAAACGCCTCTATGGCATTACTTTCGGGACGCTCCATGATGTGAAGGATATGGATGCGGTAGTGATCGCAGTTTCCCACAAAGAGTTCTCGAAATTGAGCAAAGACGATATTTCCGCCTTTTTTGATCCAAAGCATAAGAAAAAAGTGCTCATGGATCTGAAGGGAATGCTCGACAGGCAGGAATATCTGACAGATGATTATCTGTATTGGAGATTATGATAAGTGAGTGCGCAACGTAAGAGATCTTTTGCTATTTTCATGATTTTATTAATTTTTTTCCTGGGAATGTTTGCAGTTTACGGAGTAGGGGTCTATAATGATTCCGAACAGTATATTACCATGCACATACACCGGGAGCCGCTTTATCCGCTTTTTTTATTCGTATGCAGACTGATCGCGGGTGAAAGTGCAGGACTTGTGCTGGCGGCACTCTTACAGAATCTGCTGGCGGTATTTAGCATCTTTTGTCTGATAGAATATCTGCGAAAGCTGTTTGCGTTGTCGTTATGGGAGGAACTGGTACTTCTTGTTTTGGAGTTGATGCCGCATCTTGTGACCAGATATGTTTCGGCGCTGGGGATTTTTCTGGAAAACTCCGTGATGAGTGAGGCGCTCTGTATTCCGCTGTTCCAGTTTTTCGTTTTATTTACGTTGAAGATGCTTTTTGAAAAAAAAAGGAAGGATATGCTTTACAGTCTGCTGTTTGCTTATCTTTTGTCCATGACGAGAGGGCAGATGATGACAACGATCCTCATCTGGCTCATTGCGGCAGGTATCGTCCTGTTTGGTGAAAAAAAATATAAAAAACTTATTCTGTTGCTTCTGGCAGTCGTCTGCACATTCGGCCTTAGAAGTCTGTCAGTGCATACGTATAATTACTGCGTGACCGGCTATTTTATGGGGAACACATACGGAAAGGTCAATACGCTGGCGAACGTGATCTATGCCTGCGACCGGGAAGACGGCGAAGTATTTGCGCAGGGCAGCGAGGAGCGGGCTTTTTTTGACAGATTCTATGAAGAAGCGGAGGCGATCGGCGCCGGTTATCGCCATGCAGGAGATTCGCCTGCAGAAAAAACGGCGCATCTGGAAGAATATCATGATATTATAAAATTCCAGATCTTGGAGGCTGATCTGTCCCGTTATTATTTCGGCCCGAACACGGATTATTATACGCAGAGCCGCCTGTCGGATATCATGGCGGGCAGGATGTTAGAGAAACTGCTCCCGTGCTGTTTCGGACAATGGTTTTATGATTACCTTCTGCTTTGCCGGTATGGTTTTATCAGGAGCATAGGAGTTGTGCACAGATGGATCAATCCGCTCGTGCTGCTTTTGTATCTGATCTCCGTGGTACTGATGGTCATGGTAGGCATTAAGAGCAGATACCATAAGAATAACAGCGGTAAGAGTGTTTATCTTATGGGACTCGCTTTATTGTTCATTGCGGCCAATGTATGCGCCACTTCCCTTACGATTATGTGCTTATCACGATATATGATATATGGTTTTTCCCTGTTCTATATGGCTCTGTTTTTGTTATTGGTAGAATGGCTGCGGCCGCGCAGGGAAGGAAATGGAGCGAAAGAAAACGGGTAAAAACAGCAGAAAGGATGGATATACAAATGGGTTTTCAGGATGTGACATTTGACAAGGACAGTGTGTTTTTAGTAACCGGCGGTGCGGGTTTTATCGGCTCGAATCTGTGCGAGGCTCTGGCGGATAAAGGATATACGGTCCGCTGTCTGGACAATCTTTCTACCGGAAAGTATGAGAATATCGAACCGTTGACCAAACTGGACAATTTTACTTTCATAAAAGGCGATATCAGAGATCTCGATACCTGTATGGAGGCCACAAAGGATGTCACTTATGTGATGAATCAGGCGGCATGGGGAAGTGTACCGAGAAGTATCGAAATGCCGCTTTTGTATGAAGAGATTAATATCCGCGGCACGTTGAATATGATGGAATCCGCCAGACAAAACGGCGTGAAAAAGTTCGTCTATGCTTCGAGTTCTTCCGTGTATGGCGATCATCCGGTACTGCCGAAGAAAGAAGGGCAGGAAGGCAAAGTGCTTTCGCCTTATGCGCTGACCAAAAAAGTGGATGAAGAATACGGCAGGCTTTATAAGGAGTTATATGGACTGGATACTTACGGGCTGCGGTATTTTAACGTATTCGGACGGCGGCAGGATCCGAACGGCATGTACGCGGCGGTCATCCCTAAATTCATCAGACAGCTTCTGCATGGCGAGGTGCCGACCATCAACGGCGACGGCAGACAGTCCAGAGACTTTACGTATATCGACAATGTGATCGAGGCCAATATGAAAGCGTGTCTGGCCTCCGGCGATGCCGCAGGGGAGGCGTTTAATATCGGCGCCGGCGGCAGAGAATTTCTCATTGATATCTATTATGATCTGTGCGAGGCGCTCGGTAAGAAAGTGGAACCGAATTTCGGCCCGGCCAGACGCGGGGATGTCAGGGATTCTAATGCCGATATCACCAAGGCCAGACAGCTTCTGGGTTATGATCCGGAATATGATTTCAAAAAAGGAATTGAACTGGCCATAGAATGGTATAAGGAGAACCTGTAAGAAGTTTTAAAAGATTTTTGAAAGATTATTAAGGAATCATGATAAACAGCGGGAAGGCACGGGCAGGAGACTTATGGAATTAAAAATCGGCGCATACCGCCTGCAATTTGGCAAAGAGTATCATATTGACGGCACGATGCCCAGGATCTATAACGCGGAAGGCGGACTTTTAGAGACTTATTTTATCCGTAACAGACACAGTCAGCATGCCCCTTACGGACATGAGGGAAAGTATTTTTTCTGGGACAGATATAATTACGGTCTGGATACGCATTTCTACGGCTCCGAAGCGATGCTGCATACTTTGGGAGCGCCGCGTATCAAGTACGGTATGCTGACGGAGTCGAAGGTCATCGTACCGCAGGAATATGAAATATTTCATAAGCATAAGGGACTGGAAAAAGAGTTTAAATATATTTTCACCTATGATGATAAGCTGTTAAACGAACTGGAAAATGCCAGATTCTATCCGATCGCCGCCGGTATCTGGAACCGGGAGATGAAAGAGGATCTGTATCAGAAGAAAGATAAAGATATCTCCATATTAAGTTCTGATAAGGTCATGTGCCCGCTGCACAAATTCCGTCTCGAACTGGCCAGACGATGCAAGAAAGACGGACTGGCGCATACCTTTGGGAAGTTTGACGGGGGCAGTTATGTGCAGAGTGTGGATGAATGTCTGGACACGTTCCGCTTTTCCATTGTCATAGAAAACGATATTTCGGATTATTATTTTTCAGAGAGGCTGACAAGCTGTTTTGCGGCGCAGGTGATACCGGTCTATCTGGGCGCACGTAAGATCGCTGACTTTTTTAATCCGGAGGGGATGATACTCCTGCCGGATATGGATATAGAACATGCCGTGGATGCGCTCATACAGTGTACGCGGGAAACTTATGAAGAAAGACTGTCTGCCGTTCTGGATAATTACCGTCGCGTGCAGGAATATGCCAACATGCAGGATTATCTGTACGAGCACTATCTGTGCGGTGGGGAAACGTCCGGATAACAGGACATATATCTTAAGAGAGGATACGGATAAAACATGAAATATAAAGTTGTAGTCTTCGGCGTAAAGGATACCTCTGAAAATATCGTCGAATTTATCCACAATACCATCATGCCGGTAGACCTTATCATCACCATCAGCCCGGAGGTCACGAAGAAGAATCAGGTATCCGGTTATAAAGGGCTTTCTTTCCTGACGGAAAAATACGGCATTCCGGTGCATGAAGCGGACAGTTATTTCCTGACGGATGATAAGACGCAGAGATTTTTACAGGAAAATGAATTTGATATCGGTATCTCCATGGGCTGGCAGAGACTGATCCCGGCCTGTGTACTTGACCGCTTTCCATACGGCATATACGGTTTCCACGGTAACTGCGGATATCTGCCCTTTGGCAGAGGCCGTTCGCCGCTCAACTGGTCTATTATTCTGGGTGATACCAGATTCAATCTGAACCTGTTCCGTTATGATGAGAAAGCGGACAGTCCCAATATTTTCGCCACGGAAATGTTTTCCCTGACAGTACATGACGATATCCGCACGGCGCAGTATAAAAATATGATCTGTTCTAAGAATCTGATCCGCAGATTATTAAAAGCCTATGAAACGGACAGCATTACCATCCGCACGGAATCGAAAGATTTTGATTCCTGGTATGATAAGCGTGCCGCAGTCGATGGTAAGATAGATTTCCACGAGAGAACGAGAACCATTTATAATCTGATCCGTGGTGTGGCGGCGCCGTTTCCGGGGGCTTTCGCCATGTGTGGGGAAATGAAGGTGACGGTGTGGGAGGCGCATCCTTTTGATGAAATGATAGATTTTTCGGCCTATGCGCCCGGAGAAGTGATAGATGTTTTTGATAAAAAGCTGGTTGTGCGGACGGTGGATGGATCGCTTCTGATCGACCGTTATGAATGTGAGCGGGAATTGCAGCCGGGAGATATTCTGGCCTGAGAGTGGAGAGAGAGAATGCCGAAACCAATACGTATTTTGCATGTGCTCGGCGGAACGGGCGCTGGCGGCGCGGAAAGCCGCATCATGGACTTATATCGTCAGATGGATAAAACGGAGATCCAGTTTGATTTTCTCGTGCACAGCAGCGCCGTAAAGCGCGCCGGAGATGACGTATCCAAAAGAATGCCACAGTTTTTTGATGAAGAGATCAAAAGTATGGGAGGGCATATTTATGTGCTCCCTAAATTCAGAGTTTATAATTATTTCACTTATCGTAAGGCAATCCGCGCTTTTTTTGCCGCGCATCATGAATTTAAGGCGGTGCAGGGACATATGACAAGTACCGCCTCTATTTATCTGCCGCTTGCGAAAAAAGCGGGCATTCCCATGACAGTTGCGCATTCCCGGAATGCGGGGGTTGAAAAGGGCTTAAAGGGTATGGCTACGAAGATCTTACGCAGGAATCTCTACCGGATCGCCGATAAATGCTTCGCCTGTTCCGAACTGGCGGGCATTGATGTCTTTGGTAAAAAGTGGGTGGAGGCAGGTAATGTAAAGATCATCCACAATGCCATTGATGCGGGAAAGTTTATTTATCAGCCGGAAAAAAGAGCGGCCATGCGGAAGAAATTAGGGATAGAAGATAAGTTTGTGCTGGGGCATGTGGGACGTTTTGATACACAGAAAAATCATCCGTATCTCATTGATATCTTTGCGGAAACTGCGCGGATGCGGGAGGATGCGGTGCTTGTTCTGTTAGGCGATGGGCCGGATAAGGAGAAAATGCAGGAAAAGTGCAGTACGCTCGGAATACGGGATAAAGTATTCTTTGAAGGTGTACAGAGAAATCCGCAGGATTATTATCAGGCATTTGATATTTTTTTACTGCCTTCTTTTCATGAGGGGCTGCCGGGCGTGTTAGTAGAAGCGCAGGCGGCGGGACTGCCCTGTCTGGTGTCGGATACCGTGACGAAAGAAGCGCAGGCCACAGAACTTGTGACCTATTTAAGCATCGACCTGCCGCCGGAAGTCTGGGCGCAGGAAATTGCCGCACGGATGACATATGAGAGACGGGATACTTACAGGGAACTTACAGAAAGCGGTTTTGACGTGAAGAAGCAGGTAGATGCTTACCGGAAATTTTATTTATACGGAGACGATTCGGAATTATGAAAAAAATGTTGCTGATCGTGCCCTCGCTGCATCAGGGCGGTTTGGAAAAAGTATGTGTGACAACGGCAAAACTGTTACAGCCTTATTTTCAGGTACAGATTGCGATCTTTGATTCGAGGGATATCGCTTATGATATCAAGGGGATTCCCGTATCGGATCTGCGGCTGCCGAGCCGGCCGGGCAGGCTGGCCAAGGTATGGAACGTATTAAAAAGAGGCCGTAAACTCAGACAGATCAAAAAGAAAGAGGCGATAGACATTGCCTACAGCTTCGGGCCTACCGCCAATCTTGCCAATATCGCTTCTTTGGGAAAAGCGAAGAAGTGGCTTGGCATCAGAAGTTATATGGACATGGGAAATCCCAGACAGATCCGTCTGTTTTGCAGATGCGCGGATAAAGTCATCTGCTGTTCGCGTGAAATCTACCGGGAGGTGTGGGAGAAATACGGCTGCGATAGAGCGGAAGTCCTTAACAATCCGTTTGATATCAGACAGGCGGAGATGCTTGCCGTACAGGAAGAGGCGGAACTGCCGTGGGCGGACGGGCGCATCCTTGTTTCCATGGGCCGTGAGGATGTCGTCAAAGGATTCTGGCATTTAATGAAGAGTTTTTCCATCGTCCATGAAAAAATACCCGATACCAGACTGGTCATCATCGGGAAAGGCGAGTTTACGCAGTACCGGGAACTGGCGATTGCACTCGGTATTGATGATGTGGTATATTTTACGGGTGTGAAAAGAAACCCCTATCCGTATCTGAAAAGAGGCAGTCTCTATCTGCTGACTTCTTATAACGAGGGATTTCCCAATGCCATGGTGGAGGCAATGGCTTTAGGTGTGCCGGTGATCGCAACAGACTGCCTGACGGGGCCGGGAGAGATTCTGGAAGATAAATACGGCATTTTGATACCCAATATGAATCCCGAACCGGATTTTTCCCCGGAGAATATCACAGACGAGGAGCGGGAACTTGCCAGACGGATAACGGAATTGTTAGAAGATGAGGCGAAGATGGCGCATTATAGAGAAATGGCCAGGAAACGCGCCGGAGAGTATACGGCGGAGGCTTATATCGAAAAGATAAGAGCGTTTGCGCAGCAGTAGAACACAAAGGAGATACGAGCATGTCAGAGAGGAAGAATACGGGCAGACCGGATATACCGTCTGTATGGCAGTTTCTGGTACTTATCCCGTTTTCATTTTTATATTCTCTTTTCATTGTATTGGGAGACTGGGAGAAGGCGGAGGCAAGGAGCGGCCTGCAGAACTTCGGGAGCATCCTGTTATGGATGGCTCTTAGTTATGTACTGCTTCTTCTTTTCTGTTTTATCCTTTCACACCGCAGAAAGATCGCGGACAGCATCCCCTTTTTGCGGCGTCTTCCGGTGCAGTCGAAAAGAGAGGGAAAGTGGTACGTTTTTTTGATATTCTTTCTGCTGTGTTTCTTAAGTTATCTGCCTTATTTTCTCATGTATTATCCAACATGGCTCAGCAATGATGCCGTCTGGCAGTTAGAACAGGCGGTGGGCTGGGCGTCGCCCTCCAATCATCATCCGTGGTTTCATACGCTGCTCATCAAGTTCTTTTTTATGGCAGGTTACCGGCTTTTTGGAACTTATACGGAGGCGATGGCTTTTTATACGTTTGCGCAGATGGTCATTATGGCGCTTGTCTTTGCCTTTCTGTTATATCAGCTGTATAAAAGCGGAACGAGGCTTTTGTGGCTTATCCTTGCGACAGTATTTTATGCCTTTTTGCCGTTAAACGGCTTAATGTCTATCTGTATGACCAAAGACGAGTTTTTTACGGCGGCGCTGCTTGTTTTCGCCTGGCTGACGGTGAAGATGGCCGGCAGGGAAGATGCCGGCATCGGATGCTGCGCGGCCTATTTTACGGCGGGACTGCTCGTCTGCCTCTTACGGAGCAACGGTATCTTTGTTTTTCTGGGAACGGCAGTTTTTTTAGCAGTACCTTTCCGGCGCAGGAAGGCGATATGTCTGGCCGCCGTGTTATTGTGTTATCTGTTCTATCACGGGCCGGTATTAAAGGCGATGGATGTGGAACCGGCGGATACGATAGAGGCATTGACCATGCCGACGCAGCATATCCTCTGCGCATATGTCAAAGGCGGAGAACTGACGCAGGAAGAGGCGGCCATGATCGACCGGGTGCTGCCCGTAGAGCAGGTATCGTCTTATTATAATCCCTATCTGTTTGACATTGTCAAAGCGTTCATTCGTGAGAACGGGAATCAGGAGGAGATCGCCCGGCAGAAGTGGGAATATTTTAAATTATGGCTGCATGTGGGACTGCGCAATCCTCTTCGCTATCTGGAGGCGGAAGTGAAGCAGACAGCCGGGTACTGGGCATTAGATGTAGCGGATTACCAGTATGTGGTCGGCGAGTATTATATGGTGGATAATCCATTCGGGGTGACGACACAGAGGAAAGTATTTTCCTATGATTCCGAACTTGCCATGTATAAATTTCTCATGAAGTTTCAGGATATTTACAATCGCGTATGGAGTCTGGGGCTTAATACATGGGTATTGTTTTTCTGTTTTGCCTATGCAGCTTTTAGCCGGAAAAATGTCATGATCTTTATACCGTTTGTGATGCTGTTAGCGACTTTGCTCTTAGCGGTGCCGGTCTATAATGTACTGCGTTACGTATACGGTCTGTTTATGGCGCTGCCGCTTTTGTTCAGTTATAGTTTCGGCAGGGAAGGAGTGGCGGATGAAAAAGTGGTGTAAGGCATTTGCGTTTATCCTGCCGATCCTGGTTCTGGTGGGGGCGGTCAACTGGTATGTGGATTCTTATGCGTATCTGCGCGTTACCTATGATGAAATTGCCGGAGAGATGATAGATGGGGGAAGAAACGTATCCGGTCTGGAAGAATCGAATTTCAATGACAGAAGTCTGCTGCTGGCCTGCCTGAAAAAACAGAAGGCGCCGGAAATGATCGTCATGGGTTCCAGCAGGGTACTTACGTTTGAACAGGATATGTTCGGGGCGGATTCTTTTTATAATGCGGGACTTTCGGAGTCTACCATTTATGATCTGTTAGCGGTGACGGGTATCCTCGTACAGGAAGATAAGCTGCCCGAAACGATGCTCATAGGCATTGATCCCTGGCTGTTCAACAGCAGTCATGATAATGACAGATGGCAGGAACTGCGCTCTTATGAAGAATATATGGAAGGAATGCTCACAGACGGGGCCGCGGAGAATGAAAATAACGGGGATGAAAACAACGGGGATGGCAGAGATGGCATGACCGGGCGGGATAACAGTAAGTGGCTCTCTTTGGCGTATTTTCGCTATAATATTACCTGCCTGCCCGGACGGGAGCGCTTCATGGTATCCTATACGACAGAGCATGAGGGGATGCAGTATATCAAGCATTGCGACGGGAGCATCGCCTATCAGGAAGAACTCCGCACAGTAGAGGCGGAAAGCGTAATCGCCCTGACCAGACAGACCATGGAAGAACAGGTCGTATACCGTATGACCGATTATAAGCAGATTGACGAAAAGAGTATGCAGATGCTTGCCGGTCTGACAGAATATCTGCAAAAGCGGGGCGTGGAAGTCATCTTATACTTGCCACCATATTCCCCGATGTTGTATGATTACATAAGATCGGCAGAACAGTATCAGATTACTCTGGATGTGGAAGAGAAAGTGAAAGAACTGGCACTGGCGCAGGGCATCGCTTTATACGGTTCCTACGATCCGGCCGGAAGCGGTCTGGAAATGACGGATTTATACGACGTCTATCATGTGAAAACAGAAAAGATGATGGATACTTATTTTCCTGTGATAGAGCCGGATGAAAAGCGCATGAAAAATGAATAAGAACATAAATGGGAAAAATATGCAGGAAGAAAGGTATGGTTGATTGATACAATGAAAGCAAACGTAACATACTGGTTGGACGAAACAGCGCAAAGAGTGCCGGATAAGACTGCTTTTGCAGATGAAAAAAAAGAAGTGTCGTTCCGGGAACTGCAAAGACAGGCCAAGGCCATTGCCACACAGATCATAGACAGAGGACTGTTTAAAAAACCCGTTGTCATTTATCTGGAAAAGGGGGTCGAGGTGCTGGTTTCCTTTATGGGCGCTGCGTACAGCAATAACTTCTATTCCCCTATTGATATTGATATGCCCGCCAGCCGTGTCAATAAGATACTGGAAGTATTAGACCCCGCGCTTGTCATTACAACGGCCGCATTAAAAGAGACTTTTGCAAAATATGATTACCGGGGGGATTTTCTGCTGTTGGAAGAAGCCTGTACGGGTGACGTCGCAGAAGAAAAAATTGACAGGGCGAGAGCGCGCGGCGTGGATACGGATTTATTATATGTCCTATTTACATCGGGCTCTACAGGCATACCGAAGGGCGTGACCATTACGCACCGCTCGGTGATCGATTATATCGACTGGGTGACAGAAACATTTGCCATTACGCAGGAGGACAGCTTTGGCAATCAGGCGCCTTTTTATTTTGATAATTCCATTCTGGACATTTATTCTACGATCAGAACCGGCGCCACAACTTATATTATTCCTAAGAATCTGTTCGCGCAGCCGGTACCGTTATTGGAATATATCAAAGAAAAAAAGATCAATACCATTTTCTGGGTGCCTTCGGCGCTGATCGTGGTGGCGAAACTCAAGGCTTTCCGTAACGTGGATCTGACGGATACCTTAAAAAGGGTTCTCTTCTGCGGCGAAGTCATGCCCAATAAGCAGCTTAATGTCTGGCGCAGATTTTTGCCGGAGGTTTTATATGCCAATCTTTACGGGCCGACGGAAATTACGGACGCCTGCACATACTATATTGTAGACCGTGAATTTTCAGACGATGAACCGTTACCTATTGGGATTCCCATGGCCAATACGGATATCCTTATATTGAATGAGAAAGACGAACCGGTGACGGGGGATGAGATCGGAGAATTGTGCGTCAGGGGGACTTCGCTTTCCATGGGATATTATCATAATCCGGAGAAGACGAAGGAGGCTTTCGTACAGAACCCGCTGAATCCTTTCGTGCCGGAAATCATCTATCGCACGGGCGATCTGGTGAAATATAATGAATACGGGGAAATCATTTATCTTTCCAGAAAAGATTTCCAGATCAAGCACATGGGACACAGAATAGAACTTGGCGAGATCGAGACGGCGGTATCTTCACTGGAAGAAATTTCCCTGTGCTGCTGTCTGTATGATGAGAAACACCAGAAAATCGTGTTGTTCATTGAACAGGAGCTGGAGAAGGCTTATATTAATGAACAGATCGCCAGACTGGTGCCCGAATATATGCTGCCGAATAAGGTCATTACTCTGGAAAAGATGCCAATCAATGCAAACGGTAAGATCGACAGAGTGAAATTAAAAGAACTGATCGCGGGGTAAAAAGGGAGGTTTGGCGTGAAAACGGCATTTGAAAAGGTCGTATTGACAGGTTATGGCAGGATTGCAGGAGAGGTGCTATCCTATGTGATCGACAGGCAGGAGGATTACGGCTACCGGATAGAGTTTATCGAACACGAGAGCAATCCGTTTCCGCTCACGGAAAAAATATGTATGCAAAACGATATACCATTCCGGCGTATCGAGGATAAAAAGGAACTGGCCGCACACTATGACAAGATGCAGGGAAAGACGCTGATCGTCAGCGCCAGTAACAATTTCCTTTTTCCGGAGTCATTAGTATCCAAAGAAAATATCACCATCATCAATTTCCATAATGCGCTGCTGCCCGATTATCCGGGCAGAAATGCGCCCAGCTGGGTCATCTTCATGGGAGAAAAAGAAAGCGGTATCACCTGGCACTATGTGACGGCCGGTATAGATGAAGGAAATATCATCATACAGAAAAAATGTGAGATCACAGCGGATATGAAGGCTTACGAACTGGCCGGGAAACTTATGGAGATTGCTTATGAGGCGTTTGTATCGAGTTTCGAGGCGGTTCTGGAAGAACGGGTGCAGACCAGAGCGCAGAAATTTGCCAAAGACCGCAGGATGTACCGTTCTTATGAAGTGCCGGCGGATGGATTTTTTGCACTGACGCAGGAGGCGGCGGATATTTACAGGCTGCTTCGCAGTACGGATTATGGTAAAAACGATATTTTCCCGCATATGCAGACGCAGATAGAAGGAAGAAGGGCGGAAGTTCTGCGTTACCGCAGGATTCAGACAGCGGAGGCTGTCAGCAGAGGAGATGCCGGATACGGCCTTGAAATGAGCACGAAACAGGAAGGATTCCTTTATTTTCCACTTGATAGGGAGAATGTCCTGCGGATAAAATTTAGATTCATAGAAGACTAAAAAATATAGGATCAGGAAAAGGAGAACATGGCATGGAAGAGAAGATTTTGGAGATTCTGGAAGAGCATTGCGAGGAGGCCATTGATTATGATGGAGACAGCATGATGGAGGACGGCATTATTGATTCTTTTACGGTCATCAACGTGGTCAGCGATCTGGAGGATGAATTTGATATTGAGATTGATGCCAAATACGTTGTGGCGGAGAATTTTAAGAATAAAGAAGCCATCATCGCGCTTGTAAAAATGTTGTTGGAGGAGTAAATGCAGTTATTATCCTATGCCTTTATCATACTCTGGGTGATCTGTTTCGCACTGTATTATCTGGTTCCGGCGAAGACACAGCGCTATGTGCTGCTTACGGGCAGTATCGCATTCTATGTAATCGGGTTAAAGGAATTTCCGCTCGGTCTGCTGCTTACGGGGCTTACTACTTATGCCTGCGGCCTGTACCTGCAAAGGAATCTGGCGGCGCAGAAAGCGGCAGCGGCTCAGTGTGCCGATAAAGAGGCCAGAAAGACGTTAAAAGCCGGGTTTGCCCGGAAACGGAAACGGATGCAGATCCTATATTTTGTTTTTAACCTGGGCTTACTGGTCTTTTATAAATATTCGGGAGTCATTATGCCGCTTGGCATTTCGTTTTATACGCTGACGGCCTTAGGATATGTGATTGACGTCGGGCGGGAAAACTGTGAGCCGGAGACGGATTTTTGGAATGTATTGCTGTTTTTAGCTTATTTTCCGGCCGTTACGCAGGGGCCTTTTAACCGTTATGCGCCGATGAAGGAACAGTTTTTAAAAGAGCATGTATTTGACTATGAGAGAATGCTAAGAGGTATGCAGCGCTTTGTCTGGGGCGCCTTTAAGAAACTTGTGATCGCGGACAGGCTTGGTATTTTTACGGACAATGTTTTTGCAGGCGATATTTCTCTTACGTCCGGCAGCGTTTATGCCTGCGCGGTCGTATTTTATATGTTGCAGTTATATACGGATTTTTCGGGCTATATTGATATGGCGGCGGGGGTCAGCGAGACCTTTGGTATCATGCTGCCGGAGAATTTCAAGCAGCCTTATTTTGCCGGATCGGTGGCGGAGTTCTGGCGCAGATGGCATATCACGCTGGGGGCCTGGTTTAAGGATTATGTGATGTTTTCCTTTGTTATGTCGGATGCGGGACGTAAGATCGGTAAAGCCTGTAAGAAGAAATGGGAAAAGACCGGCAGACAGATCGTGCCGATCATCGGTACGATGCTTGTCTGGTTCCTGACTGGAATGTGGCACGGTAAAACGGCAGGTTATATGCTGTGGGGCGTATATTACGGTCTCATTATGAGTCTGTCCCTGCTGTTGGAAGCATATTATGGGACCGTGAAAAAGAAGCTGCATATAAAAGAAGGCAAAGGATATGCTTATTTTTGCATGGTCAGAACCTGGTGTATTGTTTTTATAGCGGACGTACTGATACGCAGCCGGAGTCTCGGACAGGCCGCTGCGATCTTTAAGGCTTTTATCGTGAGACTGCGGCCGCTGGATCTGCTTTCAAAAACGATCACTTCTTATGGGCTGAGCCGCTATGACCTGCTGCTTTTGATCGCGGCCCTGCTTATCCTGCTTGCGGTTTCCCTTATGCAGGAGCGCGGTGTGGATGTACGCGCCTTTCTGGCATCGAAGCCGGTGCCCGTCAGATGGTTGTGTTATTACGGAATCGTATTGTTATTGCTCATTACGGGAATTTACGGCGGCAATTACGATACGGCGGCATTTTTGTATCAGAGTTTTTAGCCTTTGCGTCTGACAAAGGCAGCAGGTTAAGAGAAAGGCATGGTTATTTAATGTCATGGTTGAGGGAATGAAGAAGATTGCTTTTCATCTGAATTGTCTGGAGCAGGGCGGCGCGGAACGGGTTGTCACCAATCTGGCCAATCAGTTCGCAGAGCATGGTTATCGGGTCATCATCGCGACTGAATGGTACGGTAAGGACGAGTTCCAGATAGATCCGCGCATAAAGCGCGTTCATGTGGGACTGCATGAGGGCGATGAGAAAAAAAGCAAGATAGGGCAGTTTCTGCTGCGTGTGAAATATCTGCGGGAATTTTTAAAAGAAGAAAAACCGGATATTCTGATCCCCTTTGCCAGAAAGGCAATCTACAGGGGGCTTATGGCCGCTTATTTTATAAAGATACCGGTGCTGATCTCCGTGCGGACAGACCCGCAGGTGCATTATACCGGAAAAATAAACCGCATACAGATAAAGTTACTGTTTGGGAGAGCGGACGGCTGTGTCTTCCAGACGGAGGGAGCCAGACAGTTTTTTGCGAAGGAATTAGGGGAGCGCTCGCGGATTATCTTAAATCCGCTTAATCCGAAATATATCGGACAGCCGCAGCCGCAGGAGCGCAGCAGGAGCGTTGTGCAGTCGGGGCGGCTCGTGGATTTTAAGAACCAGCCGATGCTGATCCGGGCTTTTGTCAATGTGCATGCCAGACATCCGGACTATGATCTGAAGATATATGGCGGAGATTCTTTGGACGGAACGAAAGAGATACTGGAATCTCTGATCGCGGAAAAGAAAGCGCAGGATTATATTCATCTGATGGGAGCCAGCGACAGTCTGGAAAAAGACCTCGTGGACGCAGCCCTTTTTGCATTTACTTCCGATTGGGAAGGTCTTCCCAATGCCCTGTTGGAGGCGATGGCGCTCGGTCTGCCCATCGTGGCGACAGACTGTCCGTGCGGCGGCCCCAGGACGATTATGGAGCATGAAGTAAACGGACTTTTGATCCCTATCAAGGATCAGCAGGCATTAGAAGATGGGATAAACCGTCTGATCGAGGATCCGGAACTGGCCGGGAGACTCGGCCGGGAGGCGGCCCGTATCAGCGAACGGGCCAATGCGGATGTTATTTTTGCACAGTGGAGAGATTATATAGAGGAGCTTTGCGATGAAAAAACTGTTGTGGATTGATCTGATAAAGGTTTTCTCTACGCTGCTGATCGTGGTGAACCATAGTATTTCTTATAGTTTTACAACACTTGCAGTTGGCAGCATGGAATGGAAAGTCCTCAATTTCCTGTTTATGATATCCAGAATGGGTCTGCCGGTATTCATCATGTGCAGCGGCGCCGGTATGCTGGCACGGGAGCGCACGATTAAGGAGATCTGGCAGGGAAATATTGCGGGACTGCTCAAGGTTTATATAGGCTGGATGGCCATCTTTGGCATCAGGGATGTGGTGGAGATCTGGATAAACGGTGAAAATGCCTCGCTGCGGGTGATGGTGAACGCTTTTTTAAAATGTATTTTATTCGGGAAATATCATACATGGTTCATCTTCATGCTGCTTGGACTGTATGCCGTTACGCCGCTTCTTTATGCGATCGCCTGTAAGAAAGAACTGCTGCGTTATTTTCTGGTACTGTCAATCCTCTTTACGCTGATCTGTCCGATGATATCCGGCGTGGCGTGGCTCTCCCGTATCAACAGTGTGATAGAGAGCGTGAATATGCAGTTTGTGGTCGGTTATACGCTGTATTTTTTCAGCGGTTATTTTATCTGCCACTGTATGGAGGAAAAATGGGAGAAGTATGCGGAACTTCTTTTTATCCTCTCGGCGGCGGCAGGCTTTAGTATCAGTACGGTAACATCATTGAAAACGGGGACTGCCGATCAGGAGGCATATATGGTATTTTCTGTATGCGGTTATCTGATGAGCGTATCGCTCATGATGTTGTTTAAGAAATATGGCAGGGCGGAGCGAAAATCCGTTATCCTCAACAAAGCGGCTTCTTTGCAGAAATACGGCATAGCCGTTTATCTGCTCCATGTGCTGTTCGTGGAGATGTGGACGAAAGAGGCCGGGATGATAAATCTGCTCTATGCGCTGCTGATCTGGCTGCTTTCTATGGGAATTGGTATGGCGGCCTACCGCCTGCCGGTTATAAAACATGTGTTATTTATACAAAAAGGATAAATCCGGATTTGTTTCCGGGTTGGAATGAGGAATCATTATGTGGAAAAAATATAGTCAGAAGATCATAGTACTCATAAACTGCGCGGCTATCGCCTTCATGCTGTATGTCATGATGGCCGCGGCCGCATTTACAGTGCTGCTGGGGGATGATTTTACGCACGGCGTCCAGGTCGGTGCATTCCATGTTTCGTTCGTGGATTATTTTATGGCGTCGCTGCGGTATATGAAAGAAATGTACCTGACCTGGCAGGGAACCTATTTCGCCATGTTTTTACAGGCATTTCTTTCCCCGATCAACAATTTCGGAATGCCGCAGTTGAAAATGATTATGATCCTGAACGTGTTGTTTTTTTTCGCGGCCCTGTTCGGAGCGGTCTGGACGGTTCTTGGCCTGTTATGCAGGAGGGGGGGGATGTTTTCTGTCAGATTGACACTGTTTACCGTTATCCTCTTTTCCATACTGGATGCCAGAGTTTTTACGGAAATATTTTTCTGGTATTCGGGAGCAGTGGCGTACAGCATTCCCTATACCTTTTTATTTCTGGCGGTAACCTGTATGATCCCGTTAAATAACGATAGTTATTCTAAAAAGAAAAAGACAGTGCTGACAGTCTGTGCATCGGTGTGCGTATTCTTTGCGGCAGGCGGTTCGCTCACCGTCAGCGGGACGGCCTGTTATATGGTACTGCTTTTGACGCTCGGCTTTTATCTGGCCAGCGGGAAAATATCTATCCGTAACTTTGTTATCAGCATAAGCGGCATTGTGGGAGCGCTGATCAATGCTGTCGCACCCGGAAATTTCGCAAGACATACCTCTGGCAGCGACGCCTCTCTCCGGCCGGTACAGTCTCTGAAATGGGCGGTTAAAAACGTCTGGTCGGAGACCAGACTGCTGACAAAAGAAACGATGTTTGGCGTGATGCTCATCATCATGCTGATAGCAGGAATTTATCTGGGCAAAAGGATACAGGCGGCGTTCAAGGCATATGGGATCGTGAGTATACTGGGACTGGCGGCAGGCTATGTGACTGCATTTCCGGTAGCGCTGGGATATGGCGGGCCGGGCTTTCCGAACAGATGTTGTTTCATTCTGGATGTCATACTCGTGCTTTCGTATTTGAATTTTGCCGTATTTGTCGGCTGTTGTCTGGATAAATGGGCGGGACTTTCTGAAAACAGGGCGGCCTGCGCGGTGCTCTATATCGTTCTTTTCGCAGCCTTTTTGAATGCGCCGGAATCTCTCTCCGAGTCGGCGCTCGTAGTCGTGGCCGAGTCCGTACATAATGGCGCATATCAGGATTATCATGAGGAATGTATGGCGATATATGATTATCTGGAGACCTGTCCGGAAGAGGAGGTTGTGATACCGATGCCGGCATATATTGATAATTTTGAGTGCTTTTATTTTGATGATGATCCTACAGCCTGGGTGAATGTCGGGCTTGCCAAGTATTATCATAAGAAGTCTGTTATCAGAAAAAATCTATAGACGGAAAGGCAGTAGGATAACATGAAACGTGGAGATTTAATAAAGAGTGTTATTTTTATAGTGCTTTTCGGGCTTGTCCTGATACCTGTATCTTATATCGTCCGTACCAACGGGGATGTAAAAGACCGGTTTTCGGGTTTTTATGCGGAAAAAGAGGATACCATTGATATTGTCATGATCGGTTCGAGCCCGGTATTCCCCTATTATTCGGCGCCGAAGCTGTGGGGCGAGACCGGTATCGCGGCCTATCCGCTCTCCTCTAATGTACAAAGGCCCTTAGCCATGAAATATCTGGTAAAAGAAGCCGAAAAGACACAGTCTCCCTCTCTTTATATTTTTGAAATGCGCATGTATACGATGAAGGATGAAGATCTGCGTGAGAATATGGCTTATACGAGAGGAGTGACAGACAATCTGCGCTATTCGGCCAACCGGGGAGAAACCATCCGGGCGCTGGTGCCGGAACCGGAGGAACGTTTAAGCTATTATATTGATCTGTTTAAATACCATACCAACTGGAAGATGTTTGCCCTGCCTTCCGAGTGGGGACACTGGCGTTATCGGAAGGAAAGTGATCTGAAAGGCTTTTTTATCAAAAATGAAGTAGGCCCTATCCCCATGCCGGAGGCAGGCGGGGCGCAGGGGGAACTGGCGATCCCGGCGGAGCAGGAAGAATGTTTGAGAGATCTGCTTGCTTTTTTACAGGAAAATAAATTACAAGCGTTATTTATTGTTTCGCCTTACGGGGAAAGCATGGAAGACCAGCAGATGTATAATTATATGGGGAATATCATTGAAGAGGCGGGATATCGTTTTCTTAACATGAATAATTATTACGAAGAGACAGGGATTGTTTTTGAAGAGGATTTTGCCGATTACGGGAGTCATACGAACGTGGTCGGAGCGAAGAAGTGCACGGCTTTTCTGGAAGACTATCTGCTGGCAAATTACAGCTTTGAAGATAAGCGGGGCAATGATGATTATGCCTCATGGGATGCGGCCTACGAGAAATGGAAAACGGAAAGCGAAGAAGCGGAGACGGTCGTGGCGGAGCGGATAAGGAACGGGGACTATGCGGTGATAGAGGCACAGTGGTAATGACTGCGTCCCCGGAGGCGCTTTTGGTAAATTCTTGCCACATTTGTCCATTGCGTATATAATAAAGGAAACGGCAAAGGAGAAAGAGCAATGTTTTCATACGAGGATTATAAGGAGATCATCAGGATCATACAGTCTACGGGGCGGCAGGCCGACTATGCGGAGGCGCTTGGTAAAGAGCGTTTTATCATTATGCGCCATGATGTGGAATACAGCGTGGAGCGGGCTTATGAACTGGCCAGAGTCGAACAGAGCATGGATTTTGTGTCTACCTACTTTTTCCAGTGGACGAATAATTCTTATAATATCCTCTCCCGAAGGAATATGGACATGATAAAGGATATGCACGAAAGAGGACAGCATATCGGCCTGCATTTTGCCCTGAACGGGATGACCAACATGGAAGAGATACGCAGGCAGATCGTAAAGGAGATGAATATCTTAAGCGAGATGTTCGGTTTCCGGATCGACGAATTTTCCATTCACAGGCCCTCGAAGGATGTATTGCGGGAAAATATCAAGTTAGAGGGCATCATCAACGCCTATCAGGACGATTTTTTCACCTTTGCGGAAAAAGTAACGGAAGAGACGCCGGTGGCCGTTAAATATATGTCGGACGCCAATCATATCTGGCGCTATGGCTATCCGGATGCAGAGAATATCAAAGGCTACGATAAGGTACAGATCCTCACGCACCCCTTCGCATGGTGCAGGGAGGGATTTAATAATTTTAACAATTACAGAGCGCTTGTACAGGAGAAATATGTGGAACTGATAGATTCCATAGATCAGGAATGCAAGGATTTCGGAGAGTACAGGGACTATTTTATTGATAAATATCAACGCTAGCCGCTGCGGTTTATACGGCCGGTACGCTAGAATGGAACAGGAGAAGCTATGTGCGGTATTTGCGGATATATCAGCAGAAAAAACATTACGCTGGAACAGTTGAAGGCCATGAACGATACGATGATCCATCGCGGTCCGGATGACAGCGGGGAAGAAATTTATGAGACGTCGGATGGCTATCAGATCGGCTTTGCGCAGAGAAGACTGTCCATACTGGATCTGTCACAGCTGGGGCATCAGCCCATGCACTCTGTGAATAAAAGAGTGAGTGTTATTTATAACGGGGAAATCTATAATTTTGCAGAACTGAAAAAAGAACTTTCCGACTATCCGTTTGCTTCAAACTGTGATACGGAAGTCATTATCGCCGCTTATCTGAAATGGGGGAGCGACTGCGTGAAGCGTTTTAACGGCATGTTTGCGATCGCTCTTTATGACAGGGAAAGCGGCGAAGTCTTTTTATTCAGGGACAGGATCGGAAAAAAGCCGCTTTATTTCTGGAAACAGGAAGAGGGCATTGTTTTTGCCTCGGAGTTAAAACCTATTATGAAATGTCCGGGATTTACGAATGAGATCAGGCCGGAAGTACTTTCGCGCTATCTGTTCCAGCAGTATATCAATGCGCCCGACAGTATTTTTAAAGACGTCTGGAAAGTAGAGCCGGGCAGCGTGCTGCGTTTTCATAAAGGAAAGATCAGTACATGGAAATACTGGGATTTAAAACAGATATATAAGCAGCAGAGCGCGTCTCCTGTGGCAAGTTATGAAGAGGCCAGAGAAGGACTGAAAAGCCTGTTAAAAAAATCTGTGGCGGCCCGCATGATCGCGGATGTGCCGTTGGGGTCTTTTTTAAGCGGCGGTTATGATTCTTCTCTTGTAACGGCGATCGCGCAGGAGCATTCTGACGCGCCGGTGAAGACTTTTTCCATAGGATTTCATGAGGAAAAATACAATGAGGCCGTCTATGCGAAGAAAGTGGCCGAATATCTGGGAACAGACCATACGGAAATGTATATCGACGAGCAGGCTATGTTCGATCTGGTTGACAGTATCCCGCAGTATTATGACGAGCCGTTTGCAGACAGTTCGCAGATCGCCACGATGCTTGTCTCCAGACTGGCCAGAGAATCCGTGACAGTGGCTCTTTCCGGGGATGGCGGCGATGAGTTTTTCTGCGGTTATAATATCTATGAAAATGTCAGACAGGCGCAGAAACTGGATATGGCGGGCGCCATGGTGCACGGGCTCTGTCAGCTGCCGGGATTTAAGCAGGCGGAACTGGAAGAGAGACTGCCCTTTCGTGTGCGCGTGATCGCCGGGAATCGTGAAAAAGAAGCCAAAACGCAGTTCGGCGCCGGAAATTATCCCAAAGTGGCCAGAGCCATGATAAAGGATATCTGGCCGGACGCCGGTGAAGCAACAATAGAAAAACAACCGTTATCTATTCATTATCTGAGCGAGAGCGCGTATGGCGTAAAGGACTGGCAGATACGCAGGATGCTTCTGGATATGGATACCTATCTGCCGGGAGATATCCTTTGTAAAGTGGACAGGGCCTCCATGAAGTATTCGCTGGAGGCGAGATGCCCGATCCTGGATACGGATGTAATGGAGTATTCTTACCGGATCCCGCATGGATATAAGTATAAGAATGGCGATAAGAAGCATATCCTCAAAGAGATCGCTTATGATTATATTCCCGAAGAACTGCTGGAGAGACCGAAGGTTGGATTCGGTGTGCCGCTGGATAAATGGCTGCGCGGGCCGTTGAAGGAACAATTACTGGATTATGCCAGCTATGAGTATTTAAGCAGACAGGGAATCTTTGATGCGGCTTACACCTCGGATATGATACAGAAGTATATGAAGACGGGAGATGCCGGCCCGGCTACTGGAGCGAACTATTCCAAGATTGCATGGTCTTTTTTTGTATTCCAACAGTGGTATCAGTACTACTGTAGATAAATGAACGATAAAACGAACAAGATTTATCTGGCATAGATTGCCATATTTTGTCAGAAAACGCCTAAAATCAGATGAAAATTAAAACAGGATTCAATAAAAATGCGAAAAACCGACCAAAATGAATTAAATAACAACATTGGCAGTAAAAAAATAAAAAATAACACTTTGCATGCAGGAAAACTTGCAGAGCAGGATTCGATTGACCGGGCTGATAAAATAACATATAAGCTGGCTTTTTATATCGGTTCGTTGAACAAGGGCGGGGCGGAACGGGTCTTTATCAATCTGGCGGAGTATTTTCTAAAGCAGGGTTACCGGGTCGTGATGGTGACGCAGTACCGGAAAGAGGACGAGTATGAACTGCCGGCGGGGATAGCACGGGTCATTTCCGATATTACTCCGCAGGAAACAACGAAGAGCAGGCTTGTCAATTTTTTCCGCAGGGTGGGCAGACTCCATCGCATCTGGCAAAAAGAGCAGCCCGATCTGGTATTATCCTGCGTGGGAAAAAATAATTTTATGGCAGTCGTGACAACAATGTTTACGAAGACAAAGCCGGTTGTTTCCGTTGTCGGCGAGGCCGCCGAGGAATATCCGAATTTTTTGATGAAGACGCTGGCGGATATTTTATTCCCTTTCGCGGCAGGCATTATCCTGCAGACAGAGCGTTCCCGGTCTTTTTTTTCCAGAAGGATTGGAAAAACAGCTGTTATTTTACCAAACTCCCTGAATCCGGCTTTTTTAAGACCACGCTATGAAGGCGTGCGCGAGAAGCGTATCGTTTCGGTGGGCCGTCTGGATGCCAATAAGAATCATGAAATGATGATCCGCGCCTTTGTGCGTCTTATGGACAGGTATCCGGAATATACGCTGACAATCTACGGCGAAGGAGATCTTCACGGATATTTACAGGAAATGACGGATTCCCTCGGCGTGGCAGGGCGGGTCTTTCTGCCGGGTGTCATCCCTGATGTGGCAGGACAGATAGAGAAAGCGTCGTTATTTTTGCTGACGTCTTATTCGGAAGGGGTATCGAATGCCCTCATAGAAGCCATGGCCCTCGGTCTGCCTGTGATAGCGACTGATGTGCCGAGCGGCGGAACGGTTGAACTGATAAAAGATGGCGAAAACGGTCTGGTCATCCCGGTCGGAGAGGAAGATGCTCTGGTGGCGGCAATGGACAGGGTACTATCGGATGCGGCACTGGCAAAGCGGCTGGGAGAAGAGGCGCACCGCTTGCAGGAGCGGCTGGCGCCCGAACGGGTCAACAGACAGTGGCAGGCGTATTTTGAACAGTGTATCAGGAAAGTAAACTAACAGAAAGGCAAGGAGATCAGCATGTGCGGAATTGCCGGATTTTGCAACGGGGAATTTGACTGCTATGAAAATATCAGACGGATGAATGAGAAGATGCGCCACAGAGGGCCGGATGCCTCCGGTGTCTGGGCTACGGAGGATAAACAGGTCGTGCTTGGACATAGAAGACTGTCCATAGTGGATCTTTCTTCCGGGGGCGCGCAGCCTATGGAGTCACATAACGGTCGTTATGTGATTGCTTATAATGGCGAAATTTATAATTACCGCGATATCAGAGAGAAATTGCTGGCAGAGAAAAAAGTAACTGCTTTTAAAGGGACTTCAGATACGGAAGTGCTTTTAGAAGCAGTTTCTGCATATGGTCTGGATGAAACGTTGAAGATGTGTAAAGGCATGTTTGCTCTTGCTGTCTATGATAAAAAAGAACATGTGTTATTGTTGGCGCGGGACAGAGTGGGTGAAAAACCTTTATATTATGGTTTTATCGGCAGGACTTTTGCGTTTGCCTCGGATCTGAACTCATTGACTTGTCTGGACAATTTTGATAAACCGATTGATATCGGCATATTAGAGACGTATTTCCGTTATGGCTACATTCCGGCGCCCCATTCGGTCTATGAGGATATTTATAAACTGGAACCCGGTAAAATATTAGAAATTAAGGCTCCGTTTGCCGAGTATAGTCTGCGTACCTACTGGTCGATGCGTCAGGCGGCTTATTACGGGCAGACGCATCTTTTCCAGGGGTCGGAAGAAGAGGCGGCGGCGGAACTGGAGAGGTTACTGAAAAATGCCATTCGTCAGCAGATGGTCGCAGATGTGCCGGTGGGCGCTTTTCTGTCAGCCGGTATCGACAGTCCTACGATCGTAGCGCTCATGCAGAACTTGAGCGGCGGCCGTGTGAAAAGTTATACGATCGGTATGCGGGAGGAAGGCTTTAATGAGGCGGAGATTGCCGGCGAGATCGCCGCGCACCTGGGAACGGAGCATACGGAACTGTATATCACCCCGGAGGACGCCAGACGTGTCATACCGATGTTAGGCGGGATGTTTGGAGAGCCTTTTGCGGATTCTTCCCAGATACCGACCTATCTTGTCAGTAGGATGACAAAAGAGCACGTTACGGTATCTTTAAGCGGTGATGGCGGGGATGAACTCTTCTGTGGTTACCGGACGTATCAGTCCATGGAGCGTATCTGGCAAAAAACAGCCGGGATTCCCGGTATGATTCGCAAACCTGTAAGTGCGGTCATTCTGCGCAGCCCCTGGGGAAAAAGCGGTTCTCTGGCGACCAGGGCGAGGCTGCTTGGCGCCTCCGGGATAGAGGATCTATACAGACGTTCCGAGATCGGCGAGGGCCTTTCTTTGCTTTCGGAAGATGTGCAGGGACGCCTTGCGAAACAGGGCGCTCATGGCGGGTGGCGGACGGTCATGGAAGAATATGAGGACGGTTATCTGCCGGAACCGGTGCATAATCTGATGCTGATGGATATGCTGATGTATCATCCCGACGATATCCTGACCAAAGTGGACAGGACGGCGATGGCGGTCTCTCTGGAAACAAGAGTGCCGATGCTGGATAAGGATGTTGTGGAATTTGCCTGGACGCTGCCGATAGCTTATAAGCGGCAGGGGAATGTGACCAAAAAAATACTGCGTGACATTTTGTACCGCTATGTGCCGAAAGAACTTATGGAGCGTCCCAAGAAGGGCTTCGCCATTCCGCTGCATAAGTGGTTAAAGGAACCGGAACTGCGCGTCTGGGCGGAAGGATTGCTGGATAGGCGGAAAATAAAAGAACAGGGGTTATTAAATCCCGACGCCGTATGGCGCATGTGGGAGGATTTCACCAGGCGGGATGTCTGGCGGCAGCAGATATGGTATGTGCTGATGTTTATGGCTTCATAACTGACAATGAAAAAGGGAAAGGAACAGTTTGGCATCATGAAAATTTTAGACCATTACATTCCGGCGCCGATCCCACCGGAGAACCGGGAGGAACTGCTTTCTGTTATCGTGGCGGTTTATAATATCGCTTCTTATATAGAAAGGGGCATAAACTCCATCCTTGCGCAGACCTATCGGAATCTGGAGATTATTCTGGTAGACGACGGTTCTACGGATGAAAGCGGCAGAATCTGCGACAGACTGGCCAATACGGATGAGAGGATCATCGTGCTCCATAAGGAAAACGGAGGCCCTGCGGATGCCAGAAATGCCGGGATCGCTGTTGCCAAAGGAAGTTTTATTGGTTTTGTGGATGGAGACGACTATATTGATGCGGATATGTATGAGAAGATGCTTGCTTCTTTGTTAGAACAGGAGGCGGATATCGCCATCTGCCGCTACAGGCGGGTCGGGAAAGAGCATACGCAAGACGCTTCTAAAGACCGGGCCGTAGTGTTTGAAGGACAGGAGGCATTACAGTGCTATGTAGAGGAGCGGGAAGAATATGATATCCAGAACGCTGCCTGGAATAAACTGTACCGCAGAAAAGTTCTGGACAGCCTGAGTTTCCCGACAGGTAAATGGTATGAAGATATCATGTTTGCGACGGTGGCTCTGAGCAATGCGGACAGATGTGTTTACCTTGACAGTGCCTGTTATAATTATATAATAGACAGAGAAGGCAGCATTATGAATACGCGGGTCAATCCCCGCACGTTTACAGATCATATACCGGCCTATTGCGAAAAAACGGCCTTTTTAAAGTCGATCGGCAGGCAGGATCTGGCGGATACGCATGATTATTTTTTCTTTAAGAGGCTGCTTCTTTTTTATAACCAGTTGAAAAAAGAACGTATCCCGGAGCGAAAACGGTATTTAAGAGAAATAACAGATGTTATTATACAAAATGCAGATCGTAAAGAAGACAGATTCGATAAAATATACGGATGCAGCGTGGCAAATCCCAACGAAAGGAAAAAAATGGAGCTGTTCCTGCTGTCACCGGCGCTCTACCGGATCGTGATGGCGTTCAACGAGGCATTTATCTTACCGTTAAAACAAAAACGTCACAGAAAGGCAGGCTTATGATCGTTATCCAAATGGCAGGCGGGCTGGGCAATCAGATGTTCCAGTATGCGCTCTATAAGCAGCTTACCGCCATGGGAAAAACAGTAAAAATGGATGATGAAGCAGGATTTCGGGAAGATGAGCAGCGCGCTCCTGCGCTTGCGGCCTTTGGTATCACATATGAAAGGGCCACGCGCCGGGAGATCATGCAGATGACGGATTCTTCCCCTGCGCTTACGGCCAGAGTGAGGAGAAAACTTTTCGGCAGACATAAGAAGTCTTATTTTGAAGAAAGCAAACGTTTTCTGCCGGAAATCTTTACATGGGATGATATTTATCTGGAAGGATACTGGCAGTCCGAAAAATATTTTGCGGATGTAGGAGAAATACTGAAAGAAGAGTTCAGTATAGGGCGCATCAGACAGAGTGGAGAAAACGGTTACGGTTTATCCGGGCAGGCAGAAGACTATCTGCGGCGGATGGAAAATACACAGTCTGTCAGCATCCATGTCCGCAGAGGAGACTATCTTCTGCCGCAGAATCAGGAACTGTTTGGGAATATCTGTACGGAGCATTATTATGAGCAGGCCATGCAGCGGATCATAGAACAGTATCCGGACGCCGTGTTTTATCTTTTTACCAATGACAGGGAATGGGCACGAGACCGGATAGAGGCATGGCAGGGGACAAGACCGGCAGGAAATAAAATAACGAATGATATTATATTAGTGGATCCGCCGGGTGAAAAAGACTATGAAGCGCTGACGCTGATGAGCCGCTGCCGGCACAATATTCTGGCCAACAGCAGTTTCAGCTGGTGGGCTTCGTATTTAAATGATAATCCGCATAAAATAGTGATATCGCCGGACAAATGGCTGAACGGCTGGGATTGCAGGGATATCTACCGGGCGGATATGATAATAGTTTCGTGATGGGAAAAGGAAAGGAAAACAGGCATTTTCATGGAAAAACAGGCACAGGAGACAAAGAAGATAACGATGCTTAAGAAGATCAGTTATCTTTTTGACAGAAAACAGAAAATACAGTTTGTCGGGCTTGGGATTTTAATATTGATCGGCGGTCTTTTGGAAACCATGAGTATATCCATGTTAGTGCCGGTCGTACAGGGGATCATGGATCCCGCGGCCCTTGGCGATAACAGTATCCTGCAAAAGATCACGGGGCTGCTGCATATAGATATCGCGGGTGTTGTAACGGGAGAATCCGCTAACCGGCTTATCGTGTTGCTCTTATCGGCCATGATCGTACTTTTTATCGTCAAAAACGCTTATTTATTGATGCAGACTTATGTGCAGAATACGTTTGTCACGCGCAACCGCAACCGCATGATAAGCCGTGTGATGAGAGAATTTTTAAACAGGCCCTATGAGGAATATCTGGGCGCCGATATCCCTACGGTGTTCCGTCTGACGGACAGCGATATCCCCAATGCCTTTCAGCTGATCCTGGTCTCTATCCAGCTGGTCACGGAAGTTGTCGTTTCCGCTTTTTTATGTCTGGTACTGCTTATTGTGAGTCCGGTCATGACGTTGTTCATCGTCGCCATTTTTCTGGGGATGACCCTGATCTTAACCTTTGTCCTGAAACCGCGTCTGAATAAGATCGGCCGCAGGAATCAGGAGATCCAGTCCCGCATAGCCAAATGGCGTATCCAGTCCATCTACGGCTTAAAAGATGTCAAGGTGCTCAACCGGGAAGAATTTTTTATCCGGAATTATTATGAAAGCGGCAGTATCGGCGCCAATGTGGCCAGAAATTATGCGGTGCTCAACAATCTGCCGAGACTTCTGATAGAGACGATATTTATTGTCAGTATGCTGGTCTTCATTATGCTGTATATGCTGGGCGGCGGTAATATGAACGTGCTGATACCACAGCTTACCGCTTTTGCGGTGGCGGCGATCCGTATCATGCCGAGCGCCAACCGCATCAATACCTATCTATCGGAGATCGCTTATTCACAGCCCTGTCTGGATTATTTATATGAGAATCTCAACGAGAGCATGAAACTCGATGTAAACGGCAGCGTGACGGGGTATGGCAGATCGGAGGAGAGGAAACGAAACGGGCAGCTGGCGCTGCACGATAAGATTGTGCTCGATCATATCACCTTTGCCTATCCGGGAACGGATAAGAATATTTTTACGGATGCCCATATGGAAGTAAAAAGAGGGCAGTCTGTGGGCATTATGGGGCCTTCGGGAGCCGGAAAGTCCACGATAGTGGATATCCTTCTGGGCCTTTTACATGCGCAGAGCGGGTCCATTACCTGGGATGGCAGAAATATCTTCGACGATTATGAGGCGTGGCTTTCGCAGATCGGCTATATTCCGCAGTCCATCTATCTGGTGGACGAATCCATACGGGATAATATCGCTTTCGGTATCGACGCGGACAAGATTGATGAAAAAAGAATATGGGAAGTGCTGGAAGAAGCACAGTTAAAGGAATTTGTCGAAGAACTTCCGGAAGGACTGGATACCACAATAGGTGACAGAGGTGTCAGAATTTCCGGCGGACAAAGACAGAGGCTTGGTATCGCCAGAGCGTTATATCACGATCCGGAGATCCTTGTATTCGACGAGGCGACCTCCGCGCTTGATAACGATACGGAGAAGGCGGTCATGGATGCCATCAACAGTTTCCACGGCAAAAAGACGATGGTCATTATCGCGCACAGGCTGAATACAATCGCCAAGTGCGATGTTATTTATAAAGTAGAAAACGAAAAAATTGTGCAAGCAGGAAAAGAAGTGATCGCATGACGCAGGCGGAAAGTATAGAGAAAAACTGCGCGCGGCAGGAGACTTGCAGAAAGGCATGGTTAAAAAATGTTAGGGATTGAGACACAGGAAGGGTTCGGACTCGGAAACCAGTTATTTTTCTATATAGCGACCAGATGTATCGCACTGGATAAAGGATATCAGTTCAGCGTCCTGGATCCGGAGCATTTTGCCAATAATATGCACAGCGACTGCGGTCTTTATTTTATGGATCTGGATTACGGCGTGCCGTCTAAAAAAGAAGATTATCAGAAAATCTATCATGAAAAAGAGGACAGGCTCTTTGTCGGCAACTCCAGACACGATCTGACGCACGGCGTCTATATCACTGGTACGGACAGAGGCGTGTTTGAGATAGAAGATAATACGCTTTTGTATGGGAATTTTCAGGCGGAGTATTATTTTGTCCATCATAGGGCGGAAATAAAAAAATGGCTGCGCGTAAAAGAAGAGTATGACTGCAAGGAATACAGCAGGGAAAATCTGTGTATCCTGCATCTGCGCTGCAGCGACTATATGGGGTCGCCGGAATTATATCTGCGTAAAAAATACTGGATACAGGGTATGAAGCAGATGCGCAGGATCAATCCCGCCATGGAATTTATGATAATTACCAATGATGTCAAAGAAGCAGGGAAAATCCTGCCGGGGATTCCCGCTTATAATTTTGATCTGGCGAAAGACTACAGTATATTAAAAAACGCCTGTTATCTACTGCTGGCCAATTCCTCGTTTGCCTATTTCCCGGCCTTTACCAGCGATACGGTGCAGTATATTCTGGCGCCGAAATACTGGGCAAGACATAATGTATCGGATGGGTATTGGGCATCAGAACAGAATATCTATGCCGGCTGGCACTATATGGACAGACGCGGCAGAGTCTACAGCGATACACAGTGCCGCGAGGAACTGTCCCGTTATAAGAAGACTTCCCGTAAATACGCACGCATCAATGTAAGACCGACGGGACTGCGGCTGCAATGGATGACGCTGCACGGGAAATATATATATGGAAAGGCGTACCTTGCAAAAGTGGTGCGCGGGGTGAAAAGAAGATGCAGAAAACTGATCGGAAGATGACCGCATTTTTGAAACAGTGCGGAGACAGGCTGCTTACTGCTATAAACAAGATCTCTGAGCGAAAAATGACAATCGGTGCGCTCATCCTGTTCCTGTTATCCATTCTGCCGGTTCTGATACTCGGCAGATACAGCGTCATGTGTATTGACGATTATAATTACGGCGTGCCGGTGCATGATGCCTGGGTGGCGACAGGCTCCTTTATGCAGGCCGTGCAGGCGGCGTCAGAGCAGGTAAAGACGGCGTATCAGATCTGGCAGGGAACTTATGCCTCCTGCTTTCTTATGGCGATGTGTCCGATGAACTTTTATTATGAAGCCGCCTTTATCGTACCAATCATTACCATCGGTCTGTTCGCGGTATCCGTTTTTTTGCTGGGAAGACAGCTTCTGATACATTGGCTCGGCTGTGGGAAAAAATGGGTATCTTTTGTGTTGCTTATGCTGCTTTTTATGTATTATCAGATAATGGAGGCTCCTTTTGAGGGGATTTACTGGTATAACGGCGCGATCCATTATATCTTTATGGAATCGCTTTTGTTTTTTACGTTGACGCTTGTCTCCGCCTGCATCTGGTCTGAAAAAAAGGGCCGGCCGTTTGGGAAGGCGGCCGCGGCGTCGGTCATTGCGGTGATCGTTGGCGGCGGCAATCTGGTGACGGGGCTGCAGGCGGAGATCTTATTATTGGCAATGCTCCTTTTTACCTTTTTGACCAGAAGAAAGAAAACCGTTTATGTACTGTTGCCATATCTGCTTTTTACGGCAGGATTTTTGTGCAATATTCTGGCTCCGGGAAACGGAATGCGGGCGAGTACTCAACTGGAGGCCACCTACTCGCCAATAACAGCCGTTATTTTATCGTTTTACTATGCCGTTGTTTTTATCATCCGCTGGACGAATGTGTTTACGATTATGATGTGGATCGCCCTGCTGCCGGTTTTCCGGCGGATCGCCGCACGGGCTGCCGGTTCTTTTCGCTATCCTGTATGGGTGACATTGGGGGCCTTCTGTGTTCTGGCGGCAATGTTTACGCCGACTCTGTATGCGATGGGTACGGCCGGGGTTTCCAGAGTGGATAATATTATCCAGATGGTCTATTACCTTTGTCTGTTCATGCTGACGATATACTGGTTTGGCTGGAACAGCCATAAAGAGGCGGCGGAGCGGACAAAGCAGGAAGACCGGACAGAACAGGCGGAACAGATCGAGCAGGGCACTTCCGCCGGCGCTCTCTTTGGCGGTTTTCTGGATAAGACGGGAAATGTGCTGACGATGGCGGTGCTTGCGCTTGTTTTTATCATATGGATCATGACGGGAGATAAGAATACGTATACGGGCATTTCCGCGCTGCGTTCTCTGGCCAAAGGCGAGGCGCAGACCTATTATGCGCAGGCAATGGAGCGGCATGAACTGTATGTGGATGCCTCTGTCCGGGAAGTCATACTGGAACCGTTTTCTGCAAAGCCCGCGCTGTTTGCTTTTGAAGATCTGACAGAAGAAGAAGGATACTGGCTGAATCTGGCGGTTGCCGCTTATTATCATAAAGATTCGGTCAGGCTTCGCGAAGAGGCGTCACAGTAGAATATAATAACGCATGTTATTATATAACATTGTAAAGTCAGGGGAAAGAAAAAATGGGATCAAATAAATTGCAGCTTCCGAATGTCACGCTGGCGGCGATGACGAGTGTCAATCTATATGAGACGATAAAGGCGTTAGAATACAGTATGCGGGGCATAGATTTTGGTGAAGTAGTTCTGATCACGCACAGAAAACCGTTGTTTCTGCCAAAGGAGATACATTATAAACACACCTCGAAACTGTCTGATATCGACGCTTTTAATTATAAAATGGTCTATGAACTGGCCGATTACATTGATACGGATTATGTTCTGTTAGTGCATTACGATGGTTTCGTGGTGCATCCGGAGAGCTGGCGGGAGGAATTTCTGGATTATGATTATATTGGTTCGCCGTGGCCGCTGCCGACAAACGACTATGCCTACCGGGACGCCAAAGGCGAGATCTGCAGGGTCGGCAACAGCGTTTCCATCCGCAGTAAAAGACTGTTGGAGTTTCCCAGGCAGGCGCATCTGCCATGGGAGAAGATGGAAGATGGCAATTATAACGAAGATACTTTTCTCTGCTGTAAATACAAGAATGTGATAGAAGAAGCCGGTATGCGTTTTGCGCCGATCGAAACGGCCAGATATTTCGGACATGAGCATATGATCCCGGAGATCATGGAGATCGAGAAACCGTTCCTGTTCCATAAGTGGCGGGGACGCAATGCGCAGTATCCGCGTTTTTTCAATCCGTGGAAACGCAGATGGCGAAAGATGAAAGACTGCATCAGACCGTTTTTATTCTGGCGGCGCAGCCGCAGACCATAAGAAAGATACAGGTAGCGGATTATGATATATGATTGTATTCCTTTTTTTAATGAACTGGATATCCTAAAACTGCGTATGCACATTATGGCGCCCTATGTGGATAAGTTTGTAATAGAAGAGGCGTCGGTGACATTTTCCGGCGAACCGAAACCGCTGGTTTTTGCTGGGAACCGGGAACTGTTCGCGGAGTTTGCAGATAAGATACTTTATGTGGCGGTGGAGGATTCGCCGATGAGCGGGGTGACGACACATGAGCGCGACAAATTCCAGAAAAACCAGTTGATCCGGGCCATGGGAGAATGTAAGGCGGAC
Source organism: Ruminococcus sp. (assembly GCA_023663085.1). Taxonomy (GTDB): domain Bacteria; phylum Bacillota; class Clostridia; order Lachnospirales; family Lachnospiraceae; genus UBA3282. The sequence continues at coordinate 60,759 of JAMPIB010000005.1, read as the reverse complement.
GATATCGTTATTTTCAGTGATGTGGATGAGATACCCAATCCCAGAGTATTAATGGAAGTACTCTCGGATTTTGACGATTCTAAAATATACCACTTTGCGCAGAGGATGTTTTACTGTTTCCTGAATATGGAAGAGATATCCGGCAATCTGCTTTCCATCACCGGCGAATTTCCCGGTGTTACGAAGAAACAGTGGCTGGGGACAAAGGTATGCAGTTTCGGAAATCTGCCGCAGGAGGGCATTGTATATCTGCGGGAAGTTTCTCCACTTGATCCCGCCAGCATCCGGGTCGCAGATGGCGGCTGGCATTTCGGTTATATGGGCGGGAGCGGGGAAAAGGATGTTTCCCGGCGTATCGGTGAGAAAGTGCAGGCCGCGGCGCATCAGGAATATAATAAACCCCGTTATTTAAAAGAGGCAGTAGACAGGCTGTTATGCGGAGAAGATATTTTCGACAGGAACGCGCAGTTTGTCAGAGTGGAGATCGACGAGACTTATCCGGCGTATCTGCGGGAAAATATGCAGGAATATGAGTATCTGCTGGCGCCGAAAGTCAGTAAGGGGTGGATTGCCTGCAAGAAGTGTGAACTGGCGCTTAGGCAGATGCTCCGTAAGGTGTATGGGAAAGTCGTGAGAGGTTTCAGATAATCATTCACAGATAAATATTCACAGATAAATATTCACAGATAGAAAGGACAAAAACAGGTGAAAATCCGTAGATTTCGGGATAAACTGTGGGAAAAGAACGTTCCCCAGCTTCTCTTCTATATCGGTCTGACCATCGAACTGGTTATGGTCATCGTTGATAAGAGCAACTACATAAATCCCCTCGAAGGCCAGCTTTTCCGCCTGACGTTTGTACTTTTTCTGTTAAAGGTGCTGGCTACGGAGTATACGTTTCGGGAAATCGGCGTCTATCTGTTTCTGGGAGTCGTTTCGTTGATCTCCTACCGGGTCACGGGAAAAAACGACGTGATACGTGTCGTGACTTTTGTGGCGGCCTGCAAGGGATTATCGTTAAAGCAGATGCTGCGCTATGCTTTTTATGTGACACTGGCGGGATGTATGGTCATTGTCTTTCTGGCGGTGACGGGTATTTATGGTGCGGCGAGCCTTTCCATGGATTACGGAAGGGAATTTGACGCACTGCACAGGATCGGCGTGGAAGAGACGCGTTATACGCTGGGAATGGGGCATCCGAACGCGCTCTCCTGCATGTTTCTTATGCTGACCGCGTTAGGGATCTATGTATTTTCCGGATGGATGAAATGGTATAGTTACCTGTTTTTGATGTTATTAAATGCCGGTCTTTATCTGCTCACGGATTCCAAGACGGCCATGCTCTGTACGAGCGCGCTGCTGGCGGGGACTTTTCTGGTAACGTACTGCGGGCGCCTGCGGGAGAAAAAATTTATCTATCTCTGCGGGGGCGCGTTGTTTTTATGCTGTCTGGCTTTTTCCGTGGATGCGGCGGCGAATGCGCCGCGGGTACGGGAGGCTATGTGGCGGCAGACCTATTACGGGGATCCGCAATTTGAATACGGCCAGCAGGATATGGAAATAGACGACCATGTGGTGGGACTTTTGTGGATAGATGAACATTTTAACGGCCGTATCATTTCGCTCACCGATTCCGAGGATAACGATGGCTCGCTGGAAACCTGGTCAGCCTTTTCTGCGCCAGCGCATATGTCCTATTATTTTGATATGGGCTGGGTGAAACTGTTCTACCGTTACGGCGTGATACCGGGTATTTTGTATTGTATGGCCTGTCTGCTCCTGCTGTGGCGCTTTTATCAAAAAAGAGACGCCTTCGGGCTGGTGATATTCGTTGTTCTGGCGGTTTATACGATAATGGAGGCGCATCTGTTTTCCATTTATATCGGCAGGAACTTCCTGCTCATGATGATGGGGGCATATATGACGAAGGAAGAGGCGAAAACTTGACCGCCGCTTCATGGCATGGTAACATTTAGGGAAGTATGGTAATGGATCAGGAGAAAGGATAACAGGCGTTATGAACCGTAAAAAAACTATCGTAGAGAGCTATCTGCTGTTATTCGCGGATCTGCTCAGCATAACGGTCTCTTATATCATCGCCATTTTAATACGTTACGGTAAATTCAGCAGAGTCATGGAACCGGAGATCCATTTTCTGGTCTACATCTGTTTTTTGTTGTTCTGCACGATCTACAGCTTTCTGCTCGACTGGAACCGGGATTTTATCAAACGCGGCATATTCGTGGAATTTATGGCGGTATTAAAGTTCAATATCTTCATGGCGCTGGCGATAGCCAGTTTTCTGTTCATGATCCGGCGCGGAGAATTGTTTTCCCGAAGCGTATGGGGCTATTTTACCGTCTTTGACCTTATCGTCGTCTGGCTGGTACGCCTTTTTATGAAAAAAGTACTGCGGGCTTACTTTACGGCGCAGTCTAATGTCGTAAAGATCATGGTCATAGCCAAAGATGCGGTCTTACAAAAAACCATCAGCCGCCTGCGGCAGAATCTGGATATCGAATACGAAATTGTGGCCTTAGCCTGTGTGGATGCCGACAGGAGGGGCGTTATCATCGATGGCATAAAAGTGACGGCAGGCAGGGAGGATATGCTGGAAATGGCCAGACAGATGCCGCTTGATGAAGTGTTCATCAATCTGCCGGATGAAGACAATGAGTATGTGAAGCATATCATCTATGATCTGGAATCCATGGGCATAGCCTGTCATTTTAACATTGATATCATAGACAGACCGCAGAAGGAGATCCGGGTCGGGAAATTTGCCGGTTATACGGTCGTTACCTATTCTATCAATCACTTTGACTACCGAAGGATGATGATAAAGCGTCTGATCGACATCGCGGGCGGACTGGTTGGTCTGGTTATTACGATTGTGATAACGCCGTTTGTGGCGCTGGCGATCAAGATAGACTCTCCGGGGCCGGTGTTATTTGCACAGACCCGTATCGGCAAGAACGGCAGACGCTTTAAAATATATAAATTCCGCTCCATGTACATGGATGCTGAAGCGCGTAAGAAGGAACTGGAATCGTTAAACGAAATGCAGGGATTGATGTTTAAGATGGAAAATGACCCGCGTATCACCAAAGTAGGGAAATTCATCCGTAAGACGAGCATCGACGAACTGCCGCAGTTTTTTAATATTGTAAAAGGCGATATGAGTCTGGTCGGGACAAGGCCGCCGACGGAAGATGAATTTGAAAAATACAATTCTCATTACAGGAGGCGCATCAGTATGACGCCGGGACTGACCGGCCTGTGGCAGATCAGCGGGCGCAGCGAGATCGTCGATTTTGATGATGTGGTCAAATATGATCTGGAATATATTGATAACTGGACGCTGGGTCTGGATATCAAGATACTGGTGCAGACCGTGTGGGTCGTTCTGACGGGGAAAGGTTCAAAATAGATGGTTACGGAAAAAAAGCCCAAAGTGTTGATGATCGGCCCGGCCCGCAGCGTTCACGGCGGGATATCGGGGGTCGTGAATAATTACTATGATGCCGGTCTTGACCGTATGGTGGAGTTATGTTATATCGCTACGATGGTGGAAGGCTCGAAGATAAAGAAGCTGTTACAGGCGCTGAAAGCCTATCTTCTTTTTCTGGTCAGACTCTCCGCTTATGATATCGTGCATGTGAATATGGCTTCGGATTCCAGTTATTACCGGAAATCTCTGTTTATCCGGACGGCGCATTTTTTTCATAAAAAAATAATCATTCACCAGCATGGCGGGAATTTTGAGGAGTTTTATCATAAAGAGTTGTCAGAAAGCGGCAGGCGGCGCGTACAGAAAGTCCTTTCCATGGGAGATGTATTTCTCGTACTCGGTTCGGCCTGGAAGTCCTTCTTCGCCACGCTGATCGAAGAAGGAAAGATCATCGTTTTCCCGGACTCCATCCGCATCCCGCAGCAGATAGAGAAACAATACGGTCTCCATAAGATACTTTTTCTGGGCAGACTGTGTAAGGCGAAAGGTATTGAAGAACTGCTTGCGGTCATGCCTGCCCTGCAAAAGCAGTATGCAGACGTGCATCTGTATCTGGGCGGCATCTGGGAGGATGCCAAGTTAAAAAACAAAGCCGCGGCGCTTTCTGCTTATGTGACGGATTTAGGCTGGATCAGCGGGGAAGAAAAGAAGAGATATTTACAGGAATGTGATATTTTCGTACTGCCATCCTATTTTGAAGGGCAGTCGGTGTCTATTTTGGAGGCAATGGCCTATGCCTGTGCAGTTGCGGCTTCTAAGACGGGCGGGATCCCGGAGATGATAACGGATGACGTGACCGGGCTTTTTGTAAGGCCGCAGGATACGCAGACACTGGAAAAAGTCCTGCTCAGGCTCTTAGGCGATGCCAATTTGTGCAGCCGTCTCGGACAGTGTGCACGCCGGAAAGCGGAAAACGAATTTTCGATAGAGGATAATATGGCAAAACTGCTGAAAATCTATGAAGGTCTTATGCAGGAGGCATAGTATTGGAAAAAGCATTGATAAGCGTTATCGTGCCGGTCTATAACGGAGAAACCTGTCTTTCCGGCTGTATTGAAAGTATCGAGAAACAGACATACCGGAATCTGGAGATCATCATTATAAATGACGGTTCTACGGATGGGACAGGCAGAGTCTGTGAGCAGTTGCAGGAAACGTATGATAATATCAGCGTGATAACGACGAATGACGACGGGGTTTCGGTGGCGCGAAATACAGGTCTGCAGGCGGCCGCCGGCGATTATGTGACATTTGTGGATGCAGATGACAGACTGCATGACAGGATGCTGGATGTTTTATATGAAGGTATCGTGAAGACGGCAAGCGATATGGCGGGCTGCCGCTTTTTTACATGGGAGAGCGAAGCACAGTGGCAGGAACATGCCGTTGGAAAAGATGGTGGACAGGCGGGCGTGGAATGGCGGACTTATACACCTGACACATATGTCAGAAATGCTGTTCTTCAGGGAAACAGCCGCTGCTGGAGCAAGTTATATAAAAAAGAAGCGTTAGCGCATGTCCGTTTCCGCAGGGAGCTTTCTATCGGGGAAGACCTGCTCTTTGTGCTGGACGTGCTGTCCGGGGCTGGAAAGGTCGCTGAGTCGGCGTATCCGGGATACGGTTATTTTCAGAATCCGAACGGCGCCATGAACAGGCGCTTTAGTCCCCGTTATATGGATCAGATCACCTGCTGGGAGATTGCGCGGGATAAGATCCGGGAGATAGATGGCAAAGAAGATCTTTATGTACAGGCTACAACGCTCCTTATCATGGGGATCATGCTCACGGCTGGGAAGATCGCGGGGCTGCCTGCCTGCGGGCGGCGTGAGAACAGCCGCTATACCGGAATATGCCACAGCAGGTTAAAGCAGGCGCTGTGCGTGCCGGGGGCATACGCGGGACTTTCCACAGGATATAAGATAAAGACCGGGCTGTTTGCCCATATGCCGGCGTTATATCTTTTCCTGTATCATATAAAAGAGGCGGGGAAACGAGACAGGTAAGGACAGGAAGTATAAGGCGGAGAGGAAAGAACGGATATGATAATAGTCAGAATCATGGGCGGTCTGGGCAATCAGCTGCAGCAGTATGCCCTGTATAGAAAGTTGAAAGCGGAGGGAAAAGAGGTCAGACTGGACATTTCCTGGTTTGCGGATATGCCGGAGTCAAAAGCGGGACTTACGAAGCGTGAACTGGAACTTGATTATCTGCAGGGCATAACATACCAGTCGGCTTCTGAGGAAGAAATCCGCGGCCTGCTGGGCAGATTGTGGGAAGAGGATGAAAGTTTTGTCAGTAAGTTAAAGCGGAAACTGTACCCGGCCGGTAATCCGGTTTTTACGGAAAGCGATATGTATCATGAGAATATTTTTTCCTTCCGCAACAAATATCTGGTCGGATATTGGGCCTGTGAAAAATACTATGCCGATATTCTGGGCAGGCTGCGGAAAGACATCCGTTTTCCCCAAAGTGTGGACGAAGGATTGCAGCATAAAAATGAACAGATCATGGAAGAAATGGCGCACACGGATTCGGTCAGCCTCCATATCAGACGGGGCGACTATCTGGATGATGTGAATAAAACACTTTTTGGCAATATCTGTAAAGATACTTATTATGAGAGTGCAGTAACCTATATGAAAGAACGTTTTCCGGATGCCAGGTTTTATCTGTTTTCCGATGATATCCCTTATGTGCGGGAACACTATCGGGGAGACGAATTTACGGTTATCGACTGGAATCAGGGAAAGGACAGCTTTTATGATATCATGCTGATGAGTCATTGCCGGCATAATATCTGTGCCAACAGTACTTTCAGTTTCTGGGGGGCGAGGCTGAATCCGTATGCGGACAAGATCATGATACGTCCTTCCATCCATAAAAATACACAGATCTGCATCCCGGAGCAGATGAAGGAATTGTGGGCCGGCTGGACATTGATAACACCGCAGGGAAAAGTTTTATAGAGAAAGGCATTACAGGATGAAAAAAGAAAAATATAAGATCAGTGTGATCGTACCGGTATATAATAAATGTGATTATCTGGAACAGTGTATAGACAGCATCCTGCAGCAGACTTATCAGAATACGGAGATCTTACTGGTGGATGATGGCTCGGAGGATGGCAGCGGGGAGATCTGCGAGCGTTATGCCGCTTCTGATGAGCGTGTCCGTGTATTCCATCAGCCTAACGGCGGGCCGATGGCGGCTGTACTGACGGGAATGCAGAACGCAGAGGGCGATTATTATATGTTTGTTGACAGTGACGATCATGTCAGCAAAGAGATGCTTAAGGAAATGGCGGCGCGTCTAAACGGGCAGAGAGGAGAGATCGTCTGCTGTAATCACGTACTGGAGAAGCAAAAGGAAACTGTTTCCGTGATATCGCCGTTAAAACCGGGGGTCTATGAAGGTATGAAACTGCAAAAGGAGATCAAGGATAAACTGATCGGCAGCGAAGTCAGGATCATACCGTTATCACGGTGTATGAAACTCTGTGAAAAGTCGGTCTTTGAAGGAAATGAAACGTATTATGATACGAAACTGCGTATGGGAGATGACGTTGAACTGATCTATCCGGCCCTGCTGGGCAGCAGACGGATCGTAATCATGGAAGAGGCGCTGTTTTATCATTACCGGTATGTGGAAGATTCCATCGTCCATGGCTATAATGCCGGCATGGCGGAGGATGTGGAAACATGGTATCAGATCATGGAGCGTATCGTCCGCGAGAAAAATGTCACAGACGGCGAAGCGGCTCTGCGCAGGGAATATTGTTATATGATGATGCTTGTCATGAAAAACGAACTGCGTAATCCTGGGAAGAATTATGTCCGCAGGATACAGGATATTTATATGAATGCCGGAGTGCGGGAGAAAATTGTCAGTACGCCGGTATCCATAAGAAACAGATCCAACGCCCTGTTGTATCTCGGTATGCAGTATCCGAATACAATGCTGCTGAAAATACTGCGAAAGATCATAAAAAGCTATGATAAAAAAGGCAGGGTGCAGAGTTGAAAGGAATCGTGTGAGAATGGATAACAGAATTGTCATGTACATGCACGGCGGCAGCGGGAATCATGGCTGTGAAGCCATTGTAAACAGTACCTGCCATATGCTGGGAGACGTCCCCAGGCTGCTTGTGACCAACAGTGAAAAAGAAGACAGGTTTTATTCGTTAGAACCGTTGTGCGATATCTTACAGGAAAAAAAGATTGCGGAGCATTTTTTCGCGCATGTCTGGTATTATGCGTGGCGGGCCATTTTTCATGACCCCGAATCGTTCATGCGATACCGTTTCCGTAAAGTACTTGGCAAAAACCGCGCGCCGCTCTATCTTTCCATTGGCGGGGATCTGTACTGCTATGAATTGTCCAAAAAAGAGGCTATCGTGGCCAACAGTACATTTAACAGGGCCGGGTCTAAGACGATTTTATGGGGCGTATCCATAGAGCCGGAATTATTAAAAGAACCGGAAGTGGTCGCCGATATGAAGCGCTATGCGCTGATCACGCCGCGGGAATCCATTACCGATCAGGCGTTAAAAAATGCGGGTATCGTCGATAACGTAAAATATTTTCCAGACCCTGCTTTTTCTCTGGAACCGGAAGAAATTGACCTGCCGGAGGGGTTTGTGCCGGGCCGGACGATAGGTATCAACATCAGCCCCATGATCGTGCGCTATGAAAAAGTGGAGGGGATCACGCTGCATAATTACCGCAGGCTGATCGATCATATCTTACAGACGAGTGATGACCATATCGCACTGATACCGCATGTGATGTGGAACTACAATGACGACAGACTTACGCTGCAGGAGCTTTACAAGGGATATGAGGACGAAGAGAGGGTCGTGCTTTTTTCGGACATGTCCTGTCAGAAATTAAAATATATCATCTCACAGTGCAGAGCCTTTATCGGGGCGAGGACGCATGCCACGATCGCGGCCTATTCAAGCTGCGTGCCGACGCTGGTGGTCGGGTATTCCGTCAAGGCGCTGGGGATTGCCAGAGACTTGTTCGGACAGGAAGAGCATTATGTCCTGCCGGTGCAGGCATTGCAGGAGCCGGAAGAATTACTCGGAGCCTATGAGTGGCTGCTGGAACACGAAGATGAGATCCGGGAGAGGCTGCAGCGCATCATGCCGGAATATTGCGAGCAGTCAAGGGCGGCCGGTCAGGAAGTTTTAAAGATCTGGCAGCAGGTAAAAGAAGCGTAACGAAGAAAGAAAGGCATGTTATGGGCAGAGTAAAACAGGCGGAGAAAAATATTTTCTTCGGATATATCAGCAACATCATCATCCTGCTTTTGGGATTCTGGCAAAAGACCGTATTTATCCGGACTCTTGGCAAGACTCTGCTCGGCGTGAATGACTTATATACGAACATCCTGGGGATGCTATCTTTGGCGGAACTGGGAATCGGCACGGCTATCAATTACAGTTTATATAAACCCGTAGCCGCTGGCGACAGGGAAAAAATAAAGTCCTATATGCAGCTTTATAAAAGGGCCTATCTGGTCATAGCGGGAGTGATCGCCGCCGTGGGACTGGCGCTGACGCCCTTTTTACCGCAGCTGATCACGGCGGATAAAAGAGGCAGTATCTCCGTGCGGGAACTGATGATCTATTATCTTATTTTTCTTTTTAATACGGTCAGTTCCTATTTTGTGGCCTATAAATACAGTCTGGCCAATGCTGAACAGAAAAATTATATCCAGACGACCATCACGACCATCACCAGAATGGTCACGGTTGCCTTTCAGATCGTTGTACTGCTGCTTACGAAGAACTTCCTGCTCTATCTGCTGATGCAGGCGGCTATTGAACTGCTGCAGAAAATAGCGGTCAGCATTTATTTTAACCGTCTCTATCCTTATCTGCGGGAGCGGAAAGTAGAGAAACTGAAAAAAGAAGAGATAGATACTGTCGTCACCAAGACGAAGGCGATGATGTTTCATAAAATAGGCGATGTGGCCAGACTTTCCACGGATAACATCATCATCACTTATTTCCTCAATCTGGACCTGGTCGGTCTGGTAGGGAATTATACGTATATCATTACTTATGCAGCGAACTTTATCAATATCATCTTTAACTCCATCGTTTCGGGTCTCGGCAATCTGGTAGCCACAGAGTCCAAAGAAAAGCAGTACGGGGTATTTAAAGTGTACCGTTTCGTGGCCTGCTGGCTTTACGGTTATGCCTTCAGCGGTTTTTTCCTGCTTTTGTCGCCGTTTGTCACGGGGATATGGCTGGATGGATCGTGGGAGCTGGGACAGACGGTGTTATCCCTGATCCTGATAGATTTTTATTTAAAAGGCAGCCGGACTGTATTGGTTAATTTTAAAATTGCGGCCGGCGTTGTGGAGAAAGACCGCTATCTGGCGCTTATCCAGGGCGGCGTGAACCTTGTGATCTCCATCATAGGCATCAAATGGATCGGTCTGGCCGGGGTTTATGTGGGAACTGTCGTTTCGGGGATCATGGCCAATCTGATCCAGCCGTTCATCATTTACAAAGACTGCTTTGCGCAGAATACCATGAACTATTTTAAGGACTCTCTGAAATATATGGGGACGATAGCCTGTGTAGTTATCGTACTGATACCGGTAAAGAATCTTTTGCTGGCGCAGATGGGTATCCCTGTGTTTATCGTTATGGCGGCGGTCATTACAGTGGTATACAATCTGGCGTTTTTATGCCTGTTCCGGAAGACGGAGGAGTTTGCCTATCTGTGGGAAATTGTACGCCGGAAACTGCCACGGAGATCATAGTAGTGTAGGAAATGGGGGATATATATGGATAAAGTGGATTTGATAAGAACGGCCTGCGAGGAACTGCTTTCCTACGGACTCTGGGATCACAAGACCAGATTAAAGCGTACTGTAAAAAAATATATCCTCAGACAGTCCATTGCGGAAGAAGATTATATTTTCTGGCCGACAGGTCTTCTCGCGGCCGGATTGTGGCATTGCCGGCAGGAACTGCTGGATGCGCGTGACGCAGAAGGCGAGACAGAAGCGTTTCTGGTACAGAAAATAGAGATGGCTCTATCCGCCTACTTTACCAGATGGATCAAAAAACAGTGCCCCATCTATTATCTGGATGACCTGCTGGCCGGAGAAGTCGTGCTCGGCATCTGTAAAGAATATGAAAAAGAGCATAGGGAGAACGATATCGTAAATGAGAAGAATATCGCACAGTACCAGAGTGCGCTTACCCGTCTGGTCGATTATGCGTTCGCTTATCCCACGGATGAAACAGGTTCCTTCCCCTATCGTGCGGGTCAGAAAAACGGACATATTTTCGTTGATTCGGCCGGACTGACCTGTCCTTTTCTGTACGAATACGGCAGACTTTATGACATTGATGTCAGTATGGAACTGGCCGTCAAACAGATCGCCAATTTCGTGGCATACGGTACGGACGCGGCAACAGGACTGCCGTATCATGGTTATGATGTGGTAACGGGCAACAAATACGGTATCATCGGCTGGGGGCGTTCGGTCGGCTGGCTGCTGCGCGGTATGGTTGGCTGTATGTCTACCGTATACGGTCTGGATCGTCTGAAAGACGCCTATTGTAATCTGCTGGATGCCGTTCTGGTATGGCAGAGAAAAGACGGTTATTTTTCCTGGCAGTTACAGGCACTGGAAGGCCCGGCGGATACTTCCGCTACAGCCATGATCTGTTATGCCCTGCAGGAAGGTATCAGGATGCGCACTTTGCAGGGGGACAGGTATCAGGAGGCGCTGGCCAAAGGCATAAAAGCCATACAGAAATCTACGAAAAACGGCAGAGTTTACGATTGTCTGGGAGAATGCGAAGGTTTCGCGCAGTACCCGCAGCGCTACGGCGATTATCCGTGGGCGCTGGGAGTGGCGCTGATGTTGAAGGATTGAAAAAGTTAGTGGCAGATATAGGAGATGGCATGAAAAAACTTACTCTGGATGAAACTTTATATTTCGGATTTTTTATCTTACTCTCCATAGCCAAGGGGCTTGGTTTATATGAGGGGCAGAAATTATTTGCCCTGCTCGTGATACCGGCCCTGTTGTGCGGGGGGTTGAAAATTCTATTATCTTCTTATACAAAGCGCCAGTGGGCGGCGGTACTTTTTCTCATCTGCCTGACCGGTCTCGTTTACGTGCATTCTTTGGAACTGGGGATCATAGTCATCATGTTTCTGATACTCGGTATGAAAAATATTTCCCTGCAAAAAGTTTTCCGTCTCGGACTGTGGGTGTGGTCCGCCTGCGCGGTCGTATTATGTCTTATCTCTTTTACAAGACTGGAACATACGGTCTACCGCGTGGCGCAGAAACTCGGTCTGGGTTTTATTTTCCGCTGGAGCCTGGGCTTTACTCATCCGAATATCCTGCATATCACTTATCTGACATTATGTGCGCTTATCCTCTATGAACTGGCGGACAAGTTTAAGGTCCGGCATTTTGTGATACTGATGCTTGGTAACGTGCTTGTTTTTCTTTATTCCATCAGTTATACGGGATTTGCAATTGTGACAGTTCTTTTGCTGGGGAGTCTGTATGTGAAGCTGCGGCCGAGATTTTGCCTGCTGGAGAAAATACTGGCGAATCTGGTACTGCCGGGGATCATATTTATCTCTTTTGCCCTTCCCTTTATGCTTTATGACAGTCGTTTTGCACAGCCGCTGATCCGTCTGAACGAACTTGTCAATACGAGGATCAATATCGCCAGCTTTTATCTTGTACCGGAGTGTATGAGCCTGTTTGGCGTAAAGATGTCTTATCTGGCGCAGATACAATATTATCTGTCGATAGACAGTTCTTATATCTGGGCGTTCATCCATTATGGTATTATTCCCTTTGTGCTGCTCATGGCGGCGTATCTGCTGCTGATCGCCGACTATACGAAGAAACAGAAGACAAGAGAACTGGTGATGATCCTCTGCTTTCTGGGGGCAGGCTATACGGAACCGCTGCTCTTTAATACTTCGTTTAAGAATATCACGCTGTTGTTTCTGGGAGAACTTTTATTCCGGCAAAAAGAAGGGGAAGAAGAGTTCTGCCTGTTTTCTTCTATAAGAGAGAAACTGGAAAATATAATGCAAAGAATACTGGAAAAAGTGACAAAGATGTCATTTTTGCAATGGGATCTGCCGGCATTTTTCCGGAAAATACGGCGGGAGCATCGTAAACGGATATTGGCGGCGGTTGCGGTATGTATGCTGATCGGCGTTATATTCTGCGCCATACTGTATCAAGAGCCGAAAGGCTATGTTATGCCGCGCTCTTATACGGACTGGGTGGAAAAATCTTCCGTATATCTGGAGAGTGCGGAGGATGCCGATTATGCCGGATATCGTATCATGAATTATCAGGACGCGGAAACGCCCATGCAGGTTGTAGAAGGCAATGCGGTCAGACTGGAGAGCGTTCGTTATTATGTGGGCAGTATCCTGATCGGCGGACTGGCCGGGGTGTTTATTGGCGCGGGAACAGTAATGATAACAGACAGGGAGCGGCGCTTATGAAGGAAGAACTGCAATATTGCGAGATATTAAAAACGAGGATCAACGTGACGGATATGGATAAAACAGTCCGTTACATTACTTCGCATCTGGAAGAATTAAAGGGCAGCTATATCTGTGTGTCCAATGTGCATACGACGGTCACGGCCTATCGGGACGAAAATTACAGAAAGGTCCAGAACAGTGCGGCCATGGCGTTGCCGGATGGGCAGCCGTTATCTATCGTCAGCCGTGCCAGAGGCTATAAAGATGCCAAAAGAGTACCGGGGCCGGATCTGATGCCGGAGATTTTCAGACTCTCTCTGGAAAAAGGCTATACGCATTATTTCTACGGCGGTTCGCAGCACACGTTGACACAGCTTAGGGAAAAACTTCTGGCGGCTTATCCCGGTCTGCAGATCGCCGGTATGTATTCTCCGCCGTACCGGGAGTTGAGTGCCGAAGAAGATGAGCAGGTTATAGAGCGCATCAATGGGGCGAAACCTGATTTTGTGTGGGTGGCGCTCGGCGCGCCGAAACAGGAGATCTGGATGTACCAGCACAGGGAACGTATTCATTCCCTGATGATCGGCGTCGGCGCGGCCTTTGATTTTCTGGCGGGATGCGTGAAGCGTGCGCCGATGTGGATGCAGAAATTGTGTCTGGAATGGGTATACCGCATTTTTCAGGATCCCAGGCGGATGATTCCCAGATATTTGAATACGAATTTTGCCTTTCTTTATTATACGCATAAAGAATCAAGACAGTTAGAAAAGCAGAAAAAGCGCGGCGGCGCAGAGACAGGAGGAAGGCGGGTAAAAAGAGGTAGACACCTGCGGATCGCCATGATCGGCCATAAGCGCATACCTTCACGGGAAGGCGGCGTGGAGATCGTGGTGGAGCAGCTTTCCGTGCGTCTGGCAGCGCTGGGACATAAAGTGGATGCCTACAACAGGTATGGACATCATGTATCGGGGAAAAAATATGATGAAGAATACGGGCGCGGAGACAGGAAATATTATAAAAACGTGCGTATCCGTATCATTCCGACCTTCAGAAGTTCTAAATTAAACGCCATCGTTTATTCTTTTCTGGCAACGATGCGCGCGCTTTTTACACCGTATGATATTCTTCACTATCATGCGGAAGGCCCGTGTGCGGTGTTGTGGATACCGAAGCTGTTTGGCAAAAGAGTAATTGTCACCATCCACGGACTGGACTGGCAGAGATCGAAGTGGGGAAACTTTGCCTCTTTTATCATTAAGTTCGGAGAAAAGATGGCCGCTAAGTATGCGGATGAAGTCATTGTTTTGTCAGAAAATGTCAGAAAATATTTTAAAGATACGTATGGCCGGGAGACGGTATTTATTCCCAATGCCATTGACAGACCGCAGAAACGGGAACCGGAACTGATCACGGAGAAATTCGGCCTGCAAAAAGATGGTTATTTCCTGTTTCTGGCGAGGATCGTACCGGAAAAGGGCGTGCACTATCTGATCGAGGCTTTCCGGCAGATGAAGACGGATAAGAAACTGGTCATTGCGGGCGGCGCCAGCCAGGCGGTGGAATACATGGAGAAAGTGCACCGCATGGCCGCACAGGACGACCACATCATCATGACGGACTTTGTGCAGGGACAGACGCTGGAAGAACTGTATTCCAATGCTTACGCCTTTGTTCTGCCAAGCGATGTGGAGGGCATGGCGATCAGCCTCTTAGAAGCGATGAGTTTCGGCTGTTGCTGTCTGGTCAGCGATATCTGCGAAAATATGGAAGTAGTGGAGGATAAGGCGTTTACATTTAAAAAAGGCGATGTAAAAGACCTGCGAAAGAAGCTGGAGTACCTGCTGGCGCATCCTGAGATCGTGGAAAGTTATAAGAGGCAAAGCAGCGATTTTATCTGTAAAAAATATAACTGGGATGATGTCGTGAAAGAGACTTTGCAGGTTTACCAGAGAAAGGGACGGAATGGGGGAGCAAAATGAAGATTCTGCTTGTCAACAAATTTCTGTATCCGAACGGCGGATCGGAGACTTATATTTTTGAACTTGGGAAAGCGCTGGTAAAAATGGGCCACGAGGTGCAGTATTTCGGCATGGAACATGCGGGAAGGATTGTAGGGAACCGCGCGGAAAGCTATACTGCCAGTATGGATTTTCACAGCGGAAAACTGCAGAAACTTTTATATCCGTTCAAGATCATTTACTCCAGTGAGGCCAGAAGAAAGATACGGCCAGTTCTGGATGATTTCGCGCCGGATGTCGTGCATCTGAATAATATTAATTTTCAGATCACCCCATCCATTCTTTATGAGATAAAAGCGTATGAGAAAATGAATAAGAAACCCGTGCGGATTGTTTATACGGCGCATGACTATCAGTGGGTCTGCCCGAATCATATGATGATGATCCCTTCTTCCGGCGCACTCTGTTTTGCCTGCCGCGGAGGGAAGTTCGGCGCCTGCACACAGAACCGGTGTATCCATAACTCCCGTATCAGAAGCCTGCTTGGCACCATGGAGGCGCTGTATTATAGAAAACGGAAAAGTTATGCTCTGGTAGATACCATCATCTGTCCCAGCGCTTTTATGAAAAAACAGTTGGACACAGATCCTGTACTGCAAAAAAAGACCATCATGCTCCATAACTTCGTGACACCCATAGAAGACGAAGAAGAGATCGGTGCCTGGGAGACGATAAAATCCCGTCTGCCGGAGCGTTACGTACTCTATTTCGGGCGCTTCTCCGAAGAAAAAGGGGTAAAGACGCTGCTGCGGGTCTGCAAGGAAATGACAGATGTGTCGTTTGTGTTTGCAGGGACAGGCCCGCTCATGGAGGAAGTCTCCCGCGTGCCCAATATACAAAACGTTGGTTTTATCAGAGGCGGAGCCTTAAAGAAATTGATCGCCGGAGCCGCATTTTCCCTCTATCCATCGGAGTGGTATGAAAACTGCCCGTTCTCGGTGATGGAATCGCAGCTGTACGGTACGCCGATGATCGCCTCATCTCTTGGCGGCACACCGGAATTATTACAGGATGGCATAACAGGAGAACTCTTTGAGGCCGGGAACGCAGCCGCTTTGTGCGAAAAAACAGCCCGGCTCTGGAATCGCCCGGAGATCTGCGAAAAATATAAAGAAAACTGTAAAAATATAAATTTCGATACAACTGAGGAATATTGTGGTAAAATAATAGAATGGGCATATCGGAAGTAGAAAAATCCGGGAAAGGAGTCCGTATAGGCGTATGGGAAGAAGAACTTTATATGGCACTGTCATCGTAACCTACCGCTGCAACGCACACTGTAATATGTGCGACTGTTTCCGCGACCCGACGAGGCCGGAAGAGGAGATTACGTTAGAAGATATTAAAAAACTGCCGGAGATGGCTTTTACCAATATAACCGGAGGCGAACCTTTTATCAGACAGGATATACCGGATATCGTCAGAGAACTGTACAAGAAATCTGACAGGATTGTCATTTCCACGAACGGCTATTTTACGGAGAGGATCATTGCGCTTTGTAAAGAATTTCCCAGGGTGGGAATCCGGATCAGTATCGAAGGACTGCAAAAGACCAATGACGCCATAAGAGGCATCCCCGATGGATTTAACAGAGGTTATACGACGCTTAAGACGTTAGTGGAGATGAAGCATCCGGACGTGGGATTCGGCATGACGGTACAGGATATGAACTGTGAGGACTTAGTGCCGCTTTATCATATTGCCAACGATATGGGCATGGAATTTGCGACGGCCACGCTGCATAATTCTTTTTATTTCAGAAAGACGGATAATAAGATCAATGACAAATATAAAGTGGCGCAGAATTTTGAGAAGTTGATCAATGAGTTGTTAAAAAGCAGGTCGCCGAAGAAATGGTTCCGCGCCTATTTTAACCATGGACTGATCAATTATATTTACGGCAATAAAAGGCTGCTGCCCTGCGATATGTCTAAGGATGCGTTTTTTATCGACCCGTTCTGCGATGTCATTCCCTGTAACGGCATGGAAAAAAAGGCCGTCATGGGCAATCTGCGCACGCAGAGCTGGGACGAATTGTGGAACTCGGAGCAGGCGCAGGAAGTCAGAGCCTGTACGAAAAACTGCGACCGGAACTGCTGGATGATAGGGAGCGCTTCTCCGGCCATGCATAAATATATCTGGGTGCCTGGCTGGTGGGTGATCAAACACAAGTTCTTAAAGGGCGGCAAGTACAGTCTGAAAGAGAATAAGTTTATTACCAAAAGTTAAGAAAGATCAGGGAAAACACAGGAAAGAAGCGGGAAAGAAACAGGGAACGGGTATGGAAAACAAAGTCTGCTATCGCGGCATTGACATCATGAAGTTCATAATGGCACTGTTTGTAGTAGTACTGCATACACATCCCCTGTCCGGCATCCATGATACGCTCAATATCTGGAGCGCCGATATCATCGGCAGGGTGTCTGTTCCGTTTTTCTTTACGGTTACCGGCTTTCTGCTGGAAAAGCAGATCCGGCAGGCGGGCCGGGGAACCGGGCGCAGGATCCTCGCCCCGTATATCAGAAAACTCCTTATCCTGTATGGTATCTGGACAGCGGTTTATCTGCCCATCATCATATATGACAAGATTGTCATTTCCGAGACGGGGTTGAAATATGATCTGCTGGCGGTGGTCAGGGATTTTTTTCTGGTCGGTTCGTATGCGCAGTTGTGGTATCTGCCTGCGGCGGCGGTGGGACTTATCATTGTATATTTTCTGAGAAAATATGCGGGAGAGCGCGGCTGTGCCGTTATCGTCTTCCTGTTATTCTGTATGGGGCTTTTGACACAGTCCTATTTTGGCCTGCTTGTTAAAATGGTACCGCTGGATGGCCTGCTGTGGAAACTGATGAAACTGGTCAAAATGGCCATGGTGACCTGTCGGAACGGTATCTTTTTCGGAAGCATTTTCCTCTATATGGGAACGTGGATCGCCGGGAAGGAAATGCGCATCAAAAGCTGGAGTGCCGCCCTGTGCCTGATTGCGTCCATAGCGTTACTCGGCGTAGAAGTATTCGCTTTGGAGAAGGCAGGATATGTAAGAGAGTCGGATATGTATCTGATGCTGCTGCCGGCGGCCTTTTTCCTGATGCTCTTTGCCATAAGTTTTACGGTGAAAAGGGATACGGTCTTTTTTAGAAAAATGAGCATGAATATTTATTTCGTGCATATGATCTTTAAATTTTCTTACCGGACATTTATCAGTGGATATCGTGAAAACGGTCTGCGGCTGTTTTGGTTTACATTGTGCGCATCGCTGGCGGTATCTTATGTGATGTATCTGGTGGGGAGAAGAAAAGCACAGACGTTAAATCATGCGGGTGCGGAAGGAGAAGCAGATGGCAGATGAGAAGATAAATTATGCAGAGTGGATAAAAAGAGCGGTATGGCTTCTGTTTATCGTGATAACCGGCTATCTGCTCATTGCCAGTATTTTCAGCACCTGCTATCTCGGCGGTTATCGGTATCTGGATTATTCCGGTGAAGAAGCCGTGAACTTTACCCATACTTTTTATATACGCGATCATTATTTACAACATATCCTTTTATTTGTCCTGACCACCTTTGTATTGATAAAGGGGGCAGGAACGGCGGGACGCATGAAAGGCCGGATTCTGGATAAAAAATATCTGCCGCTCATGATCTGTATCGTGGCCGGCATCGTGGCTGCGGCCATGGTTCTGGCGGGCGGCTATGAACCCAAATCGGATCCGCGTAAAGTACTGGATGCGGCGGTGGCTCTGCGGCACGGGGATCTGTCGCCTCTGGAAAAAGGAGCCTATTTATTCAGGTACCCTTTTCAAATGGGGATCATCCTGTATTTTCAGATATTGTTCGTACTGTTTGGCGAAGATAATTACATGGCCTTCCAGTTGGTGAATGCGCTGTGGATCGTGCTTTCTTATTATCTGTATGGTAAGATAAGCGATATTTTATGGGGAAAAGATCATCGCTATGGAATTGCCGTTTCCCTTCTGGGACTCTTCTTTTTCCCGTATCTGCTGTTTACGATGCTGCTTTATGGAACTGTGGGCGGAATGGCATTTGCGATGCTTTCCTTTTATACCCTTCTCTTATATGATGAAAAATCGAAGAGGGGGGGGATGCTTGCTCTTATCAGCGGATTCAGCATCGGCATAGCAGCGCTGCTCAAGCCCAATTACGTTATCTTTATGATAGCGGAAGTTTTATATTTATTGTTCAGCATGCTTCCGCCGGCATCGGTCGGGAGAAAGAGAATAGTCCGTAAACTGATGCTGGCCGGCGCTATCGTACTCTGTTTCATGACCTGCCGGATCGGTGTCAATAAGTATCTGGCGCATATCAATCATGATGAGGAAGTGACGGGGATCCCGATGATAGCCTGCGCGGTGATGGGGCTGCAGGAAGATGGCAGAGGCGTATTGGGGCCGGGCTGGTATAACGGCTATCATACGTCGCTTTATGAAGATCATGGATATGATTATGAGGAGACGGAAGAAGCAGCGGTCAGAGATTTAAAGAAGGTTCTGTCCAATTTTCTCCATAATCCCCGCTATACGGTCGGGTTCTTTGCCAAAAAGACGGCTTCTCAATGGAATAATCCTACCTTCCAGTCTCTGTTGATGCTGGATGGGCGGGAAGGAAGAGGCGGCATGGACTGGATCCTTAAGGGGAACGGGCGCTATCTTTATATCCTGTTCGCCAATCTGATACAGACCTGGATCCTGACAGGGACTTTTTTATACGCATTATTCGGTCTGAAAAGCAGCAGCGTCCGGGAACTGCTTTTGCCGGTCACGTTTATCGGCGGCGTTCTGGCGCATATGTTCTGTATGGAGGCGCAGAGTCTTTCCGCCATGGTCTATTTTCCGATACTGATACCGTTATGTATACGCGGATACGGACAGTGGCGTGTGTGGCTGCTTGGGAAAAAAGAAGAGATCGCGCGAAACGGCTGGCAGTCAGAATGCGGTAAGGCTCTGCAAAAAAAGATGGCCGCTTTTGCGGCAGCAGCGGCCGTGATCTGCGCATTGTCCTATAACGGTCTGTTTACGAGGACTTTTGCAAGAAATGATGATACGGGCGTATTTGATACTTATACGCAGGAAGTGGTAAGTTCTACCGGAATAAGCGAAGATAAGTAAAGATAAGCAGGGATAAGTAAAGATAAACAAAGATAAGCAAAGATAGGCGGGAAGGGCAGGAGCATGTTTAGCAAGTTAAATTATATTTTCACAGCGAAAGACAAAGTAAAGATATTTTTCCTGATGATAGCCGTGGTGATCGGAAGTTTTCTGGAATTACTGGCGGTTTCCGTTTTTTCGCCCTTTATTGATCTGATCATGAATCCGGAGGCCATAGACGAAAGCGGCGTGATCTCTTATCTGTATACGCTGTTTTCCTTTCAGAGCATAGAATATTTTCTGGCCTTTCTCGCGGGCGGGATCATCGTCATCTATGTGGTGAAGGATGTCTATACCATTGTGGAGAAGAATGCCATTTATAAATTTTCCTACCGCATCCAGAGAACAATTTCCACGGATCTGTTAAAGGCTTATATGAAAGAACCTTATACTTTTCATCTGAACAATAACATTTCGGTATTGCAGAGGAGTATGCAGGAAGATACGGATCAGTTTGCCAAGGGTATCATCCACCTTATGGAAATGGTGGCGGAGATATGCGTCTGCATAGCGATCGGCATTTATCTTTATATCGTGAGCCATTCTATTACGGTAATTGTCGTGGGACTGCTGATCCTCTGTCTGGCCTTTTTTTCCATGATATCCAAAAAATATTCCAGTGCGTGGGGCCGGGAAGGCCAGCAGCATAAATCCAAGATCTATCAGTGGATGAACCAGTCTCTGGGCGGTATCAAGGAGATCAAGGTCTTAAACAGGGAAGAAAGTTTTATCGAGCATTATGATGGCTATTTTGCCAGATACGTCAGAGTACTGCGGCTGAACCGGCTGATTGGCGTGGTGCCGAAATATATCATTGAAATGGTCAGCATGATGGGCCTGCTTCTGGCCGTTATTTTCAAGATTTTCTTCGGACAGAAGGATCTGATTGATTTTGTTCCCCAGCTCGCCGTATTTGCGGTTGCTGCTTTCCGTCTTCTGCCTTCGGTCGGCAGGATCAATGAACATTTATCGGCGGTGCTCTATGCAATGCCCTCGTTAGAACTCATCTATAACGACCTGCGGGAAGTAGAGGAGTTGAATATATCTGCGGATGCGGGAACAGATACGCAGGGCCGAAACGAGGCGTGGAAACTGACAGACAGGATTGAAGTAAAGGATGTGACTTACCGTTATCCCGATGGCGATACGGACGTGATCGAACATGCCGATTTTGTGATCCAGAAAGGACAGACGGCAGCCTTTATCGGAGCCTCCGGCGCAGGGAAGTCTACTATGGCGGATATCCTGTTGGGACTCTTGAAGCCGCAGTATGGAAAAATTTATGCCGACGGCATGAACGTATATAAAAATCTGTCCACCTGGCAGAAAGAAATTGGCTATATACCGCAGACAATCTATTTATCGGATGATACGATCCGCAATAACGTGGCGTTTGGGATTGATGAGAAGGAAATCGACGAACAGGCAGTCGTTAATGCCCTGAAACAGGCGCAGTTGTATGATTTTGTTGACAGTCTGCCCGAAGGACTGGATACTTTTGTAGGTGACAGAGGTGTCAGATTATCCGGCGGACAGAGACAGCGTATCGGTATTGCCAGAGCGCTTTACCACGACCCGGAGATACTGATCCTGGATGAAGCGACTTCGGCTCTGGATAATGATACGGAATCGGCCGTTATGGAGGCGATAGAACACCTGCACGGCGAAAAGACGATGATAATCATTGCCCACAGGCTGACGACCATACGCAATGCCGATGTGATCTATGAAGTCGGAGACGGCAGAGTAGAGAGCAGGAAGAAAGAGGATGTGCTGAAATGAAAAGACTGATAAAAGATATTTTGGCACAGATTGATTATCTGCTCTACCGGGCGGGTATAAAAAAATGCTCTCTGAAAGTGCACAGCGTTGAGGAAACGATAGAAGAACTGATCTGTACGGATAAGAGTATGATAAGATTCGGAGACGGGGAGATCACGATGATCCGCGGCAGGAGCTTGAAATTACAGCAGGTGGAACCTGAGATCGTCGAGGGTTTGAAGAGATTGCTGGCATATGAGCACGAGGACATGCTGGTCACGATCCCGGAGATATTCGGGGACCTGTCTTTTTACCGGAAAGAGAGCAGACAGTTCTGGAAAGACCACCTGCTTTTTTCGCGCAAAGTTTATGAAAGATACTGTAACCCGGACAGGATATATTATAATACATCCGTCTCCAGATTCTATTACGCCATGGAAGATAAGAAAGTATGCAGGCAGCAGGCGGAGAGAATCCGGGAGATCTGGAGAGACAAAGATATTGTTATCGTAGAAGGGGAAAGAACGCATAACGGCGTGGGTAACGATCTGTTAGACAGCGCCGGGAGCGTGGAGAGGATCATCGGGCCAAGCAGCGACGCCTACGGAAAGCTGGATGAACTGCTCGCCTGCTGCAGGGCATATCCGAAGGACAGGCTCTTTCTTGTTTCCCTGGGGGTAGCGGCCAAGTTTCTGGTCGAGAGACTGTTTCTGGAAGGATACAGAGCCCTCGATATCGGCAATCTCGATATGGAGTATGAGTGGTATCTGCATCAGGCGCAGCATAAAGATGCAATCGCCAAGCATGACGTAATTGGGGATAAGGCCAATCAGGAGGCCGGTTACCGGAAATATCTCGAACAGATCAAAAAACGTGTGAACGCGTGAGCGGAAGAAAGGCATGGTTATCAGCATGAAAGTTCTGTATATGTCTCACAGATATCATACGAATCAGACCACCATTATGAAAGGGTGGATAGAAAACGGTCATGAGGTCAGGTTCATAAGCCAGTATGCCGGCAGGGTGGAAGACTATACGTATGTAGAACCGGATATTATCGGCTATTCCGGACTTTTCAGAGTATTTGACTATCTGTATGTCAATATTTTCAGAAAAAATGACCCTGCGGCCGTGGACATGAAGCTGAAATGCGGTTTTCCGCCGATGATAAAACTGGCCGGATATATCAGGGCCTTTCGGCCGGATGTGGCCATTTTGCGGGAGCGGTCCCTGTATACGATCTGTATGAACGCCCTGTGTAAGCATTATAAGATCCCGGCCATTCTCTATAACCAGACGCCTTTATGGGAAAAAGCCAAAGAACTGAACGCAGCGCATAAACTGGTCTGGAGACTGACACCCGAATGCCGGATCACCCCGGTAGAGGCCATAGGGATAGATCATACAGGTCTGGTGAGGGATAAGAACGCATATCTGACGCCCTTTTTGATGGAACCCCAGGCGGGTCCCCGCGAGAAAACCTATTTTGCGGATGGGCGCATCAATATTTTCTGCATCGGGAAATATCAGAAGCGCAAAAATCTACAGATGATGATAGAAGCGGTGGAAGAACTGCTTTGCGGATATCCGCTGCATCTGGTCATCGCCGGCGAGATGTCGAACCGTTTTCATGAAGAATATTACGAAAAGGTCAGTACTTATGTGAAAGAACATAAGTTAGAAAGCGCGGTCACTCTTTTGACGAACCTTGATAAAGCGGCCGTGGAAAAACAATACAGACGGGCCGATCTCTTTGTGCTGCCGAGTACCGGAGAACCGGCGGCCGTTTCCCATCTGGAGGCGATGGCCTTTTCCCTGCCAGCCATCAGCGGCAGCAATAACGGCACGGCAGGTTATATCAAGGACGGGATAACCGGCTATGTATTTAAAGATAATGACAAAGAAGACCTGAAAGAGAAAATAAAAAAAATTATAGAGGATAAAGAAGTCCTCGTCAGGATGGGCGCGGCGGCCTATCAGCATGTAAAAGAGGATTTTCAGTTCGAGACTTATTATGAGCAGGTGGAGAAGATACTGAAAAGATACAAAGAAGAAAGGGCAGAGTGAAGAATGCAGGAAAAGACGTTTTATAAAAACATAAGCGCCCTGTTTGCAAAACAATGGTTTCGGATACTTGTTTTATTTATGATAGGACTCGCGGTCTATCTGGTTCCGGGACAGGAATGGGTCGTGATCGAAAAGGATTCTTTGTTTTATCTGCATCCGACTATGCAAAACAGCGGTGTTATGCCGCTTTATCCCCTGTTTTTATGGATGGCCAGATGTATCTTTGGAGAAGGTCTTTATATAGATGCGGTGGTCGTGATACAGTCGCTGGCCGCTATCTTTTGTACGATGGCCTTTGTATTGTATCTGCAAAGGATATTTCGGCTGCGGTTTATAGAAACCCTTTTTTGTTATCTTTGTACGATGCTGCCCTTTTCGATAGAACTGCCGAGAGTCTGGATCACTCACCAGATCATGACCGAAAGTATCGCCTATGCGCTTATTTATATTTATTTTATCTTTATTCTGCAATATGTTTTTAAACAGCAGAGAAAATGGCTCCTTGCGGCTGTGCTGCTGGCGGTTTTCATGGGGCTTATCAGAAGCCAGCTCGTCTTCCTTCTGATCGTGACGGCTGTCTTTTTTATCTGTGTGGAATTTGTAAGAATGAAAAAGATAAAATCCGGAAAAAAAGCCGCCCTGTGGGGCAGGATGGTGATAAATCTGTGCGCGGGCGTGATCGGAGCCGGCGTATTGCTCATTTTTATTTACCAGATGCGGGCCTGCTATCTGGCCTATGCGCTGCCGGTCATCAGCGATACGGGGCAGGAGGCGGCGGATGCTCCGGAAGAAGCGGCGGATGCGCAGACAGAAGATGCAGTTCAGGCAGAACAACAGACGGAAGACACAGCGCAGGCGGCACAGGATGCGTCCATGTCCCAGATGACGCACCTTATCGTCATCAGAGGGTTCTATGAGGCTGATGAAGAAGACGTTGAACTGTTCGATACGCCGCAGATGCAGGAAATATTCCGCAGAGTATATGCCTCGACGGATGAATTGCAGTACCGCTATGTATATGCCAGACAGGATCTGTATATATGGCAGGATCTGGTAAAAGATGAGATCGCGGGCGTAGCCTATGGAGAGGTGGCGGCCTATCTGCAGGAAAATCCCGATGTTTCCCTGAATACTGCACAGGCAGTCAGAGAACTTGGTATGAGGGTTTTAGGAAAGCATTTCGGCAGATATCTGTATCATACGATACGGCTGATGATATCCGGTTTTATCAGCAGCGTTTTTTTCCAGATAGAAAGGATATACCTTCTTTGCCATATGGTTACCCTGTTCCTGTTTGCCATCACCATGGCAGGAGTGATATACTGTATGAGAAAGCGTGAAGATAAAAAAGCGGCGGTATTTGCGCTTGTTACCATAGGGTTTATCGTTATGATGGTCGGTATCATCAATCTGGTATTTATCGGCCTGCAAAGATATATGGTATACGCTATGGGCATCTTTTACTGCAGTCTGTATCTGTTACTGAAAGAATGGGGATTACCATGGATAAAAAAGATATTAAAGTTCTGATCATTATTCCGGCCTATAACGAAGAAGCCAATATTGCCGAGGTGATAGACCATCTGCTGGCGCAGACCGCGGCAGGAGTTATTGATAAACGGCTGGCTATTGATTATCTGATCATTAATGACGGTTCCAGAGATTCCACGCTGGAAATCTGCGGGAGGCGGCAATTTCAATATCTGGATCTGCCGATCAATCTGGGGATAGGCGGGGCTGTACAGACAGGATATATTTATGCTAAGCGAAACGATTACGATATTGCAGTACAAATGGATGGTGATGGACAGCACGATATCGCCTATCTGAATGATATGATCGCGCCGCTTTTAGATAATAAGGCGGATATTGTGATCGGTTCCCGTTTTCTGGAAAAAGAAGGCTTTCAGTCTTCCGCCATCAGAAGAGCCGGCATTAAATTCTTAAGTTTTCTGATCCGCCTTACGACCGGAAAGAAGATCATGGATGTAACAAGCGGATACCGGGCGGTCAATAAACGCTTTATCAATATTTATGTAAATGATTATCCGACGGATTATCCGGAACCGGAGGCCATTGTTACCGCGATCATGAACAGAGGACGGATCATGGAAGTACCGGTTCAGATGCGGGCCAGAGAAGGCGGGAACAGTTCCATTACCTTCAGAAAATCCGTGTATTATATGATTAAAGTGACACTGGCAATCCTTGTCTGCCGGTTAAGTTACGGAATAAGGAGAGGCTGAACATGATTCCTTCGAGTTTGAGAGTCACGCTGATCGTCGCCGTGATATGTTATTTTATTATTATCCTGTATTTTCTGAAACAGAGAGCGCTGAATCTGAAATATACGCTGCTGTGGCTTCTGTCCGGTGCGGTGCTGGGGATTCTGGTGATCTATCCGGAACTGCTAAGTTATATAATTCATATACTTGGTATTGAAGATAATATGAACGGCCTGTTCATCATCTGTATCGCCTTTATGCTGATGATCATGATGGCGCTGACATCCATTGCCTCCAGACAGAATATGAAGATACGACAGCTTGTGCAGGAACTCGGTATCCTGGATAAACGGATCAGAGAACTGGAACAGGATAAGGAAACGACACGCGAAGATTCATAAGCAAGAAACGGAAAGCGGCGGGAAATAAACACGATTATGAACAGAAATCAATATGATATATCGGAATATACATTTGTACTGTGCGCCTATGGGGAAAGCCCGTATCTGGAGGAGTGTATCCTTTCACTTCTAAAGCAGAGCGTGCCGGCGAAAATCATTGTCGTGACTTCTACCCCTAACGGCCATATCGAGGCGCTGACAGAAAAATACCGACTTGAATATTACGTCAATAACGGCCCCAAAGGGATTGCTGAGGACTGGAATTTCGGCTATCGGAAGGCCGACGCTAAGATCGTCACCCTGGCGCATCAGGATGATATCTACGAGCCCGACTTTGCCCGGAAAAACTTAGAAAAGATAAACCGTGCCAGAACCCCCTTGATATCCTTTGCAGACTACGGCGAGATCAGAGAGGGAAAAAGAGTAACGGATAACAAACTTTTAAATGTCAAACGTATCATGCTCTTACCGCTGCGCGCTGCCATATTACAGAGGAGCCGCTTCGTCAGAAGAAGGATACTCTCTTTCGGTTCACCGATATGTTGTCCCTCCGTAACGTATGTGAAAGAAAACCTCCCCGACGTGATCTTTGAACCCGGCTACCGGAGTAACGTGGACTGGCAGGCATGGGAGAAGATTTCAAGACGGAAAGGTTCTTTTGTTTACTGCACGGATATCCTGATGTTTCACAGGATACATGAAGATTCGGCGACAACGGCAATTATTGCAGATCACGACCGCTCGAAAGAGGATTATGCGATGTTCTGCAAATTCTGGCCGAAGAAGATTGCCGGAATGATAGAGTTTTTTTATCGGAATGGAGAGAAGTCGAATGAGATTTAATGATTACAATTCATGAGGCTTTCAAAATATCTTCATAATTGTTGACTAATTTCTATGATTGTGGGAAAATAACTAAGTAGGAAAATATTGGATGTTGATGAAAATTATTGTGGAGAATGGATATGAATATCGTTTATGCGTCAAATAACGATTATGCAAAATATTTAGGGATATCGATGCTGTCACTTTTTCACAATAACCAGAATATTAACGAGATCATCGTATATATTCTTTCACAGAATATAAACTCTGAAAACAGAAGAAAATTATGCGCGATTGCGAAACATTATCAGCGGACGATAGAATTTATTGATATTTCAGAATTTGGGAAATTAATTCCGTTTACGTTTAATACTTCGGGTTTTCATCCTATTGTATTATCAAGGTTGTTTTTATGCAGATATATTCCGGAAGAGAGAAAGCGTGTTTTATATCTGGATTGTGATATTATTGTAAATGGTTCAATTGAAGAATTGGAGAGTCTTCCCTTCGGACAAAACTATGTTGCCGCGGTTCCTGAGTTATATATGCCGGTTGATAAAAAAAGACGGATTGGTCTCAATGCGAGTGAAACATATTATAATGCAGGTGTTCTTTTGATCAATTTGGAACTGTGGCGTTCAATGGATCTGGAGACTGTTTTTATGGATTATTATCAGGCCATGAATGGACAGTTGGACTATAACGATCAGGACATTATTAACCATTGCTGCAAAAATAAAATTTCAGCATTAGATTACACCTATAATCTGTCTACGAATCTACCGTATTTTCCACGTTATTTTGTGAAAAAACTTCAACCTGCCTATGATATTCCTTCAAAAGATGTTTATGCGCAGATATTGCGTAAGCCTGCGATCATTCATTATATGGGGGATGAAAGGCCGTGGATTGAGGGAAACCATAATAAGTATCGCAAACAATATGAATATTATGCCAAAAGATCACCGTGGAAAGAGGAACCACTTGTGCAAGGGCAGCAGTTGTATATGTTTTGTTATCATCTATTAAATGTTATTACACTGATTTGTCCATGGTTTCGTGTTTTTTTCTCAAGGTTAATTGGGATTAATAAATTTAAATGGACTCATAAAAAGTAGAAAAGGTTTATTTTATGAAGAAAGTATTATTGGTGGATTATTATGGTACCTGTAATCTGGCCGGGGAAGAAGTAGGGCATTCCAGTAAAGTTTTAAAAGAGTATAAAGGGTTGATCGAGGGTTATTATGAGATCAGTGCGGCATTATCGCCATGTCTGGTACGTAAGATTACCAACGCGCAGTCGAAAACGTATCATAAGATATATACTCTTAAATACGATATCTGTATGGAAAATCTGAAGTCTGTCCGAAAAAGGGTGTGTGATAAATTTAAGTTGTTTTATAATCTTGCCCAGGTATTTCAAAATCGGGATTATGACATAATGTGGTTCTATCGGACAGATTTTTTTCTTGCATTATATATGCTGCTTTTTATTCCTTCAAAATTGGGAAGGAAAAAATATCCGAAAATTATTATACAGATTTACCAGAATTCATTTGGACAGAGTATACTTGGACGTATCCTGAATTATATTTATTATGCTGGTTTTCGAAAGGCAGATGCGATCATCAGTACGCAAAGAGGTTTCAAAGATTTAAAAAAACCGATTTTGTACATTCCGGATTATTATTATGATGCGCAAAAATATGAAAGATATCAAGAAACTGACAAAGAAGATAAAGTCGTGTGTGTAGGAACGATGTCTCCATATAAGCAGGTGTCTCCGCTTGTAAAAGCATTTAACCGAAATGGATTCCCGCTGGAAATTCGGGGATATTTTTATGATAAGGAACAGTATCAACATATATTGGAGATTAAGAAGTCCAATATTACAGTAGAGGATGCTATTTTGACAGAAGAGGATTATTATCATGCAATAGCAAAAGCAAAATATGCGGTACTTCCGTATGATATGGGACAGTATCAATGCAGAACTTCCGGAGTACTGCAAGAGTGTGTATTTTTGGATACCATAGCGATTGCACCAAAACAATTATTACAGGAGAATCAAATCAGGGGAATAGGCTATCAGGACATAGAAGAACTGGCAGAAACAGAGTTTTTTAAAAGAGATTATGATGTTGATCGTGATGAAAAGAAAAAGTATGATAAGGCAAAGATTGGGAAAAGAGTAAGACGGTTTTTGGGAGATATTTCTGGATAAAATCATGAGGTTATAAGGGAAGTGATAGCGTGGTGAATATATTAAAGAAATACAGGGAATGGATAATAATCGGTATTGTCTTGTTGGTATCAGTTTTGTTGAGGATTCAGAATCTCTGGTTTCCTCTGGGAGCTGATATGCATTCAGCGCGTCAGACTCAGACAGCTATAACAATTCAAAATTATTTCGATGATGGTTGGAGCCTGCTGCAGTATGAGACACCGATTCTTGGACATCCATGGCGGTTTCCTTTGGAATTCCCGATTTATCAGTCGGTAGTGTATTTTATCATGAAAATATTGCATAAGACAAATATTGACGTCTGGTGCAGGCTGGTCAGTCTGGCCACTTTTTATTTGTCGGTGTTTGTGCTGAAAAAGGTAGCGGACCTTGTCATAGATAAAAAGAGCGCATATTGCAGCTGCCTGATATATCTGTTTGCGCCGTTTACAATACTGTGGAGCAGAGCGGCGATGATTGATTATATGTCTGTTTTATTTGCATTGATCTATGTATGGGGATTATATTCATGGCTTGTAAAGGGAAAGAAGACTATTATTATTACGTTATTATTTGGATGTATGGGGTATTTGTTAAAAGTCACGACCATGTTTCCCTATATTTTCTTTCTGGCATATTTGATCATCAGATATTTTTATGAAGAAATCATTAAATATTCTGGAAAATTTACTCTGCATACTATTTTTGCATATATAGGCAGGAATAAGGTACGTATCATCATTTTGGCAGTATTATGTATTTTGCCGGTAATATCCGGAGTTTGCTGGATCAGGTATGCGGATGCGGTCAAGGAACAATCTGTTTTTACGAGTGAATTCACTTCAGAGGCATTGCGAAGCTGGAATTATGGAACAATGGAACAAAAACTTCAAATATCTAACTGGAGCATTGTTTTGAGACGTCTGGTACAGTATATAGGGGGAGTGCCGGTTGCAGGATGTCTTATATTATTGTATTTGTTTCTGGGAAAAAGAAGAAATCTGAGTATAGTGATCAGTTGTACTGCCGCCTCTATATTAACGATATTTATACTGTTTAATTTATATGATTTTCATGATTATTATTTTATTGCGTTGACGCCCATGTTGAGTATGATCTATGGGGTTATGTTGTTTACGGGGATTGAGAAACTCTTTTCTGCGGGTAATTGGGGAAAGACAGGGGTTTTGGTCCTTGTATTTGTTATTATATTTGCTGAAGGCAGGACGAATGCCGTATATTTGAAATATGCAATTACGAAAGAAGAGCGGGGGGCGGACGCAGACTGGTTGATCGCTCTTGGCAGTTATGTTGGATCAATTACCGAACCGGATGAAAGGATCGTTACACAAGGGGAATACGCTATTGCGACGCTGCCGTATTATGCTGACAGAAAGGCAATGATGATAATAGCGCCTTATGATGAAACATTTTATACGGATTTTTTACAGCAGGATAATTATACGACATTAGTAGAACCTTTACCCTCCTCTTTAATTGGTGAACTGGCAAAGTATTATGAGATTATAATCCAATATCCGGGAACTGCCGGCAGAGATATTTATAAATTTTATCATACCTTGCCGACAAAGTATGAAAATCTGATCAAGATCAGATATTCGCATGTAGAAGAGCAGATGACGGTTGCGGTAGAATTTGTAAACTCGGAAGGGAAAAGTTTTACTGATAGTATAAATCTGCTTGTAGATAAGGATGAAATTTATTATAATATAGCTGATTCATATTATAAAGCAGACGATTCGTGGAAAGATATTCAGTTTGTTCGTTTTGAAGTACCGGATGGAATTGAGATATCGGCGGAGTATTAAATGAGGGCATTGGTGTGAATATAGGAATAATTGGACTTGGATATGTGGGATTAACATTGGCTGTAGCGGCCTCAACTAATGGAATTAACGTATATGGGATTGAAATTAACCAACATATCAGGGAATGCTTGAAGGATAACAAAGCACATTTTTATGAGCCCGGATTAGATAATCTGATCAAAAGAAATAACGGTAAGACATTGTATGTGGCAGATTCCTTTTCGGATGATATAAAGTATGACGCATTTATTGTAACAGTAGGTACTCCATTGGTAGCAGGAACAAAAGAACCGAATTTCAGTTATATTAAGTCGGCGTTAGAATCTATCAGAAAAGTTTATGATGGTACACAGCTGGTGATATTAAGAAGCACCGTTTCTGTTGGAACTACAAGGAATGTTGTACTGCCTTATCTGGCCGGGATGTGTGAAAAAGGAATAGAAGATATTCTTGTAGCCATGTGTCCAGAGAGAACGCTTGAAGGCAAGGCAGTAGAAGAATTGACACATCTGCCGCAGGTGATAAGCGGGAATACGTCGGCCGCTTTGGAAATTGCGCAAAGACTTTTCAGAAAAATAACGCCTTGTGTTGTAGAAGCACAGTCTTTGGAAGAAGCGGAACTGATCAAGTTATATTGTAATACATACAGAGATATGACGTTTGCGATTGGAAACGCCTTCTGTATGGCGGCACAGAAGTTTAATGTTGACGGTATGGCGGCAATAGAACATGCTAATTATGGTTATGCGCGAAGCAATATAGCGAAACCTGGTTTTGTAGCGGGGCCTTGTCTGGAAAAGGACGCCTATATACTGATCAATAATATGCCGGAGTGTGACAGTCGCGATTTTATTCTGGCGGCACGTAAATTTAATGAGTCCATGGAAGATATCGTAGTAGACTGGGTAAAAGAGAAAATCGGCAAACCGGATGAACGAAAAAGAATTGCAGTAAGCGGCATGGCTTTCAAAGGACAGCCGGAAACATCCGATCTGCGTGGTTCCAGTTCTGTTTATATTGCAAAGAAGTTGAAAGATGAAGGCTATTATATGAATTTGCATGACTTTTGTGCATTGCCTGAAGAAATGCGGGCGCTTGGATTTGGAAATTATTATGAGAGTTTATATGACGCCTGTGCGGATGCCTCTTTGCTTCTGGTTTTGAATAATCATAAAAGATATGCAGCTATTACTGAAAATCCGGTATTCCTGAATACGCCGGAAAGAAGTTTTGAGATTTTGGATGCCTGGGGAGTGTGCACAGAATTACATTATTGCGAAGGCGTTAAAATATCCACATTGGGAAATTTGACCACTCGGGGGGGGATAGTAAATGGCTGGCAATAATAATCAGGAGTTATATCATAACAGATTTGATGATAAAGAGGTGAATACAAAAAAAGGCATCTGGGGAGAGGTATGCAGATATTTGGCAAGGTATCTGCCGTCAGAGACGAAACGAATCGTGGATGTGGCGGCAGGCTATTGCGAATTTATCAATAATATTCATTGCCAGTGCGATAAAGTTGCCATAGATGTGAATCCGGATGTTGCGAAATATGCTTTACCAGAGATTAAGACAGTTGTTGGCAGCATTAATAATCTGAAAGAATATTTAAAAGAAGAGTCTGTATCTATTTTCTTTATGAGTAACTTTTTAGAACATATTACGAAACAGGAAATCAGCATGCTCCTTAAGACGGAATATGAGTTACTGGAACCGGGTGGACAAGTTTGGATATTGACGCCTAATATACGCTATGTCGGCGGGAAATATTGGGATTTTTATGATCATATAACACCCATTACGGAAAAGTCGATTATTGAGGCGGCGATGTTGTATGGATATACCGTAAAGAAATGTATTCCCCGTTTTTTACCTTTTACAACCAAAAGCAGACTGCCGCAGGCCGGCTGGATCGTTAATTTATATTTAAAACTTATGCCCTTAAGCGGAATGGTATTTGGTGAACAAAGTTTCATTATTTTGCAGAAAGTAAATAGAATTTGATAAAAAGGAGAGTTTGGCAATGAAGATTTTGGTAACAGGATCGGCAGGATTTGTAGCAGGATATCTGGTAGATGAACTTTTGAAGCATGGACATCAGGTAATAGGAATCGATAATTACAGCAAATATGGAAAAATTGAAAAAAGTTATGACCATAACCCGGATTATACGTTTGTGGAAGGAGACGCTAAAGATGTTTCCCTGATGAAAGAAATCATAGAAGATTGTGATCAGGTCATTGCAATCGCGGCAATGATTGGCGGAATTACTTATTTTCATACTTATGCTTATGATCTTCTGGCGGAAAATGAAAGGATCATTGCTTCAACTTTTGACGCTGCAATATGGGCGCATCAAAATCGGCATTTAGATAAGATTAATGTTTTGTCATCTTCTATGGTGTTTGAAAGCTGCCATGAATATCCGAGCAAAGAAGGGTATGAATTAACTTGCCCGCCTCCGCTGTCAACATATGGATTTCAGAAACTTGCGTGTGAATATTTTGCCAAGGGGGCATGGGAACAATATAAACTTCCTTATACGATTATCCGGCCGTTTAATTGTGTTGGAACCGGAGAACAAAGAGCAAAAAATGAGAAAGAAATTTTATCCGGAAACGTGAAGCTGGCTATGAGCCATGTGGTTCCTGATCTGGTACAGAAGGTCTATAAAGGACAGAATCCGCTACATATTTTGGGGAGCGGAGAACAGATCAGACATTATACGTATGGAGGAGATTTGGCCCGCGGTATACGTATGTGCGTAGAATCAGATAAGGCAGTTAATGAGGATTTCAATCTTTCCACACCTGTGTCTACAACAGTAAAAGAATTAGCACAGATGATATGGAAGAAAATAAATGGGGACAAGCCATTTTCTTTTGTGTCTGATCCGGCGTTCCAGTATGATGTGCAGAAACGTGTGCCCGATGTCACAAAGGCCAAGGAGATACTGGGATTTACGGCCGATACAGATTTAAGCACTACATTGGATGAGGTCATTCCCTGGATTACAAGCCAGATAGATTTAGGAAATATATGAGAAAAAGTGGTCTTATTACAGAACATTTGGAATGGATGTAAAAATGATAGATGTCATAGCGCCTGTATACAATGAGGCTGGTAATATAAAAAGACTTTTTGATGAAATAGACAAAGAGATAAAAACTGAAAAAAGGGTTTCCGTTATTTATGATTTTGATGAAGACGACACGTTGCCGGTAGTTGTTCAAATTGCGGATGATTATGATTTTACAATCCGCCAGATAAAGAATGAACTGGGGCGCGGTGTACTGAATGCGATCATTACCGGTTTCAAAAGTGCGGAATACGATAAGGTTCTGGTTGTTATGGCGGATTTAAGCGACAGGTTGGACGTTGTAGATGCTATGGCGGCCAAAATGGATGAAGGGTTCGATCTGGTGTGCGGTTCCCGTTATATGAAAGGCGGTAAGCAAAACGGAGGGCCATTTCTGAAAAGTCTTTTTTCACGGACCGCCGGATTGAGTCTGCACTACTTGACAAGAATACCAACCCATGATGTAACGAATAGCTTTAAAATGTATAGCAAGCGGTTATTGGATAGTTTAACCATAGAAAGCAGCGGCGGGTTTGAAATTGGGCTGGAGATTACGGTGAAAGCATATACACAGGGATATAGGATAGCGGAAGTACCTTCCGAGTGGTTTGACAGAACAGAAGGAACTTCTAATTTTCATATGTGGAAATGGATGCCCAAATATTTGAAGTGGTATTTTTATTGTATTGGGCGTACATGGTTTGGAAAACATTCTTCAAGGTAGAATTTAGAGTGGGATACAACGTATGGCGGAAAGGAATTATGCTTTATGATCTGTCCAATTTGTGCTGATATGGGTAAAAAAATCTTTCAGGGAAAAATAATGCATAAATATACGATTTCCTACTATCAATGTCCTGTATGCGGGTTTGTGTATACAGAGGAGCCATATTGGCTGGAAGAAGCATATACGGATTCCATTACTAACATTGATACTGGAATGATGCAGAGGACAATAGATAATGTCCTGACAGCGAATGCCATTGTTCATAATTTCTTTGATACAAAGGCTTCATTTTTGGATTACGGCGGCGGATATGGCATTTTCACAAGGATGATGCGTGACCTGGGATATAACTGGTTATGGTATGATAAATATTCGGACAATTATGCGGCAAGAGGTTTTGAATATAAGAGACAAGAGAAAATAGAATTGATTACGGCATTTGAATTATTTGAACATTTTGACAGACCAATAGAAGAAATTACACATTTATTTACAATTTCAAGATCGGTTTTGTTTTCTACGCTGATATACGATCAGGATTTTGCGTATAAAGATTTTGAAAAATGGTGGTATTATGTGCCGGAGACGGGGCAGCATATTGGCTTTTACAGTCAGCGGACATTGGAGTATATAGCCAGGAAGTTTCATGTTTTTTATTATAAGATCAGTGATGGGATGCATTTGTTTTCGGAACATAAAATTAATTCTGTGCAGTTTAATATTTTAATAAAATCAAAGGTATTTAAACTGATTCAATATCTTGGGTATTTTGCAAGACGGCAGCATGGACTGGCGGAGCAGGATATGAAAACTATTTTAAGTAAGTATGAGGAAAAATCTTGAAAAAAGATAAACGAAAAAAAATTGCATTTAACGTTTCAAGTATCAATAATTGGATGGGCGGCGTATATTATGCCCATAATATGATTAATCTGATACTGCATAGCGAAGAATTAAGGGATGAATATGAGATTCACGTTCTGACATCACCGGCGAATGCTCCTGTTTTCCAAAAATACGGAAACCGCATTAAACTTGTAGAGATCAATTATGGAAACAGTTATTTGAACAGTATATATCTGGTATGGTATGTGCATCGCCATAAAATTGATTATTGGTACGGCCTGTCGTTGAATCTGGTCGAACGGCTTATTGTCAAAAAAGTGATTATGTGGATTGCAGATTTTCAGTATTTGCATCTGCCGCAGTATTTTTCTGATTTTGAATTAAAAATGCGTGATGGCGGTGCAAAATATATGGCAAAGCAGAAAAATACATTAGTCTTAAGTTCAAATGATGCAAAAAAAGATTTCCTGATGCAGTATAAAAAACATAAATGTAAATGTATGGTAGTCCATTTTACGTCCAATATAGAAGATGAAGTGTTGGGAATTACTGAGTCTGAGGAGAGGGAAACACTTACAAAATATAATCTATATCAGCAGAAATATATTTATATTCCCAATCAGTTCTGGCAGCATAAAAACCATATTGTAGTTTTGGAAATGATAGAACAATATCTTTCCCGGAAATTGGAAAATGTGATTTTCGTTTTTACAGGACAAATGAATGATTACCGAAACAGGGAATATACGGAGAAACTGAAAAAATATTTTGCAAGAGAAGATATTTCGCAGGTGACTGAAAATCTGGGATTTTTAGAACGTAAAGAGCAGTTGGTCATTATGAAAAACGCTGCTTTTTTAATTCAACCTTCACTTTTTGAAGGCTGGGGCACAGTTTTAGAGGATGCTAAAGTATTGGATAAAAGAGTGATTTTATCAGATTTACCGGTACATGAAGAGCAGAAATATGAAAAGTGTGTTCTGTTTAAACGTACAGATGCAGAAGATTTGTTAAATAAAGTAGAACTGCTTCTTCATGAAAAAAGCGAGGATGATTTGTCAAAGGGATTGTCCCGTTTTCACAGGGATTCCCAAAAATATGCGGAGGAATTAGCCAGGGCGTTAAAATAATAATATGAAAAAAATGTTAATAACAGGAATTAATGGTTTTATCGGAAATGCTGCTAAAAAATATTTTGAGAAAAACTATGTTATATATGGGATAGATGCGGCAGGAGAGACTGGTGACAGAACATATATTTTAGATATGAGGTCTGAGGAATTTCCTGATGTACTTTCAGAAATTGATCCCGACATTGTATTACATGCTGCGGGAGGCGCGGACGTTTCTAAGTCATTGAAAAATCCCATAGAAGATTTTGATAGTAGTGTACAGATTTTTTATGCTTTATTGGAGAGTATGCGCCGCATTAACAGAGAAAGCACGACGATTTTTCTTTCCAGCGCTGCCGTATATGGTAATGCTAAGGTACTTCCAATTTCAGAAACAGCGGAAACAAGACCCATTTCCCCTTATGGTCTGCATAAAAAAATGTGTGAAGAAATTGCTGAATACTATCGTCATATTTATGATATGGACATCCGTATCCTGCGTATTTTCTCCGTATATGGCCCGGGGTTAAGAAAACAGATTATGTGGGATATGTTTCAAAAATATAAAAAGGATAAGAAAATTGAATTATTTGGAACGGGAGATGAAGCGAGGGATTTTATTTATATAGATGATCTCATGCAGAGCATAGAGATTATTTTGAATGCAGATATCAGCAGCCGGCAGCCGGTTTTTAATGTGGCGAACGGAGAATCCAATACCATATACGAAATAGCACATATTTTTTCTGAATATTTGTGTGGAGAAAACAAAGTAGTCTTTAATCATATGACGCGAAGTGGAGATCCGGATGTCTGGAGAGCCGATATTGGCAGAATAAAAGAACTCGGATATCATAATAAGGTTTCTATGAAAGAAGGAATCGAAAACTATATAGAATGGGCGCGAAGAGAAGGGTAAGGAAAAAGGAAGTGCGGTAATGACGAGTAATTTGGCTCCAATTGTTTTATTTGTTTATAATAGGCCGGAGCATACACGACATACAGTTGATGCTTTACGAAACAATTTACTGGCAGAGCAGAGTGAATTGTTTATTTTTGCTGATGGCGCCAAAAAGGCAGAAGATATTAATAAGGTGAATGAAGTACGTGAATACATTGGTAAAATTACAGGTTTTAAAAGAGTAGTGGTAAAAGAAAGAAAAGAAAACTATGGTTTGGCAAAATCTGTTGTATCTGGCGTTACTGAGATTGTCAATCAGTATAAAAAGGTAATCGTATTAGAAGATGATCTAATAACAGATAAACAATTTTTAAAATATATGAATATGGGATTAGATATCTATCAAGATGAGCCACAAGTATATTCAATTACGGGTTATTCTTATTTTAGAGAAGGATTAAAGGACATCGACACTTGTTTTTTAAAGATTACCTCATCATGGTCTTGGGCAACATGGAAGGATAGATGGGATCAATATGATCCAGAATGTAAAGGTTGGGAATCACTTCAAAGAGATCATAGGTTAAGAAAACAGTTTGATTATGATTATAGTTATCCATATTACAGATTATTACAGATGCAGCTAAAGGACGCAAAAATCAATTCCTGGGCAATTAAATGGTACTGGACAGTTTTTAAAAAAGGTGGGTTGACTTTATATCCGGGTGTTTCGTTGGTTCAGAATGCAGGATTTGACGGAAGTGGAGAACACTGTGGAACGAAGCAGACAAATTTCCAAATATATAAGCAGGAAAACGAAATAGAAAAAATGAAATTTGAAAACAACATCAAAGAAAATGCACTAATCAGAAAACAGACCGCCAAGGCAATATATAGAAAACATGGTATTATGGGGAAAATGCAGATTATGAAGGATATGTTGAGTTAATATAAGTTCTTTACAGGGAGAAAAAAGGAATGTTGCTTAAGTTGTTTTGGGTAATAGATCGCTTATATGAGAAGGAACTCAATAGAAAGTTTCGACGCCAATGCACTGTAGGAAGAAATACATGGTTTTACCGTTCCGCTTCGGTTACAACGGATAAAACGGCGGAAGAAATATGTATAGGAGAAAACTGCCATATAAGAGGTGAAATGATCAATATGTCCGGGCCGGGAAAACTGGTTATGGGAGATTGGTGTTATCTTGGTGAAAGAAGTACATTATGGAGTTCAGGAGGGGACTTAGTGGTCGGCGATAGAGTATTGATTGCAAAAGATGTTTTTATTATTAATAATAACACACATCCCATAGACGCTAAAGCACGCCATGACCATTATGTAGAGATTGTTACTAAAGGACATCCTAAAAATCTTGAATTAAATTCAAAGACTGTTACAATAGAGAGTGATGTATGGATAGGCTGTCATGCCATTGTTTTAAAAGGGGTGACGATTGGAGAAGGAAGTATTGTAGCGGCTGGAAGTGTGGTGACAGAGGATGTCCCGCCGTATACGATGGTAGGCGGAAATCCAGCGGTTGTATTGAAGAAACTTAAAGGATGAGTAATTCGAAATAAGTATACGGTATAACGATGATGTGGCGATATGAGGAAGATGTATGTGCGGCATATTTGGAACTTATAATTTAAATATATCAGAAGAAAAAATAACGCAATGTATGGAAAAAATCAGGCACAGAGGGCCTGATGGCAGCGGCATATGGAAAGATGATCTGTGTGGTCTTGCACATAGACGTCTTTCTATTTTAGACTTATCTGATACTGGAAAACAGCCAATGGCAACCGCAGATGAAAGGTATTTTATTGTTTATAATGGAGAAGTATATAATTTTATTGAATTGCGGGAAGAATTGCAAGCGGCAGGTTACTGTTTTCGCAGTAATACAGATACAGAGGTGGTTTTGAATGCTTATATAGAATGGAAAGAGAAATGTCTTGATAAATTTAATGGAATGTGGGCCTTTGCCATATATGACAGATATGAAAAAACTCTTTTTCTTGCCAGAGATCGTTTTGGCGTAAAACCGCTTTTCTATACCAAAATAGCGGAGGGTATTGCTTTTGCCTCGGAAATGAAGGCACTGACGCCTGTCCTGCCTTCTGTTACACCTAATTATAATATTCTAAAAGATATCAATCAATATTTTAATTATGAAGCGACAGAAGCCTGCCTGCTTAATGAAATTAGCAGATTGCCAGCGGGTCATTATGCGTATGTTGATAAAAATGGAATGCATATTAAACGATGGTGGAAAACGTTGGAAAACTTAATGCATGTTCCAGATAGATACGAAGAACAGACTGAAATGTTCAGAGAGTTATTTTTGGATGCCTGTAAAATACGCATGAGAAGTGATGTGACGATCGGAACGGCTCTCAGCGGCGGTCTGGATTCAAGCGCTACAATATGCGCAATGGCAGATATTATTAAAAAAGGTGCAGGGGCGCGGGTTAATCATGATTTTCAACATGCCTTTGTGGCTGCATTTCCAGGGACAATGCTGGATGAGACATATTATGCAAGAGAAGTAACAGACTATCTGAATATAGAGAGTACAGAAGTAGTGATCGATCCGGTAACCGGTTTGAATAAATTGCCGGACTATATATATGATTTTGAAGATATTTATATTACGAGTCCTGTACCGATGATGCAATTATATAGCCAGATTAAACAAAACGGAGTGACTGTTACATTGGACGGGCATGGAGCGGATGAACTTTTTGGCGGATATCCGGGAGATATGATATATGCCCTTTTGGATGTAGGGGTCGATAAGACTTCTATTAAGCAAATTCTGACAACATATTTTGGTATGACTTCTAAAGCAATTGCAGCAAAACAGCAGTCATATGGAAAATGCTATATCGATTTTATCGTAAGGCATCTGGCGAAGAAAATATTACATGTACCTACATGGGACAGGTTGATCGATCGGGAGTGTCAGGAGGATTTTAATAAACTGGGGCATTTTGAAAAAGTCTTATATAATTCAACCCACACATCAATACTACCTACGCTGCTTCGCAATTATGATCGGTACAGCATGGCGTCAGGAGTAGAAATCAGGATGCCCTTTTTGGATTATAGACTTGTACAGTTTGCGTTTTCTATTTCATGGAAGGCAAAACTGCATGGCGGATATTCAAAAAGCATTATACGAGACGCACTAAAGGATATTATGCCGAAAGGAATAGTGGAAAGGAAGAGTAAAATAGGTTTTAATACACCCATAGTAGAATGGATGAAAGGACCGTGGAGAGAATGGATGCAGGATACAGTAGCAGGTTTGGATTTTAAACAGAGTAAGGTAGTTGATCCTGTGCGGACAAAAGACATGGTAGATAAGGTGATTATGAGTAGTGAAACCTCATATTCCGAAGGAGAGAAAGCCTGGGAAATGTTGATGCCGTATTTATGGGAGAGGTATTTTTTGAAAGCTATATGAAAAAGTATCGGTGATGGTGGATAGAATATGATAAAAACAACAGTGATTATTCCGGTATATAATACAAGTCCATATTTGGAAGAGTGTATTACGAGCGTTTTTGATCAGACTCAGAAAGAGATAGAAGTAATAGCAATCAATGACGGTTCGACAGATGATAGTTATGATAAACTTTTGAAATTGCAAAAAAAATACTCTGACTTAATTGTTTTATCACAAGAAAACCATGGTTTAGGATATACAAGAAACGTTGGTATAAAATCAGCAAGAGGAAAGTATATATATTTTCTGGATTCTGATGACTATATAATTGAGGATACATTGGAAACTTGCTATAAATACGCATCAGAAAATAATCTGGATATTGTTTTGTTTGATGCGTTGAATTTTCAAGACTCAAATGAAAGAACGCCAATTTTACCTAATTTTGATGATCGGCATGAGGCTGTAAAAGAGCGCAATGCAATTTATTCAGGAATAGATTTTATGAAAAAATATTATATGGAAATTTATGAGCCGTCCGCCTGTTTTGTATATTGTTCTTTGGCATTTTTAAAAGAAAATAATGTAAAGTTTCTGCCCAGAGTTTATTTTGAAGATAATGAATTTCATTGTAGAATTATGACATTAGCCAATAGAGTTATGTATATTCCAAGAATGTTTTATCAAAGGCGTTGTAGGAATGATTCTATAACTATGGTCAGTTTTAATCAGAGGAAGATAAAAGATTATTTAGAGGTAATAAATGCCATCACTGAATTAAAAACATTGAATGACGGCAAAGGCTGGTGTATTGTAAGAAAAATTAATCAAAGTCTTCTTATAGATTTAATGTATGTATGCTATAAAAATCATTTATATAGTCAAAATAAAACTTTTTTAATACAGATTATAAAGGCGTGGATAAAAATGTTGAAATGAAGATATGGATTTAAAGTGACTGAACAAATTATTGGCTGTACCCCATATTTCTTGTAATTGCTTAAAATATATGGTAAAATGCCATTAGCTGTAAGAAGTGAAAGAGAGAATAGAGATGTTTTCTGATGAAAAGATATTGATATCGGTAGTTATGCCAATGTATAACAGTGAATTATATGTTCAGGAAGCACTGACATGTCTGCAAAATCAAACATATAAAAATTTTGAAGTGATCATTATTGATAACTGTTCAACGGATCATTCCATTGAGATTGTAGAGCAGATGAATGATGAGCGTTTTCATGTATATATAAATGAAGAAAATAAAGGATTGCTTTATAGTCTCCAGAGAGGTGTGAGTTTGGCAAGAGGAAAATATATTGCCAGATTAGACAGCGATGATGTATGTGAACCACAGCGGCTTGAAAAACAAGTGCAATATATGGAAGAACATGAGGATGTCATGCTTTGCGGTTGTGAAGGGTATACGATAATAGAAGGAAAAAGGTATGAAGGCTCTAAGTCGCCTATTTATGGAAAATACGCATTAAAGTTCTCACTCTTATATAAAAACTATTGTTTAATTCATTCGGCCTTTATGTTTCGTAGAAAAGAACTTGAGAATGCAGGAATCAGATATGAAAAGTTTCAACATTGTCAAGATTATCATATGTCATTAGCGGTTTCGGAAAAATACGAATTATATGTATTGCCAGAGAAACTGGTAGGTTATAGGGTTCATGCTGCTCAGTTGACGCAAACGGATTCAAATGATTTGGTGAAAACGGAGGAGAATGCCCTTAAAAAAATATACATGGAACATATTGGTTTAGAAAAAAAGTATCAGGATATCCTGTTAAAAGCAAATGCTGAAGCAATGCTGGGATGCAAAGATATAGAACGTTTTATTGAACTGATGGAAAGGCATGCGGAATTAATAGGTGTAAATATTAAGCAAAAGGATACAGATGAATATTTATGTGCACAGTTTGTTTTATGGGATATTTGTACAACCCAGATACATAGAGATATTCGGTTGTTATGGAAATACATAACATCACATTATAGAAATCTGAAATGGCTGTTGGGATATAAAGAAGGCTTTCTATGGGCATTATGTTGTATCTGCAGTTATGATGTAAGAGGTAAGAAAAGATGAAAGCGATTATTTTAGCAGGAGGTTTGGGAAGTCGTTTGGGTAATTTGACCGAGAATATTCCTAAACCAATGTTGGAGATTGGTGGGCGACCTATTTTATGGCATATTATGAAAATATATGCACAT
The DNA here is from genome assembly GCA_023663085.1 of Ruminococcus sp. Taxonomy (GTDB): domain Bacteria; phylum Bacillota; class Clostridia; order Lachnospirales; family Lachnospiraceae; genus UBA3282. The sequence continues at coordinate 16,885 of JAMPIB010000005.1, read as the reverse complement.
TATGGCATTCGTGATTTTGTTATATGCGGAGGATATAAAGTAAATGTAATTAAAGACTATTTTATTCATTATGATAGTAATATATCTGACTTTACGATAAATTTGTCTGACGGTTCTATTGAGTATTATAATTGCAATCAGGAAACTGATTGGAAAGTGACAGTAGCCGATACGGGGCGGGATACTTTAAAGGGTGGAAGAATTAAACGAATAGAGAAATTTATAGATGATGATATTAATTTTATGACTTATGGAGATGGAATTGCGGATATTGATATTAATGAACTGCTCGCGTTTCACAAAATGCAAAATACTATATTAACTTTGACTGGTGTTCATCCGCAGTCACAATTTGGAGAGATTGAAGCAGAGGGGAATTTGGTAACAGAATTTAAGGAAAAGGCTCAAGTATCACAGGGGATCATTAATGGCGGTTTCATGGTATTTAACAGGGAAATGTTTGATTATCTGACTGAGGATGAAAATTGTGATTTTGAATTTGGCCCCTTAGCCCAAATGGCTGAAAAGGGACAGGTTTCAGTGTATAGACATAAGGGTAATTGGGCTTGTATGGATACAGAACGAGAAATGAAGTATTTGGAAAAATTGTGGCAGGATAACAAAGCGTTTTGGAAAGTGTGGTAATATTGTGGCAATAAAAGAATGTAATTTATCAGGAGTATATATTATAGATGGGATGAGGTTTCCTGATAATAGAGGAGAATTGGTAAAGCCTTTTTCTGTTTCCCTTATGCCGGCTGGCATTAATGTAGACTTTAAAGAGACCTGGTTCACGAAATCGAAAAAGGATGTTATCAGGGGTATGCATCTGCAGGTGGAACCGGCAGCGTGCGAGAAACTGGTATCTGTAATTGTGGGTACGGTTTTGGATGTTCTTTTAGATCTTCGTGAGAATTCACCTACTTATGGGGGTGTTTATTCTATTGAATTAGACGGAGAGGATACGAAGGCAATCTATATTCCTAAAGGTGTTGCGCATGGTTATCGGGTGTTAAAGGATTCTGTTGTTATGTATATGGCAACGGAGGTTAATGTTAGTAAATATGATGTGGGAATCAGATGGAATAGCTTTGGATACGATTGGGGAATTGAGACTCCTATTCTTTCTGATAAGGATGCAGGATTACCGTTATTTGACGGAATAGATACTTAATTAAAACAGGAGGAAAACGATGATAAAGGTTGCGAGAGGATGTCTGGGAGAGGAAGAACTGGCTGCAGTAAAAGAGGCATTTGCGTATGGATATTTTGGATTAGCATATAAAGTAAATGAATTTGAAAATGCGTTAAAAGAGTATTTGGGGACAAGTGCGGAAGTGGTTGCGACGAATACGGGTACATCTGCGTTGCATCTGGCGTTGAGTGCTTTGGGGGTTGGAACAGGTGATGAAGTCATTGTTCCTTCTTTTACATTTGTGGCATCGGTTCAGGCTGTCGAAATGTGTGGAGCAACACCAATACTTTGCGAGGTGGATCAGGATACTTTTTTGATGGATATAGAGGATGTTAAGAGAAAAATTTCGCCGAGAACAAAGGTAATCATGCCAGTGCATTATTCGGGAAACCCTTGTGATATGGATGAACTTCTAAAGATAAAAGAAAACACCGGAATTAGAATCGTAGAAGATGCGGCACATGCAATAGGCTCTACATACAAAGGAAGAAAGATAGGGGCATTTGGAGATATAACCTGTTTTAGTTTTGATTCCATCAAGGTGATCACCTGTGGAGAAGGAGGATGTATTGTTACTTCGGACGAGAAGATTTTGGAACAAAGCAGAATGAAACGGCTTCTTGGCATTGACAGAAAGACTATGCACACCAAAAACTGGAAGGAACGCAGTTGGATATATGATGTGAATACGATAGGATATCGGTATCATATGAGCAATATTAATGCAGCAATAGGCTGCGAACAATTAAAGAAAATTGATTTATTTATCATCAGAAGAAGGCAGCTGTGTAAACTATATGCAACGCGGTTAAAGGATGTCAAAGGAATAAAGCTTATGAAGATGGATTATGATGTTGTAGCGCCATTTATGTTTCCAATCAGAGTATTAGAGGGCAGAAGAGATGAACTTAAAAAGCGTCTTCAGGAGTGCGATATAGAAACCGGAATCAGTTATATCCCCAATCACCTGTTTTCACTATTTCGGATGGATAAAGGTGCAATGGCTATATCTGATAAAATTTTTGAAGAAATATTATGTCTGCCGCTGCATTTTGAATTAAGTGATGATGATGTGTACGAAGTTTGTGATGGGATTATGGGATTTTTACAGGGATAATATATGATGAATAGTTATTATAATAAAAAAGTATTAATAACAGGGCACACAGGATTTAAGGGGACATGGCTTTGTCGTATATTAATGCATATGGGAGCGAAAATATATGGTTATGCATTGGAACCGAATATAACACCTAGTTTATTTGATCTTTGTGGTATGAGTCAGGAGATGGAATCCTATATAGGAGACATTCGTGATTTAAATGGGTTAAGTGCTTACATGCAGGAGATTCAGCCTGAGATCATATTTCATTTGGCGGCACAACCGATTGTAAGGGAGTCTTATGTGGATCCGGTATATACTTATCATGTCAATGTTATGGGAACGGTAAATCTACTGGAGAGCATTCGTAGCTGTGAAGCTGTTAAGTCTGTTGTTAATGTTACAACAGATAAAGTCTATAAAAACAGGGAATGGTGTTGGAGTTACCGGGAAAATGAGGAATTGAATGGGTATGATCCGTATTCTAATAGCAAATCTTGTTCAGAACTTGTGACAGAAAGTTATATTAATTCTTTTTTTTATAATAGGGATATCAGTATTTCTACGGCCAGAGCTGGAAATGTGATAGGTGGCGGAGATTTTGCGAGAGATAGGATTATACCGGATTGCTTTCGGGCAGTGCAGGATAGGAGAACTATTCTTGTGCGGAATCCATTATCTATCAGACCTTATCAGCATGTTCTGGAAGCTCTTAGTGCATATATAATGATTGAAGAGAGCCAGTATAAAGATGTGACCAAGTCGGGGTGTTATAATGTCGGACCGGATGATGTCTGTTGTTGGAATACTGAATGTATTGTGGATGAATTTTGCAGACAATGGCGAAAACTTTCGGGGGAAATGCCTAAATGGGAATGTGTTCAGGCGTGTGGACCACATGAAGCAAATTGCTTGAAATTGGATAATTCTAAAATAAAAAATGTAATCGGCTGGAATCCTAGATGGGATGTTAGTACAGCGGTTCAAAAGGTGGCGGAATGGGATTGGATATATATGAATAATGGGGATATAATTAAGTGTATGGATAATCAGATAGAAAATTATTTTGGAGATAGATGATGGGAGAGATGCAAACTGGTGTTTTAGATTTATGTAATATGTCGTTGAATAGTACTAAACGTATGAATGAAATATTTGATATATATAGTAAAGCGTATACTCAATTTGTTGATGAACTAAGCGATGTATGGGGAAAGGAAGTGTTTTGGTGGGTAAACCAGTTTTCCAGTAGAAATATTTTTTTATCAGCAGCGTATAAGCAAATCTGTATAACTATATTGGCTATTGAGATGATTGAAAAAGGGCAGGAAATTAAAAAAATAAAAGTACCTGCTAAAGAAATAGAAATTACTTTAAAGAGATATATAAAGCGAAAAAATTACAAAATAAAAATTGAAGTGGAGCATTCTCATAATATAGATAAATATATCTTTATTAATGGGATTATAAGAAACTTTATAAATATTACAGAACAGGTAAGATTAAGAAATATAGTAAGAAAGCAGACTAAGCGGGAATCGCCACTTCTCTCTGGGGAATCGATATTAATTGAAACAGATGTTTTTTCAACATGCTTTTCCACAGGTGAATATAAGGCAAGAGACTTTGCTGATATATTAAATTTTACAGAAGAAAAAATATTTTTTTTACCATATTTATTTTTGAATAGTGATATGACGATTAAAGAATTAATACGTTGTATGGTAGAAAGCAAACAATATAAATTTATTTATAGGGAGAATTATTTAAAACTCTTTGATTACATTAAAGCAACAGTATTTCCGTTTTATTGTAGAAAATATTGTAAATCTGCCAAGGTCTTTCAAGGGATCGATGTTACAGAGATTGTAAATGCTGATATTATGCAGAGCCTTCACTCCAAAAATTCATTATATGGGATTTTAAATTATTATTTTATACAACGAATCAAAAATAAAAATATAGATATAAAAAGTTTAATAGGATGGTATGAAGGACAGCCAAGTTCATTAGGATTATTTATGTCGTTTCGACAGAATTATATTGATAAAAACAGTGTCGGATATGCAGCGTATCCTCTTGATGCTAGGTGGCTCCAGATTGCACCTTCCTATATGCAGCAGAAATATAAAGTGGTTCCACAAAAAATAGGTGTTGCGGCTCAGATTTTTGAGAAAGTGGTGAAGCAGTTTTCAGATACAGTTAAAACCATTATTGTTCCATCGTTTAGAATGCAGAGGATTTATGAACAAAAAGTAAATAATGGGACGAGAAAACAGAAAAGGATATTAGTAGCATTACCATATTTTCCAGAGACAGCTTATCGGATATTAAAAGTATTAAGCGAATTAAAAGATTTTCTGGAGAAGAGACAATTAAAGATTTTGTTAAAAAATCATCCAACAAAAGCTACGTATACACTTAATGATTATGGCTATAATGAGTTGGAAATAGAATATGAATTTATAAATGGTGACTTTGATAGTATAGTACAAATGGTGGATGTTGTTTTGACATGCGCATCAACAACAACATATGAAACTGTCTTGTCGGGGAAAAACGTTATAATCATATCGTTATCTTCGGAGATTGTGCTGACATATTTACCATCTGAATGGGAAGGAAAAAGATATATTGTGGCACATGATACGGAAGATATTATGAGAGCTATTGAAATTTTTGTAGAAAAGTCATGTGAAGCATTAGATTTGTCAGATCATCGATATTTAACAAAGGCAGATAAAGAGACAGTTAGGGTTTTGTTAGAAGATTAAATAGGTGGTTACTAAGGATAGGGAGTAAAGAATATGCAGAAAGTCATCTTTATATATAATTATATGTTTACGTTAAGAGATTATCACCGGTATGGTGCGGATTATTTGGCAGATAAGGGATATTTTGTTGAAATATGGTTAGTAAATGATGGCTATACTAAAAAAGTAAATTTAGATATTAGTGCAGGTTTATATCAAGGCAAAAATATATATAAGTTTTCATTCGGGGAATTTATGAAAAATGTAAAAAAAAATCGGAATGCAATTTACATTTTTCCTGAATATAAGAAAACAAGATATATATATGCTATGGCGCGATATAACTGTAGTTATTTTATATTAGCTGGTACCGGAAAAATATTGCAGGTAAGTGAGACAAATAATATCATAGACAAAAATAATACTATTATACATTACATTGTGGTGTTAAAGAATCTTTTAGCAAGATGCTGTTGGCGTGAGATTGACGTTGAGTTGGCCGTGAAATGTTTTCAGAGGCATTTGCCGCAATATGCTTTTTTGGGTGTACCTATAGAAGATATGTGGTTAAATTTTATACCCGATGATAAAAAGATATATATACATGCTTTTGATTATGATAGATATCTGGAATCAAGAGAACATTCTCAAAATGTATTGGAAGAATGCATTGTGTATATAGATGGTGGTTTTGGCAGCTTAGACCAAGATAGTGCATTAGGTCAATATAAAGACCCGTGGTATGGTAAAGGGGCAAAGGTTGCAAATAAGATAGAAGCGGTATTGGATAGGATAGAAGAGCATTATCATTTGCCAATAGTAGTTGCAGGACATCCTCATACAAAGTATGCGGAAGATGTATTGTATAAAAGGAAAATCATTTATAACAAAACACAGGAACTTGTTGCAAGATGTAAGTTTGTCATCATGCAGTGGTCAACTGCAGTATCCTTTGTACTTTTGTATAAGAAGAAAATATTAGTACTTATTGATGATGATTTTAAAGAGTATAATATGTGGAATAGTTGGGTTTTGCCAAGTTACCAATATTTTGGTATTACACCATGTAATATGGACGTAGAGGAAATGGCTCAGATGCCGTGGGAATATATTCATAAAATAGAAGAGAAAACAGCACAGCAGTATATAAGTGAATATATTAAGCGTCCTGGAACCCCTGATAAATTGTTCATTGAAATAGTAGAAGATAAAATAAAGGAAATAACAGAAAAGGGAGGTTGAATATGTTATGCCAAAATTAAGATACAAATTATGGCAGAATGTTTGGCAGGATATTTCGCTGACTCAGATAGCGCAGAAAAAAGGAATGAAAATTGAAGAAATTGCCAGTGCGGATTTTTATGCTATGTTTTATGAAAAGTTGAAGGAAAATCACTATCGTTTTCAGGAAAGCTGGCTTAATGAGAAAAGGGAATATTCTAATTGGTTGAAAGAGGTGGTCGATAGACTTACTCTCAATATGAAAATAGAAAAACCTAAATTACTATCGGTAGGATGCGGAATTGGAATTGTAGAAGAACCATTTATTAGAGGTGGATATGATATTGAATTGCAGGAATGTCAGAAAGAATCCTATGATTATTTGAATAGGGGGGGGATATTGCCTAAAACATGGGTAACCAGTACGTTAGATGAATTACCTGCTGATACATACGATATTGTATTCTCTAATTTTGTAATGTATGCTTTAGATGATAGAGATTATAAAAGACAAGTTGCTAATATTTTAAGAATACTAAAACCACATGGGAAATTCATTATGATTGATACTGCGGCACAATGGAGAAATTTTCTGCATGAAAATATTATAAATTTCTCACATGAATTAAAAAAAGATAAGAGGGAGGTTGTTTTTTGGGGATATATCCGTTCTTTGAAAGAACACGAAAGACTATTGAAAGATTTATTTCAGATTAATAGAGAGTTTTGGGTTGCAAAGACGAAATCAGGAAAGCTTGAAGAGTGCAGTCCAGCTACGTTGTTGGGTTTTTACTTTAGCAATTATAAAGATGCAGAGATAATGTATGAAGGAATCATATGTGAAAAAGTATAAGAGGAAGGAGAATGATTATGGTAGCAGCATTATTGATTGGAAGACAGGGAAGCGTAGGATTCCCGGGGAAAAACACTTATCCCGTTATGGGACGGGCCTTTATGGAGTATCCATTGTTAGCGGCAATACATGCTTCAGAAGTAGATGAAGTATATATATCAACTGACTCACCGGATATTATGGATATAGGGGAGAAACATGGTGTAAATATTATTAAACGTCCGGATTATTTATGTACTAAAGAAGCACATGGTGAAGATGCTTTTGTGCATGGATATAAATATATTCAGAATGAATTAGGAAAAGATATTGAATTTATGGTATTATTACATTGTAACGCGCCGTGTGTATTGCCGGAACAGATTGATGAAGGAATTAAGGTTTTGAGAGACCATCCAGATCTTGATTCTGCGGTCACTGTATCAAAATATAATATGTATTCTACAGTACGGGCCAGAAAAATAGGAGAAGATGGATTATTACATCCCTTTATTCCATTTGAGTGTTATCCGGAAGATATGAAAATAAGTTGTGATAGAGATGATCAGGGAGATACGTATTTTGCAGATGTTTGTTTATCGGTGGTCAGACCCAGATGTTTAGATGATTTAAATTATGGAATCCTACCACAGCGGTGGATGGGACAAAAGATTTATCCGATCAAGCAATGGGGCGGTGTTGATGTTGACTATGAATGGCAGATGCCTTTAGCAGAAACCTGGTTAAAGATGCATGGTTTTACAGAGGACAGCCTGCCATATGCAAAATAGGAGAATATGATGGCAAAGATAACGATTAAACCAAATTCAAATTTTGAATCTTTAGCAGGAAATAATCAGCCGGAGAATGCATCTGAAGAATATTTAAAATATAGAGAAGCCTGGATGCAGTATCCAAAACAGTTTTATCTTAGGGAGTTACCATTGCATTTGGACATAGAGGCATCCAGTCTATGCAATCTGCGTTGTACTTTTTGCGATAAATTACCGCTTCTGCAAAAGAATCAGCTTGGAAATCTTTCGTTTGACACATTCAAGAAAGTTATGGATCAATTTTCTGAAGACCCGGATGAACGGTTGTGGGGGTTAAAGCTGAGTTACAGGGGTGAGCCACTGATCAATAAAGATGTTCCCAGAATGGTAAAATATGCAAAAGAACGAGGTGTGCTTGATATCTATTTCAATACAAATGGGATGTTGTTGACAGAGGACGTCAGCCGAAAACTGATTCAGGCACATCTTGATAGAATATCGATATCGATAGATGGAACGAATACAGAAGAGTATGAAGCGGTCAGAGTCGGGGCAAAATTAGACACGGTTTTAGCTAATATACAAACATTGCGGAGACTGAAAGAAGAATATCATGTGACTTATCCGAAAATCAGAATTCAAACTGTGAAATTGCCGGAGCTTGATCTGGATAAGTATGTCAATACATGGAAAGAGTATGCTGACGAAGTCGCAGCCATTGATTTTAAAGATGAATCGTGCCGAAACACGGAACTTCGTGGTGATTGGGCATGTCCGCAGCTTTGGCAGAGAATGACGATTGAGTGGGATGGGACAATTTTTGGCTGTAACAATGATGATATGCGAGGGTTGTGTCTTGGAAATGTCAATGAACGTTCCATATATGACTGTTGGCACGACGAGAAATTGATGCAGACACGCAAGCTGCATATGGAAGGAAAAAGCCATGAAATAGAAGATTGTAACGGCTGCCCATGGCGTACAGCGCAGATAAAGAAATCATAGGACTATGTAAAAGATTTTAAAAGGTAGATAAGGAATATGGCGATATGCTTAAGTCAATTTCAAATATAGCGTGGCCGCAGGAGGATGAACAATGGGTGCTGAAAAAATTACGGCAGCGACATTGGGATGCAATAGAAGTGGCACCGAGTAGAATTTGGGAAGATTTCCGTAGAATATCCTCTCAGGAGAGAAGAAAATATAAAGAAAAAATATTGGGATATGATTTAAAGATATGTTCCCTACATTCTCTTTTTTGGGGGATTCAAGAACCTAAATTATTTGGAACAAAGTTGGAGCAACAAGCATTCCAAGATTATATGAAAGAATTGGTCGATTTGGCCGTTGATCTGGATAGCAAAGTGATGATTTTGGGTTCACCTTTGGTGCGAGATAGGAGGAAATATGAATATGGTCAGGCAATGGATATTGCGGTAGCGGTTATACAGGAAGTGGCAGAATATGCATTGAAGAATAAAATTAAGATTCTTATAGAACCTTTAACAAAGAAGGAAACTAATTTTATAAATACGCATAGCGAGGGATTAGAGTTAGTCAGAAAAGTAAATAGTGAAGGATTTGGACTTCATTTGGACGCAAAAGCAATTACAGCGGAGAATACAAAGATTGAGAAAATTATTCTGGATTGTAAAGAGTATATTCGACATTTTCATATAAACGATCCAAATTTGCAGCAAATAGGTATTGCTGCTGACTATCATAAAAAGATTGGAGAAATGTTGCAGAAAATTGATTATTCTGGATATGTCAGCATTGAGATGAGGATGACTGATAAGTACAGAGATTGTATTGAACAGAGTATGGAGTATGTGGAGTTATATTATTGAAATGGACTTATAAAGGATAAGAAAATGGTGAAAAAAACATTGGTTATCGGTGCAAGCAGTGATCTGGCATCAGAATTGATTCCGATTCTGGTTCATGACATGCACTTATTGGGGTTGCACTGGGCACATAATAAGAAAGTGTTAGAAGAATATGAATTCAGGAATCATGTTAAATTGTTTCAACAGGTGATTATGAATGAAGAAGATTGCAAAAATTTAATTCATGATTATGTGGAATGGGCGGCTGGTATTGACAATCTGTTAGTGCTAATGGGAGATATAAATAGAAATTGCCATTGGTCTGAGTTATCCTATAAGGATATGGAAACAGACTATTCATTGAATACTATATTTCCATTTCTTTTAGCAAAATATGCGTTTCCATATATGACTTCAAATGGCGGGAGAATTGTTTTTGTTTCAACAGCTTCAGCGCAGCATGGTGGAGGAAGTTTTTCCATGGGATATGGAATGGCAAAAGCGGCATTAGAATGTGCAACAAAAGGGTTGGCAAAGAACATGGCAAAATATAAAATATTGGTAAATGCTATTGCCCCCGGATATATGGATACTAAATTTCATACGGATAGAATGAAAAGAACTTCTAAAGAGTTAGAGGAAAGAGCTTTATATGTACCCTTAAAAAGAGCCGGTACAAAGGAGGAGTTTGCCGGCTTGACAAGATATCTTTTGTCGGAGGAGGCAGCCTTTTTGACGGGTCAGATTATTACTTTAGATGGTGGAGATTTTATTTAGATAAGGAGAATATAAAATGTATGATTTCATTTTAGGAGATAAAGAAACAATCATAAAGAATACTGAGGAAGAAAAAAAATTTTTATTATCTGTTAAGCGTATGTTACCGAGATGGTGTAATTCAATTCCGGATTCCGAATTTTTAGCTATTTATGATGTTCTTTTTAATATGGGGGGGGTAATGGGGCTATATATGTTGAGACTGGGTCTGGCGCAAGTACTATTGTATTGTTTTGGTTTGCCATGAAAAACCATGGGAAATTATATACGTGGGATACAAATGGAAGTAAATTGTTTTTTTTGAGGACTGTAATTCAGGATACTATTTTAAGAATATTTCAGGAAAAGAGTATATGGGAAATGTGGTGTCCTGTTGCCACAATAAGTACATCAGAGTATGCGGGAATAACGGTGTTAAATGAAATACAGGAAATTGCGGAAAATGGTGTATCAGCTTGTTTTTTAGACAGTGAACATACAATAGATAATTTGCTCGCGGAAACAAAGCAGGTGTTATCACTTATGAGAAGTGGCTCCGTTATCATTATTGACGATTCAAATTATCGTTCCAAATATGTGAATATGGCATATGCCAATATGCTGCGGCGAAAGATAGGATTATTACCATGTGAAGAGCCGGAAGATAATATTAGCGAAAAGACATTTGGTGACAGTGTAGGGGAATATTTGTCTGAGAATGTTACTGAAGTAATACATATAGAAGATACTTATAAAATGTATTATAAAAATGATTTATTCTGGGCTTATTATAAGAATGACCGTGACATTATGGCCGATATGGATATGGAAAAGTATGATAATTTGGAACATAGATTTGATGCATGGAAAATTATTAGAAAGTAAAAATAACATATCAGGAGAAGATTTATGAAAGTATTAATTTCAACCAGTTCTTTTGGCAAGGCAGATAGTGAACCTTTGCGAGTATGTCGGAACAAATGTGAGGTTATATTAAATCCTTATGGAAGAAAACTTACAACAGAGGAATTTATTGAGCTGACTGCCGATGTTGATGCGGTAATAGCAGGTGTTGAAAACATAACAAGAGAAGCGTTAGAAGTACGTCCCAATATTAAAGTGATTTCAAGATGCGGTGTTGGAATGGATAATGTGGATCAAGATGCATGTCAGGAGTTGAATATAAAATTGTATAATACGCCTAATGCACCGGTGAATTCTGTAGCAGAACTGACAGTAACAATCATGTTAGATGTGCTTAAAAATGTATCTAATATGAGTAATGAGTTAAAGGCTGGAACTTGGAACAAAATGACAGGTTTTATGCTGAGTGGAAAGCGTGTTGGCATTATTGGGTGTGGAAGAATAGGGCATAAAGTAGCTGAACTTTTAAGTGCATTTGGGGTTGAGATAGCATATACTGATGTGTGTGACATGAAAAATGAATATGCATATATGAAAAAAGAAGAACTTCTTGCATGGGCCGATATTGTATCCATACATGCTTCAAGCTGCGACGAAGGTACCTATATTATTGGGGCGGAAGATATTCCGAGAATGAAAAAGGGTGCATTTCTTATCAATACCTCCAGAGGGAAATTTATCGATGAAGAGGCGTTATATGATGCACTAAAGAATAAACAAATACAGGGTGCCGCGCTCGATGTGTATAGTGAAGAACCTTATCAGGGTAGGCTATGTGAGTTGGATAATATTGTTCTGACACCTCATATTTCTTCCAGTGCAAAGGAAGGCCGTGTAGTTATGGAGATGGAGGCTGTGCAGAACTTATTTAAAGGTTTAGGGATAGATTATGATTAAGGCGATAGTATTTGATTTTGATGGTGTTATTTTGGAATCTGCTAAGATTAAGACAGAGGCGTTTGCGGATGTAGTCAAAGATTATCCGAGACAGCAGGCAGATGCCTTTGTGACATATCATATGACGCATATGGGAATTTCAAGACATGTGAAATTTAGATATTTTATAGAGGAGATATTGAAACTGCCATATTCTGAGGAAATAGAACAGAAACTTGCGGACAGGTTTTCTGATATTGTATTTTCACGTGTTATGGACTGTCCATTTGTGACAGGTGCAAAAGAGTTTTTAGAGAGAAATTATTTGAAATATGATATGTATATAGCATCTGGAACTCCTGAAGAGGAACTTAGACAAGTTGTGGAGGGCAGGAAACTATCGCAGTATTTTAAGCGAATCTATGGTACGCCAATGAAGAAAGAAGAAATTGTTGAAACAATTTGTCGTGAATATGGATACTTAAAAGAAGAAATGGTATTTGTAGGTGATGCATCAACGGATAAAAATGCGGCTTATAATACAGGGCTTATGTTTATTGGACGAAAAACAGAAGATAATATAGATGTTTTTAAAGATATTCCATATAAAGTAGACGATTTACTGCAGATGGAAGGAATATTAGAGGGAATGTAAATGAAAGCAGTAGTATTTGGTGGATCCGGTTTCCTTGGAAGTTATGTTGCGGATGAATTATTGAGTCGGGGATATGAAGTTATTGTCTTTGATAAAATAAGATCTGGATATTTGCAAGATGGCCAAACAATGATAATCGGAGATATTTTAGACAGAGGGCAAGTTAATGCTGCGATTGCTGGCTGTGATTATGTTTATAATTATGCGGGAATTGCAGATTTGGATGATGCATCAACCAAGCCGGTGGATACAGTTTTACTAAATGTAGTAGGTACTTGTAATATTATGGATGCCTGTGTTGAGCATAATATAAAACGCTTTATATATGCCAGTTCTTTTTATGCAAATAGTGAAAAGGGCGGTTTTTATCGATGCAGTAAACAGTCTGCAGAAATTTATATAGAAGAATATGAGAGAAGATTTAATTTAGAATATACGGTGTTGCGTTATGGTTCTTTATATGGTCCGAGAGCTGACAAAAATAATGGAATGAAAAAGATGATAGAGAAGGCGCTGTCAGGAAATATAATTCATTGTTTTGGAACAGAGGAAGACATGAGAGAATATATTCATGTAGCGGATGCAGCCAAATTAAGTGTTGATATATTGAACAATAAGTATATCAATCAGCACTTGCAATTGACAGGACAAGAAAGGTATACTAGAAAACAGATTATGGTGCTTCTTGGGGAAATCCTGGATAAGAAGCTGGAAGTAATTTATGATGCAGAGAAGTCAGAACTGCATTATAACGTCACACCTTATACATATAAACCGCATACGAATTATAAGGTGGTAAGTGATTGTTATCATGATTTAGGACAAGGTATAATAGAATGTATACGGGAGATAGAAGAAAATGTTGATAGATGTTAGTTATCCATATACAGCCGATATGGCTATTTATCCCAATAACCCTCAGTTTGTATTTGAGAGAGTGCAAGACTTGGAAAAAGGTGATAGTGCCAATGTCTCATCAATTGTACTGGGGACACATACAGGAACTCATATAGATGCTCCGAGCCATTTTATCACTGATGGTAAAACGATAGATCAGCTTTCGCTGGAGGCAATGACCGGAATTGCAAAAGTGCTTGATTTGCAGGGATATAATGAAATAACATGCGATATATTAATGAAATATGATATAGAAAAAAACGATATTATTATATTAAAAACAGATAATTCAAATATTTTTCATGAAGATATCATATTGACAGATTATATTACGTTGGATTATGCGGCGGCAGAATATTTGGTAGAAAAGAAGATTAAAATGGTATGTATAGACTATATGACGATTGAACGGCCAAAGGAAAAGCGTATTACAGGAGAAAGTGTACACGGTATTTTATTATCTCACGAGATACTGATTGCAGAGGCTTTAGATTTAACAAAAGTAAGAGAAGGAACTTATCAGATGTTTTGTTTTCCGATTAATATTGTTGGAGCAGATGGTGCACCAGTAAGGATTGTTTTGTCCGAGGGGGATATTTAAGTGCGTAAATTGGTAAATATATGGAAAAAGATGTTATATATTCTGAATCGTCCTCAAAAATTATTATGTGTTATTGTTTTTGTATTGACCTGTTTAGGTTCGGGTTTTGAGTGTCTTGGCGTATCGGTCATTATTCCGGTAGTGAATATGATCTTAGATCCTGAGCAGCTTTTAAACAGCAGTATTGCCCAAAAGTTTTCTTTAATAGTATGTTTAGAGTATAATGAATTGATTATTCTTACTATTGGCGGTGTTATAGGCGTATATCTTTTTAAAAACGCCTTTTTTATTTTTTTATCATGGATTCGTATTAAATTTGCCTGCAAAATCCAAAGAGAGGTATCTATACATATGATGGAATCATATATGAGTAGAGGATATCAATTTTTTTTACAAAAGAATTATGGTGAATTAAACAGAGGAATTTCTAATGATACAGTTCAGGTATATCAGGTTTTGTATGCCGGTTTTCGCTTCTTATCTGATTTTATAACAATTATATTAATATGTATATTTATGTTTTTTGCGGATTGGGAATTATCGCTTATGCTTGCCTTTATGTCAGGGATGTGCTTACTATTGATTTATTGTGTGTTTCGGAAAAATATGTATAAAGCAGGCATAAAATACAGTACTTTTGCTGCTAATGCCGCACAGGCATCGTATGAGGCATTTGAAGGAATAAAGGATGTATTGATTTTACGCAAGCAAAGGCATTTTGTAGAAAGCTATGAAAATAATCAGATACAGATGCAGTTGGCACAGAGTAAACAAATTATAGGGGCAGAAGCACCGGCATATATTATAGAAGGACTATGTGTATCAGGGTTGCTGGCAATGGTAGCTGTAAGAGTTATTGGAGGTGACAGATCGGCAGATTTTATTGCTGTACTTGCCGCATTCGCTATAGGTGCATTTCGTATTCTTCCGTCACTGGGTAGGATTTCTGCATCTTTAAATCAGGTTTTGGGAAGTATACCAGGAGTTGATTCCGTGTATAACAATCTGGTTGAAACTAATCAATATGCCATGCATCATCCGGAACAGATTTTTGTACAGTCTGCATCATCTGGAATAATTGCAAAAACAAAAAAAAAGGAAAAGAATTCTGTCTCATATAATAACCGACTTTCTTTTGAAACATCGTTAACGCTCAATAATATCACATTTCGCTATAATGATAATACTGATAACATATTGGAGCATATGAATCTAGAGGTAAAAAAAGGGCAGTCGGTGGCTTTGATAGGTTCATCCGGCGTCGGCAAATCCACACTTGCAGATATTATGCTTGGTTTACTTGTACCACAAGAAGGAACAATATTAATTGATGGTACTGATATTACAAAAATTCCGGACGAGTGGGCAAGTTTGGTAGGATATGTGCCGCAAACAGTATTTCTAACTTCAGGTAGTATTAAAGAGAATATAGCTTTTGGTGAAGAAATAGATGAGATAGACGAAGAGTTAGTAAGAGATGCATTGGAACGAGCTGAACTTTTGGAATTTATTGATACACTTCCGAATGGAATCAATACTACGGTAGGCGATAGGGGAATACGGCTTTCAGGCGGACAGAGACAAAGGATTGCGATTGCAAGAGCATTGTATCACAGACCTGAAATTATGGTGTTGGATGAAGCTACATCAGCGCTTGATAATGAGACAGAAGCGGCGGTTATGTCAGCAATCGATGCTTTGCAGGGACAGGTAACGCTTGTTATTGTAGCGCATAGATTGACTACTATCAAAAATTGTGATGTAATTTATGAGGTTGTAGATAAAGCCGTTAAAATTAGAAATAAAGAGGAGGTGTTAGGGGAACATTTCTAGGAGGAACGGATTATCTCCGTAATCTCCCGTATAACCTATATCTGCCATTTGTCATAGTCATGTAATCTGCAATATCCTTGACCACTTATCATTGCTTCATAATCATTAACATCATTTCCTATGTAGGCAATATTTGTAACAGAATTTTTTTCAATAGAATAGTTCTTTAGACAAGCTGCTTTGTCAGAAACACTCTGGATGTATTCAACTTTCAGTTTCTCGGCCCGTTTTCTGACAACGCTGTTTGTTTTTGTGGATATAATAGCCAAATCTATTTCCATAGAGCATAAAATGTGAATGGCCTGTCCATCAGCGTTGCTTACAAAAACGGACTCCTTTCCGACTTCATCAATCAAGACGCGATTATCCGTCATAACTCCGTCGAAATCACTTATGATCAGCTTTATATTACTCCACTTAGAATCCATTTTATGCCTCATATCTGTTTATTGATATTTTGTATTAATTGATACAAAATATCCGCTTTTTTTGCTAAATCCAAATCACAGTAGTTTGTTTCCAGCTGCATAATCTGTTATGGAACTCCTTTATCAACTATCTATTAATTTTAAATAAGTTTTTAAAGAATACATTATTCAGCAAAATGTTATCTTAGATATATTAATTACATTCCTTAT
>JAMPIB010000059.1 GCA_023663085.1 Ruminococcus sp. | reverse complement strand
TGGTTGACGCGAGGATATCACAAAATCTCACGCAAAAGGAACTTGCGGAAAGAACAGGGATCAATCAGGCGGATATCAGTAAACTGGAAAATGGCACGAGAAATCCGTCCCTTAAGCTGCTAAAACGATTGGCAGACGGAATGGGAATGACCTTAAAATTGGAATTTGTTCCCAAAAGTCCGATGAAAAATTAGATAGCAAAAGTAGATTCTGAATAAGTAGAGTGACTATAAAATCCGATTGTGCGGTTGTGAGCAATGGGATATAATAAAGAATTTTCAGAATTACAAGATTCTTATATGGTGTTTATCACCCAGACAGATATCTTTGGACATGGGATACCGATTTATACGATAAACCGTCATTTTGAAGAAACGAATGATCTGTTTGATGACGGGTCTCATATAGTATATGTGAATGGAGAGTATAAAGGTAATGATGAAATAGGAAAGCTGTTGCATGACTTTGGCTGTAAAAAGTCGAAGGATATCTATTATCCGGAACTGGCTAAAGGTGTGAAGCATTTCAAAGAGGAAGAAGGAGGGCGAAAGGTTATGAGTGAAGCGGTTGAAAAATATGCAAAAAGTTATGCGGAACAATATGCAGAAAAAAAGGCAGAAATCGTTAGGTTGGATAGTCTGTTGGAATCTATCAAAAATTTGATGGAATCCATGAAATGGTCTGCTGAACAGGCTATGACCGCTATGAAGATATCAGATTCGGATAAAAACATTCTGCTGAAACAGTTATAAAAATGCACCTGATAAAGTAAGACAGGCGTGGACAGAAGCAGAAAAAGAGAGTGGAGTTGACGGACATATTACAAAATGCGGTCTATGGATATCCAATGACGGGGAACACACTCATATAACACAAGTAATGGTGCAAACTGCTATCAAATGGGCAAAGGGTGAGATGGTTGATGAACAGGTTGATTTATTGGGAAACTCAGTCCAAAATTTCTTGAAAAACTGAAAAGGATTTCGTAATAATGCCGGGGCGTACTGCATTTCGTTATAATTGGTGCGAATGCAGTACGCCTTTTGACTTGTGGAAATAGATAAGGGACGAACTATATATTCCAAGGATAATTTTTATAAAATTATTAGCACTCACCTCTTGACAGTGCTAACAAGATACGTTATTGTTATATCAAAACTAGAACAGATGAAGTAAAACAGCATGTTAAAAGGAGGCAGGAGGCTATGAACCTAACAAAATTTACCCAAAAGTCCATGCAGGCGGTAGAACAGTGTCAAAAGCTCGCGTATGAGTACGGCAATCAGGAGATTGAGCAGGAGCACCTTCTCTATAGCCTTCTTACAATAGAAGACAGCCTGATCTTAAAATTAGTTGAAAAAATGGAGATCAACAGGGAATACTTTTTAGACCGCGTGGAGCAGGCATTGCAGAAGCGTGTGAAAGTCCAGGGCGGACAGGTCTACATCGGCGCCGATCTGAACAAGGTATTGATAACAGCCGAAGACGAAGCGAAGCAGTTAGGCGACGAATATGTTTCCGTGGAGCATCTTATTCTGGCGATGTTGAAGCATCCGAACAAAGAGATAAAAGAGATTTTCAGAGAGTTCGGGATCAGCAGGGAACGCTTTTTGCAAGCGCTTTCTACGGTGCGCGGCAACCAGCGGGTGACTTCCGACAACCCGGAGGCCACATATGATACGCTTGAAAAATACGGTCAGGATTTAGTGGAAAAAGCAAGAAACCAGAAGTTAGACCCGGTAATCGGACGGGATAATGAGATTCGCAACGTGATCCGTATCCTTTCCCGGAAAACCAAGAATAATCCGGTACTGATCGGTGAACCCGGCGTCGGTAAAACGGCGGTTGCCGAAGGTCTGGCGCAGCGTATCGTCCGCGGAGATGTGCCGGAGGGGTTAAAAGATAAAAAGATTTTCGCGCTGGATATGGGAGCATTAGTCGCGGGCGCCAAGTACCGGGGCGAGTTTGAGGAACGTCTCAAAGCGGTGTTGGATGATGTCAAGAACAGCGACGGGCAGATCATTTTGTTCATTGACGAGTTGCATACCATCGTGGGTGCGGGCAAGACGGACGGTGCGCTGGATGCGGGCAACATGTTAAAACCCATGCTGGCAAGAGGCGAACTGCATTGTATCGGGGCGACGACACTGGACGAATACCGCCAGTACATTGAGAAAGACGCCGCGTTAGAGCGTCGTTTTCAGCCTGTTATGGTAGAAGAGCCTACGGTGGAAGATACGATTTCCATTCTGCGCGGACTGAAAGAACGTTACGAGGTTTATCATGGCGTGAAGATCATGGATAATGCGCTCGTGAGCGCGGCGGTGCTTTCGCATCGTTATATTTCAGACCGTTTCCTGCCGGATAAGGCGATAGACCTTGTGGATGAGGCGTGTGCGCTCATCAAAACAGAACTGGATTCCATGCCGACGGAACTGGATGAACTGCGCCGCAAGGTCATGCAGCTTGAAATCGAGGAAACAGCTTTGAAAAAAGAAGATGACCGGTTAAGTCAAGAGCGTCTGGAGAACTTACAGAAAGAACTGGCCGAGTTAAAATCCGAACTGGACAACCGCATGGCGCAATGGGAAAATGAGAAATCGTCTGTTGAGAAGCTTTCTAAAATTAGAGAAGAAATCGACGAAACCGGCAATCAGATTCAGATCGCCCAGCGCGAAGGCGATTATGAGAAAGCCGCGGAACTCAGCTATGGGAAACTTCCTTCTTTAAAACAGCAGTTGGAGATAGAAGAAGAAAAAGTAAAGCATCAGGAGCTATCACTTGTCCATGAGAGCGTTTCGGATGAAGAGATTGCCAGGATCATTTCCCGCTGGACGGGCATTCCGGTAGCGAAACTGACGGAAAGCGAGCGCAACAAGACGCTGCATCTGGACGAAGAACTGCATAAGCGCGTGATCGGACAGGAAGAAGGCGTGACCAAGGTAACAGAGGCCATCATCCGTTCCAAAGCGGGGATAAAAGACCCCACGAAACCAATCGGGTCCTTCCTTTTCCTGGGGCCTACGGGTGTCGGCAAAACGGAACTGGCCAAGGCGCTGGCCGCTTCTTTATTCGATGATGAAAATAATATGGTGCGTATCGACATGAGCGAATATATGGAGAAATACTCTGTATCCAGATTGATCGGAGCGCCTCCCGGATATGTCGGTTATGAAGAGGGCGGGCAATTGACCGAAGCAGTCAGAAGAAAACCCTATTCGGTCGTACTCTTTGATGAGATTGAAAAAGCACATCCGGATGTGTTCAATGTTTTACTGCAAGTGCTGGACGACGGCCGTATCACGGATTCACAGGGGCGAACGGTAGACTTTAAAAATACGATTCTGATCATGACATCCAATATCGGCGCTGACTATTTACTGGATGGTATTGATGAAGAGGGCAATATCAGGGCAGAAGTTGAAAAAATGGTGATGAATGAACTGCGTGATCATTTCCGGCCGGAATTTTTAAACCGTTTGGATGAGACCATTTTATTCAAACCGTTGACTAAAAAAGTCATCGGCGGAATCATTGGCTTGATTATTAAGGATTTGAATGACCGTCTGGCCGACAGGGAGCTTTTCATCGAGGTGACGGACGAAGCGGGCAGATTCATCGTAGAAAACGCTTACGATCCGGTCTATGGTGCAAGGCCGTTGAAACGCTATATCCAGAAATATGTGGAAACGTTGTCAGCCAAGCTGATCCTGGCCGATGAAGTCGGCGCGAACGATACTATTTTAATTACTGTGGAGAACGGTGCGCTGATGGCGAAGAGAAAATAGGACAGATAGAAATGGTAAGAAAGGACATACCGACTATGAGATATCCAGATTTTTTAAAACCAAACGGAACAATCGGTTTCGTCGCACCCTCTTTTGGCTGTGCGACTGAACCGTATAAAAGCGCTTTTATGAATGCCCAGAAAAAATGGACGGAGCAGGGCTACAGGCTGCAGCTTGGGCCAAACTGCTACGTGGAAGAAGGAATCGGTATCAGCAATACGCCGGAGAAATGCGGGGAGGAACTGCAAACATCTTATTGCAGCAGGGAAAATGACGTCATCATTTCCTGCGGCGGCGGAGAATTGATGTGCGAGACGCTGGATTATGTTGATTTTGAGAAGGTGAAAGAGGCGCCGCCTAAGTGGTATATGGGTTTTTCGGACAATACGAACATGACCTTTCTTTTAACGACGCTATGCGATACGGCGTCCATCTACGGCCCCTGCGCGTCAGCTTTTGGCATGGAGCCGCTGCATCCCTCCTTACAGGATGCTATGGGGGTCATAACCGGGGAAAAATTATGCCTGACAGGTTATGATAAATGGGAAAAAGAATCTTTAAAAGATGAAGAAAACCCCTTATTGCCTTACAACGTGACGGAACCTTCCACCATTCGCAGATTCCCCGACGAGACGATAGCGGTAAGCGGCCGTCTGCTCGGCGGCTGTATGGACTGTCTGGTCAATCTGCTGGGTACAAAATTTGATAAAGTATGCGAATTTATCGAGCGATACAAAGATGACGGCATCTTGTGGTTTCTGGAATCCTGTGATCTGAATGTCATGAGCATCCGCAGGGCCATGTGGCAGATGGAACATGCGGGGTGGTTCCGTTATTGTAAAGGTTTCCTGATCGGCAGGCCGCTCTGTCACGGGCAGGAGATGATGGGACTTGACCAGTACAAGGCCGTGACCGAAGTAGTCAAAAAGTATAATGTACCGGTCATCATGGATCTGGATATCGGACACCTGGCGCCGATGATGCCCTTGGTCTGTGGTAGTATGACCAGTGTGCGCGCGGAAGGAAATGCGTATGAGGTGCGGATGGAATTGAAATAGGGAAAAGGAGAATAAGCTAATGTTACCAAAAGACCCGGCAATGTTGCTTAGTTATGTAAACTTAAAGCTGCGGGATTTTTATAAAGACCTGCAGAGTCTCTGTGATGACTTGGATGTAAGCGAGGAAGAAATTACGGATAAACTGGCGTCTATAGATTATCACTATGATAAGGAGAAGAATCAATTTGTCTGAATCAGTCAAGATTGTCATTATAGACGGAAAAAGAAATAAAAGCATAGAGAATGAGGCGACAGCGGAAACAGGCGATTTCCTGAAAGTGACACACCGTTTGGGAGCGACATTGATGTCAACTCTGCTGGAAAATCATCTGATTTCCGGTAATTTCTGCGGCGGGCGAGGGGTCTGCGCAAGGTGTCGTGTACAGTTTATGGAGGCGGCGCCGATTCCCACAAGCATGGAAAGACGAGCGTTTTCTCCTGAAGAACTGCGGGATGGGTTTCGATTGGCGTGTATGGTAAAGCCTAAAAACGATTGTGTCATTAAGCTGGCATTTTCAGAAGAGCCGGATTTGGATATTGTAACGGATATGATAGCTGTGTCGGAAGAAAATGACCTTAACAGTCAAACTCAGATCGGTGAAGATACGAAGATGATCGCCGTCGATCTGGGCACGACGACCATCGCCATGCAGCTTATGGATATGCAGACGGGACATGTCGAAGATACTTACTGTGCCATGAATCCGCAGAGAAGTTACGGGGCCGATGTTTTATCCAGGATACAGGCGGCCAATGCAGGATGCGCAGAGAAACTTCGTGACAGCGTGTGGAAAGTCCTGCAAAGCGGCGTCGAGAAATTTTATCAGACATCTGCTCACATCTGCTGTATGTGCATTGCGGGCAATACGACAATGACGCATTTGCTGATGGGGCTTTCTACCAGGCGCCTTGGCAGAGCGCCTTTTGAACCGGAAGATATCGGGTTACAGAAATGTACGTTGTCCGATAAACTATCGGGATTTTTGTCAGAGTCTCCACTTCCGGTTTATGTATTGCCGGGCATCAGCGCTTTTGTGGGCGGCGATATCGTGGCAGGATTGTATCAGTGCCGTATGCTTGCTGAATGGGCTGAACATCCACAGAGGCGGGAAACGGTTCTTTTTATTGACCTTGGAACAAACGGCGAGATGGCCATCTCGGATGGAACCCGGATGATCGTAACAGCGGCCGCGGCGGGGCCTGCTTTTGAAGGCGGCGCGGGAGCGGCGGTGCAGGGCAGCGATATGGTGGCGGTTACAGCCGGATTGTTGGAAAAACATATCATAGATGAGAGCGGTCTGCTGGCGGAACCCTATTTTGAGCAGGGCATCACATTTCATTGTCCAAGTGGGTCAATAGAAGCGGGGGATACAACATCCGGCACAGGGCAGAAGCAGGCCATATATCTGACCCAGAAAGATATCCGCGGCCTGCAGATGGCCAAGGCCGCCGTGCGGGCCGGTGTGGAGATTTTATGGAAAAAAATGGGACGTCCTGTCATCAGCAGAGTCTGTCTGGCAGGCGGTTTCGGTTATTATCTGGATGTGCGGTCAGCGATCGTGACAGGTTTACTGCCTGAGCGCCTGCAGGACGTCGTTACGGCAGTCGGCAACACATCTCTGGCGGGCGCCTTTTTATTAGGAAGAGATTTGTATACGGGCCGAATAAGCGAGAGCGCGTTACAGAAATGCCTGCATGAGATAAAGAGTATCAATCTGGCGGCGGAGGCGGATTTTGAGGCGCTGTATCTGGAACATATGAATTTCTGAAATATCTGTGATATCCGTGATAAATAAGGTTATGTTAAGGTTTTACAGGTTTTGCTTTAAGATTGGGATGATAATCTGTTTGTAGCAAGTAAAGGAACACGGCCGAAACCTGTTATGTGGCAGGTTTCAGTGCAAACAGAAAGGATAGATGAAAATGATGTGGACAAGAAAAGAAGTTAAGGAAAAAGCTAAAGAGGCATTGAAGAGAAACTATTGGAAGGCGGTACTGGTATCGCTCATATTGATTATTTTAGGAGGCGGCGGAGGTTCTGCTTCAGTAGTTGGAGGAAACGCATCGCATGGCGGAGGGTCGAATCAGGCGGTTATAGATACGGAAATAGATGATGTTATCGCCTTGGAAAATGAAGGTTCGCTTGATTTTAACGAGCCGGGGGACGGTTCTGTCCATAAGGCGGCGGTAGAAGCAGGCAATTCGGTAACAGAGGCTGTGGATACGGTTATATCAGATCTGGAAGAGGCGGGAGCGGCCGTATTCATTATCTTTGGCGTGGTTTTTGTGACAATATTTATCATAGCGTTTGCCATCATCATCCTGTTAGATGTGCTGGTGGTCAATCCACTTTGTGTCGGTGCCCAACGTTTTATGCTAAAAAGCGTGGATGGCACTGGTAATCTGTCGGAACTGGGATTTGCCTTCGACCATAATTATAAAAACGCCGTAAAGACTACATTTTTCAGAGATTTGCATATTTTACTGGGAGCAATCTGCTGCGTGATTCCCGGTATTTATATGAATTATCAGTATTATATGGTAGATTATATTCTGGCGGAGAATCCGAATATGCCGTACAAAGAGGTACTGGCATGTAGTAAAAAAATGATGAACGGGCAGAAATGGAATGCTTTTGTGCTGGATATCTCCTTTATCCTCTGGCATATGTTAAGCACGCTGACCTGTGGTATTCTGGAAATTTTCTATGTGGAGCCTTATATACAACTGACACGTGCGTCACTTTATCGCAGATTAAACGGCGGATACATGGGAGAGAACTATCGTAATGCGGCGGCGCAGGATGTGATCGTAGATGCAGAGTAAGAATGCAGATATAAAGTAAGAATATAGACGCACAGAATGTGGGAAAGGATATGGTCGGTAAATGGCATATAAAATATTGATCGCAGACGACGAGGCGGAGATCCGTGATCTTCTCCGCCTGTATCTGGAAAAGGACGGATATGAAGTCATAGAGGCGGCGGACGGCGCGCAGGCGCTGTCCGTTTTATCGGAAACGGGCCTGCAGAAAGAAGGAATTGACCTGGTGATATTGGATATCATGATGCCGGGGATTGATGGGTACAGGGTGCTGCGCAACATCCGGGAAAACAGCAATATCCCTGTTATCATGCTTTCCGCTAAAAGCGGCGACGCCGATAAGATTCTGGGACTCGATCTGGGAGCTGATGATTATATTACCAAACCTTTTCAGCCGTTAGAGGCTGTGGCCAGAGTCAATTCCAATATCCGCCGCTTTTACGCGCTGGGTGCGGGCAGACAGCGGCAGATAGAAGAATTGAAGGTACGGGATTTGACGCTGAATCTGGCCTCCTGCCAGCTTAGACAGGGGGAGCGCATGATAGAACTGACTTCCGTGGAATTTAAACTGATGAAACTTTTTATGGAAAATCCGGGCAAAGTGTTCACCAAACAGCAGTTGTTTGAGGAAGGCTGGGGCGACGATTTTCTGGTATCGGACAATAACATCATGGTGTGTATCAGCAAACTGCGCGCCAAGTTAAACGAGGACAGTAACGCTTATATCAAGACAATCCGCGGACTGGGCTACCGTCTGGAGGAAAGAACTGATGGATAGAGTCGGAGAACTGAAATGGTTTTTCATTAAACGTTTTTTTATCTGTATGCTTTTTATTTTTATAAGCGAAGAATTGTTTACTATCGTATACCGCAGGTGGCTGGTCTTTTTTCTGGCGGATACCCTGCATATCAGTCAGTTGTCCTTCGTCTCGGATGAGGGAAGTATGATGGCCTTGATGCTGCAGATGTTCCTTTTTTCCGCGGCTCGCTTTCTGCCGGAAGGAATATCCGGCTGGGTACAGAATCTTATCAGTCAAAATATGGGTAACGGACTGCATCTGGATATTGCCTCTCCTGTATTGGAGGGGGTGAACGACCAAAAGTTTGTTTCGTTATACCAGATTGCTGTCATTTTTGTTTTTCTGGGACTGTTTTTTGTCACGCTCCTGCCGTATCTGATCGCGGCGTACTGGTATTACAGAGGCGTTTCCGGCAGAGTGAAGGACTTATTGCAGAAGGAAAAAGAGCAAAAAGAAGCCTATGACAGACAGCGCAATCTTTTACTATCCGATATTGCCCATGATATCAAGACACCGCTTACGACCGTGTGCGGCTATGCGAGTGCGCTGGTGGATGACGTCGTGGAGGAAGAGGACAGGAAAAAAGAATATTTGCGGGCTATTTATGCGAAATCCATGCGCATGAACAAATTGATGAGCCTTCTGTTTGAATATGTGAAGCTGGACAGCGAGGGTTTTGCCCTGCATACGGAACAGGCGGATCTGGGCGAATTTCTCCGGGAAAACATAGCCCTGCTTTATGCTGATTTTGAAGAAAAAAAGATGGAACTGGAGATTGCCATACCGGAAGGCAGATTCCTCTGTAAAATAGACCGTGTCCAGCTTAGCCGCGCTCTCACCAATATATTGACCAATGCAGTCAGATATAATCCGGAGGGTTGTAAAGTGCTGGCCGGGTTACAGGATAACGGAAACGGACAGTTACAGATCCGTATCGCGGACAGCGGAACACTCATAGAAGACAAACTGGCCGCGCGCATCTTTGAACCGTTTGCCAGAGGGGATGCGGCGAGGCGCGCCGACGGCGGTAACGGACTGGGACTCAGCATTTCCGCGAAGATCATTCAGATGCATGGCGGGACGCTGACGTTGGAGCGACAGTGCCCGGACGGGTATGTGAAAGCCTTTGTGGTTACACTTCCGTTATTGCAAAATTTGAAAAGAGCAGATATACTATAGTAGCAGAGATACTTTAGAAAGGCAGATTTATGAGAATTTATTTGGATAATTGTTGTTTTAACCGTCCTTATGACAGCCAGGCTCTAATGAGGGTTTCTCTGGAAACACAGGCTAAATTATATATTCAGGATTTGATCAGGAATAAAGAAATAGAGTTGGCAACTTCATATATGCTTCGCTTTGAAAATGAGCAGAATCCATATAAAATACGCAAGCAGGCAATTAATGAGTATATTCGGAATAATACGTCAATATATATTGATTATAGTAGGATGGAAGAAGTAGCAAAAGATGCACAATCAATTATGAAGACAGGGATTAAGGAAAAAGATGCGATTCATGTTGCAAGTGCGATCATTGCAGAATGTGACTGCTTTTTGACAACAGATGCTCGTTTGTTAAAGTATAGGACGGATAAGATCATAATAGAAAATCCAGTGGATTTTATTCAACGTTGGGAAGGTGAGCGAAATGGATAGTACTATGGAAATTATGAATAGAGGTATCAACTGCCTTATTCAGCAAATGGGAGTAGTGGAGGCTGAGAAGTTTATTTCTATTATTAATAGGGAAAAATTTGATTATACATTGTGGCAACGTAATCTGTTTGACGATATGTCACTGGAAGAGATAAACAAAGCAGCAGCGTCATTTTCCAAAGAGAATCCGCTTGTATGATTCTTTAAGTTTTTGTTGGATTTTCTATGCGTTATAACACTTCCGCAGCCGCCTTTTTTTGAACAGTATTAAAAAGAGCGCAGACAGCATATATATAATTGAATATGGATAAGAGGCAGATTCATGGAGATTCGGAGAAAACATCTTTTTTTCTTTGGCGTGATATTAATAGTGAGTCTGCTTTTTTATTTTCAGGGAAGAAAACAGGCTGCGCCAAAAGAGACGAAGATATCGGCGCAGATTATCAAGACACAGAACGATATTAGCGTGGAAAAGATCATAACGGAATGCGAAGAGCAGGAAACGAAGAAGATCGCCCTTACCTTTGATGACGGCCCGCATCCTTACTATACGGAGCAGCTTCTGGACGGGTTAAAGGAGAGGAATGTCTGCGCCAGCTTTTTTGTGACAGGGGAACATGCGCAGCTGCATCCGGATATTATCAAGAGGATGAGCGAGGAAGGCCATCTTATCGGTAATCATACCTACAGTCATATCCAGTTGAGTGAAAGAAACCGCGAAACCTTCAAAAACGAACTCGTGAAGACCAATGATATTATCAGCGGGATTACCGGCGAAGAGGTCAACTATGTCCGTCCGCCCTATGGCTCGTGGGAAAAATCGTTAGAGTCGGAACTGAATATGTTCCCGGTACTCTGGACGATCGACCCGCTCGACTGGTGCTCAAATGACGCCGATGGCATTACCAGAAAAATCCTTGCCAAAGCAGAGGAAAACAGTATCATCCTCATGCACGACAGCTATCCGGCGACTGTGACTGCGGCTTTCCGCGTCATTGATGAACTGCAAAAGCAGGGGTATGAGTTTGTGACGGTGGATGAGATATTGTTTGACTGATACAGTCAACTCAACTGCCCTTTCCGGTACTGCAATGGCGACATCCCATAATATTTCTGAAAAGCCTCACAGTAATAACTGGCCCCGCCGAATCCGTGCTCGTAGGCGATATCCGTGATCCGGTCATCCGACTCTAAGAGAGAGGAAAGACTTTTGCGCAGACGCAGTTTCATGGTATATGTCATCGGCGTATCCCGCAGGTACTTTTTAAAAAGCGAAGAACACCTGCTCTTACAGCAGGCGCCGGCAGAGGCGATTTTTTCTAATGTAATACGTTCTGCAAAATGCTCTTCTACATAGGCGATCATATTTTTCAATATGTTCAATTCCAAGGATTCCTTACGGTTTATCGGCGCTTCTATTTCCAGATTTTCAGATAATATTCTCATGATGTCCGCAAAATCGGCGAGCAATTCAAAATAAGGCAGTTTTTCCGCGTCAGCTTTGGTAAAAGACTGGCCAAAGGCCAGATAGATTTTTTCCACTTTTTCCAAAATGTCTGCCTGCCAGTCTTTATATGCCAGAAAAAGCCAGGGATACGATGGATTTCCGGTTATGCGTTCGATATGATTCTGATAAAACCACTCGTTTACCCGTAACAGTTCCGGTGAGAGCACAATGCAGATAAACTCACATTCGGTATGATCTTCGGAAAAACCGTAATGTAACTGCCTGCTGTTGACCATGATCCCGCTATTCTCTGACAATTCTATCAATTCCCCGTTTACGTTATAGGTCATTTTCCCCTTTTTTATCAGAATAAATTCCAGGTCGTTATGCCAGTGGCTGATGGCAGAATAATCCGGGTACGCCGAGAGTATCCCATACCGCACATAAGCCGGAAAAAGCGGATTGTTATAAGCCACCGTCTCCGAAAAATCCGGATTAAAAGTAGAGCAGTATGCGATATTTTCCCTTGTTTTCATAGCCTTCTCCTTCCTTTCCATGTGAATTTAAGATGAAAATTTAGAAAAGAATATTGTTATATAATTATAATCTATATTGAAAGAAAATCAAAGAAAAATATGATATTGTTACAAAGAACGGTGCGGTAAAACAGGAAAGGAAGTGGTTTACATAAAACACAAGAATCCATTATACCAGAAACTTTTCCATCTTGTTCTGCCCATAGCTTTTCAGCAGTTCATGCTGGCGCTGGTGGGAGCAAGCGACGCCCTGATGCTGGGACGGCTGCACCAGAACGCGATGTCCGCCGTATCGCTGGCTTCGCAGGTGACATTTGTCTTTAACCTTTTCATGGCGGCCTTTGTCATAGGGGAAAACATGTTTGCAGCACAGTATTACGGGAAAAAGGATTATGGCGGCATCTCGGACGTATGCAGTCTGGTCCTGCGTATTTCCTGTATCGTGGCAGTTTTTTTCATGGCGGGAGCGGTTCTTTGTCCGGAGTCTGTCATGCGTATTCTGACAAATGAGAGCGAGTTAATTGTCACGGGCGGCGAATATTTAAGATGCGTCGGCATTTCCTATCTGTTATCGGCCATCGCGCAGGTGTGTCTGACACTCATGAAAAACTGCGGCGCTGTGAGTATCAGTACGCTGATCAGCAGTATGACTGTTCTTTTGAATATCGTGCTTAATGCAGTCTTTATTTTTGGATTCATGGGTATCCCGGCGCTCGGCGTACAGGGAGCGGCACTGGCGACGGTCATTGCAACGGCGGTGCAGATGCTTTGGAGCCTGTTTTATGTGCTCTGGAAAATGAAACCTGTTGAAATACATTTGTTTCGTAAAAATGGCGTACTGGTAAAGCATTTCCGGGAAAAGACCGGCCCGGTTCTGTTGAACGAACTGATATGGGGCGGCGGGTTTACGATGTATTCTGTGATCATGGGGCATCTGGGAACGGACGCGGTAGCAGCAAACGGTATCGCCAATATCTCCAAGAACCTAGTCGTATGTTTATGTCTCGGACTTGGCAGCGCGGGCAGTATCGTGGTAGGTAACGAGCTCGGAGCGGGACATTTTGAAGAGGCTAAAGAGGCGGGAAAGACACTGACCAGAGCAGCGATCCTGTGCGGTTTTTTATCGGGTGCATTGCTGTTGCTGCTCATACCTGTTATTATCAGAGTAGTAAAGCTGACGCCTGATGCCAGGACTTATCTACGGGGAATGCTCATCATATGTTCTTATTATCTGATCGGTAAGTCGATAAACAGCATGACGATAGGCGGTATTTTCCCGGCAGGAGGAGATTCCCGCTTCGGTCTTTTCTGCGATACAGTGACATTATGGTGTATCACCATTCCCTTAGGCTGTCTGTGCGCCTTTGTATGGAAACTGCCGGTGCTGGCGGTATATTTTGTCCTGAATCTGGATGAGATTGTGAAACTTCCGGTCGTATATAAACATTATAAAAAATACGGCTGGGTTAAAAATATAACATAATATAACATGACATTTCAGAATGGAGGAAAAGACATGACAGAACAGGAAAAAATGAAAAAAGGATATCTTTGGGATGACGATGATGAAAATATGGCCCTGCAGGCGCATGCAAAGAGCATTATAAGTAAATTTAACAGCCTGCCCCCGGAGAGCATGGGTGAACGTGCAGAACTTCTGAAAGAAGTATTTGGAAACGTAGGAGAGAATGTATGGATCGTGCCCCCGCTTACGGCAGCGGTCGGGAAATATGTGTCTATCGGGGACGGCACCTATGCAAACATGAATCTGACACTGATTGATGATTGGAAAATAACGATAGGAAAGAATGTCCTGATAGGCCCTAATGTGACTTTGTGTACAACAGGGCATCCGGTTCATCCAGAGCACCGGGCGGATGGTATGTATTCCTTTCCTGTTACAATTAAGGACAATGTCTGGATTGGGGCCAATGTAGTGGTTTTGCCCGGCGTTACGATTGGGAAAAATTCTGTGATCGGCGCAGGCTCGATCGTGACGAAGGATATCCCGGCCAATGTAATAGCATTCGGGAGCCCCTGCAAAGTATACCGTGAGATTAATGAACATGATGCGGAATATTACTTTGGAGACAGGCGGTTTGATGAACAGCCGGAATAAGTATGATGTAGGGAGGTAATAAAAGTGGAAACCAAAATGACAAACAGGCAGCGCCGGGACGCGCAAATGGCTTATATTTTAGATGACAGTATTTTCGAGGAACAGTTGGTATGCAGAAGGATTCTGCAAAAATTGAACTTTATGGACCGTTCGGATTTTGCGGGGATTCAGGAGGTGGTTAAGGAACTTTTCGGGAAATCGGATGGGGCGTTTGTCAACCCGCCGTTTTACTGCGACTATGGAAAACATATCGAAGTGGGTAAAAATTTTTTTGCCAATTATAATTGTACGCTGATAGATGTGGCTAAGATCAGGATCGGCGATAACTGCCAGATGGCTCCTAATGTGGCGATCTATACGGCCGGCCACCCGGTTCATCCCCTCAGCCGCAACTCCGCTTATGAGTATGGCAAAGAAGTGACGATCGGCGATAACGTGTGGCTGGGCGGCAACACGGTAGTCTGTCCCGGCGTACATATCGGCGATAATGTGGTGATCGGCGCGGGCAGCGTGGTGACTAAAGACATACCGGACTGGTGCATAGCGGCAGGCAATCCCTGTAAAGTAATCCGCCAGATCACAGAGGATGATAAAAAGAAACTGTTCCATGATGAGGAGATCGACGAAGAAGCCTGGGCGGATATTGTCAAAATGACCCGGATGTTGTAAAATAGTACATACTACAACAGGAAAATTGTGGGGCGCTTTTCTTGTATTATGTGAGAGTACTGTTTGCTGGAGATACCGGGAGGAGAAAGATGAAAAAATTACTATGGGGAGTCAGGAGGAATTTTTATTTACTGTTGCTTTGCGCTGTTTTAGCAGGCTGCGGCGGCAACGCAGCACAGGAGCAGGGGGCGGCATCATCAGGAGATTCACCGGCGGCTATACCGGTTTATTCCGAGCAGGATGATAAAGCGGCGGCCGATTATCTGCGAAGTCAGTATGGTATTTTATCAGATGGAAATGTGCCGAAAGTGATTCTGGATACGGATATGGCTTATTTCGGGGATGACGCCATGTGCCTGTCAATCCTCGTGCAGGCGGATGAGCTGGGCCTGATCGAACTGTTGGGAGTGACTGTTACGGGCGGCAATACTTTTGTGGCAGCCGGGACAAACTCGACGCTGACCCAGTTGGAGCGGATAGGCCGGGAGGATATTCCGGTATATATGGGGACGGATGAACCGGTCGGCGGTTTCAGGGACTTGCAGGAGCAGGAAAAGATCGTGGGCAGTATCGACCATTGGGGCGCTCAGTATAACTTTGACAGATATATCGAGCCGGACAAGTATCATGATCTGGGGGCGGATTATGACAGAGACTGGGGCTATTCCCATACGGAACCGCAGACACAAAACTCGGTGGATTTTATGATAGAACAGGCCGCAAAATATCCCGGCGAAGTGACGATTCTATCGGTAGGCGCCGCGACCAATATCGCGCTGGCCTGCGAGCAGGAACCTTCTTTTGCCTCTGATACGGCCGGGATCATCTATATGGGAACTATCGTGGACGGGCCGGGAACTTACACGCCATATGCCGATTTTAATGTTTTCTATGACGCGGAGGCTTTCAGCGTCTGTCTAAAAAGCGATTTCCCGACGCAGATCATCGTGCCGCATAACGCCGCAGAGTCGGCGGTACTGAATAAAACGGTCTTCGATCTGCTGGACGCCAAAGGCGATACCCTTATTTCCCGTATGTGGGTAGACGGGCAGTACAGCCAGTACAGACGGACGCCGACCCGCAAGATGAACTGTACAGATGCCATTGCAGCTGTCGTTTTATTAAATCCGGACGTTGTGAAGACGAAAGAAGATTTATATGTGCAGATTAATACAGATGTAAACGCTGCCGAATATGGACAGACGACAACGCGGGAAAAGGCGGGAGCAGATTCCGGGGCGGTGCAGGCAACTTTTATTCTGGAAGTGGATACAGGGGCGTTCTGGGATTTTGCCACCGATCTGCTCTGCCATGTGCAGGAGGAAACGGAATATACTTACGAAGGCTTTCTGGAGCTTTTATAGTTTTTTCATCGGTTCGCCCCATGCGCCCAGACTTTCCCCGCTGTAAGAAAAGTATGTGCTGCAGGTCGTTGAAATGGGAGCGATCTTTTTTAACCGTTCACTGACGGAAGTGGATTCGTCCGCAAGTTCCTCGTCATGGAGCACGTTGCGTATCTTGCATAAAAATACCTCGCCATCGCTTAGAGGGATATTTTTTACGACTTCCAGTTCAAAATTGACAGGACTGTCCAACAGGACCGGTACATCCAAAACCGCGCCTTTGCCAATCGCGGCATCAATATTCATCTTATCTTCGTCGTATCCCGACTTGTTTCCCAGATAATCCGCCAGAGGGAGTATCTTTTCCGTGACAAGGTTGGCCGAAAAAACTTTCCCCGCTTTTATCCTGTCCTTCGTCAGTTTTTCGTCGCCTATGCACATCATGACGCCGACTTCTTCGTCCCAGCAGTAGCTGAACCAGCAGAACAGGCCGAAGTTGGGCGTCCCATCTTCTTTGTATGTGCCATATAAAAACAGTGTCTGGGGGCAAAAATCATTTGTGGGTTCTTTTGATATCTTATGCATTATAATTCCTCCTTCACGTTGTCTAACACCCGGCGCAGATAGCCCTCAAATTCCAGTATCTCCTCCGTGGTGAAATTTTTAAAATATACTTCGTGCATTTCCAGTGAAACCTTATCGTAGCTGTCTTTCAGCCGTCGGGATTTTTGCGTCAGTGCGATAAGATTTTTCCGTCTGTCTTTCGGATCGGGCAGACGGCACAGCAGTCCGGCCTCTTCCATCCTGTCAAGCATGCTTGTAAGAGTCGTATTCGCCAGGCCGGTAAGCCTTGACAGTTCGATGATAGAGATATAGTCATGCTGCCATAAAACGTACAGGATCTTTCCCTGCGCGCCGTTAAATTCATTTATATTTTCTTTTTGCAATATCTTATCAAATACCCGCCCCCCAATCTGTTTTATTTGTGTTATCAAAAATCCTGCCTGCGTCTCCATACTTAACCTCCTATATAGAATAGTACTATATAGTAGTATTTGTGTCAAGCACTTTATTACAGTTAAAATTGTAGGATGCTCTCTTTTTAACTAAATCTTTCTTTCCGTAATAGCACAAGGCACCGACAAGATTTTTGTGATAATAGCCGATAGATTATATATGAATAAAGTTATAGAATTAACTTATGCGTAAGAGATACATATAAGTATGCAAGGGAGGACTGGATATGGGAAAAGAACCAATATTGAAGATTAAAATAGAAGCAAATGGAGAGACCGTTCACTTGAAAGGTGAGGCAGGAGAGGTAGAGATGATTCCCTTTAAAGGATATGTGGATGGCCCGATTTTTCAAGGCATCGTGGTTCCAAACGGTGTAGATACACAGATCGTGAATGCGGCAGGAGTCAGACATATGTCCGCACGCTATCTGTTGCAGGGAAAGGATACAGATGGACAAAAATGCAGTATTTATGTAGAGAATAATGGATGGTTTTCTGATGATGTAGTAAGTATGCCGTTTCATACTGTTCCGACATTTCTGACAGATAGTAAGAAACTTTCAGCGTATCTGCATCGCAATCAATTTGTAGGAAAAGGCTGCATGGAAGAAGATGGGCTGTGGATTTATTTTTATGAAATTGATCATGAGAATGGCGGAGATTGGAAGGGGACAAATTGAATTGATATGGAGGAAAGCGCATATGAGAATACGTCCATACATAGAAAGCAAAGATTATGAATATATAGCAAAATGGATCGACAATGAAAAAGTTCATGCCATGTGGTGCGCCGGCCGTATCCCGTATCCTGTCACGAAAGAAAATTTTCAGAGATTTTTGGAGAAAAATGCCCTTGATTGGGTTGACAGCGCATATGTAGCGACAGAAGATGACGGAGAAACAGTAGGATTTTTCTGCTATTGTGTCAATACGGATGATAATACGGGGTTTCTCAAATTTGTGATAGTTGACCGTGAAAAGAGGGGGACAGGTTATGGTGAAAAAATGCTGCGTCTGGCTTTGCAGTATGCGTTTACGATAACGGGCGTGGATCTGGTGCAATTAAATGTCTTTGATGAAAATACTGCGGCAAAGCGCTGTTATGAAAAAGTCGGGTTCGTGGCGGACAGCGTAGTGGAAGAGGCTTTTTCGTATCAGGGTGAAGTCTGGAGGCGGTGTCATATGGTGGTGGGAAGATCGGCACAGAGCGGGAACGTGTGATAGGTATTTTCTTTACAAGGGAAAGCTTTGTTCATATATGTTTGCACAGTGCAAAACGTTATAATGCAGAAATCATTTATTTGATTGACAATGTTTGCACTTATACATATAATAGAACCAAAATAAAACAAGGAGTGATATCAAATATGTCCACTACAAATATTAATGTTCGTGTTGATTCTGCATTAAAACAGGAAGCAGAAACTCTTTTTAATGATCTTGGATTAAATATGTCTTCTGCAATCAATATGTTCCTGCGTTCTGCCATTAACCACAAGGGCATACCGTTTGAAATCAAACGTCTTACGCCAAATGCAGAAACAATGGCTGCGTTGGATGAATATGAGGAAATGAAAAAGAATCCCGGTAATTATAAGCGTTATGAATCATTTGACGAAGTTTTAAACGAGGTATTTGCCGATGCTTAAAATTGTCCCATCCAATCAGTTTAAAAAGGATTTGAAACTTGCAAGAAAACGTGGATGCAAAATAGAGCATTTGCGGGACGTTGTATTCTTATTCCGTACAGGAACACATTCTGATTTGTTTTAATGGATATTTGCATCCGACTTTTAGTTCAAGAGTTAATACTGGAAAGTATGGACCAGAAAGATATATTGAGGCTCATTTTTGCCCTTATCAGAATTCGGATTTTGCGTCTCTTATATGTTCCTACAAAATATATCATCTCAAATATAAAGTGTATAATTATCTCCTTTGTGCGCTTTATATTCCATATCGGAATGAAGATAGTCTGTAGAATTATCGAGAATTTTCCTGAGTGAAACCTTTGTCATTTCAGTGCAGTCGTTTCGTGTTAAGGCTTCTGGTATCTCACAGAATAAGGCTTCGCTGTTTTCGTGCATATCACTTGTGGGAACGCCGTCAATGTAATCCATTTCCAATAACAGATACCATGTTTTTCTGTCACAACGGATACCCACCATGCGTTTTACCTCTGCTGTAATATGTGTTTCTTCAAAAACTTCTCGCACAGCAGCCTCCTCCGGCAGCTCGTTTTCATGGCAAAATCCTCCGGGAATTAACAGTTTTCCATTTGCTCCGCCATATGTGTGCCTTACAAGCAGAACCTTATTTTCTTTTCTGACGATACAGCCTACTGAAAAATTGTAATTATCGTTCACATTCATGCCCTCCCTGCATCAATTATTAAGAATGCTGTCCAGCTCTTGGAAGTTATTTACAACATTGCCGATATACGCTTCATGGTCCCTGTTAAACAAAACTGTATTTATTCCTGCATTTTGTGCTGCATTCAGGTTTTGGACGCTGTTGTCAACCAAAATACATTCCTGCGGCCTGCATTGCATATGCCGGACCACATAATCAAAAATTCTGCTTTCCGGTTTTCGCATATGAATCTCTCCGCTGACAATATGCCCTTTGAAATAT
>JAMPIB010000058.1 GCA_023663085.1 Ruminococcus sp. | reverse complement strand
GCAACTCTTTCAATCTTACGATATTTGTCAGTCTGAATCGGCCCTTTGCCGTCAATAGGCATTCCAAGGGCATTGATAACACGGCCCAACATACAGTCTCCGACCGGTACCTCCACAACCCTTCCGGTTGTTTTTACGATATCACCTTCGTTAATATTGTTCTGGCTGCCAAGAAGTACAGCACCAACATTATCTTCCTCAAGGTTAAGTACCATGCCGTAAACATCGCCGGGGAACTCTAACAATTCACCCTGCATTGCATTTTCAAGTCCGTGCACACGAGCGATACCGTCCGCAACCTGAATAACCGTACCAACATCTGATACTTCAAGTGCAGAAGAATATCTCTTAATCTGATCCTTAATGACTGAACTGATCTCTTCTGGTCTTAAATTCATGGATCGTTCGCACCTCTCTTTTACTTAAAATTAAATCTGAACTTTCAACAGATCTTTCTGCAATTCGTTCAATTTTGTACTGATACTGCTGTCTACAACCCTGTCACCGATACGGATCACCATACCGCCGATCAGCGCGGTATTTAACTCATAGTGCATCTCCATAGTCTTATATGCCGTTGTATCAAGCAGTCTCTGCTCAATTTTTTTGCATTGTTCGTCTCTCAAGGGTACTGCCGTTGTTACGGTTGCGACACCAATCCCCTTATATTTCTTCACTTCCGTGATAAAATAATCAAGGATCTCATCTATATCCTGATAGCGGTCTTTGGAGATAACGATCGTCAAAAATCCCAGCAGTTCGTCGGACACTCTGCCTTTAAAAACATTCTCAGCAACCTGAAGTTTCTCCTCCTTGATGATCTTAGGATGCATCATCAGCTTGCCGAACTCGTCATTCTCTTTCAGAATATTCTGAAGCTGCCCGATCTCGTCAAACAGGACATCGACTTTATTCTCTTCTACCGCCAGTTCGAACAACGCGTCTCCGTATGTCTTTGAAATTAGCTTAGCCATGTGCCATCACCCATTTCTTTCAGCGTTTCCTCGATAAGACTGTCCTGTACAGTTGTATCAATCGCCGCATTTACAACCTTTCCTGCCATCAAAGATGCCAATACTACCATCTCGCGCTTCACTTCGTCCGCCGCTTTCTTCTTCTCCAGTTCGGCCTCTACATTCGCTCTTTCAATGATCCTGGCTGCTTCCGCCTTGGCGTCCGCTACGATCTTGTTCTCATTGGCCAGCGCTCTCTTTCTCGCTTCGCTCAAGATGTTTTCCGCTTCTTTATCAATATCTTTTAATCTGGCTTCATATTCAGCCTTTAATTCTTTTGCATCCGCCATATCTTTGGCAGCGTCTTCCAGTTCTCCTTTGATCTTGTCCTGACGCTTCTGCATCATATCCCTTACTGGATTAAATAACAAGTGTGATGCAATTAAGAATAATGCAAAAACGGCGATAATCATTAAACCGGCATCTGCGATCAACTGCAGATCCAGATCGAACAGTCTGGGTTCCATTTCAGCCGATGCCAGTACCAGATTCGCATTTAATAATGTATTCAAGCCTTATGCCTCCTCCTTTCTCCTTAACGTCTGCCCGGAGGCATTTATTATACCAAAGGTTTTACGAATAAGAGCAGCATGGCGATCAGCAAGCCGTAAAGACCTGTTGTCTCTGCTACAGCCTGTCCCAAAAGCATCGTAGATGTAACATCGGATTTTGCTCCCGGATTTCTGCCGACAGCCGCCGCTGCATGTCCTGCTGCAATACCCTGTCCAACACCAGGGCCGATACCTGCGATAACTGCAAGTCCTGCTCCGATTGCTGAACATCCTAAGATAAAGTTAGTGTTAAATTCCATTTTTGTCTCCTCCTTGATTTGAATATATGAAACTTATTTCTCATACCGCGAATATGCGCATAAACACAATATTCGCAGCCGAAAGCGCTTTCATCTTTCGGCTTTTTATTCTGCCGTGCAGGCATCCGTGATATACGTCATTGTCAGCATACAGAATACATACGTCTGGATCGCTCCGGAGAACAGATCGAAATAAACGTGAAGTACCGCCGGCCATATAATTGCAATCTTAGACAGTAAGCCATAGACCAGCGCCAGCATGACCGTACCGGATAAAACATTGGCGAATAAACGCAATGATAACGAAATCGGCACCGCAACATCTCCTATAATATTAATAGGTGCCCAGAACGGCCACGGATCACACAAACCGGCGACAACGCCTTTTACTTTCTGGTATCTGAACTTGTTGAAATGGATCAGTGTAAAAGTCATGATACCAAGCGGCAGCGTCACACCATAATCTGCTGTAGGCGGCCTGAGACCAAACAGTCCGGAAATATTGCTCAATAAAATAAAGATAAATATCGTTCCGACATAGTTTCTGAACTGGGGTGAAAATTTACCCATAACGCCGCCGACCATCTTATCAAGCATTTCCACGACCATCTCCGCAATATTCTGAAACGTTCCCGGTACTTCCGTCGCTTTCCTGACCGCCCTGTTAGCCGCGATACAAAAGCCGATGATGACCAGCATAACGATCAGAACACAGACGTGAGTTGTTGTGATCCATACTGTCTGCCCAAAGAGCTGATACGAAAAAACGCCATGTATCATAAAATCAATATCAGCACCTCCGGACATTAGCACTCCCTGTCCCATACTCTCACCTCCTTATACACATATTTTAGATCTTGAAAAATTTAGAACTGATCTTGCGGGTAAAAGGCTGCATATATGCCGACGCCTTCATACCCATATAACCCAAAAAGGCAAAAAGCGGATTGGCAAACCCGCTTACTGCAAGCAAAGCCATTACAACAACCAGTACAAGATAACGGAGCAGATAATGCGCCCCGGCTGTTTTCGACGCATCTTTGGAAATCATATCCAGACTTCTGTCAATCGTCCACCACATATGAATGGAACCCGCGATCCCCAGGATCACGCCAATCCATAAACCTATACTATACTCCGGCTTTCGGGAAAAAAACAGAATAATGATCTGACATACGATACCATAGAGAAAAATACCCAGACACAGGTCAAATAACGTTGCATCAATTTTTATCTTCCCGTTTTTTTCCATGCTTATCTTCTTCCCGATCTTTTTTCAAATGCTGCCGTGTCACGGCAGGTTCTTCATAAATCTTTCTGGCAAACCGGAATACGTTCGTGAATCCGGAGACGGCTCCAATAAAAAACAAAACAACTACCCAAAAAGAAGTCCCGCATTTCTTGTCGATAAAAATACCCAGAAAAGAACACAGGAAAATGGGAACAAGCATATTGATACCAAACTGACTGATCATCATGAGTGAATGATAGACATTGCGATTAAATTTCACAGCTTTTCCCCTTCTTTTTTATGCACATATAAAATTATACCCATTTTTTGGGATAATGTCCAGTAAATTCGTTGATATTGCATAAATTTTCGTTGACTTTTTCCTTGGGTCAGTGTAACTTTAAAACAAGAAAAACGCCATTGAGGAATTTTTAATAAAAAAATACATAACAAGGAGAAATCATGCCTGCACCAATATTATACCGCAAAAGGATCATTCCCGCAGAATGCGTCCTGTTAAAAGACGACAAAGTACTGTATCAGGACGACCGGATCATCGTCACCGGCTGGCATTCCCTGAAACCAAAAAAAGACCTTCACCATGGCTATTCCTGTTATTATCTGCAGGAAGGTTATAAAGTCAGCAAATTCTATCGGGAAGATAACTCGCTCCTTTACTGGTACTGCGACATTGTCGAATACGACTATGAAGAGGCAGCCAATACCTATATCGTCACCGACCTGCTCGCCGACGTCATCATCTATCCCGATGGTTTTGTTAAAGTTGTGGATATCGACGAACTTGTCACGGCTCTGAATGAAAACCTCATTTCCGAAAATACCCTGAAAAAATCCCTGCTCTGTCTGAGCAGTCTGCTGGAGATCATATACTCCGGCCGTTTCAAGACCCTGCAGACACCCATCGAGCAGGTGGTATCTTCTGCATAATATTTTCTAATAAAAAATATGTCCGCCTATCGTGTACTTAGGTACGATCCCTTCTATCGGCGTTCTGAAATAAACGCATGTCCCGACGTTAGTCGTTCCCGACATTACTGCGTCCGCCGCCTGATAACAGCTGGCAGTTGCCCGTCCCTCGGTAAGCGCCAATGCCAGTCTTCCGCTCGCCACGGGCGAGAACTGTCCCGATTGATAAATAACACCCACTATTGTATCTGGATATACCGAACTGAGCACCCTGTTCATGACGACAGACCCGACCGCCACCTGTCCGGTATAAGACTCTCCTCCGGCCTCACAGTAGATCAGATTGGCCAGCAGATAGCGGTCGCCTTCCGCAAAACTCACTTCCGAGATATCCCTCCAGCTTGACTGCGCCGCCAGTTCCGCCATACGGATCTCTTCCGCCAGCTTCGCTTTCAGCGCGGTGATATTTTCCTCCTGTGCCTTAAGCTCCTGCTCGTATGCTAACGCCGCTGCCTCCGCATCAGAAATCTGATCGGATGTCGTGGCAAGGGAATTGCTGGCCTGGCTGACAAGGCCGGAAACTCTGCTCTGTTCCGCCACTACCTGCGCTTTATAAGCGTCCAGTTCCTTCTTGTCTGTTTCCAACTGCGCCTTGTCCAGTTCCAGATCCGCCGCAATTGCCTCGATCTGGGCCTGTGTATCTTTATAATTCTGCAATGTCTGCTGTTCATAGGCCGACAACTGCTCGATATAATCGCTCCGATTCAACAATTCCGCAAAACTTCCGGCCGAAAGGAGCATTTCCAGATACAGATCATCGCTTTTTTCATACATGAACTGGATCTGCAGTTTCATAGTCTCATACTGTTCATCTTTGATGGCAATAGCCATTTCAAGTTCCTGATTGGCCACCTCGATCTTCTCGTTGGTCTTTTCTATCTCAGCCTCTTTATCAGCAATCTGTGTCTCCAGTTCACTTAAGTTATTGCTCACCTGAGACAATTCCGTATTCAGCGTGGACAGGGTCCCTTCCAAAGAATCCTTCTGTTCGTTCAAAGACTCCAGATTATCCCTTGTCGTATCGAGCTGGGACTGCGTTTCATCCCTCTCCTGCTCCGCCTCTTCGATCTGCTGCCTCGTGGCCTCCGTAGCATAAACAGAAACCGGCACCACCCCTGTCAACAATATGAAGATCAAAATAACTGCCGCATTCTGTTTCAATTTCATAAAACTCCTCCGCAGTATCAAAAATAAAACGTGTTTCTCACACTACTTTAGGGCATCATTGACCATGTTGACTCTTCTCTGGTGCTTTTCCTCTCCCGAAAAATCTGTATGCAGGAAAGTATCCACAATACTGAGCGCCAGATTATTGCCGATGATGCCGCCGCCCATCGCCAGTACATTGGCGTCATTGTGCTGTCTTGTCAACTGTGCCGATATCGTATCCGAGCATAATGCACAGCGGATTCCCGGTACTTTATTGGCTATCATGGAAATACCGATTCCCGTCGTGCAAATGACGATTCCCTTTTCACAGATGCCATCCGCCACCGCTTCTGCGACGGCCTTGCCGTATATAGGATAATCGCAGGACTTTTTATCCATACAGCCATAATCTTTATAAGCTATTCCTTTCTCGTCCAAATATGCGATTACCGCCTGCTTTAAGTCATAACCGCCGTGGTCGCTTCCGATTCCTATCATGATACATCCCTCCTAATTAAATTTCGTATGTTATTATATGTGAATTATCTTATGCCCCGCCGCTTTCAGCAGTCTGTTCATAATGGCCTGTCCGATGCCCGCCGTATCAAAGGACTCCGAAAAGATGACCGTCACCTCTTCATCATCAAATTCCCGCAGGATGCGATACAGCGCTCTGGCAATAGAAGCTTCTTCCCTCCTGTCTCCGGCGCTCTTGCAGACATCCCCCCGGTAAAAGGCTGTCGTCGCATCCGTGCCGATTATCCCGACTTTATGCCCTTCTTTTTGCAAAAGAGCCGCCTGCTCATTAATATAGGCAATAACCCGCGCCTCTTCTCCATCTATAATTGTCAGTTCGCCCCTCGGCGCATAATGTCTGTATTTCATGCCCGGCGCTTTCGGCGCCTGCCCGGAGGCACAGGACATTATCGTCTCATCCTCCCCGACCGACTGCAGCACTTCTTCCAGCATTTCTTTCGTGATATAACCCGGCCGCAGGATGGCCGGTTCGTCCTCTGTCATATCTATGATCGTAGATTCCAGACCAATCTCCACATCCCCGCTGTCGATTATCATCTCAATCTGACCCTGCATGTCCTCTATCACATATCTGGCTGAGGTCGGGCTCGGTCTGCCCGAACGATTGGCGCTCGGCGCCGCCACATATCCTCCCGACGCCCGGATAAACGCTGCCGCGACCGGATGCGAAGGCATCCTGACCGCCACCGTATCCAGTCCCCCTGTTGTCTCATAAGGAACCGTCTCTGCTTTCTTAAAGATCATCGTCAGCGGCCCCGGCCAGAAGCGCTTTGCCAGTTGTCTGGCCGCCTCCGGTATCTCCTGCGCGATATATTCCAGATCCTCCATACGATAAATATGTACGATCAGCGGATTGTCCGAGGGTCTTCCCTTGGCCGCATATATCTTCTTAGAAGAATCGGGATTGAGTGCATCCCCGCCCAGACCATAGACCGTCTCCGTTGGAAAAGCCACCAGTCCGCCTTTTCTTATGATCTCCCCGGCCCGCGCTATCGCTTCGGGCTGTATATGCTGTTCTTTTATTTGCACGATCTGGGTTTCCACGATGACAGACCTCTTTTAATATCGCATGTTATTTATATCAGTGCTTAGTCTCGCAAACTCACGCTTGCGCGCTTTGTACTCTCATTATATCATATCTTATAAAAAAAGCCACTTCATTTTAAAGTCTGCACAGCGGCCCAGGCAGAGACATACCTCTGTCTGGGCCGCTATACAGACTCTCACTTTCCCGTCCTCTCACCGCAGACTATTAATATACCTCATCACCCCCATATGGATTGCCCAGGCCAGTTTCTCCTGATATTGATCCGATCCCAGTTTCTGCGCCTCTTCACTGTTGGACAAAAAACCGCATTCCACGATCACAATAGGCGAGGAAGTTTTTTTCAACAGATAGTAACTGTCATTACTTTTGGCCACCCTTTTGTTATCCGGGTCTATCTCATTTAATAACATGCGTTGTATTTCCTCGGCCAGCAGCTTGCTCTGCTCACTCGTCTCATAATAAAAAGTCTGTGCGCCATGGACATATTCTTCATGATAACTGTTCTGATGGATG
Organism: Ruminococcus sp.; assembly: GCA_023663085.1. Classification (GTDB taxonomy): domain Bacteria; phylum Bacillota; class Clostridia; order Lachnospirales; family Lachnospiraceae; genus UBA3282. The sequence continues at coordinate 13,180 of JAMPIB010000058.1, read as the reverse complement.
CTGATCGTCACAACAGGACGAGTCTCTTCAATGATTGCCACCCGCCGTTTCATATCCTGCACTTTTTTATTAGAAGCATTTTCATCATACAGACCGGCATCCGAATCCCTTGTTAATATGACTTCCACATCCGACATTTCCAAAAACATTTGCAGTTTCCTGGCAATCTCTAAATTAATATCTTTTTCCAGTGCTCCGTTGATCCCCACTTTGCCGGGATCGGCTCCGCCATGTCCTGCGTCGATGACCACGCACGGCCTGCTTTTTCCGGTAACCACCTGCTCTGATGAAGTCCGGACAATCCTTTGCTGGAGCACAAAATTGACAGATAGGGCAAGAAGCAGCGCCGCCATGATCTTTATCGCTATCTGATACCGTTTTTCCTGTTCCATTATCATATCTCCGCATATCGTATTGTTATACTGTATGCGCAAAACTTGCAAAATATCATTTTAAGGAAGTGTCTGGAAGGAACTTTTGAAGATTGCCCAATCCGGACCATAATGTCCGACGGGCGTAGAGATATGGAAACTATCCGGTAATTTGCTCAGGATTTGTAACAAAACACGTGTTCTGTTTCAGATATTTCTTGCAACAGACAGTAAAATATTGTATGATGTAAAAAACTGAAAGGGATAGGATCATAAATGAAAAAATATAAAATTCTTGAGGTAGATTGGGATCGAAAACATGAAAAAGCAGAGACATTGATGAATAAAATGTCTGAAGAAGGCTGGGAAGTTGTATGCGTTTCGTCGGACGATCCCCGTACCCTGAATTTGCTGATTACTTTTTGCCGTGATGATGCAGATCAGTATTCCTCTTCCTGAACTTCCTCCTTCTCTTCAATATCATTGACCGGCTTTTGCAGACCTTCTATCGTTATATGATTCTTCTCGGCATAATCCCACAATGCCGCGTGGATTGCCTCTTCGGCCAGCAGGGAACAATGCACCTTGACAGGCGGCAGACCGTCCAATGCCTCCATGACCGCCTTGTTCGTTACCTGCAAAGCCTCCTGCACGGTCTTTCCTTTCACAAGTTCCGTCGCCATACTGCTTGTCGCCACAGCCGCACCGCAGCCGAAAGTCTTAAACTTCGCCTCTTTGATGATACCCTCATCATCAATATCCAGATAAATACGCATGATATCGCCGCACTTCGCGTTGCCGACCGTGCCGACACCGCTTGCATCTTCTATTTCTCCGACATTTCTCGGATTGTTAAAGTGATCCATTACCTTATCGCTGTACATGTTCTTTCGCCTTCCTTTTTCAACGTAACGAGTTTATACCCCATTTAATAACTACTGTTCTTTAATAAAATCTTCATATAACGGCGACATACTCCGCAGCCGCTCCACGATCTCTTTTATCTTGTCTACCGTGAAGTCAATCTCTTCCTTCGTCGTCTTCTCCGAAAGTGTAAGCCGCAGAGAACCGTGAGCAATCTCGTGCGGAAGACCGATCGCCAGAAGTACATGGGATGGATCGAGCGAACCCGACGTGCAGGCCGAACCGCTCGAAGCGCAGATTCCGTTCTGATCTAAAAGGATAAGCAACGACTCTCCTTCGATAAAGCGGAAACAAAAATGCGCATTCCCCGGCAGTCTCATCGTTTTATCGCCATTCAGACGCGTATAGGGGATTTCTTTTAAAATGCGCTCAATCAGATAATCCCTCAGATCTGCTTCATATTCCGCCCGCTTCTGCATATCGCGCAGGGACAACTCCGCCGCTTTGCCAAAACCAACGATTCCCGCTGTATTGAGCGTTCCTGCCCTTCTGCGTCTTTCCTGCGCGCCGCCGTGGATAAAAGAGGCTATTTTTACACCTTTCCGGATGTAAAGAAAGCCGATTCCTTTAGGCCCGTTCACTTTATGGGCACTGGCGCTTAAAAGGTCAATGTGCATTGCCTCCACATCCAGCGGGATATGCCCGAATGCCTGTACTGCGTCGGTATGAAATAAAATACCGTTTTCTCTGGCGATCTCTCCGATTTCACGTAAGGGTTCTATCGTCCCGATCTCATTATTGGCCGCCATCACGGATATCAGTATCGTATTTTGGCGGATTGCCGCCCGCACATCTTCCGGCCGGACGAAACCGTTTTCATCCACGTCCAGATATGTCACCTCGCAGCCTTTTTTTTCAAGGTATTCCGCTGTATGGAGAATGGCGTGGTGCTCTATCTTCGTAGTAACGATATGACTGCCCTTAGCCGCATAAGCCTCCACGGCCGCCTTCAGCGCCCAGTTATCGGATTCGCTGCCGCCGCCTGTGAAATAAATTTCTTCCGGCGCCGCGCCGATACCCTTTGCCAGAACTGCTCTGGCCTCATTTACCGCTTTTAACGCCTTACCCGCAAAGGTATAGATTGCGGAAGGGTTTCCGTAATATTCCGTAAAATACGGCGTCATGGCCTCCAGTACTTCCGGATACACCTGTGTTGTCGCCGCATTATCCAAATAGATCAGTCTGTCCAACGCTTTATCCTTCTTTCTTTTTCCATTTTAACAACATATGTTATTATATGTTGTAGCAATCTGACAGTTCTTCCTGCCATTCAAGCATATCCGCCAGCGTAATATTATCTACCACATTATTCACAGCATCATTGATCTGCTGCCATATCCTGATCGTAACGCATTCCGCCTGCCGCTCGCATTCTACTCTATTGGCTCCGACACAACTGACCGGCGCCAGATCGCCTTCTATCAGCCGCAGTATCATGCCCACCGTATATTCGGAGGGGTCTTTTCTTAAAAAGTAGCCGCCCTGCGCGCCTCTGATACTCTTAACATACCCCGCCTTATTCAGAACGGAAATGATCTGTTCCAGATATTTATCCGATATCTGCTGCCTCTGGGCAACGTCCTTCAAGCTGACCGGCCCGCCCGCGCAATATGTTGCCAGATCCAGCATCAAGCGCAGCGCGTACCGCCCTTTTGTTGATATTTTCATGTTAATACTCCTTTCCTGTGTATACAATAACGGCCGATTCCAAATCGCATGTTATTTAATAATATCCCTTACAACCTCCGAAGCTATGATAAGCCCTGCCGCCGGGGGGACGAACGATGTACTGCCCGGAATGGCCCTTCGTACCGTATCTTCCATACTGCTTTCCGGCTTTAGGGGTTCTTCTTTAGAATATAATACCTTTAATGATTTCACACCCCGTTTCCGCAGTTCTCTGCGCATGACTTTTGCCAGTGGACAGACGGAAGTCTCATAGATATCCGCTATCTCCAGCCGTGTCGGATCCAGTTTATTACCGGTGCCCATGCAGCTTATGAGCGGAATATCCGCCCGGCCTGCCCGCAGGATCAGTTCAATCTTGGCGCTCACCGTATCCACGGCATCCACTACATAAGAATAACCGCCAAAGTCAAAATCATCCGCATTTTCCGGCAGATAAAAACATTTAAAAGTATTTACCTCCGCCGCAGGATTTATCGACAGCACCCGCTCCTTCATAACTTCCACCTTGGCTCTGCCAATAGTCTCCCTCAAGGCTATGATCTGTCTGTTCAGATTCGTCTCGCACACGACATCATTATCGACCAGATCCAGATATCCGACGCCGCTTCTTGCCAGAGCCTCCACCACATAGCCGCCGACGCCCCCGATACCGAAGACGGCGACATGCGCCCGGCGCAGTTTCTCCATCGCTTCTTTTCCCAACAAAATCTCTGTGCGTGCAAATTGCTCCGTCATAATTTTTCTGTCCTCAATGCGTTCAATTCATAGTATATATATATGAATAATATACCTATTTGAAAAGGATGTCAAGTCCGCAGCACAACCACACAAGATAATTGTGAAACACTTTCCCATGTGCCAAAAAAGACTATGACAGAAGCCTTTCTCAGGGATTTCTGCATAGTCTTTTTGATCTTTTTTATTTTATTTTAATTATTTTATTTTCTTTAATACCTGTTCATGTACTCCGCAATGACTTCCCAGACCATCGGTTCTTCCAGTCCCAGCCGCCATTCGGCCACACCGCCGATCTGATACTGATCCATGACGTTTAATTTTACCTTGATGGAATCCGCATCTTCCAGCCATACCTGGAAGTAACTGTTGCCGGACTGATACTCTCCGTAATTCTGGCAGGTTTCTTCGTCCCACTGTTTCTCAATCCCGTGGTTGCCTAAATATTCTCTGGCCATTTGCATACCGACTACCTGACTCGTTATCGTCGTGCCGTTGGTCTCCCATATCCGCGTATAAAAAGGAATGGCGTTGATCACTTTCTCCGCCGGTACCTCTTCCACCGTTCTGGCAATACCATTCTCCACGTAATTGATCGAAGCCACCGAACCGGCCTCTTCGCTGTTGCCATGGTGTTCGTCGTATCCCATGATAATTACATAATCGGCCACCAGTCCCTGTTCTTCCCGGTGATAGTGGTTATTATATCCCATGGGCACATAATTATCGACAGATAAAACGATACCGTTAGCCCGGCAGGGAATGGAAAGTTCTCTGATAAACTCGATAAACGGTTCTCCCGTATCGTTTCCAAGATCTTCAAAGTCAATGTTGATACCGTCCAACCCATATTCTAAGGCCGTTGCCACAAGCTGTTCGATCAGATATGTTCTGGTGCTTGTTTTGGAAAGCAATTCATACATATCAACTGTTATTGAATCTGATATATTACTGATAAGTCCCCATACTTCCAGACCCATTCCATGAGCCGTCTCCACATATTCTTTAGAAGCCAGGCTCGTGAAATTCCCCATATCATCAGAAAGAACGAACCAGGTCGGTGAAACGACATTCACGCTCTGCGTCGTAGACAGCAGCCCTGTCAGAGTCGAGTTGCCGCCCATGTCATAAACGGCATGCCAGGCCAGATTAATTTTATGATCTCTGGTGAGGCTTGCATATTCCGGTTCCACATAATCTGTCACCGGCACCGGCTCATCTGTATATTTTTCCGAAAGTCTCTTATTTTCCACATATCCGATATAGGCGTCGTGGGTTTTTACTTTCGTCCAGTTCTCCATTTCTTCAAGTACGATCACACGGTCTCCCTGCGATACATCCGTCAGGATATCGCTCTTGATGCCGCCCTGGTACCTGACCTGCGTATCTTTCGTGATATCCGCCACCTGACGTTCTTCCCACTGTGTGTAGACCTGCATATGATAAGGCTGTGTGAAAAGTTCATAAGAGAAATTCGCATACTTTTTCACATAATCCGCCGCCACATACAGAATGTCTCCCTCATATCTGGCGATCACATATCCTGTATCAAACGCTTCTCCCCTGCTTGTCTCATATACGGTAGAACCGATATCGGTGCGGATGATGGAATCCGGCGTCGTATAGAGCAGGAGATTCTCCGTTTTATCTTCATAAAATCTGTCATTAAAATACAGATGTACGGTTGCAAAGTCAAAATAACATACGTTATCCCATATTTTGGCATGTTCCTCTATCTGAGCATCCTGTAAAATGATCGGCACATCATCTTCGCCCGTTATCCCGAAATAGCCGTCTAAATCGGCGCGTTCCCTGGAATACGAGTATTTGTCGATCAATACCGTTCCGAATCCTACTGCCGCAATAACAAAAATAAGGACGATCGCGACAAGTACCGGGATTATTTTTTTCATTTATCCAGCTCCTTTCTGACCGTCCTTATTATAACAGACTATTGCCTGAGAGTCATTATTATTTTTACTTTTTTTGACTGTTTTTGCGAAACCAGAATCCTTCAGTGCTTGTATAAGCGGGGACTTCCTGAAAAGAGTATGTCCGCAGGATCACAGCCTATCCCTCCTTTCCAAAATCCGGATATCTGCCAAAAGGAATCCGTGGTATGATAACAAACAGCTCCGGCTGTGAAAAATCGGGAAATGTATGTAAAAATGACAAAAAATAAGACAATAGATCAAGATGCTCCCAACGCGCCAAAAAAATAAAAAATACCTGTATAACCTTTTCAATCCCTGTGAATTATAATTGTGAAAAATAACGAATGAAAAGAAATTATTTATGACCGGGCACATATGCCTGTAAGACTTTCTCATACTATATTATATAAGACATATAATTATATATTGAGAAATAGATGTGTCTTCAAAAGAAGCCACGTCTGCCGGATTTTCTATTAAATTACGCCTTGCCTCCTTTCTGCACAGATTGCCGGGAGACACCTTGCGGTAATTATATCCAAAATATTACAAAAAAGCAAGAATTTTCTTTAAAAATAATAAAATTTATAAATTTTTATAAAGAGTTTTGTCGGACTATTGACGAAACGCTACACAAAGTATAAGATACTTTTATCAAAATAACTCACATAACTCAACTGTATCAGTATCTTATAGTAAGAATGTGCAAGAATGGGAGATTATGATGAAAATAGAAAAAGTAAATGAACATCAGATTCGCTGTACGCTTACCAGAGAAGATCTGGTGGACAGGGAATTAAAAATAAGCGAACTGGCATACGGCACCGAAAAGGCCAAGACACTGTTTCGTGATATGATGCAGCAGGCTGCTTATGAATGCGGGTTTGAAGCAGAAGATATCCCTCTTATGATAGAGGCTATTCCTTTAAATGCGGAATGTATCGTTCTGATCGTCACCAAAGTGGAAGATCCCGAAGAACTCGATACCCGGTTTTCCAAATTTGCACCATCTGTTCATGATGACGATATGGATGACGACCACGAAGATCTGATGGAGGCTTTTGCCGACAGCGCTGACGAAATGCTGGATATGCTGCGAAAGATGGACGAACAGAGCCGCTCGTTTGATACCGCCGATACAGAAGTGCCGCGCACCGCTACGACGAGAAGAGCACCTGTCATTCCGCATACCAACCGGATGTTCTCTTTTCCAACTTTAGATGATGTTATGCGGCTGTGCCATATTGCCGCACCGTTTTATATCGGTGTCAGTTCTTTATACAAAAACGACTCGGACGGTTCCTATCTGCTGCTCATCAGTCCCGCCAGACTGAGTGTGGCCAACTTCAACCGCCTTTGCAATATCTGCTCAGAATACGGCTGTGCAGAACATTTTTCTTCCGCAGTAGAATCCTATCTCGAAGAACATTGCGAACCGATCATCAAAGACAAAGCCATTCAGTCACTGGCCTCTATATAAGTCTGAAAAAGGACAGCCGATCCGCCGCTGTCCTTTTATTTATCGTCCTGTCTCTATCTGTCCGGCCATTCCCACTGACTGACCAGAGAAATGGTATTGCCGAGTGCCTTCTGTGTACTTTCCAGAATAACGATATCCGGCTGATAAACTTCCACGGCTTCGGCCAGAACAGAGATATTGGCCCAGTCTATGCTGAGTGTTGCACAAAAACTTTCCGCCAGATCATCCTTTAAGAACATCCTCACAAAGCTGTCGCCCAAAACCAGGATCTTCAAATTGTTTTCACAGGATTCATTACTATATTCATGCGTATGTTCTTTTACATGCAAAAAATCCCATGTATCCTGCGTTTCTTCCGTGATCTCCCGCGCCTGCGGCTCTTTCACACTGTAAATGGGAACACTCTCCGTATACGGATATTCAAAGCCGTAAAATTCCGTTGTCTCTTCCCGCTGCGTGATGTCATAATCTTCTTCCCGCAGGAGCGGTATCATGGGAAAATCATCCCGCAGCCTCTCCATCAGCGCCTGATACCCGTAATAAGAACCTTTCTCATTCCAGTGTAAAAGATCCACATACTGAAAATAAATCATTTCCTCTTTATGGGCAAGCAGCGTATCCTTTATCAATATCTGGTTGACATCCGTCTTTTCCGCCAATGCCTGCACGATCTGATCCGCTCTGGAAAACGTGCCAACCCTGTTGATCCCTTTTACATACTTCTCAGGGTAAATCTCCTCTTTGTCATAACACTGAAAATAATAAAACGCAATGCCCTGCTCTTTCAGATAATCTGAAATCTCCTGCATCTTTCCGGTATATTGGAGCAGTTCCTCTTCACTTAAAAGATTCCGCCGCTGATACTCCCTGATCATGTCTTCCTCATTCACAAAAAGCCACGGTTTTACGCCCATCATCGTATCCGACTTTACGATCCGCTCAAAGAGCAGATACTGCATCGCAGAGTTGACCTCTACCATAAGGCTCCGCCCGCGGAGATTATCATTGAGCCATTCTTCAAACTCCGTAAGATACCCCTTATTCAGACCGCCTTCCTCCGTGCGTATAGACGGATAAGCTGCCAGCGTCCTGTTCTCCATGGACGAGATACGTCCCTCTTTGTCTCTGTGTGCAAACAGATACGGCAAAGAAATTCCCAATATAAAAATAACGATAAATATGATATTTATTTTCCGATTCATATTCGCACCCATGCTTTCATCCCGAACCTTTACCCTGCCTTCCTGCTTTAGAACTGAAAATAAATGAACGGATTATAAGTTCCCGTAACGACATACAGAACGGAAACAGCAAAAAACAGCAGCGTGACAGCATTTTCCAATATCGTAAACACCGTCTGCGGCAATTTCTCCTGCAGCCGCAGATAGAGCTGTTTTCCCAACGGCAGCATCGCTATCATACCGCTCACAATAATGAACAGCTCATATTTATGGACATAATACGGCAGCGAAAAACCTGCATTCTGTACAGGGACAAGCCCGAACATAGACTGAAAGAACTGCGCACATTCCCTAAGCGACCCTGTCCGGAATATGACCATACTGATCAGCCACAAAAACATCGTAAAGGCCCACGAAATGATCTTCGGCACAGAAAACGGCAGTTTTATCTTCCGGGATAAAAAGCGCTCCGCTACGATCAGGATCCCCCAGAAAGCCCCCCACAGCACATAATTCCAGGAGGCGCCATGCCATAAGCCCGTCAACAGGAACACGCATAACAGGTTCAGATAGGCATTTCCCGTCCTGCTGCCGCCAAGCGGGATATAAACATAATCTTTAAACCACGTAGAAAGCGATATATGCCATCTCCGCCACAATTCCGAGGCGGAACAGGAGATGAACGGATAGTCAAAATTCTTCGGAAAAGTAAAGCCGAACATCCTCCCAAGACCTATTGCCATATCACTGTAACCCGAAAAATCAAAATAGATCTGAATGGAATAACATAGAAGCGCCAGCCAGGCCACAGACGGCTCATTCTGATATGGATGTATACCAAAAACAGCATCTGTCGTGACCGCCGCAGAATTGGCCAGAATGGCCTTTTTCGCCAGTCCCACCGTAAAAAGCCGAATACCCGCCGCAAAATCATCTACGCTGGGATTCCTTCCATCCAGCTGCTTCTCAATATCAGAATATCTCACGATCGGCCCGGCGATCAGCTGCGGGAACAACGCTATGTACAATCCCACTTTCAGGATATTTTTCTGTACAGGCACATCTTTTCTATATACGTCGATCACATAACTCATACCCTGGAACGTAAAAAAGGAAATCCCTATCGGCAGAACAATATCGGGTATCGTCCAGGAAACTCCTGTGATATCGCAGATTGTCTGCATGATGAACCCTGTATACTTCCAGTATCCCAGATTTAAGAGATTCAGAACAACAAAAACCGCAAATGCCGCTTTCCCGGCCTTTTCTCTTCCCGCCTCCTGCAATACTCCCAGAATACGGCCGCCCGTATAATTTAATACGATGGAATATAAAATAATGGGAAAGAAAGACGCTCCTCCCCAAAAATAAAAAAACAGACTGACAGCAAGCAGCCATATATTCCTGCTCTTAGTCGAGCGCAACAAAAAGTATCCTGCCAGCACAAGCGGCAGGAAGAAAAAAATAAAAATTGTTGAACTAAATACCATGTCCCATCATGTCTCCGTTACAGCGCCGCTATCTGTGCCATTAATTCATCGATATTCATCCCATGCACCATAGCTGCCTCTTCCAGAGATTCTCCCTGTGCGGAAGGACATCCCAGACAATGCATCCCTGCATTCATCAGGATCGGAGCCACATCCGGATTCGTCCTCAAGATCTCACCAATCGTCATATCCTTTGTAATATCAGCCATAATTTTATACCTCTCTTTCTAAAAATTTCATTTGTCTGACTATTTCATACAGTAACAGTGTGACCCGTTACATATATTTTATGCTTATACAGTATAAGCCGAAAACAATATTCGTGCAAGCCCCGTTTTTTATACAGCATTTACCCGGATCACCTTATTTTTCTTCTCATACCCTTTAGAAACGGCAAATTCCCACTCCGAATTTCCTTCCGCATCCTCGCTTACTTTCGTAAATCCCTGCAGCCCGTAAAAGTCTTTCACCATCTTATTTTTGGCAGTCGGGTAATAATATCCTTTTATCCTGCGCAGGCCGCGTTCTGCACATATGCGGACCAGTTCGTCCATCATGGCGTATTCCATATCCCGTTTCAGCACACGGCAGCTCATCAGCCACAGATCAATATGGAACAAAATGTCATCTTCCGCGTCCCGATGCCCGAAAACCACGGAGACCACGCCGTTATCGCCGAATTTATCCGTAAGTTTTCCATATAAAGTGATATAGGCCGGGTCTTGGGCATACCCCTCGATATCCGCCTGCGAACAGCGCTTCGTCGTCAGATTGAACTGATTACTCTTATTGGTAAGCTGGGCGATCCGCGCCATATATAGTGGAGAAAAAGACCCGATATCCGCTTGCATTTCCAGAGAGCGCAGATAATCCGCATAATCCGTATAACTCATTTCCTGTTTCCGGCGCAGGGCATTGGCTTTATACATCTCATTCCGCTTCAAGTCGTCCTCGGATATATTTGTCACTTCAAAATATCCCGCCCTGTCCAGAGTCGTGATAAACCCGGTGATATCTTCCACTTCCGGCACTTTGACGCCGGAAACCTGCGCCTCCACGATATGACGCTCCGCAGGATTATCATCCACAAATACAAGGCTGTCCGTGCCGATATTCAGTTCCTGCGCGATCTCCTCGATATTCCGGTCTTTGCTCTCCCAGTTAGCCTTGATCACCAGAAAATCCTCCGGTTTCAGGATGCTGTCCGGACGGTTTAAGCCTGCCAGAGCGTTCTCTTCGTCATTTTTGGAGTCAATAGCCAGAAGAATCCCCAGATCCTTATGTTCTTTAATATAAGTCTGGAACTCGCTGTACAGCTGCCCCATAGGGGTCTCCTGACCAATTTCGATATTGTCCGCTCCGTCGTCTCCGACCACGCCGCCCCAGAGTGTATTATCCAGATCCAGTACAAGCGCCTTCTGATTTTTTCCATAGATTGATTTAATAACGCTTGCTATGTTATAAGCCAGCTCCGGTATGGCCTGCACCGTGCAGGCATATTTGTACATATGCCAGTACATGGGGTCAGCCCACTTCTGAATACCATAACAGGAGGCCATATAATTAATATCATTGATATAGAAATTTTTATGCTCCTGCGCATAACGGGCAAACCTCTCGTTCAGCCCGTTGATAAAATGAAGTCTCCCGTGTATATCCGAAAAATCGGCATTCCCAAGCAGACGGTAAAACGGCTGTTCAAAATTATTCTGAATGACCGGGCATTGATAAACATTCTCAATCTTTTCCCATAGCTGTTCAAAGGAATGATAAACCTCTTCCGAAAGCGCCTCAACCTGCTCCGCGGAATCTTTCAGCGTCGGAAAATCCTTGATATTCCTGCTGCTCGTATGGATATAGATCAGATCCGGGGCAAAAGAAACCAGTTCCGGGTTATCAAACATCACATCCTGCCAGTACTGGTTATACTCGGATTCATAAAAAACAGGTGTTATTTCAACATTGAGCAAAAATAACTCCAGCATCTCTTTAACGTCGTGCGTTGTCGAACCGCCCAGGATCGCGATACGCTTGGAGATAACATTTTTGCCGTCCTGCGCGGCAGCCTCATTGCAGGCCGTCAGTTCTTTTTTTATCGCTTTGCGTTTTTTCAGAATATATTCCGGTTGAAAAGGATATTCCAATTCTTTCATAACAGACACCGAGCCTTTCTCCATAAGATATAGAAAAACTATGTTTCAAATTTACCATATATAGGGACAAAAGTCCAGTTTACAGGACATATTGCCGTTTATTTATTTTTCACCTGTCGTTTATATGCTCTTTTCTCATACAATTTTCACAAAATTTTATAGAAAAATTATAATTTTGTATGCGAAAAAGTACAATGCCCGACTTGACGTAACTTGCGTTTTTAACATATAATGTTTGTACGGTAATAGGTTGAAAAATTAAAATTTTTCACAGACAAACTTGTTTGTCTTGCGAATATTGTTCCTTTCAGTCACAAATATCGCAGGCTGAGAGAAAGGTATGGTTATTAGTATGTTTTCAGGCATATTTTTCCCATAAAATATGCTAAATATATTAACCAAAATTATTAAAACAGGAGGCTATTTCAAAATGAGACCAGAATGGAAAGATTTTGTAGGCGGCAAATGGGAAAATGAAGTTAATGTGCGCGACTTCATCCAGAAAAACTATCATCTCTATGAAGGTGATGAGTCTTTCTTAGCCGGTCCTACACAAAACACAAAAGACTTATGGGCACAGGTTCTTGACTTACAGAAACAGGAACGTGAAGCAGGCGGCGTACTGGATATGGATACGAAAGTTATCTCTACCATTACCTCACACGGCCCCGGATATCTGGACAAGAGCAAAGAAAAGATCGTTGGTTTCCAGACAGACAAACCTTTCAAACGTTCCTTACAGCCTTACGGCGGTATCAGAATGGCTGAGAAAGCATGTTCTGACAACGGTTATGAAGTTGATCCTGAGATCAGCGAATTCTTCTCAACACACAGAAAAACACATAATGCAGGATGCTTCGATGCTTATAACGCAGAAATGAGAGCATGTCGTTCTTCTCATATCATCACAGGTCTTCCGGATGCTTATGGACGTGGACGTATCATCGGTGACTACAGACGTGTTGCTCTGTACGGTATCGACTATCTGATTGAAGACAAACAGGCTCAGAAAGATTCTACAGGCCGTGTTATGACAGACGACGTTATCCGTCTTCGTGAAGAAATCTCCGAGCAGATGGTTGCTCTGAAATTAATGAAAGAAATGGCTGCTTCTTACGGATGCGACATTTCCAAACCCGCTACCAACGTACAGGAAGCTATCCAGGCTACTTACTTCGGTTATCTGTGCGCTGTTAAAGAGCAGAACGGTGCGGCTATGTCTC
>JAMPIB010000057.1 GCA_023663085.1 Ruminococcus sp. | reverse complement strand
CAGGTGCAGCCGTGAAGAGAAAAGAAGATATGCACAAGATGGCAGAGGCAAACAAAGCATTTGCGCACTATCGTTTTTGATCAAGATAGGAGGAAAAAACCTTGGCTGGAAGAGAATATCCATTAGAGAGAACCAGAAATATAGGTATTATGGCTCATATCGATGCTGGTAAGACCACATTGACAGAGCGTATCCTTTATTATACTGGTGTTAACTATAAGATTGGTGATACTCATGAAGGCACTGCGACCATGGACTGGATGGAGCAGGAACAGGAAAGAGGTATTACCATCACATCAGCCGCGACAACGTGCCACTGGACTTTGGAAGAAAACTGCAAGCCCAAGCCGGGCGCTTTAGAGCATCGTATCAATATCATTGATACTCCCGGACACGTTGACTTTACCGTTGAGGTTGAACGTTCGCTTCGTGTACTGGACGGCGCAGTAGGCGTGTTCTGTGCAAAGGGCGGTGTTGAGCCGCAGTCGGAAAATGTATGGCGCCAGGCTGATACCTACAACGTACCGAGAATGGCATTCATCAATAAGATGGATATCCTGGGTGCCGATTTCTATGGTGCAGTAGAGCAGATCAGAACCAGATTGGGTAAAAATGCCATCATCCTTCAACTGCCGATTGGTAAAGAAGATGATTTTAAAGGCATTATTGATCTGTTTGAGATGAAAGCCTATATCTATAATGATGACAAAGGCGAGAATATTGACATCGTTGATATACCGGATGATATGAAAGATCAGGCTGAATTATACCATGATGAATTAGTGGAAAAAGTCTGCGAGCTGGATGATGATCTGACAATGATGTATCTGGAAGGGGAAGAACCTTCCGTGGAAGACATGAAGAAAGCATTACGCCTTGCTACCTGCGAATGCAGGGCAATTCCCGTATGCTGCGGTTCCGCTTATAGAAACAGGGGCGTTCAGAAACTTCTGGATGCAATTCTGGAGTATATGCCTGCACCGACAGATATCCCGGCTATTAAGGGAACTGACCTTGACGGTAACGAAGTGGAAAGACATTCTTCCGATGACGAACCTTTCTCTGCTCTGGCATTTAAGATCATGGCAGACCCGTTCGTTGGTAAACTGGCATTTTTCAGAGTGTATTCCGGTACGATGAACTCCGGTTCCTATGTACTGAATGCAACCAAAGATAAAAAAGAGCGTGTCGGTCGTATTTTGCAGATGCACGCCAATAAGAGAGCAGAACTGGATAAAGTATATTCGGGAGATATTGCTGCGGCAGTTGGATTTAAGATCACAACGACCGGCGATACGATCTGCGATGAACAACATCCGGTTATTCTGGAGTCCATGGAATTTCCGGAGCCGGTTATCGAGCTGGCGATCGAACCTAAGACCAAAGCCGGTCAGGGCAAGATGGGCGAGGCGCTTGCCAAACTTGCAGAAGAAGACCCGACATTCCGCGCTCATACGGATCAGGAGACCGGACAGACCATTATCGCAGGTATGGGTGAACTCCATCTGGAGATCATCGTTGACCGTCTGCTTCGTGAATTTAAAGTAGAAGCTAATGTAGGTGCACCGCAGGTTGCTTACAAAGAAACCTTTACCAAACCTGTCGATCAGGAATACAAATACGCGAAACAGTCCGGCGGTCGTGGACAGTATGGACACTGTAAAGTTAAATTTGAGCCTATGGATCCGAACGGAGAAGAGACATTCAAGTATGAAACCAGCGTAGTCGGCGGCGCGATTCCTAAAGAATACATCCCCGCAGTCGGCGAAGGTATCGAAGAAGCTGCCAAGGCAGGTATCCTGGGTGGATTCCCGGTACTTGGCGTATATGCGAATGTATACGATGGTTCCTACCATGAAGTCGATTCATCTGAAATGGCCTTCCATATCGCAGGTTCCATGTGCTTCAAGGAGGCTATGAAAAAAGCGGGTCCGGTACTGTTAGAGCCTATCATGAAGGTTGAAGTTACCATGCCGGAAGAATATATGGGCGATGTTATCGGCGATATCAATTCCCGCCGCGGACGTATCGAAGGTATGGAGGATATCGGCGGAGGCAAGATGGTGAAAGGCTATGTACCGCTTGCTGAAATGTTCGGATATTCAACAGATCTTCGTTCTAAGACACAGGGACGCGGTAACTATTCCATGTTCTTTGAGAAGTACGAACAGGTGCCGAAGAACGTACAGGAAAAAGTATTGGCGGCAAAATCGAAATAGCACTTGAAAATATTGGCAATCTTTAATATAATCAAAGATAGCTGATGAAAAATGAAACTATTAAGAATGAGAAAAGAAAATTAATTTAAGGAGGACTTTAGAAATGGCTAAAGCTAAATTTGAAAGAACTAAACCCCATTGTAATATTGGTACCATTGGTCACGTTGATCATGGTAAAACAACTTTAACGGCTGCTATCACAAAGGTACTTGCTGAAAGAGTAGCAGGTAACACAGCTACAGATTTCGAGAATATTGATAAAGCTCCGGAAGAGAGAGAAAGAGGTATCACAATCTCTACGGCACACGTTGAGTATGAGACAGAGAAGAGACATTACGCACATGTTGACTGCCCTGGACATGCTGACTACGTAAAGAACATGATCACAGGTGCGGCTCAGATGGATGGCGCTATCCTTGTTGTAGCTGCTACTGACGGTGTTATGGCTCAGACAAAAGAGCATATCCTTCTGTCCCGTCAGGTAGGTGTACCTTATATCGTAGTATTTATGAACAAATGTGATATGGTTGATGATCCGGAACTGCTGGAACTGGTAGAGATGGAAATCACAGAGCAGCTTGAAGAGTACGAATTCACAGACTGCCCGATCATCAAAGGTTCCGCTCTGAAGGCTCTGGAAGATCCTAAGGGCGAGTGGGGCGACAAGATCATGGAGTTAATGGATACAGTTGATTCCTATATCCCGGATCCTCAGCGTGATACAGATAAGCCTTTCCTGATGCCTGTAGAGGACGTATTCTCTATCACAGGACGTGGTACTGTTGCTACTGGTAGAGTAGAGCGTGGTACACTTCATATGTCTGATGATGTTGAAATCGTCGGCGTTAAGGAAGAAACACAGAAATCCGTTGTAACAGGTATCGAAATGTTCCGTAAACTGCTTGATGAGGCACAGGCTGGTGATAACATCGGTGTTCTGCTTCGTGGTATCCAGAGAACAGACATTGAAAGAGGTCAGGTTCTTGCAAAACCGGGTTCTGTAACATGCCACAAGAAATTTACGGCTCAGGTATACGTTCTGACAAAAGATGAAGGCGGACGTCATACACCTTTCTTCAACAACTACAGACCGCAGTTCTATTTCAGAACAACAGACGTAACAGGTGTATGTAACTTACCGGATGGTACAGAGATGTGCATGCCTGGCGATAACGTAGAGATGTCGATCGAGTTGATCCATCCTATCGCTATGGAGCAGGGGCTTACGTTTGCTATCCGTGAGGGTGGCAGGACTGTTGGGTCTGGCCGTGTGGCTACGATTGTTGAATAATATTGGTTTTATCAGTAAAACTACTATCTCCCGTCGAGGAATCGACGGGAGATTTTGGCGTTGTGGAAACGATTTGATAACCAAAATGAAGATTACAGACTATTGATAATATCATATATGTCACGTCCGCATTATCAAGTGTTGTCTCTATTTTTGGAGTTTATAAGGGTTTATAAACAAACCTAAATTGGAAGATGATTGAAAAATATTATGTTTTTATGTATACTAGAGAAAGAATATAAAATTTATCAGAAAAACATGGAAAGACGAAGGTATTATAATACAAAAGTAAAAACTTGGAGGTTATCATATGAAACAGTTTCGTTTTGAGTATCATGACCCGAAGACATTTGCAGAAGAACTTTCAGATTTTCAAAAACAGTGTGAAGCAGAAAAGATGCAGGCAAGTCTGTTTCAGATCTATTCCGAAGTATTAGATGCTGCCGTAATCCATAACGTGTGCGAGGAAATCGAGCGTTTTTTTCCGGAAACGATGTATACGGGATGCTCGACGAGCGGGAATATCATCGACTGCCAGCTTTCCGGGGACATTACGGTAGTGTGTACGGTCTTTGAACTTCCCACGACGAAGTTTTGTTTTTTCCAGTACGATCTCTCTAAAGAGTCTGTGGATACGATTACCGCGGCTATCGTAGAGGAGACGAAGAAGAATCCCTGGGTAAAAGCGATTGAGATGTTCTTTACGATCCCGGAAGGCTCAACGACGCGTTTTTGTGATGGCCTGAAAGATATCAGGGAGGATGTCCAGATTTTCGGCGGCGTAGCGTGCAGCGATGACATTACGAGCGACGATTCGTGTGTTTTTTCCAAAACGGACGGGTTTTCGGAGCATTCGATCCTTATTTTATTCTACGGGGGAGAGGATTTTCATGTAGATTCCATCAAGGTGACCGGCTGGAAACCGCTTGGCAGGAAATTCCATGTGACGAAGTCCAATGGCTCTATTTTACAGGAACTTGACGGGATTCCGGCTTATGATGTGTATCATAAATATCTGAATATTAAAAATGACGAGAACTTTTTTTATAATACACTGGAGTTTCCGCTTTTCTATGAGCATAATAATACGACGATACTGCGCACGCCGGTGGCGAGCAACGCGGATGGCTCCCTGACGATGACATCGGATATTGATATAGATTCCGTTGTGCGGATTTCTTACGGTGATCCGAGGACGATTGTTGACAGTATCAAGGAGGATAGTAAGCGGATTGCAGAATTCGGGCCGGATCTGTTACATATTTTTTCCTGTGCCGCAAGGCGGACTTTCTGGACGTCCAAGGAGCCGACGTATGAGATTTATCCGTTTAAGGAGATATCGGCTTCGTGTGGGTTCTTTTCACATGGAGAGTTTCTGCGCACGGGCGGGAATCTGAACCAGCATAATGTCACGCTTGTGATAGCGGCCATGCGGGAGGGAGAAAAAAAGACCACAGCACCGGTATCATCAGAAGAAAATACGTTATCCCAGATACCGCTGGTATCCAGATTGGCTACTTTTATCAGCGTCACGTCTCTGGAACTGGAAGAGATGAACAAAAAACTGGAAAATGCCAATGAAAGGTTGAAAATGGCGGCGATCATTGACGGTCTGACCGGGCTTTACAACCGTAAGGAGATTCAGTCACAGATCGAACAGGCTCTTTCCAGAGTCGGAGAAGAAAAGTTTTCACTTGTGATGTTGGATATTGATAACTTTAAGCAGGTAAACGATACATATGGGCATCAGGAAGGGGATGCGGTCATCATCGGTCTGGCGAATATCCTGCGGAGCGAGCAGGCCGGACAGCGGCAGACGGTATCATCCGGCAGATGGGGCGGAGAGGAATTTATGATGCTTTTGCATAATACGGACGCTTCTTCGGCATCTTTTATCGCGGAACTTATCAGACAGTGTTTTGCGAATACCGATTATCCGAACATAAGGCCGCAGACGGTGAGTCTCGGTGTGACGCAGGCGCAGGCGGGCGATACGCTTGACAAGCTGTGTACGCGTGTCGATACGGCTCTGTATAAGGCCAAAAAGGGAGGAAAGAACAGAGTAGTTGTTATTTGATCAGCTGATCAGTCAGTAAAATTATATTGACAAACTTATTCGGCAAATGTAGAATAAAAATATGTTCTGCATTTGTCGAATTTGATTTCATGAGGGGGATTATGATGAAAAGGTACAAATTGCTGTTGTCAGTTCTGCTATTGGCATATGGTATCTGCGGTGTCAGTGGCTGTGGATTGAGCAAAGATGAGGAAGAAAATGCGGGAAACGGAGTGGATACAGGCTGGGAACCGGTACAGGAGAGCGATAAGTCTTTCGGGGATAAAATGCTCATACAAGACGAAGACGGCGGGATATTAGAGGGTATCATAGAGGAGCAGAGTTTTGAGGTGGAACTGGATGACTGGGGAAAGGTCATGTTTGTTTCAGTTGCGCCTGCTAAGACAAAGGGTGCGCCGCGCTTTGTTCTGGCTAAAGAGGGAGTCGTTGTATATACATTTCCGGAGAGCGAAACGCTAAAGACAGACGAGTTCGCCGGGGTGAGTGCGGTATCTTTTACGGATTATAACAGTGATGGGAAAAAAGACGTGATCGTGCTGGTCCAGTATCGTAATGGTACGGAGGAGTGGAGCGAGGCGGATGTTTTTTTACAGGAATATTCTGACAATATGTTTTATATGGATCATCCGGATCTGAAAAGTTACCGCATAGAAGCGCCGACGGAGAACGGCCCGGCTTTTTATAAAGACAGTCTGTTGGAAGAGTATCTGCTGACACAACGGCTGACGGATACGATAGCCTCGGTAACGGGAACATGGGCGGCGTATATGGATTATGTGGATGGCCTCTACGGTTATTTCAGTACGGAAAAGCAGTTGGAACTGCTGGCTGCCAACAGGGATATCTGGGATATTCCGATAGAGTATGCGGATGAATTGTGTTGCTTTACGGTAGCGGGATTAAGTTATGACGGTTGTATTGAGCTTATCGTTGCCAATTATGGCGGTACGGGACACTATACTTACAGCAGATTTTACAAGATAGATCAGGAAGGAAATCTGCAGGAACTGGACACTTCTTTTAGGGAGGGAGATTCCCAGCCGGATATCATAACGGAGCAGATGACGGTCTATAGTTCTTTTGGCTACTCCGAAGGAATACGAGATTATTATCTTGTGTATGACGAGATCAGAGTGTCGCCGGATGAATATGTGTACAGATCCAGTTCCCTGTGTATGCAGGACGACTATATCCTGGAGACGCCGCTTGCCCGCCAGACGGTCACGTATGAAGGTGAAGACTGGTCGCCGCATACCGTCAGTGAAGACTGCAATTACAATGTAATTACTGAAGAAGAGTACGAGAGTTTTCCGTATGTTTATTATGAAAATATGGGATTTAGTAAGACGACTGCGTATTTCCGGTGGATAGATATGAGCGAACTGGAGGGGAAAAGTGAGGCGGAGGCTGTAGAACTGTTGCGGCAGGCATATGAGGGATTTAGAAGAGAGTAATGTCCGCTCTGTCGGTGTCTGGTCATCTTAGGATGTGAAACATTTGACTTCTATGCAGACTATTGCTAGAATACTGATAGTATAAACAGTTCATATAAAGAGGTACCACATGGAATGGATACAGTCGATCAATAAGGCGATAGCTTACATAGAGGAGCATTTATCAGAAGATATCCACGGGGAAGATGTTGCGGGGTATGTGAACATCTCCCTCTTTCATTTCCAGCGGACGTTCAATCTGCTGACAGGCATGACGGTCGGGGAATATATCCGGAAAAGAAGGCTGTCTCTGGCCGGAGAGGAACTGACCAGAAAAGGGGCCAGGGTCATTGATGTGGCGTACAAATACGGCTATGAGACCCCGGAAAGTTTTTCCAAAGCCTTTACGCGGTTTCACGGTGTTACGCCGAAGCAGGCGGAAAAAGGAACAAAACTGAAATATTTTAATAAACTGACACTCAAAGTTTCTATAGAAGGTGGTTCTTTGATAGATTATCGTATCGAACAAAAAAGCAGCTTTTCCCTGGTCGTGTATCCAAAGATATTTACAGATGAAAATGGGACTGCGGAGATTCCTGCCTTTTGGACGGACTATTTTCAAAAGAGACTGGATGAAAAGGTATCTGGAAACGTAGGCGTCTGTCTGCAGGAATCCATGGAAGAGAAACAGTTTATGTATGGGATCGGCTGTTTTTCGGAAGATGTGGGAGGGGTGCCGGACGGTTTTCAAAAAGTTATGATCCCTGCGCATACATGGGCCGTTTTTACCTGTGTGGGCGCTATGCCGGAGGGGGTACAGAAGATGTGGCGTTTCCTATACGGAGAATGGCTGCCGGGGGCGGATTATGAACTGATCCCCAACTATGATATTGAAAATTATCCGCCGGGAGATAAAAGTGCCGAAGATTATGTCAGCGAGATCTGGATACCGGTGAAGGAAAAAGCGAAAAACTGACAGAATAGAAAGGATTTCAAAGGAGGGTATTTATGATGATACAGAGTATTGATATAGTAGGATTGGGCGCGCTGGGTGTGATGTATGCAGATTTTTTTACGAAGAAGTTAGGCAAAGAGAAAGTGCGGGTACTGGCCGATAAGGCGCGGATTATGCGTTACCAGAAGGAGAGTGTGACTTTTAACGGCGAAGTCTGCGATTTTCACTATGCGGATGCGGCACAGGAGAAGCGGCCCTCTGAACTGCTTTTATTTGCGGTGAAATATGGAGCCTTGGAGACTGCCATGGAAGAAGTGGCGCATCTTGTAGGAGAAGATACGGTCATCATATCGGTTTTGAACGGAATACGGAGCGAAGATGATCTTGGAAAGCGTTTCGGCAGGGAAAAAGTGCTGCATTGTATCGCACAGAAGATGGACGCTATGAAAGAGGGGAATACCGCGACCTGCGCCAATAAAGGCGAACTGGCGCTCGGCGTTTTAAATGGCGGCAGACAGGAGAATTTAGAAGCCGTGAAAGCCTTTTTTGATAAGACCGGTTTTGCTTATTCCCTTCCGGCGGATATGAAACATGCTATGTGGGGGAAACTGCTTTGCAATGTCGGCGTCAATCAGACTGTATCGCTCTGTGGCGGAACTTACCGGAATGTACAGCAGGAAGGTAAAGAGCGGGAAATGATGAAAGCGGCCATGCGGGAAACGATTCTGGTGGCCAATGCGGAGGGTGTCAATTTGTCGGAAAAAGATATGAACGACTGGGTCGCGATTATTGATACGTTAAATCCGGACGGCGAACCTTCCATGCGTCAGGACAGCAAAGCCGGCAGAAAAACGGAAGTGGTGCTTTTCGCCGGAACGATTTGTGAACTTGGGAAAAAACATGGTATCGCGACGCCCATAAACGACGAATTTTTGGCAAAAATCAAATAGAAAGAAGGGCTGCGGCATGTTATGTGACGATATCCGTTTCCTGACAGGCAGAGCCTTGTGGGAAACCGAGAATCTGATAAAATGTATTCCGGAAAGCCTTTGGGATAAACGATATGATGGACTGCCTATGTGGAAGTATGTTTACCATACCTTATATTCTATGGACAGATGGTATATTAATCCTTGTGATGCGTCTTATAAAGACCCGGCTTTTCATACGAAGACGCTGGCTGATCTGAATGTCATTCCGGGAGACGAGCGGCTGAGTGTGGAACAGGTGCTGGCCTATTTTTATCAGATAAAAGAAAAAATAGAGAAATATATTAATAAACTGACAGATAATGAACTGACACAGATGCCGGAAGGATGCGATATGTCCAGGTTTTGTTTGATTCTGGGCCAGTTCCGGCATTGGCATCGCCATATGGGAGTGGTTTATGGTTTTCTGATACAGGATACGGGGAAATGGCCGTATGTTCTGAACATGCAGGGAGAGTATCCGCAGGGGCCGATGCCGAATTATTATGACTGAATGAAGGAAGTTTTTTGGCATAGATAAATGCAGGATTATGTGATAAAATAAGAACCATAAAAATAAATACACCAACTACTTGGCAAGATATTTTCCCGCGTAGGGAAAACAAAATATTACTACCAGGAGGAAGCAAAATGATCACGATGGAGCATATATGCAAATCGTACAAAGTAGCAAAAAGAAACGCAGGCCTAAAAGAAGCCTGCAAGGCGCTGTTTCGCAGAGAAACGGAAACGATACAGGCATTATCGGATGTCAGTTTTCAAATTCATGACGGAGAGATAGTCGGCTATATCGGTCCGAACGGCGCGGGAAAAAGTTCTACGATCAAAATTCTCAGTGGAATCCTGACACCGGACAGCGGAAACTGTCTGATAGACGGCCGGATACCGTGGAAGGACCGTACCGAGCATGTGCGGCATATCGGCGTGGTATTTGGCCAGCGTTCGCAGTTGTGGTGGGATGTTCCGGTTATAGATTCCTTTGCACTTCTTAAAGATATTTATGCAATCCCGATTTCCGTTTATGAGCAGAATCTGGAAGAATTAACGAGTCTGCTGAGTTTGCAGGAACTGTTAAGAATACCGACGCGTCAGTTGTCTTTGGGACAGCGGATGCGCTGTGAGATTGCGGCCTCTTTACTGCATTCGCCCGGAATTTTATTTCTGGATGAACCGACGATCGGACTGGATGCCGTCTCTAAGCTGGCAGTCCGCGAGTTTATCCTGCGATTGAACAAAGAGCATAAGACGACAATTATCCTGACCACGCACGATATGCAGGATATTGAGGCGCTGGCGGAGCGTATCATCCTGATCGGCAGGGGACATATCCTCATGGATGGAACGCTGGAGGATATGAAGCGGCTTGCTGCGGATAAGATACGGGAAAAGCCGGAAAAAGAGCTGACAATACAGGAAAATGACGGTTCTGCGCATCTGGATCATATCGTGGCTGATCTTTATCGCAAACTGGACATCTTATAGGAGGGCGCGCCTGTGAAAAAGATACATAAGTATATTTCTTTTTTCCGTCTGCGCTTCGCCATGGGGTTACAGTACCGGACAGCGGCGATAGGCGGCATCGTTACGCAGTTTTTATGGGGATTCATGGAATGTCTTGCGTTTCGGGCCTTTTGGGAGGCTGCGCCGGAGGCTTTTCCGATGGATTTTTCGGCCGTGGTGGCTTATGTGTGGCTGCGGGAGGCTTTTTTCGCGCTTTTTACGGCGTGGCATGCGGATAATGAAATTTTTGACAGCATCATAAACGGCGACATTGCTTATGAACTGTGCAGACCGCTTTCGATATATCATATGTGGTTTGCCAGAACTGTCGGTATCCGTCTGGCCAATGCGTCTATCCGCTGTCTGCCGATCCTGCTGGTGTCGTTTTTAATGCCGGAGCCTTTCAGGATGACGCTCCCGCAAAGTCCGGCGAGCCTGTGTCTTTTCATTCTGACAGCGCTCCTGGGGCTGGGAGTGACGGTGGCCTTTTGTATGTTTGTGTATATCCTGTCTTTTTTTACCATTTCACCGCAGGGACTGCGGATGATGTTCACCTCGATGGTGGAGTTTCTGGCGGGTGCGATCATTCCGCTGCCGTTTATGCCGGATGGCGTCAGGAAAGTGCTGGAACTTCTGCCGTTTGCGGGGATGTTCAATGTGCCGCTTCGTATTTACAGCGGCGATCTGGCGGGCGCAGAGATGCTGCGGGCCATCGGTTTACAGTGCTTCTGGCTGGCTGCGCTCTATATAGCGGGGAGAATATTGTGCCGGGCGGCGGAGCGGAAAGTGGTCGTGCAGGGAGGCTAGGAAGGTTTAGGATGGATTGCGTCTGTCTGGCTGATAATGAGCGGACATATAGAGAAAAGGGGAGATTTTATGAGGGTATCTTTAAAAGAGAATTTAGTGTTGTATTTCCATTATCTATCCATCGCTCTACGAAGCAGTATGCAGTATAAAGCGTCATTTTTTCTAATTGTGACAGGAAGATTCCTGGTATCTTTTAATGCGATTTTGGGAGCTTATTTTGTCTTTCAACGATTCCATGTTGTGAAAGGATATGAGTTTGGCGAGGTGCTGTTGTGCTTTTCTATTATTCAGATGAGTTTTTCGTTGTGTGAGGCGGTCTCTCATGGTTTTTCGAATTTCGCCGGTATTGTGCGGCGGGGCGGATTTGACAGGATTCTTTTGCGGCCCCGCAGCGCTATTTTGCAACTGTTAGGCGGCGAGTTTGACGTGAGCCGTATCGGTATGTTGTTACAGGGACTCGTGATGTTTGTCTATGGGATTGTCATCAGTCCTGTAGACTGGACGTGGGGACGTGTGTTTACGGTTGCCATGATGCTAATCGGCGGGACGATGCTTTTTGCCAGCATTTTCTTATTGGAGGCGGCGCTGAGTTTTTTCACATTAGAGGGACTGGAGGCTGTCAATATCCTTTCTTATGGGGCGAAGGAACATGGGAAGTATCCAGTTGATATCTACGGAAAAGGGATGATGCAGTTTTGCACGTATGTGATCCCGTATGCTTTGATACAGTATTATCCTTTGCAGTATCTTCTGGGACGCGCTGGCGCCTGGTATTACAGTCTCTATCCGCTGGGGACGCTGCCGTTTGCTTTGGTCTGCTATTATCTGTGGCGGCTGGGGATCAGACACTATCAGTCGGCGGGATCGTAAGGAAAGAGAAGAATTTTTTGTTTGACATTTTATGAAATAGATATTACAATATACTTAGTAATACAAAATATTATGAAACTACAAAGGAGACCCTCTCTGGCCTATGAATGATAAATATGAGCGGCAGATGAAGAAAGGCGTTTTGGATATGCTGGTTCTGAAACTGCTGGAAGATGATAAAAAATATGGCTATCAGCTTATCCAGGAACTTCGGGAACAGAGCGGCGATGTTTTTTGCCTGAAAGAAGGAACGCTGTATCCTATCCTCTATCGTCTGGAGGATGAGAAGCTGGTAGAGAGCAGCTGGAGCGAGCCGGAGGACAGACAGGTTCCCAGAAAGTATTATCAGATCACCCAAAAGGGAGAAAAGGAACTGACGGAAATCTATGAGGTCTGGAAACAGATAGCGGAGGGGGCGGAGAGGATAATGAAAGAAAAGGAGTGAAAGCCCTCGGAGGTCTGGTATTGATAGAAAAACAGAAAGGACAGATATCATATGGATAAAGAAAATTATGTAAACCAGATTGTCAAAAAAGTAAAATGTTCCAAAAGTAAAAAAGAAGAAATAAGAAGGCAGATACTGGCGGATATTTCGGCGCGGATAGCGGCGGGGGAGCAGTTTTCGCAGGTCGTGGAGAGTATGGGGACGATAGAGGAGATCGCGGAGGAGTTTAATCAGAATCTTTCCCCGGAGGAGATAAAGGTTTATAAAAAAAGCAGGCTTTTAAGGAATCTGGTATCAGCGCTCATCGTGCTGGTCATCTTGTGTGCTTTTGTCTGGTGGTGGCTGCCGAAAACATATGAATTCGGGCACAGCGGGAAGTTTGTAAAAGAAACCGTAGAGGAAAAGGTGGAAGAGACCATTCTGTTAATAAATGCGGATGATTTTGAGGCGCTGAAAGCATATGCGGAGGAGGAACTGCAGAGTGCTTTGACGAAAGAAGCGATTGATGAAGGACGGGCATACCTTGGCGATAACTGGGGAGAAATGCTGGAAATCGGCACGGTTTATATGGCGGAGGTGGAGCAGAAAGGAAAGTCATATCTGTTCACACAGGTACATGTTACTTATGAAAATGTCAAGGTGATCTATACAATTAATTTTGACGATAAGATGCGCCTGATCGGGATTTTCTTTCAATGATCCCCATGACAGCAATGACAGCAAAACGAGCGATTCCGTAAGAAATAGAAATAGAAAAAGGAAGGGGCAATAAAAGCAAATGTCGGGAGAACAGATCGGATTTATCATATGGTGTATCGTGGGCATTTTCTTTATCAGTATGGGCATACAGGCTATCTTTTCCCGCAAGGCTAAAGTAATGGGATTCTGGGCGAATACGAAAATGTTTGAGATTACGGATTTAAAGAAATACAACCGGGCAATGGCGAAATTGTTCTGTACGTTCGGAATTGTCTTTATTTTCCTGGGACTGCCGCTATTGGCGGGAGAAAATTCCGCCTGGGTCCTTCTTTCCATTATGGGCGCAATGGCGGAAAGCATTGCGGCCATGGTGGTCTATGTAGTGGTCATCGAAAAGAAATACAGACGCAGATAAAAAAGCGAATGCGGGAAAGCAGATCAGAAAGGACAGAATGTATATGAAGGAAAAGTCAGCGCATGATTCTTTACAGGCTGTAGAAGGAATCCTTTTGAAAATGGAGCGCATCAGGCAGGATAAGGGGCAAAAGGAAGTCTGTTACGGAATCTGCGTGCCCTCTTATCTGAGTAAGATCGAGCACGGCACGGTTTCCCCGGAGAGGGAGATACTGGCGAAGCTTTTTGACAGACTGGGGATTTATTATGAAGAAAAGGAAGAAAAACTGTCAGAATTTAAAAAACTGATAGATGAATATTTTTACTGTCTGCATTATGCGCTGGACACGAAGCCTGTTTATGGGAAGTTGAAAGCAGCGAAGCAGGTTCTGACATACAGCCGGTATGCGGTTGACTGGCTGTTGATAGAAGGTTTTGAGGAAAAAACATCCGATCCGCTTCTGGAGAAACTGGAGCCGCATATGGGAAGAGTCCGGCGCGCTTATTATCAGATCCTTATTTTCAGACAGAGGAAGGAAAGAGATGCTGATAAACTGGTGCGGATTTGTGAAGAAGCCTGCGAGGTTTTGCATAATTCTTTTGCCATGAGTATGCTGTGCGAGGCTTATTTTGAGCAGGGAGATTATACCGCGATTCATGCTATGGAACAGCGTTTCGTGGCGGCGGCAGTAGAAGAGGGAAATACGGCCCGCCTCGCCTATTGCTTTTTCTTAAACGGTTCCGCTTATGCGTGTCTGAATATGGAAGATATGATGATGGTCTATTATGAGCGCTGTATCCGGCTTTTGCAGAATACCGGCTGGAAGGCTTTTCGGCAGTCGCTTTATTATAATATCGGCGCAACGCTGACAGCCTTGAAAAAATATGATGAGGCGCTGGAATATCTGCATAAGGCACAGACGCAGAATGAAGAAGACAATCCGGACGATGCAGAAATGAGGCGTGAGATCCTGCATAAAAAAACGCTTGCCTGTTTTCGTATGGGCAACAGGGAAGAAGGAGAAAAATTTCTGGAAAAGTATAAAGAAGCCGTCTTTAGTATAAAGGAGGCATCTGCGCTGGAGCGTCTGCGTTATCAGGAGGCCGCCATGGAGGCAAAGGAGAATTTTCTGGATAAGCCGGAATATCTGGAGGTTCTGGAGAAATTGATAAAAGCGATCGGGAAGGATAAGCATTTCGGTTATCTGTATTTTTATAAAGAACAGATCATAGAAGCCTATAAACGACAGCGCCAGTACAAAAAAGCCTTGGAATTTGCAGAAAAAATTTCTGGAAAAGTCATAAAACATATTATTTAAATATATATAATCGAATAAAATTTCTCAAAAAGATGGAATTTACATCCTCTTAGCGCGTTGTTACAATGAACTGGAACCGTAAGAATGCACGAAAGGGGATGTTTCAGGATGAATAACTGTAAAGACAGCGAAAATACAACAAAAAAACTGTGGACGAAAGATTTTACCTGCATTACGGCTGCTACCGTTCTGAGCGCTATCGGCGGCGAGGCCATGAATCTGCCTGTCAGTTTATTAATATTTGACGAAACGGGTTCGGCGTTTCTTGCGGCCATTATCATGATATGCGGGATGCTGCCGGACATTATACTGCCAATTTTCGTGGCGCCCTTGATCGACAGAGGCGCTAAAAAGCGCTGGATCGTCGGACTGGATGTCTTGCAGACGATGGTTTTTATCGGCATGGGTTTTCTGGTTTCGGGAGAGGGTTTTATTTTTGTCGTCTATCCACTGTTTGTACTCATCACGGCCACGATCTCCGTTTTCTACAGGCTGGCCTATTCGGCGTGGTATCCCGATCTGATCCCCGTAGGAGCGGAGCAGAAAGGGTATGCGGTCAGCAGTACGCTCTATCCGCTCGTCACTATCGCCATGTCGCCCATCGCCGCATTTTTATATGAAAAAATAGCGATAGAGAATATATTTTTTATCGTTGCAGCAATTAGCGCATTTTCTGTGCTGATAGAGAACTGTATCAGAGAAGATGGGAAAAAAGAGCGGCAAAGCTACACGTTCCGGGAATACTGCGCCGATATGAAGGCGGGTTTTCTTTATCTGCAAAAGGAAAAAGGCATCCGCAATATCTATACTTATATGGGCATTACGCAGGGAAGTTCGGAAGGGATAGCGCTGATCACGCAGTTCTATTATCAGACGTCGTCGTTTCTTAATGTGACTATGCTCGGTTTTTTGAAAAGCGCGGAGATGGCAGGGCGGGTACTTAGCGGTCTTTTCCACTATAAAAAGGAGATTCCGGTGAAGAAGCGCTTTGCTTTTACTAAATTTGTTTATTTCTTTTACAGCTTAATGGATATACTTCTGCTGTTCATGCCCTATCCGGTGATGTTAGTCAATCGCTTTGTCTGCGGCGGGCTGGGAACAGCCAGCGCGACGATCCGCGAGAGTGCGGTGCAGTCCTATCTGCCGGAAGAGATGCGGGCCAGAGTAAATGCTTTTTTCAATTCTTTATTTGCACTCGGCGGCGTCAGTTTTCAATTCCTGACAGGTATACTGGCGCAGGTGATACCATATCGTGCGGCGGCGATACTGCTGAGTGTTCTGACCATTGGCAGCATGTTTTTCCTGATCGTGCGTCCGAAAGCGGAGAACCGCGCGGTATACGAGGCAGTACGGAAAGAGCGGTACGAAAAGACTGGTTAAAAGGCCGGGCAGGGATTGTATTCTGCACTTCGATGGCATATAATAGAGCGGATGAAGAGAAAAGAGGGGCAGGATTTTTGTTATGAAAAAAATAGCCGTCAGCAGCGCTTTTTTGAAAAATATTGCTTATACGACCATGTTTATCGACCATTTTTTCGCGGTGGTCTTTCTGGCTTACATATCCTGGAGTACGGCGCAGGGGATCTGGCTCGATGACGCGTATGGTATCTATACTGCGGGAAGGGCTATCGGCAGGATCGCGTTTGTCCTTTTTGCTTTTATGGCTTCGGAAGGTTTCTGCCATACGCACAGCCGGGAGAAGTACCTGCTGCGGCTGGGAATTTTTGCGCTTGTTTCGGAGATACCGTTCGATCTGGCCATTAACGATACCTTTCTGGAGACGGAAGGCCAGAATGTATACTTTACGCTCTTTCTCGGCGTGTTGGCGTTGTGTCTGATAGAAAAGTTCAGAAAACGTCTGCTTCTGCAGATCCTGGGCGTGCTGTTATGCAGCGCTCTGGCGGTTTTTCTAAGGACGGATTATATGCTCATGGGAGTCCTGCTGATCGTGGTCTTTTACCTGTTCAGACGTTCGTTCCTGCTTAAATTTCTGGCGGGGAGTATCGTGATCTATTTTGGCACGGTGGCGCTTTATGTGGTGACTTATTGGGGATACGGCTATCCTGTGAGTGTTTATCTGGATTCGGCTATACTGGAAATGTGCGGTCTGTCCGCCTTTATCCTTATATATCTTTATAATGGAAAAAAAGGACGTCAGTTACCGAAAGCGTGCTATTATTTGTTCTATCCGCTCCATCTTCTGCTGTTGTACGGGATGAAACAATGGTTCTTCGTCTGAAAGAAGTAAGTGTATGAGAGAAATGAACATATGAGAGAAATAAAAGAACGTCTTGTTCGCGATATCAAAAATATGTGGGTGACGATGTTTGCACTCATTGTCTATACTGTTTTGGTGAACCTTGTTTTCGGCGCTTTCTGCCCTATGGTCATCATTACCGGCTTTCCCTGTCCGGGATGCGGGATGACGAGGGCTGTATTTTATCTTTTTACAGGGCGCCTGCAACAGTCCGTTGCCATGAATCCGCTCGCGATACCCATCGTGTGTCTGGCGGTTTATTTTCTGTGGAACCGCTATATAATAGGAAAAAAGGCCAAAGGGATGATGTTGCTGATCGGGGCGGCCGCAGTACTCCTTATCCTTTTCTATGTGTGGCGGATGTATCTCTTTTTCCCGGACAGCCCCCCTTATGTTTACAACGAAAAAAATATCACCGCTCAAATTTTCCCTTTTTACGAGCAGATACTACACGACTGCGGAATACTGTGATATAATAAACGCAGGCTCGGCAGCCTGCGTTCTAAGAATTACTACGTAATTCTTATTGAAATGATCTACACAATTGCTTCTATGAATATGATTTAATAGCCACAAAGAAAAAACAAGCGACGCTATACATTCAATGAGGGAGGAACAGTAACAAATGGACAGTAACAATATGTATCAGAACCAGTCAAATGCCGGGGGAGAACCGGAAAACAGCCAGTCCGGAGTCTATAGTTCTTACGAGCAGAACCCTTACGGACAGGATCAGAATTACCAGAACACTTATGACCAGAATCAGAATTATCAGAATCCTTACAACCAGAATACAGACCAGCAGTATTCCTATAATACTTATAACGCGAATTATCAGGCGCCGTATGGTCAGGATTCGCGGCTGGAACTGGAAGAACCTGTGAAGCTGAGTGAGTGGCTGATCTCATTCTTAATTATGATGATACCCTGCGCAGGCTTTATCATGCCGTTCGTATGGGCGTTTAGCGGAAATGAGAAGAAGAGTAAATCGAATTTCTTTAAGGCGTATCTGATTATGCTGGGAATCTTTTTTGCCGTATATCTGATCCTTGTTATAGTCATGGTGGCGGTGGGGATCAGCCTGTCTTAAGATTTCCGTTCCCATCGGCCGGAGGCGCCGCAGGGGAGGATAAGACCGTTTGCGCTGACAGGCAGACCGATCTCCGAAGCCTGTACATGGCCGCCGAAATGCGGAACGATAACAGCGTTTAACATATAGGAAAGCACCGCAGGTTGTAAGCCTGTCGTATAGGAATTCAGTAAAAAGAAAAGGGCATCTTTCGAGAGGATCTGCGCGGTAAGCGTAAGAAACGGGAAGATGCTTTCTTCTATTTTCCAGATCTCGCCTTTAGGGCCTCTTCCATAGGAAGGGGGGTCCATGATGATGGCGTCGTAAGTATTGCCGCGGCGTATCTCACGCTCGACAAATTTCACGCAGTCGTCTACCAGCCAGCGGATCGGGGCGCTGCCCAGACCGGAGGCGGCCGCGTTTTCTTTAGCCCATGTTACCATGCCTTTGGAAGCGTCCACGTGCGTGACCTGCGCGCCGGCCGCGGCCGCGGCGAGTGTCGCGCCGCCGGTATAGGCGAACAGATTGAGGACTTTTACGGATCTGTCTGGATTTTGGCGTATGGATTCCTTTATAATAGAAGAAAACCAATCCCAGTTGGCCGCCTGCTCCGGGAAAAGGCCGGTATGTTTGAAGCTGAAAGGTTTCAGATGAAAGGTCAGTTCCCGATAACGGATGCTCCATTCGTCCGGAAGGTCAAAAAACTCCCACTCCCCGCCGCCTTTGGAACTTCTGTGGTAGTGGGCGTTTCTTTTTTTCCAGCCGGCATGTTTCTTCGGCGTATTCCAGATGACCTGCGGGTCGGGACGGACTAACAGATAGTCCCCCCAGCGTTCCAGTTTTTCCCCCGCAGAGGTGTCTATCACTTCATAATCCTGCCAGTTGTCTGCTGTCCACATATCTTATCTCCGTTTTCTGTTTGGTCATTTTTCTGTATACTGATATCTGTGCGCTTCTCTCAGCCTGCGATATTATTATAGTAGATTCTGTAAAGGGTGTAAAGGTTGGGAAAAAGTCTTGAATGAATATTCTCATAATAATCTTGATATTTTCATAAGAAAATGACATAATATACATAGAAGTAACAACGTATACGTCGTAAGTAAGAGGTAAAATTATGATTAAAAGAGATTTCTATCTGAACAGACTCATTCATAATATGTGGAATGGCGAAATAAAGGTCATCACAGGCATTCGCAGATGCGGCAAGTCTGTATTGTTGTTCGAGTTGTTTTATGACTATCTGCTTGAGCAGGGCGTCCGGGAAGAGCAGATTATGAAAATCGAGCTTGACCAAAGAAGATATTATAAATTCAGAAATCCTATTTATTTGTGCGAGTATGTAGAATCTATTGTGCTTGGTAGAAAAGATGAAAAATTTTATTTGTTGATAGATGAGATCCAGCTTACGGCCAAAGTCATTGATAAGGAAAACGGTGGGATTGAAGTGACGCTCTATGATATGCTGAATGAGTTAAAGGCCTATAAAAATCTGGATGTTTATGTTACGGGAAGTAACTCGAAAGGCTTATCGAAAGATATTGCAACGGAGTTTAGGGGAAGAGGCACTCAGATCCGTGTATTTCCGTTGTCTTTTGAAGAATACTATACTTACGTCGGCGGCGAGGAGCGAAAGGCTCTCGATAATTATATGCTCTATGGTGGAATGCCGAGGCTCCTTGCACTGGAGGATGAAAAAGAGAAAAAGGATTACCTTTCTTTGCTGTATAGCGAGTTGTATGTCAGGGATATTGTGGAGAGGAACAAAATAGAACGGGAAGATATCTTAAATGATATTTTGGACTTTCTTGCATCCCAGATCAGTTCGCTGACCAATCCTACTAATATAGCCAATGCCATATCGAGCATAAAGCATGAAAAGGTCAATCCTGCGTTGGTGTCAAACTATGTCCAGCATGTTATTGACTCATTTTTGCTTGAAGTTGCAAGAAGATATGATGTCAAAGGCAAAACATACTTTAATTATCCAAACAAGTATTATTATACGGATATTGGTCTGCGTAATGCCAGACTCAATTACAGGCAGTACGATCCGGGGCATATTATGGAAAATCTTATTTATAACGAACTGATACGGCGGGGGTATTCGGTTGATGTTGGTGTTGTGACTGATCGTACCGGCGGCAGGAATGTACAGAGAGAAATAGACTTTGTGGTCAATGACGCTGATAAAAAAATATATATTCAATCTGCATTACAAATAGACACGGATAAAAAGGAGTTTTCAGAACTTTCTTCTTTCCTGCTGACAAAGGATTTTTTCAAAAAGTTTATTGTTCGTATGGACATACCACATAATTTTTATGATGATAACGGGATTTTCCACTGTAATTTGATAGAACTGCTTCTTGGGAAGGTAGAATTGTTCTGATTGGCATCCCTGCGTTCCAATCGCATAACGACTTTTTTTCTTTTGTACCTGCGGTTTTTTCTAAAATTTGCGAAAAATTCTCGAAAATTCAATTTTTTCAATTTTTTTGAAAAAAACCCTTGCATCTTCCAAAATCATCATGTATAATATCAAATGCTGTGACATGATAGCGATGAAGCGTGAGGTTGCTGCCCCTCGCGGCAGGTTTTCCGTGGAGCGAATGTCAAGTTAGGAAACTGACGACAAGTCACTG
>JAMPIB010000056.1 GCA_023663085.1 Ruminococcus sp. | reverse complement strand
AAGCTGCTGCGGCTTGAATTAAAGCGATAAATCAACTAACTTCGGAAAGATTCAAATTTTTCTTGACATAGGTTTTGATTTTCGGTATAAACTAATTAGAGATAAGCACAGCTTATCATATGGGAGTTTATGCTCCTGTAAAAAGCAGTGAGTCCTACTGAGAGTGGAGCCTATAAAAGCGGTGAGTCCTACCGGAAGTGGAACCTATAAAAGCGGTGAGTCCTACCGAGAGTGGAATCAATCTGAGGCTGCGTCAAGGCGCGGCCTCAAGTTTTATCTAAAAAGAAAAATGGCGGATGATTTTTGATGAAAGGATTACTATGAAACAAAAATTGTGTTCCTTTGAGTTCTCCAAAACCAAAACATAAATCCATGAAAAATGATGTGGATTTTATGAAAATTCTGGATGGAGAAAAACTGATTGGTGTTTTGAATTTTAATAATATGATTCCGGTGGATGAGAGTTGCGTTTATCTTTTAAATCTTCGGATTACCGGAAGAGATGATCTTAGACAAAAAACTATAAAAAAATGGCGTCAAAACAATTAGATTGGTGTCAGCATAATCAGGATGCTATTATCAAAAAGGCGAATAGGCTGTATATGCTGTTACAGTCTGATAAAGTGAATGGCTTTTTGAAAAGACGATGCTGTGATTTTAAGAAACTGGAAAAGGTGCGGCAGAAGTGGATAGAAAAAAGTGGCGGGAAACAGAATTAGTGCAAATGCTCCCGCACATACCGCTCAAATTCCTCCGTTTTGGCCCAATATTTACAGCCCCAGTTTTCAAAATTCCACTCTTCCATATAATCGTTACATTCAAAGTCGATATAAAAAAGTTCATCGTCCTGCACGATAAAATTGGTCGGGAAATAGTCGATATTCGTATGTGCCGCATACAAAAGGCGGCACATTTCCCGTACCTGGGTAAAATATGCGGGTTTCATTTCATCCCGCAGGACCAGATCCAATATGGTATCACCATCAATATATTCTTTCAGGATACGTTCCTTTTCGATATCGACGTCGATCATTTCGGGAATCCTGATACCGATTTTTTTCAGTCTTTGATAGTCCTTGCATTCTGCTTCTATTTTGTTGCCGAATTGATAGTAGTCACAGGGTTCGTGATGGATCTGCTTCAGGACATACTGCGTTCCGTCATTTTTGGCAAGATAGGAATAGCCGCCTTTTCCCTGGCCTAAAAGTTTTATGATGTGAAAAGCTCTGTCGTTGACATACATAATATGATTCTGCATAGTATCGCTCCTGTAAAATCCAGTTCCCGTTCATTGACATTTGATTCCTGATTTGCTATCGTTTTATTAGTAAAATAAATCATACAAATAGATTATACAGACAGTTCCGGCATTTTGCAAATATGGGAAAAGACTGGAAAACAGGGAGGTTTTTATGGTAAGACCACAGGCGAATAAAAGAATTTCCAAAAGTGATACCTATTTAAACTGCGCGGAGGCTTTTGCTTATAGAAGTACGTGTATTAAACGTAAATACGGAGCGGTCATCGTAAAAGATGACGCCGTGATATCTACGGGGTACAACGGTTCTCCGCGCGGTTTTGAGAACTGCTGTGATATCGGTGTCTGTCCCCGTATCCCGCGCGGGATGCACCAGGGAGAAGGGTACGAGATCTGTCGTGCCATTCACGCGGAGGCCAACGCGCTTCTGAACTGTTCCAGAGAGCAGACGCTGGGGGCGGATCTTTATCTGGCGGGCATCAATCCCGAGGACGGCTCTGTGCATAAAGCGAAACCGTGTCCTTTGTGTGCGCGGATGATCATTCAGGCGGGAATCAGAAATGTAATTTTGCGTGTCGGCGAAGGGGAGGATAATTTTGTGACCATTCCGGCGGCTTCGCTGGAGTGGTATAAGGAAGTCTGAGGATGAAAAAAATGCTATAAATTTCTCCCTCAACCCCCAAAATCTTTATCAAATCTTTAAAATTCCCATATATCCTGTTCTTAGCAAACCAAATTCAAAAATGAAAGGACAGGATACTATGGACACAATTCTGAAAACAACAGCGCTCTGCAAGGATTTTAAAAAGCAGAGGGCAGTCGCAAACGTTTCACTGGAAATTGAAAGAAATACAGTATACGGTCTGCTGGGGCCAAACGGCGCGGGAAAATCCACGACGTTAAAGATGATAGCGGGTATGATAAGACCTACGTCCGGCAGTATGGAATTTAACGCTCACCCGTGGAAACGGGCGGATTTGTATGAGATAGGTTCTTTGATCGAAACGCCGCCGCTTTATGAAAATCTGACGGCATACGAGAATCTGAAAGTCAGGACAACTCTGCTTGGACTGAAAAAGAGCGAAGAAAGAGAAAGGATCAGTGAAGTACTGGAAACAGTAGGTCTGACTGATACCGGAAAGAAAAGAGCAGGACAGTTTTCACTCGGTATGAAACAGAGGCTCGGTATCGCGATGGCGCTTTTGAGTCATCCGGCGCTTTTAATTCTGGATGAACCCACGAACGGACTTGACCCGGTCGGTATGGAAGAGTTGCGGGAGTTGATAAAATCTTTTCCGGAAAAAGGGATAACAGTCATCTTATCGAGCCATATTTTATCAGAGGTGCGCCTGTGCGCCGATCATATAGGGATTATGGCTGGCGGCCGGCTGTCCTATACAGGCCCTGTTCAGAAAAGTGAAGATCTGGAAACGTTATTTATGGAGATAGTCAAATATCCCGCTGCTGGCAACGGCGAAGTCAGAAAGCGGAAAGTTTCCAACTGCGGGTTGAAAGGAGGAGGGTCACAATGACAGTAATGAAAGCAATGAAAACGATGGTCAGGGCAGAGCGTATAAAATTGACGCATAGCTTTACTGGAAAGGTGCCGCTGGCGGCATCCATGCTGACGTTATTTCTGGCGACATTTTTGATGCCCGGCGTATATGCGGCGGCCGGAGTGCGCGAAGAGATGATCCCGGAGTTATGCCGTTATGTGGTATTTGATACGGAGGGAAATGTCCGGGAGGGCAGCATCGAAGCACATGGAATCGGGGACGCGTGGTCAGCCGTGACGGAAAATAGAAGGTCAATTGGAACTTATTTTTATAAAACGGCCGTGCTTGATTCGGGATACTGTGTGATGCGTTATAGAATGATCGCGCAGTACTGCTCAGATATTTTACGGAAATATCTGCCGCCGCCGGAGGCGTTTATCATCATCTGCGTGCTTTTATGTATAGTAACGCATATCATATGGATATCTGTCCGTTTTGGCCGGGTTTTGAGAAAAAGAATGCAGCCGTTAATTCTGGCCGCGGAAAAAATTAAAGGGGGACAGCTTTCCTTTACTGTCTCGCGAAGCGGTATCCGGGAAATAGATGCAGTCCTTCATTCCCTGGATAAGATGCGCATGGCGTTAAGGGAATCTTTAGAGGCACAGTGGCAGGCGGAGCAATTAAAGCGGGAGCAGATTTCCGCGTTGGCGCACGATCTGAAAACGCCGCTGACATTGCTCAGGGGGAATGCAGAATTATTATATGATACGGAACTGACAGAGGAACAGAAAGAAAGCGTTGACTATATCGAAAGCAGTTCTTTACAGATGCAGGCTTATGTGCAGACTCTGATAGAAGTGAGCCGTTCGCAGGATGCGCTGAAGCTGAAAAAAGAAAAGATTGACCTTGCGGAATTTCTGAAAGAATTAGAAAAACAGTGCCGGGGATTGTGCGGGATCAGCAGGATTCATTTACAGTGGGACAATACCTGCCAGATAAAAGAAATATATGCAGATAAAGCATTTTTGACAAGAGCGCTTTTCAATATCGTAACGAATGCCATCGAGCATACGCCTGCCGCCGGAAACATTATTTTTACAGTCAGTGAGGAAGAAAAGGAGATTGCCTTTAAAGTCGCCGACAGCGGGTGCGGATTTTCTAAAGAAGCGTTAGTCCATGCCAAAGAACAGTTTTATATGGACGATACCAGCCGCAGTTCCAGAACGCATTTCGGAATCGGTCTGTATGCGGCTGATACGATAGCCGGGTGCCATGGCGGGCGTCTGTCTATCAGAAATCTGCCAAAAACGCATGGCGCCGAGGTGATATTGACGATAGCACGATAGGGTGGGCAGGATATCAGTCTGTTATTTTCCCGCCGCCCTGTCCTTTTTTAAAAGTTCAAAAAATTCTTCCTCCGGCATGGGTTTGGCATAGTAGTATCCCTGTACATAATCACAACCAATACTCTGCAATAAGTCCACCTGTTCTCTGGTCTCTACACCCTCCGCCAGCAGGCCGAGTTCCAGTTTTTCCGCCATGGAAACGACCTGTTCGAGAATAAGTCTACCCTTAGAGGAGACCATCATATTCTCCATGAATTTTTTATCGAGTTTTATCACATCAAAGGGCGTTTCCAACAGGATATTTAAAGAAGAATAGCCGCTGCCGAAATCATCCATTAATAAAGTAAAGCCTTCTTCTTTTAACTGCATGGCTTTCATGCTCACCTGCTGGTTATCCGCAGACTCCGTGATTTCCAGTTCCAGAAGCGTCTTGGGGATACCCACTCTCTCGATCATATCGGCCAGCACTTCGATACATTCGTTATCCCGTAAATGTATGCGCGATACATTGACGGAGATCGGGCAGGAACTGATACCGGTCTCTTCGCATTTTTTGATAAAACGGCAGGCTTTTTCCCATATGTAATAATCCACTTTTTTGATGAAGCCGTTTTCCTCGATGATGGGAATAAACTGGTCGGGATAGATCATACCGCGCTTCGGGTGACGCCATCTGACAAGCGCCTCAGCGCCGATGATCTCGTTTTTGGCAATGCTGTATTTAGGCTGGAGATACATCAGGAACTGTTCCTCCGCGATCGCCGCCTGCATATTTTCTTCGATAAATTTTCTGTTATATAATAAGTCTTTAAACTGCTCTTTATAGAAAAGGATATTAGTCAGTATGTTGTTCTTGGAAGCCTTTCTGGCCATGGCGGCTCTGTCTTCCATCTGACGCAGTTCCACTTTTTTATCTTCGACGGTATAGACGCCGTAGGACATATGCAGTCTGACGTCTTTAAAACAGCTTATGCGTTCGTCCAGACGGTGTATCAGGTCTACAAGTTCGTCTTCTTTTTCATATTCCGTAACGACCATGAAGACATCGCTTCGCAGGTTGATAAAATATTGATCCTCATGACAGACTTCCCCCAGCTGCTCCCTGATAAAATCAAGGATCTGGTCGCCGAATTTCTCACCGTAAGAATCATTGATGATCTTGAACTTGCGGATATCGAACTGGATAAAGGCGATATCGGCGGAACTGTCGTGGATCAGATTGTTGACGTTTCGCCGGAAACGTTTTAATTTGGCCATGTTTTTTAAGACACTCTGCATCTCATCATTTTGCGGGATATCTTCCGGCGAGATACTGCTTTCCGTTGCATCTTTTAAATAATCGGCTAACATTTCTTCCAGAATGTCGATGCTGACGCTTAAGACCCGCGGGCATTTTTGCAGGATAAGTCCTTCTTTACGGATAATGGCCATTTCTTCCGGTTTGGAGATATCTTTGCCAAGGATGTCACGGCAGTTGACCTCACCGCCGAGTTTTTCCGTAAAAAGCCGGATGAACTCTTCGGTCTTTTTATTACCATATACTTCCAGTTCCCGATCCTGTGAATCATAAAAACCGAAAGCCATACCCAGGATCAGCAGGGAGGCCGTGATACAGCCGCATGTCCCGCCCTGACGCATACCGCCGCCGAAGCAGGTGCTGATCTTAAAAGCCGTCTTTAAATCCAGTCCGAAATCGTCCGCGAATGCGCCAAACAACGCCTGCGAACAGTGATATTGCTGATGTAAAAGCTGTTCCGCTTTTTCTCTGTGAGTCATACCCATAACCATACCTTTCTCTAACCGTATCGTTTTATTATATGAAATCCATAATAGCAAATCCACAGAAGCAACTGTGTAAATCACTACAATAAGAATTCCGGAGTAATTCTTATTGTAGCATAAAAAAAGATGATTGTGAAGTCGCGTAATCATGGATCTGCATGGAGAATGGCTTTGCTGCAAGAGGTTAGAAGTTCTTCTCACACTAGACAAACCATCATAAAAAAGGTATACTTAATGCAGATTTGGAATAGAATCCATGGGGATAGGAGAAGGTTTGGTATGGAGTATAAGGCAGTTCCTTTTGAGAAGAGAATCAAGGAAAATATCAAAAATTACGCGATGGAGAATCTGTATCCGGTCGATTCGTTAAGAGTGCATTTAAAGGCGCTCGCGGCGATCACAGGAGCAGAACTTCTGCTGACGGACAGACATGGCGAGAAAGTGGTTTCTGTCGGTAATTTTGCGGGATTTACACCGGATGTCGTCGGGGAACCCGGTAAAAAGATACGGGTCTGCAACCGGACGATCGCCCATCTTTATGTCAGACTGCAGGGTGTGGCCGAAGAGAAGAAACAGGAAGTGGAGAACATGCTGGAGGCGGAAGTGAAAATGTTTTCCTGTCTCGGCGAAGAAGCCTACAGGCATAGAGAGTACGCTATCTATATGGATGAACTGGAAGAGAAGCTGGGCGAGCGGCATGTACAGACGGCAGAAGGAGAAAAAGAAGACGCTCTGACGGGTGTTTTCCATAAATTCTATTTTGATGAACGCATGAAAGTCATTGATCGTTCGGAAGTTGTTCCGGTGGCGGTCATCAATGCCAACATCAACGACTGGAAATATGTCAATGATAACTTCGGCGATGAAGAAAGCGACCGTCTGATCAAAACAATCGCCGGTATTTTGAAAAACGAGGCCAAACCGGATTACATCATCGGACGAGTGGATGGAGACGTTTTTATCATCCTCATACCGATGGCCGACGAGGGAGAAGCCGAAGACTACTGCGAAAGAGTGCAGGCGGCCTGTCTGACCTTTGAAGACGGGATCATAGCGCCATCCGTGGCCTGCGGTATCGTTTACAAGACGAACGTGGAAGAAGAACTGGCTGCCAAACTGCCGGATGCGGAATATGAAATGTTCAATAATAAATTTGAGATCAAGAATGCACCCGGATACAGAGAGCGGTTGGAGAAGAGAAAATAATCCTAATTCTAAAAAAAGTATTAAATCCTATTTTTTGGGAAATGATAAGAAAAAGGGAGCATAATAAAGAAAACAAGAGATAATATTATAAAAAATAATAAAATATGCTGTTAATTCCTCTTGCAAAGTGAAATAGATGAAATTAATATATGCTTAACGATTAGCACTCGACAAGGTTGAGTGCTAACAAAGTAACAAATAGAGAACCGCATCCGTAATATAGGATACGGATGCAGAGGAAAAGATATTATTATTTAAGGAGGCAGAAATATGAAATTAGCACCACTTGGCGACAGAGTCGTATTAAAACAGTTAGAAGCTGAGGAAACAACCAAATCGGGCATCGTCCTTCCGGGACAGAACAAAGAGAAACCGCAGCAGGCGGAAGTCGTTGCAGTAGGCCCCGGCGGCGTGGTAGACGGCAAGGAAGTAAAGATGGAAGTGAAAGTCGGCGATCAGGTAATTTATTCCAAATATTCCGGAACGGAAGTAAAACTTGACGAGGACGAATACATTATCGTAAGACAAAACGACATTCTGGCGATCATCCAGTAAGTATCGCAAATGAGCAGAAGTCATTGGAACGTTATGAGTTAAAAAAGAAAGAGAAAAGATCAGGAGGCATATTATCATGGCAAAAGAAATCAAATTTGGCGCAGATGCAAGAGCCGCATTAGAAGCAGGCGTAAACCAGTTATCGGATACCGTAAGAGTAACACTCGGCCCCAAAGGTAGAAATGTAGTTCTGGATAAATCCTACGGCGCACCGCTCATCACAAACGACGGCGTAACGATCGCCAAGGAAATCGAGTTAGAAGACGCATTTGAAAACATGGGTGCACAGCTTGTCAAGGAAGTAGCGACCAAGACAAACGACGTGGCAGGCGATGGTACGACGACCGCGACCGTTCTGGCACAGGCGATGGTCAATGCGGGTATGAAGAATCTGGCGGCAGGCGCCAATCCCATTATTTTAAGAAAAGGTATGAAGAAAGCGACCGATACGGCAGTAGAAGCGATCGCGAAGATGAGTTCCAAAGTAAACGGTAAAGAGCATATTGCCAGAGTAGCGGCGGTATCTTCCAGCGACGAAGAAGTAGGTAAGCTGGTAGCGGACGCTATGGAAAAAGTTTCCGGCGATGGTGTTATCACAATAGAAGAGAGCAAGACGATGCTCACAGAACTTGATCTGGTAGAAGGTATGCAGTTTGACAGAGGTTATATCTCCGCATACATGGCGACCGATATGGATAAGATGGAGGCTGTTCTGGAGAATCCTTATATCCTCATCACAGATAAGAAGATTTCCAATATCCAGGAAATCCTGCCGATCCTGGAGCAGATTGTACAGTCCGGCGCGAAACTGCTCATCATTGCAGAAGATGTAGAAGGCGAAGCGCTGACGACACTGATCGTCAACAAACTGCGCGGTACCTTCAATGTAGTGGCTGTTAAGGCGCCCGGATATGGCGATAGAAGAAAAGCGATGTTAGAGGATATCGCTATCCTGACGGGCGGTCAGGTCATCAGTTCCGAACTTGGCTTAGAGTTAAAGGATGCGACCATGGATCAGCTTGGACGCGCGAAATCTATCAAAGTACAGAAAGAAAATACCGTGATCGTTGACGGCGAAGGCGATAAAGAAGCGATCCAGGCTAGGATCGGACAGATCAGAAAACAGATTGAAGAGACAACTTCCGATTTTGATAAAGAAAAATTACAGGAGCGTCTGGCGAAGCTGGCTGGCGGCGTAGCTGTCATCCGCGTGGGCGCTGCTACGGAAACAGAGATGAAAGAAGCGAAAATGCGTCTGGAAGATGCGCTGGCGGCTACCAGAGCAGCTGTGGAGGAAGGTATTATCGCAGGCGGCGGTTCCGCATATATCCACGCATCCAAAGAAGTTGCCAAACTGGCTGATACACTGGAAGGCGATGAAAAGACTGGTGCGCAGATCGTATTAAAGGCTCTGGAGGCTCCGCTTTATCATATCGTAGCCAATGCAGGTCTGGAAGGCTCCGTTATCATCAACAAAGTAAGAGAATCCGAGATTGGAGTCGGCTTCGACGCTTTGAAAGAAGAGTATGTCAATATGGTTGATGCGGGGATCCTGGATCCGGCCAAAGTTTCCAGAAGCGCTCTGCAGAACGCGACCAGCGTAGCTTCTACATTGTTGACAACAGAATCAGTCGTTGCCAATATCAAAGAAGCAGAACCGGCAATGCCCGCAGGCGGCGCAGGAATGGGCGGGATGATGTAGAAGTTTAATTTTGCGGAGCAAATTCGTTCGGGTATAATAAAAAGGGGACACGGAAAGGTAATTTTCGTGTCCTTTTTGGCTTTTTTGACATGATGTGCGGATAGATGTGCAGGAACAATATACAAAGGACTTGAAGATTTTGGAATCTGAACGTATAATAGAGTGTATTAATCATCATTTGATACAGGAAAACATAAAAGAGCACAAACAAAGCGGCTGGTGATGCAAATGGCAACAGAAGAAAAGAAGACAGAAGAGAAAGTGGAAGTTGTTTTTGACGATGGAAGAATTGAATCAATTGAGGAGTTCCAAAGTCCTGAGACACTGTATCAGGAATTGATTGCCCGTGTGCGTAAATATCACCCCTCAGATGATATTTCCCT
Organism: Ruminococcus sp.; assembly: GCA_023663085.1. Classification (GTDB taxonomy): domain Bacteria; phylum Bacillota; class Clostridia; order Lachnospirales; family Lachnospiraceae; genus UBA3282. The sequence continues at coordinate 12,104 of JAMPIB010000056.1, read as the reverse complement.
GATTGAAAAAGCCTATCAGGTAGCTTATGATGCGCATAAAGATCAAGTGCGCAAATCGGGAGAACCCTATATCATCCATCCGCTCTGTGTGGCCATTATCCTGGCGGATCTGGAACTGGATAAAGAAACGATTGTGGCGGGTCTTCTGCATGATGTGGTAGAGGATACCCCGATCACGGATGAAGAGATTGCAGAGAAATTCGGCGCGGAAGTCGCGCTTTTAGTGGATGGCGTTACCAAACTGGATAAACTGAATTTCCACGGTGAAGGCAATAATGATAAAGATGCGGAGAAATTAGAGCGTCAGGCGGAGAATCTTCGTAAGATGTTTCTGGCGATGGCCAAAGATATCCGGGTCATCATCATCAAGCTGGCGGACAGACTGCATAATATGCGGACGCTCCAGTACAGAAAACCTGAAAAACAGCAGGAAGTCGCGCGTGAGACATTAGATATTTATTCGCCAATCGCGCAGCGTCTCGGTATTTCCAAAATTAAAGTGGAACTGGATGATTTATCGTTAAAATATCTGGAACCGGAGGCTTATTACGATCTGGTGGATACGATAGCAGTCCGTAAGAGCGTGCGTGAAAAATATATCCAGTCTATTGTAGACGAAGTGAGCGAGCATATTAAACATGCCGGCATCAAGGCGCAGATTGATGGCCGTATCAAGCATTTTTTCAGTATTTATAAAAAAATGAAAAATCAGAACAAGACCATCGACCAGATATATGATCTGTTTGCGGTGCGTATCATTGTCGATACGGTCAAAGACTGCTATGCGGCGCTGGGTGTGATCCATGAGATGTATAAGCCGATTCCCGGCCGTTTCAAAGACTATATCGCTATGCCGAAAGCTAATATGTATCAGTCTCTGCATACGACGTTAATCGGTTCCGGCGGGCAGCCTTTTGAAATACAGATCCGTACTTATGAGATGCACAAGGCGGCGGAATACGGTATCGCCGCGCACTGGAAGTATAAAGAGGCATCCGATGGCAAGAAGGTGGAGGCGCAGGAAGAAGAGAAGCTGGCATGGATGCGTCAGATTCTGGAATGGCAGCAGACGGCGGAAGACAACAAAGAGTTTATGAGGCTGTTAAAGAGCGATTTGAATCTGTTTTCCGACCATGTATACTGTTTTACACCGAACGGAGACGTGAAAAACCTGCCTGCCGGTTCGACGCCTATCGACTTTGCCTACAGCATCCACAGCGCGGTCGGCAACAAGATGATCGGTGCGCGGGTCAATGGCAAACTCGTGACCAACGATTACGAGATCAAAAACGGCGACCGCATAGAGATCATGACTTCTCAAAATTCCAAAGGCCCCAGCCGTGACTGGCTCAATATCGTCAAGAGCGCGCAGGCCAAAAATAAAATCAATCAGTGGTTTAAGCAGGAATTAAAAGAAGATAATATTGTAAAAGGCAAAGAACTGATCCTGAGTTATTGCAGGGCAAAATCTATCAACATGCAGGATATCCTTATTCCGCAGTATGAAGATGCCATTATGAAAAAATACGGATTCCGGGACTGGGATTCCGTATTGGCGGCAGTCGGCCATGGCGGACTGAAAGAGGGCCAGATCATCAACCGTATGCAGGAACTATATGATAACGACCATCGCAGGGAGATGACGAATGAAGAAGTGCTGGCCGAGATACAGGAGAGCACGCAGCATAACCGTATGCAGGCCAGAAAGAGCACTGGCGGTATCACTGTCAAAGGCATTCATGACGTAGCTGTCCGTTATTCAAAATGCTGCAGTCCCGTACCGGGAGACGAGATCGTTGGTTTTGTCACGAGGGGAAGAGGCGTTTCCATTCACCGCACGGATTGTATCAATATCCTGAATCTGCCGGAGATTGACCGCGTCAGACTGATCGACGCGGAGTGGCAGGCGAACGAAGAAACGGACGGAGACGAGAAATATATTGCGGAGATCAGTATTTATGCGCACAACCGCAACGGACTGTTAGCGGATATTTCCAAGGCGCTGACCGAGAAAAATATTGATATCCATTCGTTAAATACCAGATTGAATAAGCATGCGACGGCTACCATAGCGGTCAGCTTTGAGATACGCAGCCGGGAAGAACTGGATCGTATCATAGATAAACTGCGGACGATTGAGAGCGTGATCGACGTGGAAAGAACGACGAGTTGACCGGGAAATGTTGACCGAGCGAGTCAAACAAACGGTATAGAAACCTGTGCAGAACGGAGGAAATAAGGATTGGCAAATATAAAGATCGGCAGGATGATGCTTGGCATCTGCCAGACAAACTGTTATTTTGTATATAAAGAGGGCGCAAACGACGTAATCTTCTTTGATCCGGCGGATAAAGGAGACTACATTTATGAAACCCTGCGGGAAAAGGGTTTTCAGGTAGCGGGCATTTTACTGACGCACGGTCATTTCGACCATATCTGGGGCACCAATAAACTGCGCGAACTTTCCGGAGCGCCTATTTATGCTTACGAAAAAGAAAAAGTGCTGTGCGAAGACGCCGTGATAAACGTATCGGAGCAGGTCGGCAGGCCCTATACGGTCATTCCCGATAAGTATTTAAAAGACGGTGAAGAGATCACCATTGCCGGCATGACCTGTAAGCTGATCGCCACACCGGGGCATACAGTGGGAAGCTGCTGCTATTATTTTGAGGAAGACGGCATTCTGATCAGCGGGGATACTCTGTTTCAGGAATCCGTCGGCAGAACGGACTTAGCGACAGGCAGTATGAGCGATATCGTGCGTTCCATTAAGGAGCGGCTGTTCCTTTTGCCGGATGAGGTGAAAGTTTATCCCGGACACGGGGATGTGACGGATATCGGGTATGAGAAAAAGTATAATCCGTTTGTGTCGTAAGCCACGAAAAGAGTGCATGGGATTTACGTGCACTTTTTTGCTGTGTTGCTTTTCTTTAAATATATCGGGAAAACAGGGGGCAAAAACTGCAGTATGGGCGCCGAAAAAAACGATAAAATTTCACAACTTGCACACGGAGTCATCGGGCTGGCGCACGACGCTCTTCTCATGAATATGAGATTTTTAGATGTGGCGCTTTCTAAGTTAAAACTCGAAGAAAAGCGGCAGATGGGGGCTTTTGTCTTTGATGGTGCCACCCTTTATTATGATCCGGTGCTGCTGCTTTCCCTGTATAAAAAAGAGCCGAATTTCGCTGTGCGGCTGTATCTGCATGTGTTACTGCACTGTATCTTTTATCACAGTTTCCAGACGGAGAAACTGGAACGGGAGTACTGGGATCTGGCGACGGATATCGCCGTGGAAAATACGATATTGGAAATGAACTTGTATATCGCGGCCCTGGAATCAGATGCGCTTTTGCAAAACAAGCTGGATATTTTAAAAAAACAGGCTCGTTTTCTGACGGCTGAGAAATTATACAGGCATTTTAAAATAGAGCCGCCATCAGACAAAGCGTTAAAAGAGTGGCGTAAGCTGTGCCATTACGACGAGCATCTTTATTGGGATAAAAAAGAAGAACTGACGCTTTCACAGGAAGAGTGGCGCAAGGTAAGTGAGCGTGTGAAAGCGGACTTAAAGAGTTTTTCCAAAGATAAAAACAGCGCGGAGAGTCTGGAAGAGAATCTTAAAGAGGCCACAAAAGAAAAGTATGATTATACGGACTTCCTGCGGCGGTTTATGGTCATGGGAGAGACGATACAGACAAGCGATGAGGAGTTTGATTATATTTATTATACTTACGGCCTGTCGCACTACGGAAATATGCCGCTTGTAGAGCCTCTCGAATATAAAGACGCCAATAAGATCAAAGATTTTGTCATTGCCATCGATACTTCGGCCTCCTGCCGGGGAGAGACGGTGCAGGCTTTTTTAAAGAAGACTTATCAGATCATGCGCCAGAAGGAGAATTTTTTTCATAAGATAAACGTGCATATCATCCAATGTGATAACGAAGTGCAGAGCGATACGAAGATAACCTGTGAAGAAGATTTTGACTTTTTTTTAGCCACAGGAAAACTGCGGGGATTCGGTTCTACGGATTTCCGACCGGTCTTTGCTTATGTAGAAAAATTGCAGCAGGATGGCGAGTTTGACGATTTAAAAGGACTGCTTTATTTTACGGATGGCTACGGCGTCTATCCCGGACAGATGCCGGCGTATGATACGGCTTTTATTTTCTTAAGGGAAGACGGCGAAGCGCCGGAAGTGCCGCCGTGGGCAATTAAGATCATATTGGAGGAGGAACAGGTTTTACAGTGACGGCATATGCTGGCGGCAGGAGAAAAAATGCAGGTGACAGAAAGGATACTGGCATGAATATCAAACAGGCGAAAGAATATATTAAGGATTCCGTGAAGTTATATTTGAAAAAGGACGAAGAGGGTGAATACCGCATTCCGGTCGTCAGACAGCGGCCCATTTTCCTGCTGGGCGCGCCCGGTATCGGCAAGACGGCGGTCATGGAGCAGATCGCGCAGGAACTCGGCATTGCGCTTGTTTCCTATTCCATGACGCATCATACCAGACAATCTGCGCTCGGCCTGCCTTTTATCGCACATAAAGAGTACGAGGGATTTACGTATGACGTATCGGAATATACAATGAGTGAGATCATTGCCTCGATTTATGATGTTATGAGTCAGAGCGGTATCCGGGAGGGGATTCTTTTTCTGGATGAAATTAATTGTGTATCGGAGACATTGGCGCCGTCCATGCTGCAATTTTTACAGTATAAAGTGTTCGGCAGGCATAAAGTGCCGGACGGCTGGGTCATCGTTACGGCTGGAAACCCGCCGGAATATAATAAGTCGGTGCGGGAATTTGATATCGTTACGCTGGATAGGATGAAGATTCTGGAAGTAGAGGCGGACTATATGGTCTGGAAAGAATACGCCAAAGAAAGAAATCTGCATACGGCTATCACCAATTATCTGGACTTGAATAAAGAGGATTTTTATCAGGTGGAAACGACCGTGAAAGGGAAAAATTATATCACGGCCAGAGGCTGGGAGGATTTATCGGCGATGCTTTTCTTATATGAAGAGGAAAAGCTAAAAGTAGAGGAATCCCTGATCGGACAGTATATCAGAAACCCGCGTGTAGTCAAGGAATTTGGCGCTTATTACGACTTATATCAGAAATATAAAAAAGATTATCATATCGAAGAGATCCTTGCGGGAAAAGCGCCTGCAAGCGTCGGTGAAAAGGCCAGAAAAGCGACTTTTGACGAAAGACTCTCGCTCCTTGGGATGCTCATTGATCACATGCAGCATGAAATGAGGGAAAACATAGAAAAACTGGACTATATCAACAATGTCCTCAATCATTTAAAGGCCATTAAAAACAGCGTGGCACAGGAGAAAAAAAGTGCCGAAGAGGTGCTTTCCATGCTGCGTATGCAGATAGAGGGGCGCTATAAAGGCATGGAGGCGTTACAGAAAGCGGGCGCTCTTTCCGACAGGGAAAAAAGAAAGCAAAGACATGTGATCCGTTTTCTGGAAGGATGTGAAAAAGAACTGCGTACAGCGGATATGCCGGATGGTGAGGCTGTTTTTGCGATTTTAAAAGAGCGGTATGATAGCGAAGTGCTTTCTTATAAGCAGGAGACGGGAAAAACAGGGGATAAACTGCATCATCTGTTCGTTTTTGTTGAAGATGCCTTTGGAGAAGGGAACGAGATGCTCTTACTGCTTACGGAATGTACGGTGAATAAAGACAGTGCGAGGTTCATCAGCCTGTACGGCAGCGAGGATTATAAGCGTCATAACGAAGAGATGATGATATCCGAGAGAAAAGATGTGCTGCGACAGCAGATCGAAGAGCTGGATCTGTAGGGAGGTCAGAGTGATAAAAAGAGCACAGGAGATGGAAACAGCATATGGTGTTCTGCGATATGAGGTCATGACTGGCGAGGGGATAGATGCCGAAGTTATGTTGACCGAATACCGGGGAAAAGATATTGAACTGGAAATCCCGCAGACGATGGCCGGAGCGCCGGTGACGGTCGTTGGCAAGAAAGCTTTTTTAGGAGCAAAAAGCCTGCGCCGTATCTTACTGCCTGCCTGCATTACGGATATCCGGGAATGGGCCTTCGCGTCTAGCAGTAATTTAGAGACGGTGGTTTTACCGCACAGGAAAATTTCTGTAGGGCAGGGGATTTTTAAAGACTGCGGGAGTTTACGGAGGATTATTTTAGCGGAGCATCAGGACGCGACGGCAGGCGGGTGTGGTGCAGGGATACTTGCAAATGCAGAGACGGCGGAAATACGGGATGATACGGCTTATGCGGAACCGGAGGCAGTTTCTTATCTGCTGGCGGCGGCAGTGAACAAGCTGGACGCTTTTTATTTATTTGACCCGGCAGCGGCAGGGAGTAATGAGTGGCTCAAGCAATGGGACGCGCGCATGATGGCGCTTATGGCGCAGGCGGATACGGATGGTTTTTCCAAAATGCTCTTATGCGGCGAGGAAGACTACGGCAGCAGGGAGAATGATCTGGATTATTATGTAGAGCAGCGCAGGCGTTTTAAAGTACGGCTGGCGATGCTTAGATTAATGTACGATATCGGTCTGTCTGCGGATGACAGGGAGCAGTTAAGTGTCTATCTGCAGGCGCATAAAAAGGGAGAATGCTCGGAAGAAACATGGAGAGTCGTGCTGGAAGAGCACGGGGACGAGTGGGAGTATTATCAGTTTTTGCTGGACCATGGCTGTATCAATGGAGAAAATTTTGATGCCATGCTGGCGGATATGGGAGAAACGCATACGGAGATGAAGGCGTTCCTGATGAACAGCAGGGGCGGATGGATGCGTGAAGGGGATGTGTTTGGAGGGTTGGAGTTGTAAATGGTGACTGGTTTGGTCAATAAATTTAATGATAGAATTTGAAAAGGAAACTTTTCAAAAGAAAGGATGACAGCTTATGGGAGTTTATTTAAACAGTAAAAGACCCTATACTTTATATCAGGCGGAGGCATCTGGAGAATATTTTGTAGACAAGACGACCATGCTGGAAGAATTGTTCCCGCTTATTGAGCAAGGCGGAAACTATACATGTATCACGCGTCCGCGCCGTTTTGGGAAGACGATTACGGCCAGCATAGTATAATATACATTGCTTTTAACGAAGCACCAACAGGATGTACGTCTTACAAACAATATATTGATAGAATACAGAAAAGGTTGATTGGGGATTTACAGAGAGAATATCCGGATTGCCATGCAGATGAGGATACAGCAGTATGGGATATCCTGAACGATATTTATGAACTGCAAAGCGAAGTACGGTTCATTTTCATATTTGATGAGTGGGATTATATTTTCCATAGGGATTATGTGACGGAGCAGGACAGGAAATCTTATGTTGAATTTCTGAGCAATCTGTTGAAAAATCAACCGTATGTTTCTTATGTATATATGACGGGAATCCTGCCGATAGCCAAGTATTCCAGCGGCTCGGAGCTGAATATGTTTTTGGAATATACAATGGCGTCCGAGGAAAAATATTGTGAGTATTTTGGGTTTACGGAAGAGGAAGTAGATGAACTTTTTGACAGATACAGCCGTCTGCATATGGGAAAAAGGAGTGTAACACGGGAAGGACTGCGGCTTTGGTATGATGGCTATCACACATATTCCGGCGGCAGAGTTTATAATCCGCGGTCGGTCGTAGCGTCTTTATCTAATAATAATCTGGGAAATTATTGGACCAGTGCCGGGCCCTATGATGAGATTTTCTATTATATCGAGAAAAACATAGATGAAATCCGCGATGATATAGTCCTAATGGTTTCGGGGATACCCGTGCCGGCCAAAATACGGGAATATGCGGCCACATCCATGAATCTTACGACCAGAGATGAAATTTTTTCTGCGATGGTCGTTTATGGTTTTTTAAGTTATGAAAACGGCAGTGTCATGATCCCTAACAGAGAACTTATGGAAAAATTTGAGGATATGTTGAAAAAGGAAACCTCACTCGGGTATGTGAATCGGCTGGCGAAGTTATCGGAACAGATGCTAAAGGCAACGCTTTCCCAGGATACAAAAACTATGGTAGAAATTTTGGAAAATGCACATAATACGGAGATTCCGTTATTAAGCTACAATAATGAAACGGAATTAAAAATCGGAAAATCACCGGATGATGCCATTAGGCAGATTAAGGAGCGGGGGTATGCTTTGCGGTTTTGTGAGAAGATAACTGGGGAAACGTGTTATGCAGGGGAGATCCTGGCAGTCGGCATCACATATGATAAGAATACAAAGAAACATGATTGTAAGGTTGAACTGTTACAGTAGCCCTCATCCGTCCTCCACATTTTTCAAAAATATATCTTGCATATCCTTCACATCTATGTTACACTAAAATCTGCTTGATATAGGGAAAGGAGCAGTTTTCAATGGAAACGTTAAGAATTATATTGACCGTTATATATATTATAATTTGTATTGCTCTGGTGATACTGGTATTGATGCAGGAAGGAAAATCCGCGGGCCTCGGAGCCGTCAGCGGCGCAGCCGAAACATATTGGGGAAAGAACAAAGGCCGTTCCATGGAAGGGAAACTCGTCAAGATCACAACGGGTCTGGCAGTCGGATTTATACTGATAGCCATTGTTCTGAACCTGAATCTGTTTTAGATGATGTGAAAGCACTCTTGCATAAGAGTGCTTTTTTATCATATAGGAAATTCCTCGACAACGCGGAAGAATGCGAAGCATTCTTCCCAAGATAATTGCGGAGCAATTTTCTTGTGCGCAGGGGGCGCGTAATGAGCAGAGAATTATTTGAAAAACGTAAAAAATTAATATGCGAGCTGGTCGCAGACGATATGTATGTACCGATGAAAGAGAAAGAACTGGCCGCTTTTATGCAGGTATCCAAAGCGGACAGGGAAGCGTTCCGGGAAGTTCTGGATGCGCTTTTGGCGGAGGGAAAGATACAGGTCACCGCGAAGGGCAAATATATCAAACCTGACGAGCGTTTTCTGGTGGGCACTTTTATCAGCAATGCCAAAGGGTTCGGTTTTGTGGAGATAGAAGGCAGAGAAGAAGACCTATATATCCCGGAGTCCATGGTGAATAATGCTTTTCATATGGATAAAGTACAGGTGGAACTTTTACCCGGCAGGCGCGGCAAAAGGCAGGAAGGCGTCATACGGAAAATATTGGAGCATGGCACGAAGCAGGTCGTGGGCACATATGAGCAGTCGGCGGCTTTTGGCTTTGTGATACCCGATAATGGCAAAATCGCCTCTGATATTTTTGTGCCGAAGGAGCGTTCTAAAGGCGCGGTAGATGGGCATAAAGTAGTAGTGGAACTGACAAGCTATGGGGATGAGAAGCATAAGCCGGAAGGTAAAATAGTAGAGATCCTGGGCCATAGGAACGATCCGGGCGTCGATATCCTGTCTATTATCAAAGGGTTTGACCTGCCGACTGCTTTTGGTGAAAAAGTGCTGCATCAGGCGGAGCGTATCCCCGAAGAGGTGTCGGAGGCGGATATGGCAGGCCGCAGGGACCTGCGGGATGTCCGCATGGTGACGATAGATGGCGAGGATGCCAAAGACTTAGATGATGCGGTAAGTCTTTCCAAAGAAGATGGGCTTTATCATCTGGGTGTCCACATTGCGGATGTTTCTAATTACGTGCAGGAAAATTCTGCGCTGGACTGGGAGGCATTAGAGCGTGGAACGAGTGTTTATCTGGTGGACAGGGTGATTCCCATGCTGCCGCACAGGCTTTCTAACGGGATCTGTTCTTTGAATCAGGGCGTGGACAGACTGGCGCTCAGCTGCCTGATGACGATAGATAGTAAGGGTGTTGTGACGGATTATGAGATTGTAGAATCAGTCATCCGCGTAGAGAGGCGGATGTCTTATACCAGCGTAAAAAAGATTCTGGAAGACCACGATGAGGCGGAGTGCCGGGAATATGAGACGCTGGTGCCGATGTTTTCTCTTATGGAGGAACTGGCAGGTATTTTACGGGAAAAAAGGCGTAAAAGAGGCTCGATAGATTTTGATTTCCCGGAGAGTAAGATTGTACTGGATAAAGATGGACATCCACTGGAAGTCAAGCCGTATGAGCGGAATGTGGCCACGAAGATCATCGAAGATTTCATGCTGATCGCCAATGAAACGGTGGCGCAGCATTTTTACTGGCTGGAACTGCCTTTTGTATACAGAACGCACGATAATCCCGATCCGGAGAAGGTCATGAAACTGGCGACGTTTTTAAATAATTTCGGGTATCATATCAAAATGTCGCGGGAAGAAGTGCATCCGAAAGAGATACAGAAACTTTTAGGAAAGATAGATGGCACGCCTGAAGAGACGCTGATCAGCAGGCTGACGCTGCACAGTATGAAGCAGGCAAAATATACGGTGGAATGCAGCGGGCATTTCGGCCTCGCCTGCCAGTATTACTGTCATTTCACGTCTCCGATCAGACGTTATCCGGATTTGCAGATACACCGCATCATCAAGGAACAGCTGCGGGGACGTCTGAAAGAAAACAGGATAGAGCATTACTGGAATAAACTGCCGGGGGTCGCTGACCAGTCTTCCAAAAGGGAACGCCGCGCCGAAGAAGCGGAACGGGAGACTGATAAATTAAAGAAAGCGGAGTATATGGAGTCCCGTATCGGGGAAACTTATGAGGGTATTATTTCCGGCATCACAAGCTGGGGCGTTTATGTGGAACTGCCCAACACGATAGAGGGTATGATCCATGTCTCGAAGCTGCCGGGCGATTATTACTATTATGACGAGAGCAGTTATGAAATGGTAGGACAGGATACCGGCAGGAAATACCGTCTGGGAGAAAAAATAAAAATCTGCGTAGACGGCGTGGATCGACTGACACGGTCAATAGATTTCTCTATTTTCGAGGAGGGATTAGCATGGCAAAGGAAACAATGAAACTCGTTGCCAATAACAAAAAAGCATATCATGATTACTTCATAGAGGAAAAATACGAAGCGGGTCTGGCGCTGCACGGTACGGAAGTAAAGTCTTTGAGACTGGGAAAATGCAGTATCAAAGAAGGTTTTATCCGTATTGAGAACGGCGAGGCTTTTGTGTACGGTATGAATATCAGTCCCTATGAAAAGGGAAATATCTTCAACAAAGACCCGCTGCGGGTCAGGAAACTACTGTTGCACAAGCTGGAAATCCGCAAACTGGAAGGCAAAATGTCCGAACAGGGATATACCATCGTGCCGTTACAGGTTTATTTTAAAGATGGCAGAGCCAAAGTGGAGATCGGACTTGCCAAAGGTAAGAAACTCTATGATAAGAGGCAGGATATTGCCAAAAAAGATCAGCGCCGGGAGAATGAACGGGATTTTAAGATCAGAAATCTCTAAAAAAATACTAAAGTATACCGATATATATATTGAAACAATTTCATAAGGGCCAGTCAAGGTTTCGACAGGGGTCTTGCAGCTGGAGAAGCTATCCGATAGCGAATCGTTAAATCGCAAACCTAAATATAAACGCTGAAGATAATTTAGCATACGCTGCCTAAGGGCAGCTGTCCGCCTTAGTGCACCTGCACATTAGGAACCGGGCATCGACTATGCAGGAAACGACACAGGCAAAGCTTTGAACCTGTGGGCGTATGATGAAGCTACTAAACGTACCGGGATGTCTGTTTCCGGGTACGGGAGGGAATGAGGTTTATCCGCAACAACAGACTATGATAGTAGAAGGACAGGGAATGGGCTTTTGGACATGGGTTCGACTCCCATCTGGTCCACTTAAATCAAAACGGTCGAACACCGTTCAAATTGATGGCATCGTCGTGTGCCAAAGCATGTTTGGCATTGTACTTGACACATCGGGGTATGATGCCGGACAGGATAACATGGCGTCAGGGTCAGCAAGTCAAGTATCACTATGGTAAAAGACAAGTGTGATGCCTTGGAAATTGGTTTTAAGGCAGGAAAGGAGCCTGATAGCGTATCATAAAGACGGCGAAAGAAAAGCTTGTTTCAGAGGCGTTTAAGGCATTAGGCGTTGTGTGATGATACGATTTAAGGACATAATTCGCTAAGTTTTAAAATTAAATGCGAAAAGAGTTAAACAAACTCTATCGCATTTAAT
>JAMPIB010000055.1 GCA_023663085.1 Ruminococcus sp. | reverse complement strand
GAAACCCTTGAATAATGGATATTTTCTAAGTTACCTATTCCAACTAACCAACAGAAGTAGGAAGGGAGGGGCGGAGGAAAAAGGCTTCTGCTTCGAGTCACGCTTTCGGTAAGTTATTCTTGCGCTATCATGACTTTTTTTATACAATACAATTACATTGAGCGGCCGGGAAAAACGCCGGCACAGAAAGGAATCCATACTATGTTCGGACAACTTCTACACTATCACCAGCAAGATCAGACAATCTTTCTTGAATACGAGCGCCAGACCGCACAGGTCCAGGTATTGACTGATAAGGTCATCAACGTTTTTGTACCCTTTGCCACGCCGGAGCACCGCTCCAAGGCTATCGAAGGCGAAAAACAGTTGCCGACAGCATTTACTTTACAGAAAGCGGCGGACGCTCTGGTTCTGGCGACCGATTCTTTGATTTGTAAAATATATGATGATTTTAAGATAGATTTCCATGATGCGGACGGGAATCTGCTTTGTGCTGACTATCGCGGTCAACGTAAGCTTCGTTTTCAGCTTGATGATGCCGCTATTGAACTGATTAAGCAGGAAGGGCATGACGTGGATATCGCCGGAAGTCAGGATTATCCGGTGCAATGCGTCAAAAAACTGGACGCCAGGGACTGTATCTACGGACTCGGTGATAAGACGGGGGTTCTGAACAAGCGCTGCTACGAATACGAAAACTGGAACAGCGACATTCCCGACCCGCATGAGGACAGCTTTAAATCCCTCTATAAAAGCATTCCTTTTTTTATCACCTTAAAAGAAAACGGCGTTTACGGGATTTTTTATGATAATACCTTTAAAAGCTACTTTAATTTTGGCAAGGAAAATATTGACTACTATAGTTTCGGCAGCGACGCCGGGAATCTGGACTATTATTTTATCGGCGGAAAAAATATGCCGGAGGTAGTGCAGGGCTATACTTATCTGACCGGACGCATGCCGCTCCCGCCCAAATGGGCGTTAGGCTATCACCAGTCCCGTTGGGGTTATGACAGCGAAAAGACATTCCGCGATCTGGCCGGTCAATTCCGGAAACACCGCATCCCCTGCGACGTACTGCATTTTGACATTGACTATATGGATCAATATAAAGTCTTTACCTGGAACGATACACGCTTCACAGACGCCCGCACGCTGCTTTCCGATCTGAAAAAGCAGGGCATCAAGGCGGTCACTATTCTTGACCCCGGCGTGAAAGTCGAAAAAGGCTATCCAATCTATGAAGAAGGCATGGAAAAAGGTTATTATGCGAAAGCTCCCGACGGCAGCGTGTATGTCAACGCGGTCTGGCCGGGTGATGCGGTATATCCCGACTTTGGTAATCCTAAGGTACGGGACTGGTGGGGTGAGAATCTGCGTTTTTACACAGACCTTGGCGTCAGCGGCATCTGGAACGACATGAACGAACCCGCCAGTTTCAACGGGCCGCTGCCGGACGATATTCTTTTTACAGACGAAGACAGACCTTCCACGCATGCCGAGATGCACAATGTCTATGGTCATAACATGTCCAAGGCCGCTTATGAAGGTTTAAAAAAACTGACAGGCAAACGGCCTTTTATCATCACAAGGGCCTGCTACGGCGGTTCCCAGAAATACACGACCGTCTGGACGGGCGACAATCAGAGCCTCTGGACGCATCTGCGCATGGCGATACCGCAGCAATGCAACCTGGGGTTGAGCGGCATGGCCTTTATCGGTACGGATATCGGCGGTTTCGGCGCGGACACCACACCCGAACTTCTGGCCCGCTGGGTGGAAGTCGGCTGTTTCTCTCCGTTATTCAGAAATCATTGTGCCAAAGGCTGTATCAATCAGGAGCCGTGGCTGTTCGGAGAAGAAGTGCTTTCCATTTACAGAAAATATGTGGAACTGCGTTACAGCCTGCTGCCATATTTCTATGACCTGTGCCGGGAATGTGAAACAACAGGACTGCCTGTGATACGGCCTCTCGTCCTGCATTATGAAAATGACACGAATGTCAGAAACTTGAACGATGAATTTCTGGTCGGTGAACATCTTTTAGTTGCTCCGGTCGTTGAGCAGGGCGCCAGCAGGCGCATGGTCTATCTGCCGGAAGGCACATGGTACGATTACTGGACGCACACCGAGTATCAGGGCGCGCAGTATTATATCGCGGATGCGCCGTTAGACGTCTGCCCGATCTTCGTCAAAGCAGGAACCATCCTGCCAAAAGCACCTGCCCAGATGTATGTAGGTGAGATTGAGAATCCCAAATTGATTCTGGAAGTCTATCCCGGCGCGGGTTCTTACAGGCATTATCAGGACAACGGCGAGGATTTTGCTTACCGTGATGGTGCGTATAATGAATATCTTTTCTGCACGGATGGGACGAAAAATCTGGAAATCAGCAGACTGCATGAAGGGTATCGGGATTACCCGGAGATTGTGGTAAATTATATTTGACGGATAGATGGAATGCCAAGGCTGTCACATTCATTTCTGCCCGGAAAGCTTTTTAACAAGTTTCTCTTCAATAGAAATAACATCTGGAAAAATGAATTTTGAGCCTTTTCTTTGAAGAGCAAGTACTTTTTTGGCTTTTGATAACAACTCCTGTTCTAATGCGCCATCGATTCTTACGGGTATTCCCGCATTTGTGTCTATGTATTCGTTTTTAACATATTCGTCAACAACAGGACACATATTTTGAATCAAAAAAGCCTTTTCATAACCAAGTACTTCGCCAAATACAATCGTATCACAGCGATGATATTTTTGCATTTTAGTATTATAGACCCTACGGAATTTATTGGTTTGTGATGAAAAGGGAATCATCCAGTATATTCCGGTTTTTTCATCCTCAAATGCATAAAAACACGGACGGTCATGCTGCTGCCCATTAATGCTTTCTTTATTCCGCATAAGATATGAATCCGGAAAGTCTATAAAATATTGATCTGTAATATAGTAGAAATGTCCATTTATCATTTGAATCCCTCTGGTAAAAAGGAACTCCATTCTTACGAACGGAGTTCCACCATATTTGAACTCGACCTTTTGATGAGTCGCCTATCGAGTAGCGACAAACATTTGAACCCGACCTTATTTTAGTTGCATATCGAGTAGCAACAAACATTAAAGCAACTATCTGCTTCTATAATAAAGTATATGCAGAAAATATAATTATGTCAATGTAATTTTTGACAAACACTCTCTTCCATGTTATACTAAATTTGATATTTACCCCCCCCCAAAAAAATGAGGAAAGGAAAATAGAAAATGGAATTAGCAAGCTATTTTAAAAGTGTCGTCGAACAGGACAGATGTCCAGTCGTGATCTGCAATACGGAACATGACGTTATTTATATGAATCCGGCCGCTGTTTCGCGTTATGCCAAAAGCGGCGGCGCCGGGCTGATCGGACACAGTATTTTCGACTGCCACAACGCGCATTCACAGGAAATCATCAGACAGGTAGTTGACTGGTTCAGGGAAGATACAGCGCATAATATCGCCTATACTTACCGGAATGAAAGGGAAAATAAGGATGTCTACATGGTCGCATTGCGGGAGGATAACGGGACGCTGATCGGCTATTATGAGAAACATGAGTACCGGAATCTGGAGACAATGGAGAAGTTTGCGGGGAGGGTCTGAAAAAATGATAACCGACAGTTTCGACAATCAGTCTGCATCCAAAATAAATCCATACCTCAAAGAAAACGCGCCTGTAGTAGACGCCTGTATAGTAACTTTTTCACATATTATTGAAAAATATGTGGCGGATCACTATGACTTGACGCAGATCGGACAGTCTGTCGCCGTTACGGGAAATCTGCCAATATATCAATTTTGCCACAATGACAAAAATTTTGCTTTTCTGAAAACTTATGCGGGTGCACCGGCCTGCGGATTATATTACGGTTAAAAACGCTGATATCGTCGCCAGATTTATGGAAGAAAACAGTATCCCTTTTATAAAAGGAAGAACATGGACAACCGATTCTTTTTACAGGGAAACCAACAATAATTTTGAAAAAAGAAAAGCTGACGGCTGTATATCCGTAGAAATGGAATGCTCCGCCCTGCAGGCTGTGTGCGATTTCAGAAATCTGGATTTATATATGTTTCTTACCTGCGGCGACCTGTTGGATGCGCCGGAGCATATATTCAGAAACAGTGATGGCACATATAAAGGAACACAGCATGATACAGACCATTTTGAAATCGCCCTGCTGTTGGCGGAATATGTGACCCTCACAGAAAGCAAGCGAAAGAAGGCATAAGATGACTCACTATTGCTTCTTTTTCCGGAATGAGAGAATATTTCAGTTATTACAAAAAACGCAAGCCGCCAAGCCTGCGTTTTTTATATCTCCCCTATTCCTGAATCATATTACTTTTCCCTACGGATTCCGCAGTCCCGATTTATAATAGAAACAGGTCTTCTCCGGGATGCGGTAAGCCTCCTGCTCATTTTCCCTACGGTACTCCGTACAGTCCAGAAAAACAATTCGGCCATCCGGCAGCGCGCAATACTCGCATCCTTCCCAGGTGCAGGGTGCTTCGTAAGCAGGCAGGATATTGACTGCGCTTTTTTCTCCCAGATTATAAGTAAAGATACCATCATACCCCCAGAATACGAAATCCGTATCGGCACCCGGCGCTACGATATCCAGCATAACGCTTCTTTCCGGCATGATATCCGGATAAACATCACCCAAAGTGCCTTTTTCCAGATCGACGGAGGCAATTCCCATTTTCATATGCTCTGCGTCTCCGGAGTCTATCTGCGTATATACTTTTCCATCCTTGCCAATCCCCAGACCCGCCGATGGATGCGGCAGATAAGGTGACGCAAGGTTGGAAGTAATGGATTTCACATAGTTTCCGCCACCATCCAATACTAGGAGGATATCCGTCATGCGCGTACCGCGCAGGTAAATATAGCCCGCATCATCCACTACCATTCTGGTGATGATTCCGTATACTTTATCTTCATAGACCGACAGGTCGATTTTCTTTTTTACTTCGCCTTCCGCACTTAATACCCAGAGCGACTTCTTATATTTGCGCCCCGCTATGATCGCACAGTAATCTTCCCCCTCAGTCTGCTCGACCAGCGCGATATAGATATCGCCTCTTTTATCCTGATAAAGCGCCGTCACCTGCGTCTCCACATCAAAATCGTCAAAGAATAACGTCGAATCGCTGCTGCCAATCTCCATGGTATGGATTGCGTTCTTCCCCGTCAGGAAAAGTTTGTCTTTGCCCATCGCCATATACTGTATCTCCAGATCACCCGTATAGGGAATTGTCAGTTCCTGCGCCGGGTTTAATACCGCGCTGCTTTGCAAAATGGCTTCATCCGTAGCCGCGGCCTGCGGCTTTCTTTCAGCGATCTCTTCTTCCGGGAAGGCCATCTCCCCCGACGCAATCTTCTCATTCATAGCCTGTAAACTGTAATCGCTTTTATGCCGGAAATCAATGACCTGCAAAAGTTCCTCGTCGCTCATCTCCTTCTCCGGGAAAAAGAAAGTCGATGTCTCGCCATAAAACGCCACGCCTCTGCCTTTATACTCTTCCGGTGCAGAGATCATAGTCAGTAATCCCTCCGGGAATAAAGCCTCTTTCTCATAGGCGCTGTTCAGTTCCTCCAGCCGTGTCAGTTCCGCATCCGTAAAAGGACGATTATAGTTCTCCGCGCCTATTTTTCTGGTATAGATCTGCAAAAAATATTCTTCCATTTCCTGTGCGTTCATTGTTTCCATACGCTGCTGCCATGCACTGACCGCTGCGGTCACTGTAACAGAAAAGACCATCACCATCGCCGCCGCAAGGACAACTGATTTTTTCCATGTCATCCTGAATATCCGGGCTTTTGGGGGCAGACTGACAAGTGTGTCATCTACCTTCTCCCGTAAAGAATCCGGCACAATCATCTTCTCCTGTTTTGCCATTTGCCATATTGTCTGCTCAAATTTATCTTTTGATTTATCTTTTTCCTCTATTTTCTCTCTCATCCTTTTACTCCTTTCGCTGATGCTATCTATGCCCATTCCTACCCCAGATACGATCTAAGCTGCGCTTTTCCGCGGGAAAGCCGCGACTTCACCGTACCCTCCGGGATGTGCAGGACTCCGGCGATCTCCTTAATGGAGAGCCGCTCATAAAAATAGAGAATAATCGTTTCCCTGTACACGACGTCCATTTCCATAACGATATCCCACAACTCATGATGATCGTCCGCAAACGCAGGCAGGTAGTCTTCCACATTTTCTATGGATGTGCTTTTCTTATTTTTCGCATAGATTCTTTTGGCCTCATTAGCGGTGATCTGCATCATCCATGCCCGGAAAGAATCCGCTTTGCGCAGCGTATGGAGTTTCTCATACGCTTTCAGGATAGACTCACAGACCGCGTCCTCCGCGTCTTCACGATTGTGCAGGATCCCAAAGGCGAGTCGATACAGATTAGGCGTATATTCTTCTATTGAGTGGGCAAAGGTATCTTTATCTATCGCAGACATGTCTTCATCTCCTTATCATTTTGCCGGCTTCTGTTTATTATGACCGATAAGGGCTGCAAAAGGTTCCAGGAAAAATCAAAAAAACCAGAAGAATATCTTCTGGTGACGAAAAAATAACTATAAATTTTTGATTAGTCAGTAGCGTTTTTCTAATTTTTTAGATAGAAAAACCACCCTTGTATACTTGACCAGTTGCAGGGTGGAGTTTCTATCATCCCTCTGAGGTCAACCACCTTGTGGGCAGTTGTTCCTTTTATGTCTATAATATAGCATATTCTATTACTTTATTCAAGCAAATTGTGAAAAGACTTTTTAAAAATCTTTAAAGCTTTAAAGGCGGAAAACCGATCATCCCGCCTCCTTCTTCCTGAAAACCTGATAGATAAACGGACAGACTATGGCAGTCAACACCGTATACAACACGAAAACAATGGGCAGCGCCCCCACAACTTTGCCGCCAATCTCATACAGGTCAAATCTGACAACTCCATAATAAATATCTAACAGCGTATCCGGCCAGATACCTAACAGTTTCCCCGCAAAGCTCCCCGGAGCCGCTGTCAGAAAACTACGCAGGAATATCAATACAAACGGCACAACCACCGCCAGCATCTTAGATTTCGTTGCCGCAGAGACCAACATGGTCAATACAAGCATGAATAATGTACCGATATACCCGCCTAAGACAATCAGCCAGTATTCCTGTATATTGGTCAGAAAATAGAAACTTTTCCAACCCGTAAGATTGGTCTGTATCATCAGGTCAGCGCCGTCTGCACCTAATAACAACAGCAAAACGCCCGTATAAAGCGCCATCACCACAACATACACGCAGGTTATAAAAAGTATCCCCGCTCCCAGTTTGGCGATGCTCGCCTTTCCTCTTCCATGATAGGAAGAATAGAAGACCGCATCCGCCTTATCCGTAAATTCTCCGGCAAAAATACCTGCCGCTACGAAACTTAATATCAGCATCATAATCATAATGATGGTAGACGACAGCTCAAATATCTGTTTCCAGCCATCCGCATAATCATAGGTAAACGGTGTCTGCAAAGCTGCATAGCGTTCTATCAGAAACTCCCTTTCCTTCTCGGAAAAGATATATTGCTGTTCCTCTTTTGCCAGCCATTCCTGCAAGTGTAAGAGCCTGTTCCCATAAAAAGAAGCGGCGTCCTCCGGCATGAGGCTGTCCGGCTTATAATAATCCGCCTCGCGGAACTTACAATACGAATTCATCAGCAGGTTTCTGATATCATGAAATCCCTGTTTCCAGCCATAGGCGATATTGCTCAGGCGGATATCATCGGAACGGCCTTCCTCCGTCCCGTTTATCCTGCGGTTCTCGGCAATGACTTTAGCAATGACCTCTTCGGTCAATTCTCCTGTCCATTCCTTTTTGGCTTCTTTCAGCTTATGGATTGCCAAAATCCCATATTCATGCTCACCGTTTTCATTCATATAATACTCATTATGTACCGCAAACCAGCATACAATCGCAAAGGTGCACGCCAATACGAACATAGCAACTTTTGTTCCCCGTCGCACCCATATTTTTTTCCACTCATAATAAAGCATCTTCGTCCCCCGCTTTCTCTCCCATACAGGATAAAAATACATCTTCTAACGTCGGCGTCTCCTCCTCCGCCTGCGGATGCGGCGGCTCTTTGGCCAGAATCCGCAGCTGCATCCCCTCCGGAATGACCCGGCTGTTCGCCACTTTATAATTTCTGCTATAGGCTGCCACTTCACTGACTGACACAGTCAAGTTCCATACTTTATCCGTCATGGCTGCAATGATCTCCTGCGGCGTCCCCACATGCAGAAACGACCCGTCTTGCATCAGAAGAATCTCATTCGCTATAGACTCAATATCCGAAACAATGTGTGTAGATAATAACACCAGCCTCTCCTGCGCCAGTTCACTGATCAGATTCCGGAAACGTATCCGCTCGTTGGGATCCAGTCCCGACGTCGGCTCATCCAGGATCAGTATCTGCGGCTGGTTTATCATGGCCTGCGCGATCCCCGCTCTGCGCTTCATGCCGCCCGAAAGTTTTTTCATCTTCCGATCCTGCACCTTGGAAAGACCGACTCCGGCGATCAGTTCCTTTACCCTTTTTCGCGCCACAGCCTTATGGACGCCTTTTATCGAAGCAATGTACATAAGATAATCTTTCACCGTAAAATCCGGATAAAACCCGAACTCCTGCGGCAGATATCCTAATAATTTCCGATACCCCGCTCCCATGGCGAAAATATCCTCTCCGTTACAGAGTATTCTCCCCTCTGTCGGCTGCAATAAGGTGCATAACATCCGCATCAACGTCGTTTTCCCCGCTCCATTTAAACCAAGCAGGCCATAAACGCCGTTTTTCATCGTACAGTCAACGTGATTGACCGCCGTCACACCCCGGAACTCTTTGGTCAGATTCTCTATCGCTAACTCCATTTATCACTGTTCTCCTTTCCTTTGAGCAGATTATTACTCCCAACCACCACATACTTCTATATTTTCTCCACATCTGCGCATCACTTGTTTGACCACATAAGTCAAATATAGTAATGAAACACAGATGACCGCTATCCAGACCGGGCGGGATATCATATCATAAATATGGTCATCCAGAATAACCCATGCCCATATGACAGTCCAAAACATCACCAGAAAATAGGCCGTCTGCTCCGAAGCCATATGACGGCTGCAAAGCGTCCGGAAACAGATGCAGCAGGTAACGATCATCGGCAGGAAAAACTGTATGGCAATCTCCAATAAATCGACTTTTTTGGTCAAGCAGATCGTGCCGGCAAAAAGAAGCAATAATATGCCATCCACAACGGCGAACAACAACATCCGCGCCGCATAGATCTGCCGTAATGAAAAGTAGGATGTTCCCTCAATTTCCAGAGATTGTGAACTGCGGTTTTTCCATATTTCCGGCATCACCATGATAACAAACAAAGACGCCGATACCCCCAATGCTCTTTGCAGATAATAGCCACTCTCCAAAACACAAACTGACCATCCTGTCAACACCAGTGTCAGAAACTGTAACACCCACCACCTTTTTCTGATATAAGCCGCCTGTTCGTGTAAAAACGCGAAATAATACGGTTCTTTTTCCGCTGCCCCCTCATAAAAGC
Organism: Ruminococcus sp.; assembly: GCA_023663085.1. Lineage (GTDB taxonomy): Bacteria > Bacillota > Clostridia > Lachnospirales > Lachnospiraceae > UBA3282. The sequence continues at coordinate 13,101 of JAMPIB010000055.1, read as the reverse complement.
ACTCTTTGGAAATGACTATCGTGTCTTCTATTTTTGACTGTTCCGGTCTGCATAAATCTGCTTTTCCATACACTTTTAACCGCTCTTCTACTGCATCCATAAAGATACCTCCTTATAACATCCCCCGTAATTTCTCTCTGGCCTTCGCAATACGATATTTCGCAAGCGGAAGTCCGATCTGTAACACCGCCGCCGTCTCTTTCAGACTTAACTCCTGAAAATAGTGCAGGATCACGACTTCCCGCAGTTCGTCGGGGAGTTTTTTTAGTGCCTCTTCCATGATGATTTTTTCTTCCACGCCCGCTGTTTCATTTTCTCCTGCGGTTTCGTTTTCCGGACTCATTCCGAATGGAACGCCGTATCCGTTTCTGTTTTTCCGCATAAAGTCAATACATAGATTTCCGGCAATGGTATACAGATAATTCAGTGCTTTTCCTCTATGCCGATAAGCAGAAAGTTTCGTAAAAAACCGGATAAATGTCTCCTGCGTCAGATCCTGTGCCGATTCTCTGTCCGGACAGTGATAATAGCAGTACTTCAAAATAAACGGATAATACTCCCGAACGAAAAGCTCCATTGCCTCTTCGTCACCGTTTTGCATTCTGCGCACCAAAAGGTAATCCTGCTGCATGGAAGTCTCCCCTCTGCCTGTTGCAATTTCTTATCACGTAATAAGCGCTTTCTGATAAGTATAACGTGTTTTGTCCCCGGATGGATAGTCGAAGGGATAATTTTTCTGGAAAAAATAATGACGCTTTCACCCCCGATACGTTATCCCTCTCCCCACATTCGGGAAATCCGCGCTATATGCAGCATCCACGACAAAAAGAAGCAGCAACGCCAGCATGAATACCAGCCTTACTTTCACCGGCACCTTATGATACAACGCCGTATAAATGGGAAAAATAAAGAACATCAGAAAAATGCCGCCCACACCGAACATCAGGCAGCTCATGAAACAGATATGCCCATGTAAATTTAAAAACATCCCGCTGTAATCCCACCATTTGACACCCCACATTTTCAGAAGAAAATATCCGGTCGCATATTCCAGCGCCGAACAGACTGCCATCGAGATTAAAAAGACCGGCACCGGCTTTTTTTGCCACTTATGGAGTAAAAGATACAAAAACAGCGCGCCCGCACCATAGACCGGCAGCCACGGCCCGGTCAGTATCCCGCGGTTGACAAAAGTCCGCTCCCGCACCAGATACAGGCACACTTCCCATAGCCAGCCGATAAAAGAAACCAGAAAAAACAGCAGTACATAATAATCAAAAGAAACTTTTCTCTTCATAACCGCTAGTTTTTCCGGTTTACTGAAAAATATACCCTCTACCGCGCCAACAAAAAAATCTGCGTAAACATGTTATCATACAAAAGTGCAAACGAACGATACCCCAGCAGTCCCGCGACACGCTCAGCTGTCTGCCATTCGTCATAATAGATATCAACATACAGGACCAGATATTCCGTCTCCATCCCTTCACAGATCACAGGAAGTTCGTCTGCCTGTTCCAGAGTCAACGGATAGGTTCTCTCCTGTCTGGTGAAAAAAAGACAGTTATTGATCAGCAGATGATCGCCGGCCGTCACATAAATACCGGGCGCGTCCCGGTATTCCGTTCCCAGCCTGTCAAGGACTTCCTGATAACCTTCGTAGGTATAGGGAACCGGCCGTATCGCATAAGCCCATAGGATAAGTACCAGACAGCCGCCGGTTATCATCCACACGAACCCCTCTTTTCCAGATGCCCCAAGCAGATACACCACCGCCGCAGTTATCAGCAAAACACCAAACGGATAGATCATAAACTGATAGCGGTCTATCACCTCCGGTGAAATCTGTATGATAACAGAAAAATAACCGATCACCGCGGCAAACAATAGGAACCACTCTGACCTAAGGACGATATTCCACGCAATTATCTTCTGTTTTTTCTTTTTGGCAGAATATACATAAACGGGCATCAGACCGAGCAATACCACCAAAAGGAAAATCCGGCCGATGCGCTCATTTCCAAAAAACTCGCTCATGACAGTGCCCTGATACGCGCTCCAGTGTTCAAAAAACAGGCGAAAACCATTGGCGGCATTATCAAACGCCCTCTGCCCCTGCTGTCCCCGGAAGATATGCTGTAAAGAAGCCGGGAACACCAAAATACCGCACATAATTCCCGCACAGGCGGCCGTCGCATATCCTGCCGCCTCCCGCCATCTGCGCAAGAATATTCCCCGGATGATATAAACCGCCGATAAAAAGAAGGCAAATATTGCAAAATAGTATTGCGTTAAAAATCCCGCCATTATCGTCAGAGAGATCATCGTCAACAACGGAAGTCTTTTTTTACCTGTCTGCTCCCGGATCAGCCGAAATACCAGAAACACTAACAGCAAAGCCCAGAAAGTCAGCAACATATACATTCTGATATAAATAAGCGTCGCAACAGCGCCCATACTAAGACCATATAGCAAAGGCGGTATCAGTCTGAAACGACTCTTTTTGCCCAATACCTGCCCGCTGATCTTATATAAAAGTAAAACCGCTCCGCAGTAAAACGGCAGATTCACAAGCAGACCGAACCATTTGGAAAAGCGGCCGGGAAACAACGAACAAACCGTATGGAGCAGTATATAATAAAGCGGCGGATGCACGTCATGTACCTGATTATCATAAACCGAAGCATATGCGAACCTCTCTTCCGGCTGTACCGTCAGATATTCTTCGTAAAAGTCCGGCTGATGCCAGTTATCCATATACCCTTCCGTCTGATAAAAAAGGGGGGTATTATAACCGTTACTAAGCCCATACGACCACAATTCATCAATATAGTATCCCTCTTTGGTCATACACCAGTACAGGGCATTCACGGTCAGAATGACCAGAACGAAGTATATTCCGGGTACTTTTTTTATCCTCTCTTTCAACGGCATATCCATCCTTTTTTACTCTTAACTGCCATTTTCCCCGATTTTATGGAGAAATATCCAAAAAAAACACACTCAAAGCTGCCTGTGACATCTTCAAGTGTGTTTTCTATTTTGATATGCCTTAATACTTCTGTGCTTATTATGTCAACTCACTAAGCCCCGTATACAGATTATAATATCTTCCGCGCAGCGCCAGCAGATCGTCGTGATCGCCGCGCTCTATGATCTCGCCGTTTTCCAGTACCATGATGGCGTTGGCGTTTCTTACGGTGGAAAGCCTGTGCGCAATGACCAGTGTAGTCCGCTGCGCCATCAGTCTGTCCATGCCGTGCTCGATATGTTTCTCCGTTCTCGTATCGACCGAGCTGGTCGCTTCATCCAGTATCAAGATCGGCGCTTTGGAAATGGCCGCTCTGGCAATGTTAAGAAGCTGTCTTTGCCCCTGGCTTAAATTCGCGCCGTCGCCTTCTAACATCGTATCGTAGCCGTGTTCCAATCGCATGATAAAAGAGTGTGCGCTGGCGGTTCGGGCCGCCGCTTCTACTTCTTCATCGGTTGCGTCCAGCCTGCCATAGCGGATGTTTTCTCTGACCGTTCCCGTAAAAAGATGCGTATCCTGCAATACCATGGCGATATTTTTACGCAGGTCGTCCCGTCGGATATCCTTGATATCAATGCCGTCGATCAATATCCGGCCCTCACCTATATCATAAAAACGGTTGATCAAGTTGGTAATGGTCGTTTTACCCGCGCCTGTCGAGCCGACAAAAGCAATCTTCTGCCCCGGTTTGGCATACAGGGAGATATCTTTTAATATCGTCTTCTCCGGCACATAGCCGAATGTCACATGCTCTACCGTGACCGCGCCTTTGACTTCCGTATTATTTAGGTTGACATAACTCGAATTCCCCACAGGCACCTGATAATAGAGTTTACCCTCTTTTTCCACGATAGCAACGGCATCTTTTTCATCTTCCTTCTCCGGCTCTCTGTCCATCACATCGAACACACGCTCCGCGCCCGCCAAGGCGGAAAAGATGGTATTGACCTGCATGGATATCTCATTGATCGGCCGCGAAAACTGTCTGGAATAATTGACGAAAATGGTCAATCCGCCTAAGTCAAAGCCTTTTAATACACACAAAATACCGCCGATGCAGGCTGTCAGGGAATAGCTGACCTGGCTTAAATTGCCCATCACCGGCCCCATGATACCGCCGAAGAACTGCGCGTTTATCTGCTTATTGCACAGATCGTCATTCAGATAAGAAAATTCTTCCTCCGCAATCTCCTCATGTGAGAAAACTTTAACGACTTTCTGTCCGGTAATCGTCTCTTCGATATAGCCGTTCAGCGTTCCTAACGCCGCCTGCTGCTGTTTATAATATTTCCGGCTCCTGCCCGCCACCGCTTTACCGGCCCGGATCATTAACGGAGCCATCACGACTGTGATGATGGTCAGGTAAATATTGGTATAGACCATCAGCGCAAACGTACCTACGATATTAATGGCGCCGGAGATCAGCTGTGTCATCGTATTATTTAACATTTCTCCCACAGCATCCACGTCGTTCGTGAAACGGCTCATGATATCGCCGTGGTTATTGGTATCGTAAAACCTGACCGGCAGTTTTCCTATTTTGCAGAATAAGTCATCCCGCAGTTTTTTCAGAGCGTTCTGCGACACCGATATCATAATGCGTGACTGTAAATACTGCGCCACAACCACGACCATAAATATACAACCCATTTTGACAAGTGAATACAATAATGTCCGGCTGTTGCCTTCGTCGGAAACCAGACTGTTGATGACCGGGCGCAGCATATAAGAGCCTGCCAGACTGGCCACCGTATAGACTATGATACAGACCACGCAGACTGCCAGTTTCCATTTGTCCTTTCCCACGTAAGAAAATAACCGGCCTACCGTCTTGCCGACATTCTGCGGCTTGGCGCCGGGCATCCCCTTGCCCTGCCCTCTCGGCCCTCTTCCCGGTCTGGGCCCCGGCCCACCTCCGGGCCCTGGCATAGCGGGAACTTCTCTTCTGTATTTTTTCTCCAATCGTTCTATCCTTGCCTGATCCATTATGCTCCCACCTCCCTGTCCATCTGGGAATCATAGATTTCCTGATAAGCGCTGCAGCCTGCCAACAGTTCTTCGTGTCTGCCCATGCCGACGATCCGGCCTTCCTCCATGACCAGTATCATATCCGCGTCCATAACGGAACTGATGCGCTGGGCGATAATGAGTTTGGTCGTATCTTTTAAAGATGTATGGAAACATTCTCTGATCTTAGCCTCCGTAGCCGTATCCACAGCGCTGGTGCTGTCGTCTAATATCAGTATCTTCGGCTTTTTTAATAATGCTCTGGCGATACAGAGCCGCTGTTTCTGCCCGCCGGAGACATTGACGCCGCCCTGTCCAAGCTCCGTCTCGTAGCCGTCCGGGAAATTCCGTATGAAATCATCCGCCTGTGCGGATGCCGCCGCCCCGCTCACTTCTTCTTCACTGGCGTACTCATCCCCCCATTGCAGGTTTTCCAGAATCGTTCCGGAGAAAAGCACGTTTTTCTGCAATACCATGCTGACGCCGTTTCTAAGATGCGGCAGCGAATACTCGCGGACATTGACGCCGTCCACCAGCACTTCGCCCTCGTCTACGTCATAAAGCCGCGGTATCATCTGTACCAACGTCGTTTTACCGGAACCCGTCGAGCCTATGATGCCCACGGTCTGGCCCGCTTCTATCGTAAAGTCGATATCGTTTAAAACCTTTTCATGATTATTTTTATAATACCGGAAAGAAACATGCTTAAACTCTATCTTTCCTCCCTCTACTTCCCGCTCTTTCTGTGACGCTTCATCATCTGTCAGGTCTATCTCGGTGTCCAGCACTTCCCCGATCCTCTTAGAAGAAGCCACCGCTCTGGAACTTTGCAAAAGCACCATCGCCAGCATCATAAGTGACATCAGAATCTGCGTTACATAGGTAGTAAAAGCCGTCAGATCACCGACAGGCATTGTTCCCGCCAGAATCTGATTGCCGCCGAACCATACGACCGCTATGACCGTAGCGTTCATGGCGAAAGTCATGATCGGCATCTGGATGATGACAACTTTAAAAGCATCCAGACCAGAGTTTTTCAAATCTTCATTGGACCGGGAAAAACGCTCTTCCTCATATTCTCCCCGCACGAAAGATTTGATAACCCGGACATTGGTCAACATCTCCTGTATATTGGAATTTAAGCGGTCTAACTTTTTCTGCATGATCTCAAATCTGGGAAAAGCAATACGGATGATCGTGCCAATGGCAAGCGCCAAAAGCGGCCCTACAATTAAAATAATGACCGCCAGAGAAGCATTCATCATAAAAGCCATGACCACGGCGCCGACTAACATACCCGGCGCGCGTAACATCATCCGCAGGCCCATCATGATGACATTCTGCATCTGCGTGATATCGTTGGTCAGCCTCGTTACTAAAGAACCCGTGCTGAAACTGTCGATATTGGCAAAAGAAAACTTCTGTACTTTCTGAAATAAATCCCTGCGCAGATCCCTGCCAAAGTGCATGGCGGCCCTGGCCGAAAAATAAGCGCCGCCGATTCCCCCAGCCATCATGATAAAGGCCGTGATTATCATCATGATACCTTTGGTAATGATATAAGAGATATCACGATTGGCCGCGCCCACATTGATAATATCCGCCATCATCGATGGTAATAACACCTCACCCACGACTTCCACGATCATCATGAGCGGACCTAAAATAAATGCCGGCAGGTACGGTTTTACATACTTCCAATAACGTTTCACTGTATTATTTATCCTCCTTTTCTATGTGCATATTTTCCAGATTACAGTACGCTCTCGATAAAAACGCCTGAAACTGTCGTATCTCCTCTTCACTGAAATCCCGGAACATCGCGCTCTCCACTTCTTCAAAGAGCAGGATACTGCTGCGGATCACCCGGTCGCCTTTCTCCGTGATGGCTACCTGATTGCTCCTGTGGTCGTCCGTGTTAGTCTCTCTGGTGATATAGCCGCTCCTTTCCAGCTTACCCAAAGAAACGGCCACCGCCGCTGGCGATATATCCAGACTGGCCGCCAGTTCATTCTGCGAACAGTTCGGGTTCATGCCAAGCCGCATCAAAAGCCTGTGCTGGCTGCGGTAGACCTCTTCTTCCAGCGTCCTCAGTTTCTTCCCGATACAGCGCCGCAGCATCCCGTCTGTCCTGCGGAAAAGTTCCGCCGTGGCGGCATATAACTCTTTCACATCCATCCTCCGTTCTTAACGCAAAAAAAGCGCCCACAATCATTAACTTGTTAATTATCAACATGTTAATGATTATAGGACGCTTCGTTACATTTGTCAAGCGCTTCATTTGTCCGGACTGCTGCCCGGACTGTTACGGTCTATTCCTTCCTGTAAATGTTTATTTTCTCTGTATCATTGATACGGATAACCGGTTTCTCCGCACCTGACGCAAGCCCATTCTCTTTCAATATGTCCTGCGGATCGTTTATCGTACCGCCTTGCAGTAAATTTAACTCCATTTTTACATTCTCGGGAAATTTATCCAGATAAACCGAAACCCCTGTAAATGCGGTCGATCCTGAATTATCTAACGTGATATTGTGTTCCAGACGGTCAGCCTCCAGATCAAGATTTACGAACGCTCCGCATTCACAGATCAGCACATCCGAGTTTAGCGTATACAAAAAAATCTGTTGGAAATCACCAGTTAATGCAAACATTTCAAATTCTTTCTGCGGGACGTCAAGAATGACAGAGCCGAGAACGTCATTATCTTCTTTCGCATTTACCATCATAATGTTAATATCAAGCGTATTGCCATTTTCATCACAATTGATTTCATATACATGAGCGGTGTTTAAATCTCCATTATAAAACGCAAAGTATTCACCTGCACTCTGTCTGATGACAATGGACCTGGCATTGCCGCTTAGCGTCACATACTGAATATTTTCAGCATCAATATTATCATGGATTTTTTCCGGCTTATCCTCTCCCGTTGTATTAAAAGTATCAATGCCATCTTTTGCACAGGCCGTCAGACCGGCCATATACATAATCATGATAAATAAAACCACAGTCTTTTTCATAAAAATAACCTTGCCCTTCTCTCAACCTATCATTCCTCCGGTATGATGATCGCGGCAATCAGATAGACTAAGGCCCCTGTCCCGCACCCTGCCAGCGCACAGAACACCCAGATGATCCTGACGATCGTCGGGTCGATATTCAGATACTCTCCCAATCCCCCGCACACACCGCATATCATCCTGTTTTCTCTCGAACGTGTCAGTTTTCTGTAATCGTTACTCATAATCTGCTCCTTTCTTTTTTCCTGGCTAATTACTGAATCCCACGGTCACACTTCCCGCCGCGCACTCAATATTCATCTCTCTGCCGGCTCCGTTATAGATACTTCTCTCCGTTGCCAGCCCGCTGTACTCATCATGGCCTATGGTAACGCTGCCAACGGAACATTCAATCTCATAATCAAAATCATTCTGCATCGCGCGCAGGGATATATCGACACTTCCTGCCGCACATTCGATATCGGCGTCTCCGCTGACTTCTCCGGTCAATTCTACAGGCCCTGCCGCCGCTTCTACATCCAGTTTTCCGACATTCATGTCATCTACAGTGATACTGCCCGCTCCAGCCTCTAAAGAAAGCGAATTGGCAAGAATCGTATCAATATCCGCTCCGCCTGCTCCGACGCTCACGCTGATCTCACTTCCGGAAAGAGCTTCTATCGTAAAACTGCCTGCTCCGGCCTCCAGGTCGATATCCGTAGCCGCAAGCGCGATACTTTCCATATTGCCCGCACCCATTTCGATATTGATGGAGCGCAGATCCAGACCTTCGGGCAGATACAGATAGACGCTGCCGCTGTTCCAGTTATTACTGTTCCAGTTATGATTCCAGAAACGGAACGAGTTACTGTTGTACAATCTGAAAGTACCGTTTTTCATACCATATTTAAGAGTCTTGAAATCGGAACGGTTTTCAATCCAGATCCTGTCATCCTGCGACTGTGCGATCACCAGACTGCACCCGCCAAGCTCGATATCAATACTCTTAATTTCGGAAGAGATATAGGCCGTCTGCGCATTTTCATCCTGTTCTATCAGATTGACCGCATGGGACAAATCATCATCCCAATCCTCCCAGTCATCATCCCAGAAAGAAAAAAGACCTATATGGTATCCCCACCATGTCCCCGGAACTCCAATACTGAATGTCCCGTTACTGCTCATGATATCCCTCTCCTTTAATTGTCCAAAACCGCCCATAAAACCGCAGATGCCGTAAAAAGCACATCCAAATACAAACAGCACAAGCGCTGTGATCAGACAACCTTTTGTAAACTTTTTCATGCTGTCGCACCTCCTCTATGAAAAATCTTCTGAAACAGCTTCACGATGCCTCTTACTATAGCCGGTATCAGTGCACCGCAGATCATCACGACAATCCATGCAAAAAGAATCCCCAACGCCAGACAGATCATGGCCGCGCCCATCATACACAATCCGCCAAGCGGTGCGCCAAACAGAAGGCCGATACCATAAACAAAAAGACAGACGCCTACGACTAAAAGCGCTATCGCCGCCGCTCCGAGTCCCACGACACATCCGAACAGGCCGCCCAGAATACCGACAATAATCCCAAAAATACCTCCGGCTATGCCGATAATGAGCGGAGAAGCCAGAATACATAATAAGACAATTAAAATAATTGAACCCGCTGACATCGGTTTTTTCTTATTTTTATCCGAAACATCCGAGGCTGCATTCCGCCCGTTATACTGATTCTGATAACCGCCATAGCCGCTCCCGGACTGATAATATCCGCTGGCATTTCCGCTTTCTGACTGCCAGCCGCCGTTTCCGGTATTTTCCTGCCCCGGCTGATTCGGGTCAAATACTTCGTTGCTCTTCTTCTGCTCATAGCCGGAAAAACCTTTTTCCGTAAATTCTCCTGACGAAGTTCCTTCAAAAAGCCCTGCCTTGATCGTCCCCGCGAGCTGTTCCGGTGTGCCGAGCGAAGCGATCACGCTCTGCTCATTCTCCGCTCCCGCATCATCAAAATAATCATTATAATACTGTATTGCCTCTTCCCTTTCCGCCGGCGACATATCTGCTAACAATTCCGCCAGATTTTTCATAAAATCTGCTCTGTTCATTGCTTTAATCCTCCCTCAAAAATACTGTTTAGCTTCGCAGAATAGCGATACCACTCACTGATATACAGATTCAGCTGTGCGCGGCCCTTTTCCGTCACTTTATAGTAACGTCTGTTCCGTCCTGCGCATTCCATGTCATACACTTCGAGACATTCATCCTTTTGCAGCCTGCGGAGCACCGGATATAATGTAGATTCCGATATCTCGATGACCTGTCGCACCACCTGCGTGATCTTATATCCATAAGTGCCTTCCGCCTCATTTGATACGACGGCCAGAACGATCGCATCCAGCAATGCGGCGCCTGTATTAAAAACCATCTTATATCCTCCTTTCCCTCGTTTTACATATTTCATACATAGACCTGCTTTCAAGCTTCTTAATTCATGTTTCAATATCGCTTCAATATCCGCCCAAATATATGCTTCAATACTCATTTCAATATTATGAAATCAATATTATTAGAAAAATATATAATATTATATGGCGTATAATATTGTTGTTATTGATACTATACGCCATATAATATTATCTGTCAATATATATTATTAAAAAAATAAACTTTTTTTCACAGGGATTTTAAGACGCACAAAAAGCCGGGCTTCGCGGCCCGGCTTTTATCGTATATCCGATTCTAATTTCTCCGTAAAGTAAATGAGTTGACCAGGCTGGTCAGTTCACTGGCCTGTGCAGATAATTCCCTGCTGGTAGAAGCGCTTTCCTGCGCTGTCGTGGAATTGGACTGCACGACATTGGATATCTGGCCGATGGCCTCCCTTACCTGACCGATAGCCCCCATCTGCCGTTCCACCGCTTCTGCCACAGTATCCATCTGCTCCGCCGCCTGCGCGGACAATTCCACAACATTCGATACGGACTTCGTGACTTTCTGTACGACCTCGCTGCCGCTGTCCACCGCCGTAATTGAATGCTGGATCAGTTCTTTGGTAGCCTTCGCCGCCTGATCTGACTTCGAGGCCAGATCCCTTACTTCACCGGCTACAACTGCAAAACCTTTACCCGCCGAACCCGCGCGCGCCGCTTCTACAGAAGCATTCAGCGCAAGGATATTCGTCTGGAAAGCAATATTTTCTATGGCATCAATAATACGCCCTATCTCATTGGAAGACGTAGTGATCAGATTCATGGCCTCATTCAGACTGTCAATATATTCGCTGCTCTCCTGCAATTCTTCCTTGGCGCTGTTGACCGCGTTTTTGGTCTGTGCCGCAAAACCGGCCGTCTGCTTCGCATCGCGGTCCATATCTTCAATGGTCACGGAAAGCTCCTCTACCGCGCTTGACTGCGCCACTGTGCCTTTGGAGAGCGCCTCACTGGTAGAAGACATATTCTCGGAACCGGCCGATACATAAGTTGCAGATTCTACGATACCGCTCAGCGTATTGTTCAGTTTCTCGTTAATAGTCTCCAGATGACGCTGCACCTGCTTAAAATCACCGGGATAATGCTCTTCCACGATATTCTGCGTCAGATCGCCGCCGGCAATACTGCCGAGTATCTGACCGATCTCATCTACAATAGTTTTAAAATTCTGTACCAGTTGTGCCGTAGAATCCGCCAAAATACGGACTTCATCTTTGCTTTTTACCTCTGGTACCGGACTGGTCAAGTCGCCTTCTGACAGGAGTGTCAGCCTCTTGGTACATCTTACGATAGGTCTGGCGATCGAACGGCTGACGATCACCGAAAGTAAAATAACAAGGACGCACAGTACCGCCGAAAGCACGACCTGTATATTGCTTTCCCGATAAGCAGTCTGCATGAATTCATCCTCATCCAATGTCACCGCCACACTCCAGCCATCAGTTCCCGGAATCGGCGCATACCCCTGTATATTATTGGAATTATCTTCTGCATACGCGTATCTTTCGATACCGCTTTCGCCCGCTATCATCTTTTTCTCAATTTCCGCCAATACCTGCAGATCCGTATCATTCGGGTCTTCCTGTGCCTCGCGGATGATATTTTCCTGTGTCAGTACAGCCTCTATGTCCCCACAGGCGATCGTCGTGCCTTCTTTATCCAGAATATAGGACTCGCCCTCATCACCGATCTGTATGTCCTCTACGATAGACTGTAAGATCTTATTGTCGCAATGGAAATAGATCACGCTCTGCACTTCGCCATCCTTCATGACAGGCGCGGACACGACCAGATATATATTATCCTCTTCCAGATAGGGCACCGACATATAACTCTCGCCATTCATTGCCGCCTGAAAAAAAGGCTCCGCCGAAACATCCGTATTATGTATTTCGTCAAACCCATCCGTATCCGCAATACCGCCGGACTGCATATAATAAGTATCTACTTTGGTCTGTACAAACTCCTGTTTCTCCTCCGGCGTTACCTTATCATCCGTAAGAACAGGATTCGTCGCGATCTCCGAGATCACCGAAGTATAAGTGGAGATCATATTCTGCGCCGATGAAGCCGCCAGTTCCGTCGTCTCCAGCAGATTCTTGTCGATTGCCGATGTGGTTGAACTGCGGGTGATAAATACACTCTGCATACAACTTAGAACAGAGATTCCGATCACCGCGACCGCGACTAAAAGAATAATTTTCGTTTGTATTTTCTTCATTCCTACGCTCCCCGGCCATTTGCCGGATAAAGCTCTCGCCTCCCCGTTACACATTTTTATGAAATTTATCAATTCTTGACGCTATTATTTTACACATACAGACGCATGATTTCAAGACCTTATTTACTCGTCCTGCCAGATTTCCTTGCTTTTATGCGGAAACCGATATAAAATGACTGATATAGAATGAATTTCAAACGCTCCGCAGCGTTTGACAGGGATGAGGAAATCTGCTACAATAAAAAAAACAAAAAGAGGTACTGCCGATAGACGGTCAGCCTTTAAACTGGATTACAAAAAAGTAACCGCAATCCTCGGCTAAAAGGGCGGTTACTTTTTTGTGTG
>JAMPIB010000054.1 GCA_023663085.1 Ruminococcus sp. | reverse complement strand
AGCAGATAAAAATAACTGCTTAACTATAGTATACCATGATTTTACCGATACTCAATAAAATTATTTTTTTCCTTTGTTTTATCATCCTGCTTTATGCCGAGATATTGTTTCAGTTGATCCAGATCCCGATTCATCTGTTTTGCCCCGTCATAAAGGATAAGGTTTGATTCCTGTTTCCTGAAATAATCATCCGGGTTTTTAGCCTTGCGGTAGCGGATATGGTAAGGGCGGTTTTCCTGATACGGCTCTGCATATTTGAGGATTTCCGCCGCACTTTTTATCCTGCGTTTCACATCTTTTAAGATGTTTCGGCATTCTTTTGCAAGGGAAGATTTTTTTACAGCTTTTTCTTCCAGTTCCGTAATTGAGTTTGCTTTATTGTATGCGCTTGCGGCAATCTTTAAATTCTCTATTTCCGCCCATGTTTTTAGTCCGGTATTTTCCTAAAATTTCTCTTTTGACGTGTCGATAAAACGCGTGGATGCATAGTCTTTGATCTGCGTTTTTTTCCGGTTTTGCGCATTTTCTAAAATTCTTTCATGGATGCGTTCTTTTGTGCATTCCGCGCCTAAAGATTTCACGCTGCCGCGCACGAAGCGTTCCCAGCCGGGCGGCAGGAAAGAGATATATTTTGGCGCGTTTGCGTCAAAGGATTCCCCTTTTATTTCATAGCCTTTTGCCTGCATAAGCTGCAAAAATTCCGCATAAGAATCGGCGGATTTGATGCAGGCGTTGATATCCCTGCGTATCTGGGATTTTTTGTCGGTTCCTTTTTTTGCCGCCGCCCATTCATTGTATTTTTTGCCGCGCTGCCCGCTCGGGCTTATGATTGAAAGCTGATGTTCCCTGCACAGTTCATCGCTCAGGTTCCGGATGCGGTAATAGGTCTGTGAGCAGTCATTATACTTATGGTGTTCGATGTTATCGGCGGCGCAGAAAAAGATATGGTTATGGATGTGGCCCTTATCAATATGTGTGCTGACCACATACGAATATTTCCCTTCTAAAACTTTGTCGGCAAGCTCCATTCCAATCCGGTGCGCCGTATCAAAATCGACTTCGCCCGGCAAAAATGACTGTATCAAATGATATGCCTTATTTTCATCTTTAACGGAAGCCTTAGACAGGGCAAACCTGAAGTCAAAATGCGCCGTCTGCGGACTGCATCCGTAAGAAGAAATAAGGATTCCCTCGTCAGTCTTATCGGGATTGCAAATATAGGCTATTGCTTTATGTACAATCATCAGATTAATGATAAGACCGAAAGCATGGCTGCGATCGCCATCGGAACACTGACAGTATCATTGCCGTTATGGGAAAAAAGTTCCGCTGTCGCGGCGATGGGCGCTGTCAGCAGAGCAGATAATAAGCAGAACGCCGGTGTGATATCTGTTATGAGAAACAGAATAACCGCAGTCAATATAAAGGAAGTTACCGCCATAGCAAGAGACCCTTCCCACGTCTTTTGGGGATCGGCATGCGGAATATGAGTCAGATGTTTTCCGAAACGTTTTCCAACCAGAGCGGCCATGGTATCGCCGATTCCCCATACGATAACAGAGGTGACAACAATATAAGGTTTGTTCATTAACCCCCAGTTGATGGCAATCAAAGCAGCATGTGTCAAAAATAACAGCCAGAGGCTTTTTTTGACTTCACCGTCTTTCCTTTGTACCACGAAGTCGGCATAGCCCTGCCATTTTTCCGCAATGCACAGGATAGGGTAGACAATAACGCTGAACAGGATACAGCAAAGACAGGATACGCGCCAGTCGTTTGAAACGATCATCATGCAGATAGAGGAAGTATAGGCTACAATATGCAGGCTTTTACGCCATATTTCACGCGGTATTTTAATAAGTGCCCGCATCGTAAGTAAAACGATGATACAACAACCCAGATAAACAAGGTATTTTCCCAGACAGGAGAGTATCTGCCATAAAAGCACGTAAGCCGCAAGCTGTGTCCAGTAATTTAAGATCAGCATAACCGCGCCAAGTATCGTTAAGATCGCACCAGTCACCAGACCGACGGTGCGATTGTTGACTTTATTGGCAAATTGGGCGGAAACAATGGAGGCGGCGGTCGCCGTGATGATACATATCAGCAGTACGTCCCAGCGTTCCAGCGCGATCGAAGGGTCGATCATGATATGGCTGATCGAGGCGATAAGCGCCGTAAAAGTCATAATAAAAGTACTTGTACCAACGGCAGGTTTTCTGTCCATGCCTAAAAAGGCGGTAAATACGACTAACATCATCATACCGCCGCCGGAACCGACGAAGCCTGTGCCAAAACCGATCGTCAGTCCGAAGAACAAAGAGATGATAACTCCTTTCCAGTCAAGTCCTGCTCCTTTGGTAACAGTCTTGCTGCGTTCCGTATCAGGTTTTATCAGAAAGCGGATGCCGATAAAAAAAGTCAGAAATAAAGAAAAACTCCCTAACACGACTTTGCCCGCTGACCAGGCAGCAAAACTGCCTGCAATGCACATGCCGATAATGCAGGTCAGCATGATCCAGCCCCGTTTCAGATCAATATTTTTATGACGGATATAGATGCCTGTGGTGACGGCGGAGCCGAGAATGTCCGAGGCCAGGGCGATGGCCGTAGCATGGTAGGCGCCTGTTTCTCCGGCAAAAGATGGACACAGAACGATTAAGATCGGCACCATAACGGTAGCGGCGGAAAGACCTGCAAGTCCTGTGCCGACTCCCGCGCCTAAAGCAGCGATGATATACCAGAAATATTCCATAGATGTTCCTCCAGCGTGAGAAAGATTCTTCTCATGCAATTATAATCGACAAATGTTTCCTTTACAAGTGATTCCTCTGCTGTCAGCGTGAATATGCAGGGGACATTATTTTGCTTTTTTCCTATTTTCTTATAAAAAAAATAGTCAGTCCCTTAATTCAGTGCTATAATATATTTGTTCTAAATATATCTGTTGGACAAAAGGGGAGAATGTTCTATGAGTACGACCAGAAAAACACGGCAAAATATAGGGTATATATTGATTTTATTAGCGGCGGTCTTACTGTTATTCCATTGGTATTCTGTTTCAAACAGACAGCGGATCGAAGAGCGTAACTTGAATTATGCTCTGGACAGCGCCCGCCAGACCACGCTGGGGATCAGCAACGAGTTTACGAATGCTGTGCGGCGGGTCAGTAATTATGCGTATTTCTTAAGCGTAGGAATGAAAACGTCAGAGATTGATGCCGGCATGTTAAGGGAACTGGAGGACAATGTGGATTTTGACTCCATGCGCTTTGTCAATGCCAGAGGCGAAAATCTGACTTCCGAGGGAATGATTTCCGACAGTGGGGACAGGGATTACTTTATGTCCGGAATGCGTGGGGAGAACGGATGTTCTATGGTATTGAACTCACGGGTCACGGGGATGACGACAATGGTCTTTTATGCGCCCGTGCGGGAAAATGAAAATGTGGTCGGCGTACTGCTCGGACTTTATCTTGCCGAGGATTATCTACAGGAAATATTGAGAACCAGTTATTTCGGCGAGGAGGCGGATGTTTATCTGTGTACGCGCCATGGAGATGTGATCGCTTCCTCTAATGGATTAAGATATGATAAATTGCTGCCGAATGTTTTGCGCGACGAAGGCGTGATTGATACGGAAACAGCAGAAAATGTCTGGTCGGTATTCAGAGGCGAAATAGATGAAAAAGGCTTTATCTGTGATGAGGGCAGTCTGACGGACAATCTCTGCGCTCTGCGTGTGCCGGAGACAGAGTATATTCTGGTACAGGTTTTTCCCAAGAATGTAACGCAGATGATGGTGCACGAGGCAAATCGTACCGGAATGATGCTGCAGATCATTTTAATCGTACTGTTTGTAATTTATATTCTGATCCTGGTGGTTCGCGCCCGCCAGACGCGGGAAGCTCTGGAAAAGAAGAACGACCAGTTCAATTATGTGCTGCAGGGACTGAATACCCTTTTTGCATCCAGATACCTGCTGGTGGATCTGGAAACGCAGCATTATTCTTATATGGCAGGCAACCGGCCGTTAAGCAAAGAACTGGCTATGGAGGGGCCATGGGAGGATATATTGAAAGTGCACAGCGCCGATCTCATTGGAGAGGAATGTAGAAAAGATTTCTGTAATTTTTTTGCGATAGATACCATGATTGAAAATCTGGAAGATACGAATGTCATTTCGTTTGAATGCCATACGATGCGCGGCCAGGTGGAGGCATGGGAAACCCTTATCGGCGTCTGTCTGGAGCGCAAGGAAGGTAAAGCCACGAGGCTCCTTATTGTCAGACAGGATAACACCAAAACGAAGCGCAGGGAAATCCAGGAGAAACAAGTACGCGCTACCATGAACCGCAAGGAGCGGCAGTACCGTATCGCCATTACCTCTTCCGCTTTCAGTACGTTTGATTTTAATCTGACGAAAGATCTGATCGAACAGGATATCATTCGTGCCACAGACGAAGGACAGACTTCTCTGCTTCAAAAAGTCGGTCTGTCTGCACCCTGTGCCGCTTCGGAATGTTTTGCCAAATGGAGATCGTTCGTTCTGCCGGAATCCAGAGCAGAATATGATTCTGTAGTCAATATAGAGAATCTGAAAAAATGCTTCGAGCAGGGAGAAGCCGAAGTTACGATAGATTACTGGGGCGGCGTGCCCGGTGGTGTGCAGATGTGCGTCCGTCAGTCTTTCCTGATGACCAGAGACGAGCAGAGCGAAGATATCATGGTCATGGTGGTATCCAGAGATATTACGACGCAGGTACAGAAACAGCGTGAGCAGACGCAGGCTCTTCAGGACGCCCTGTTACAGGCACAGCATGCCAACAATGCCAAGACGACCTTCCTTTCCAATATGTCGCATGATATCCGCACACCTATGAATGCCATCATTGGTTTTGCTACCATTGCGGTCAGCCATATTGATAATAAATCACAGGTATTGGACAGTCTGCAAAAGGTATTGTCTTCCAGTAACCATCTGCTCAGTCTGATCAATGATATTCTGGATATGAGCCGTATCGAGAGCGGAAAATTACAGATCAAAGAGCAGGAATGCAATATATCTGAACTGACGCACAATCTGGTCAATATCATCCAGCCGCAGGTAAAGGCCAAACAGCTGGAACTGTTTATAGATACCTTTGATGTGGCGAATGAGGATGTAGTCGCCGATTCGTTGAAATTAACACAGATTTTTGTCAACCTGTTAAGCAATGCCGTAAAATATACGCCGGCGGGCGGAACGGTAAGTTTCCGTATCCAGCAGCAGACCACGTTCCACCGGGGATATGGAGATTATGTTTTTCTTGTCAAAGACAATGGTATCGGTATGACGCAGGATTTCGTAGAACATATATTTGAACCTTTCGAGCGGGAAGAAAGCACAACAAGGACTGGCATCGAAGGAACCGGACTCGGCATGGCCATTACTAAAAATATCGTAGAAATGATGGGCGGTGTGATCACGGTTCAGAGTGAAAAAGGCA
The DNA here is from genome assembly GCA_023663085.1 of Ruminococcus sp. Taxonomy (GTDB): domain Bacteria; phylum Bacillota; class Clostridia; order Lachnospirales; family Lachnospiraceae; genus UBA3282. The sequence goes on along the minus strand of JAMPIB010000054.1, from coordinate 17,709 downwards.
GGGGCAGCGAGTTCAAAGTGGAACTGAGTCTGAAATTGCAGGATGTGGAGAAAAATGCGGCGGCCATCAAAGAACTGGAAGGTCTGCGTGCTCTGGTTGTAGATGATGACTGTGACAGCTGTGAGAGCGTAACGCGGATGCTCACACAGATCGGAATGCGTTCCGAATGGACGATTTCCGGCAGAGAAGCCGTTCACAGGGCTAAGAGCGCGCACAATGAAGGCGATTCTTACCATACTTACATCATCGACTGGCAGATGCCGGAAATGAGTGGTATTGAGACGACCCGCCGTATCCGCGCTGCAGTCGGCCCGGAAAGTCCTATCATCATCCTGACGGCTTATGACTGGACGGATATCGAGGAAGAAGCCATGAAAGCCGGTGTTACCGCCTTTTGCGCGAAACCATTGTTTATGTCGGACTTAAAGAGCGCTCTGTTATCCGCCAATAATCTGATTGAAAAAGAAGCGCCCGAATTGTGGACGAAGGCTGATTTCGGCGGCAAACGCCTCCTGTTAGTAGAAGATATTGAACTCAACAGAGAGATTGCCGAATTTATCCTCGAAGAGAGCGGCTTTGTCGTAGAGTCTGCACCGGATGGTACGGATGCGGTGGATATGGTCAGCAGGTCAGAGGAAGGTTATTATGATGCAATCCTGATGGATGTGCAGATGCCGATCATGGATGGTTATGAGGCTACACGTACCATACGTGCATTACCCAGAAAAGATGTGGAGACACTTCCGATCATCGCCATGACGGCCAACGCTATGGAAGAAGATAAGGAGACGGCCCTGAAGAACGGTATGAACGCGCATATTGCCAAACCGATTGATATTGATCAGTTGCTGGGCGTATTAGGGAAGTATTTGGCCTGAGAAAATGCAGGAATTTATGAAGCAGGCGGCAGACTTAAGTTTGTCGCCTGTTTTGTACTAATGAAGATATTTTACAAGGCGCAGAAAGATGAAAGCGGTAAAATAACGCTGACAGGAGGAAATATCTTATGCGGATTTTTCCAATCTGCAGCAATAAAAAGAAGGCAATAAAAAGAAGGCAATAAAAAGAAGGTCAATAAATTGACGGGGAGTATGGCGTTATTAAGATGAACGGTATATAATAGAATTTGTACTGTGCGCTCAATATCACTCGAATTAAAATTGCGGATAACCGCAGTTTGAGTTCGAGTATATATATCAAAGGCAGTAATTAAAATAACGCTCAAGATTTTAATTGCAGGATAAAACGAGATTAGGAACAAATACAATGAAGATATTAAGGGTACCTGAGAGAAATATTTTAGTATTGGGAAACGGTTTTGATCTGCACCATAATATGAAAACCAGATACGGTGATTATATAGGGTTTGTAAGCGAACTGGTGAAATGTAATAAGAATGTAGGATCATCACCATATGATTTTGTTGAACAAGGATCTGATTTACAGAAAAAATGTCTGCAAATATATAAGGATAGAGGGTTCTCTGAAGAAACAGTAAAAAAAATATGGAAGACGACAGAAAATAGCTTTGTACAATATTTTATGTCCTATGGAGTGATTGTAAAAGGATGGATAGATTTTGAAGTATTGATTAAAAACATTACAGTGGATATAGAAGAGATGATGAATAAACTGGATGCCATGCCAGAGGCCACCGATAAATATGATAAAAACATAGCATGGACAGACAGGGAAGTGTTGTTGGCAGAATCTTTTGATAAGATATTCAGAACCAGAATGGACAAAAAAATATGGATTAAAGAGGAATTTAAGAACAATCTGACCGGTATCGACAGAAAAGAAGTAAGAAAGATACTTCGTAAAGAATATGATGGTTTATGTGAGAGTTTATGGATATATTTGAAAGAGATTGAGCCATATTGCAGGACAGTAAAAACGGAACTGACATATCGACAGATAGAAGAAATTCAGGCGGATATGGTGATCACTTTTAATTATACAGATACTTATAAAAGATATGGGATAGAACCTGAAGATGCGATACATGTGCATGGCAGTCTGGAAGAAAAAAATATTGTTCTGGGTTTTCAAGATGATAATGAAACAGAATTACAATATGTATATTTTAAAAAATATATGCAATGTATTTTAAAACACACACCAATTCTGGAAAACTATAGTTTTCGTAGAAAAATCGAAAAAGGAGAAGAGGATAGCCAGCTGCTGTATGATGAGATAATAATGCACTTTTTCGGACATTCTCTGGATATAACGGATAGGGATATGCTTAGTTTGCTGTTTGACAGGGCATCAAGGATAAAAATCTATTATTATGATGAAGATGACTACGAAGAAAAAATTGAAAAGGTAATAGATATGCTTGGAAAAAAGAAAGCCCTGCAGAAAATACATGAGAAGAACATAGATTTTATCCTGATTGAAAAGACCGGAGAAGAAAAAGCGGCAGAGTCAGAAAGCGAACGCTGTGTGCTTGAAAAATAGGATTATTGGAGAACTTAAATATGTCATCACGCATCAAAAGCATGACGGAAGGAAAGCCGTCTTCGCTTATTCTTACATTTGCCCTGCCGTTAATGATCGGCAATGTTTTTCAACAACTTTATACGGTCGTGGATACGATGGTGGTGGGCAAGGCGCTCGGTGTATCGGCGCTGGCCGCCGTCGGAGCGGCGGACTGGATGAACTGGCTGATGCTCGGCGTTATTCAGGGGATCACGCAGGGATTCGGCATTCTCATGGCCCAGGAATTTGGGGCGGGTAAATATGACGAATTACATAAGACGGTCGGCTGCTCGGTGCTCTTATCGTTACTGTTTTCCGTACTGCTTCTGGGAGCGGGGCAGTTTATTGCGCGTCCCGTTCTGGAACTTTTGCAGACACCGCCGGAGATCATGAACAATGCCTTATTATATCTGCGCATTATGTATGTGGGCGTTCCGGTCGTGATGGCTTATAATTTATTGGCTGCGATCCTGCGTTCTTTAGGTGACGGTCAGACGCCTTTATATGCCATGATCGTGGCGGCACTTGTCAATATCGCGCTGGATCTGTTTTTCGTGCTGGGATTGGGACTTGGTATCGGCGGCGCGGCTGTAGCGACGTTGATCGCACAGCTTATCTCCAGTCTTTTCTGTCTGTATCATATCCGTAAGATAGAGATACTGACGCTTACGCCGGCAGATTTCAGACTGCAGGGTCACAGGTCGGGAAAGCTGCTCATGTTAGGTGCTCCTATGGCTTTTCAGAATGCGGTCATTTCTGTCGGAGGGATGATCGTACAGTTTGTGGTCAATAGGTTTGGTGTTATCTTTATTGCCGGTTTTACGGCGACCAATAAACTTTACGGCGTATTGGAAGTGGCGGCGACTTCCTACGGTTATTCCATGGTCACTTATACGGGGCAGAATCTGGGTGCGGGAAAAACAGAGCGTATCCGTAAAGGAATGCGGGCGGCGGTATTGATCTCTCTGATGACATCGGCGGTGATCGCCATGGTCATGCTTGTGGGCGGTAAGGTCATCTTAAGCTGTTTTATTTCGGGAACGCCGGAAGAATTTGAGCAGACGCTGCAGATCGCTTATTATTATCTGGCCATTATGAGCGTATTTTTGCCTGTTCTTTATATCCTGCATGTGACGCGTTCCTGCATTCAGGGAATGGGCAATACGCTGCTGCCTATGGTTTCCGGTATTGCGGAGTTTGTCATGAGGGCCGCGACAGCAATCCTTTTGCCGTTACTTATTGGTGAAACGGGTATTTTTTATGCGGAGATCATGGCCTGGGCAGGCGCTGATCTCATTCTGGTAAGCAGTTATTTTGCGGTTATAAGAAAAGTAGAAAAAAATTAATATCAAAAGGGAAAAATTAATACATGGGGGAAGAGGTACAATGGACTACAAAGATAAGGGACTCACGCTTTTGAAAAAAGGACAAAAGGGCATCATTCACGCTGTGTTCAGCCGTTTCGGACTGTTTTTGCTCCTGTTAGCGGTACAGGTGTTGATACTTCTTGGTATTTTCCAATGGTTCGAGGAATTTCTGCCGCATATTTTCGGCGGAACGATGCTTTTTACCGTGGTGATGGTGATCTGTCTTTTAAACAGCAAAATCAATCCGACGGCGAAGATCACCTGGCTTATTGTCATTATGCTCCTGCCGGTGTTCGGCGTACTGTTATTTATCTATACGCAGAGCGATATCGGGCACAGGGCGTTAAAGGCAAGGACACACCAGATCATCACGGATACGCAGGAGAGCATCCCGCAGTCGGAGGAGAGCATCAGGCATCTGGCAAAAGAAGATGCGGCCGTGGCGGCATTGGCACATTATATGCACCGAAGCGGCTGTCATCCGGTATATGAAAAAACTTCGGTCACGTATTTCCCGTTAGGAGAAGAGAAGTTTGCCGAGATGCTAAAACAGCTGGAAAAAGCAAAACATTTTATTTTCATGGAATATTTCATCGTGGACGAGGGCCTGATGTGGGGTAAGATACTGGAGATACTGGCTAAAAAGGCCGCAGAAGGCGTGGAAGTGCGCGTGATGTATGACGGGACATGCGAGTTTGCGCTTTTGCCGAAAGATTATCCGAAACGGTTAAAGGCGCTGGGTATCAAATGTAAGGTATTCGCTCCGGTATCACCGTTTATGTCCACGCATTATAATTACCGCGATCACAGGAAGATTCTGGTGATCGACGGTCATACGGCTTTTAACGGCGGTGTGAATCTGGCGGATGAATATATAAATGCGAAGGTAAAATTCGGTCACTGGAAAGATACGGCCGTGATGGTGAAGGGAGAGGCGGTAAAAAGTTATACGCTGATGTTTTTACAGATGTGGGGTATCCATGAAAAAAAAAGCGAGTATGAGCGTTATCTTTCTTATCCAACCTATCCGGTACAGGAGGCAGAAGGATACGTGATCCCTTACGGGGACTGTCCGTTAGATGATGATAAGCTGGGCGAGCGGGTCTATATGGATATTTTGAACAGGGCATTGTCCTGTGTGCATATCATGACGCCGTATCTGATCCTGGATGGCGAGATGGAGACGGCTCTAAAATTTGCCGCGGAAAGAGGCGTGGACGTCAGCCTGATCCTGCCGGGAATAGCGGACAAGGCCATACCGTATGCGCTGGCCAAAACGCATTACGCATCGCTTCTGGAATCCGGTGTGAAAATATACGAATATACGCCCGGTTTCGTCCATGCCAAAGTCTGCGTCAGCGACTTATCAGAAGCGGTCGTCGGAACGATAAATCTGGACTACCGCAGTCTGTATCATCATTTCGAGTGTGCGACCTATATGTATAAGACGGACTGTGTGGCGGGGATTGAAGCTGATTTTCAGGCGACGCTTGCCAGATGCAGACAGGTTACGATGGAGAGTGTGCGCAGGGAGAAATGGTATGTGAAATTGCTGGGGCGGCTGATGAAGGTGGTCGCGCCGTTGTTGTAGGATATGGGGGGTGTCCTGTCCCCTAAAAATGTGTTGAAACTTGCAAATTATAGTTTTGTTTTTGTCATAAATATTGTATAATAGAAACAGTGGTTTGTATGTTTACCGATATGACATGACTTAAGGCTCAATATCGGCCGATAAAAATATTTACAATGAGAATCGTATTAGGGGATAAGGAAGGAGTCGGCATGAAAACACAGTTAGTATGGCAGGAACGTTTTAACATTGGAGTAAACTTTATTGACAGGGAGCATAGAAAACTTTTCAGTATTTTGAACAGGTTGTTTGCGAATAGTAAAGAAGGGAAAAAGAGTCAATGGGTCTGTCAGGAAGGGATCAAATATTTTAAAGACCACGCAATGAAACATTTTACGGAAGAAGAAGTTTATATGGCGTCTATCCAGTATCCGGGATTTGAAACGCACAGGCGGCTGCACAATGATTTCCGTTTAAAAACACTTCCGGGTCTGGAGAAAGAATTAAGGGAGACGAATTATTCACCGGAGGCTATCAATCATTTTCTCGGTGTCTGCGCCGGATGGCTGGTCGGACATACGCTGACCGAAGACAGGGCCATTACAGGAAACGGCACCAGCAAGTGGGACGGTCTTTTACCGGAAGAAGAGCAGGCGGCTATGAAGCAGATCATCATTCAGCTTCTGCGTGATTTATTTCAGGTGGAGACGAAAGTGCTCAGTGAGTGCTACGGCGGAGAGAAATTCGGGCAGGGTATCTATTACCGTCTGGTCTATGGGAATGAGAAAGAAGATAAATGGGAGTTTATCCTGATCCTGGAGGAAAAGCTGATCTTAAATACGATGAAGAGCGTTATGGAATTAGAGTCCGAGGCGGTAAGCGTTCTGCTGGTGAATGCTGTAAGATATACGGCACAGCAGATTGTGAACCGGATCAAGGAACATTTTCCGGATGAAGAGTTGTACGAAATAAAAGAAGAAAATCTCCTTACATACGATCAGTTCCATATGCTTTATGAGCGGCAGAGTCCGCAGTACAGTATGCTTTTTGATACCGGGGAAGGTTATTTTGCATACTGCGTAATGGCGCCGCATATAGTTTCCAAGATTAAGGGTGAGACGCCGATCAAGGCGGAAAATGCCGTGAGCGAGATCACCAAGTATCTGGAAAACGAAGCAAACCAGCAAAAAAAGAAAAAGATACTCGTTGTGGACGATTCGATGGTCATGTGTCAGGCTATGGTGGAACTGTTTGGCAAGGAATATGATGTGTCAACGGCACAGTCGGGACTGGCCGCGATCAGATGTATCACGCTGGATAGGCCGCATCTGGTGTTGTTAGATTACGAGATGCCGGTCTGCGATGGCAGTCAGGTGTTGGAAATGATCCGTGCAGAGTCAGATTTTGCGGATATTCCGGTCATGTTCCTGACCGGCAGGGTGGATGCGGAGAGCGTCAAAAAGGTTATCGCGCTAAAGCCCGCAGGATATTTTGCCAAATCAATGCCTCTTCCGGAGGTCAAGAAAAACATTGATGAATATTTGAGCAAACTTTAACAAAAGGAGATAACAGGCTATGATTCATTTATCCAATCTGCATATGACTGATATAGAACATATGAACTGGGCGGTTTATTTTGAAGAAAACCATGCGCAGAGATTACAGATCGACTTTTCAGAGGAACCACAGCTTAGCCCGGAAGAGAAAGAACTGATCTTTCCTTCTATCCGTGAATTTCAAAAAGGTGAGGCATCTGATGGGCGTTTTTTATTAAAATGTGCGAGGCGTTTCGCGAAAAAAAATAACGTGCCCGAATATCCGGCGGCAATGGAGTGGTTCATTCGGGAAGAAAACTGGCATTCTTTTTATCTGAAGCAGTATATGGACTATCATCGGGTGACGGTACGTGATAATTCCGTATTGGACACTGTTTTTCGCCTCCTGCGGAAGATAGGCGGTTTACGCTCGGAGGTCATCGTGTTAGTCACGGCCGAGATGATCGCACTTCCTTATTACAGCGCGTTGGCAAAATGTACGGGTTCTGCCGCTTTAAAGAGTATCTGTACACAGATGCTTGCAGATGAGTTAAGACACATTGTTTTTCAGTCCTGTACGTTATACAAAATGAAAACAAATCCCTTCGAGAGGCTGCTGCGTATCCTGTTTATGGAAATAACGATGACGGTAGTCTGGTGTTCCATGAAAAAAGTATTTCTTGCGGGCGGTTATTCGTTCAGACGCTTCGCATCGGAATGTCTGGGATATCTGGGACAGTCGATAGAAATAGAAAAAAGAGGCCGGTTATGACCTCTTTTTTTCATGCGTGGATTCCTTTTTCAATGATCCCGAACCCCAGCGGATAAGGTCCGGTGTGCACGCTGATCGTCGCCCCGATCTGATAAAGGGGTATTGCGCCTGCGTCGATAGCATATCCGTTTTCTTTTAGGTCGGAAAGCGCCTGTTCGCGGAAAGCGGCGCCTTCTTCAATATCGTAGCCGTAGCCGATGGCGATACTGTAACAGTCGATTCCCAGACTGCTTTCCTGTAAGTGCTGCAGGAGAAGATCCATTACTTTTTTCAGAGTCCGCCGGCGGCCTCTGTCGAGACCGGAAGGGAAAATCTCGCCTTGTTTTAAAGTGATTATGGGACGGATGTCCAGAACACTTCCCGTAAGGGCGGCGACTTTACCGATGCGTCCGCCGTGTTTTAAATATTCCATATTGCCGACCGTGAAAAAAATCCTGCCGGTACTTTTTATTTTTTCCAGACGTGCTACGGTATCCTGGAAACTTACGCCGTTATCACGTAAATTAGCCGCTTCTAAGACATACTGGCCCTGTAAAACTGTGTCAATCGTTGAGTCGATGACCGTGATCTGGGCCTGCGGATATTTTTCCATGATGAGTGTCCGCGCATTGAGAGCAGACTGCATGGAGCCGCTGAATTTCGTAGTGATACAGATACAGATCACTGGAAAACCTTCTCTGGCAAAAGGTAGGAAAGCCTCTTCGTAATCCTTTATGGAAGGCATGGAGGACTTGGGGTATACGCCCTTTTTTTCCACCATCTGCTGGTAAAAGTCCCGGATGCCGATCTCTACATTTTCCTTAAAATAGTGTTTATCGTCAAAAGATACATAAAAGGGAACCACTGTGATGTTTTTTTCCGCGGTAAGTTCCGGAGGCAGATCACAGGAGCCGTCGCTGATAATGTGAAACGATTCTTTCATGTTAAAAACCTCCAAACATTGTCCTGCATATATTTTTACCGGTCCTGGTGCAGAAGATTTGCTGATAAGTGTGTTCTATGGCTTCTTTATCACTGTTACCTTCATAGAGATTGACAAGAAAATCAGCCTCGACCAGAATCTGGTAGTCGAGTCCGTCAATATTAGTATAGGTATGGTGATGGCCGACGAGATAGGAAACACGTTCTATCACTGTTTCTGAAAAGCCGCATGCTCTTAGCATTTTCTCGGCCTCCGGCGGGCCGTACTTTTCCTGAAGAGGGCCGCTGCATTCTCCGTGCTTAAGTTCCGCGGGCTTGATGCCTATATCGTGGACATAAGCGGCTGCTTCTAAGATAAGAAGCTGTTCGTCTGACAGATTTTCACCCTGTGCAATGAGCCTTGCGAAGCTGTGGACTTTGATAAAGTGCTGTATCCTGCCGGGATCGCCGGCATAATAGGATATCATGCTGTTGTATAGGGAGTTCAATAATTGTGTAGTAGTATTCATGTTCTTTTACCTGCCTGTGATTTTATCTTGTGGTGCTTTATGGGATAATTGCAATATATACACAGAAGCAGCTGCGTAAATCATTTCAATAAGAATTACGTAGTAATTCTTAGAACGCAGACTGCCGAGTCTGCGTTTATTTTAGCATGGGGTAATGGAAATGTACAGAGAAATACTTGTTTTTAAATCCTGTTTCGGCTAAAATAAAATATATATCAATAATAGCCGAAAGGAAGGGGCGTCATGAAGTATATCAACAGGGGTCTGGAAAATGTAGTAATTCAGGTTACAAAAGAATATCCAGTAGTGCTTGTGACAGGTTCAAGGCAGGTCGGAAAAACTACGATGCTCCGGAAATTGATGGAAGGTACAAACCGGGACTATGTAACGTTAGATGATTTAAATGAGAGAAATCTTGCGAAAACAGATCCGGAGTTATTTTTACAACTGCATAAACCGCCGATATTAATTGATGAGATACAATATGCCACGGAACTATTTACCTATATCAAAATACAGGTAGACAAAAATCATGACCCAGGGGCCTTCTGGCTGACTGGCTCCCAGATGTTCAAGTTGATGCAGGAGGTACAGGAATCTCTGGCTGGAAGAGTGGCGGTACTTTCTTTGACATCGTTATCCCAGGCGGAGATATATGGCGGGGGAACGCAGCCCTTTATCGTTGATATGGAAGAACTGTCAGCAAGAAAAAAGGCCAGAGAAGAGGCGGATACGAGGGATATCTATGAACGGATCTACAGAGGTTCCATGCCGGCGATCATAAGCGGGAGGAACAGTGACAGCCAGATCTTTTATAACAGCTATATAAGTACTTATATCGAGCGGGATGTCAAGGAATTGTCGGATGCCATTGATTCATTGAAATTTTTTCGATTCATTACTGCTGTGGCGGCAAGATGCGGTCAGATGTTGAATGTTGCAGAGATAGCAAGGGATGCGGATATCAATCAGGTGCAGGCCAAAAGCTGGCTGGGGATCCTGGAGACATTGGGTATTCTGTTTTATCTTCATCCGTATTCTAATAACCTCTTGAAACGCCTTGTAAAAACACCGAAATTATATTTTTATGATACGGGACTTGTCTGCTATCTGACAAAGTGGAGCAGCGCGGAAACGCTGGAGAGTGGAGCAATGAATGGTGCAATCCTGGAAAATTATGTGGTTTCTGAGATCATGAAGACGTATTTAAACTGTGGAAAGGAACCATATCTGTATTATTACCGGGATAAGGATGCAAAGGAAATTGATATTGTATTGGAGCATGATGGAGTGCTTAATCCGATTGAGATTAAAAAGACTTCCAATCCGGGAACAGAGTTGATAAAAGTATTTGATTTATTGGATAAGTCATCTACACCGCGTTCTAAAGGAGCGGTCATCTGCATGAAGCCGGGACTGGGCGCGATCGACAGAGACAATTATATTGTGCCGGTCTGGATGATCTAACAGAAATGAGGAGAAATCTAATATGGCATTTTTTAATCAGATAGGAAAGAAAAAGAAAAAAGAACAGACCGGGTATGCGGGGGAGTTTCAACCGATGGATATGGAGGACGCCTCTTTAGAAGAAAACGAGCTGGAGAAGACCATGTTCCTTACGCCAAAGGAGCGATATGCCTCTCAAAATAAGGGCGGAGAGAACACTTTGGAGGAGGATATATCCGATGATCCTGCCGGGAGAACTCTTCACGGGGATCCAATCCTCATAAACGGCGCGGATTATCTTCTGCGCATAGGCGAGATGCGAATGGAGGCTCTGCTTACCGTATATCGCAGTTTTTCCGTAGAGGAACTTCATGAACTGTTAAAAGAAAACGGAATTATTGCCGGTATCGAAGAAGAAGCTTTAAAAGAACTTGCGCAGGGAAAACAGAATTATGAAGAGACTCTGGTGGCGGCCGGCAGGACGGCCAAAGATGGCCGTGACGGTTTTTTTGAATATCATTTTAATCCCCATCCGGAAACAAGACCTATTATTCTGGCAGATGGTTCGGTAGATTATAACGTTTTGGGGAAGATAGAGCTGGTGACAAAAGGACAGCTTCTTGTGACTTATCACCCTGCTCTGTCCGCCGTAAACGGTCAGGATGTTATGGGGAATATCATTGAGGCTTATGAGGGAAACGAACTGCCGCCGTTACAGTGCAAACGCTGCGAAATGGATGCGGATGGCTGTAAATATTATGCCGGCACGGAAGGCAATGTCACGCTGGAAGGGAAATGCCTGACTATAACGCCAATCTATGTGATAGAAGGCAATCTGGACGCCGCCACCGGAAATGTGGATTTCCATGGGGATGTGCTGGTACAGGGCAATGTATTCGCTGGTGTGAGTGTGAAAACGACCGGCAATATCACCGTAAACGGCCATGTGGAGACAGCCAGCCTTTTTGCGGGAAAAGATGTCATTTTAAAAAACGGTATGCAGGGTTCCGGGAACGGCATCATCCATGCGGGGGGCAGCGTGATGGCACGTTTTCTGGAGCAGACGCAGGTAACGGCCGGAAATGAAATTAACACGGGTGCCATACTGAACTGCGAAGTAGAAGCAGGACAAAAAATAGTGGTCTCCGGTAACCGGGGCACGATCATCGGCGGCACGGTCATGGCGGTGGAGCAGATATCGGCGGCCTCTATCGGCAACCGGGCAGGCGTGGCGACCCAGCTTGTCATCGGTCTGGACAGTGAATTTAAATATAAAATGGAGGAGATCGACCGCTTGACGGAGGAATATCAGGAAAATATGATGGACGCCGAGCATACGCTGGAGCGCATTACCTATCAGTTAAGAACACAGCCGGGGATACCCGGATTAAACGAACAGAAAGCGGAGCAGATGCGCAGAAAGATCAATTACCAGTTGAAATTAAAGGAGATTTCCACGAAAAGGGAGCAGTTGATTGATATCAACCGCCGTTCGGCAGATGGAAAGATCATTGTCAGCGGGATTGTTTATATGGGGACTACGATCATCATAAACGGCGTGCGGGAGGCGCTGCAGTCGGAGTATCGGGATGTGACGTTCAAAAAGAGCAGACAGGAGATCAGGATCGTGTCAAACAGGCAGTAGGAGTTGTGGGGCATTATTGTGAAAGGCAGCATATTATGGTAAAATAAATATTATTTATGAAGAATAGAAAATTAATTGAAGACTGAACAGTTACGTAAACAGAAAAGAGGAAGTAAAAGATGAAAAAAATAGTTTCGTTATTGTTGAGTGTGGTAATGGCTTTTAGCGCCGTATCGTGCGGAGCGGCAGAAAAGGAAGAAAAGACGGTGGCGGATGAGTCTTTAAGCGGAGAGATCACCTTCTGGCACAGCTTTGTACAGGGTGCCCGCATGGAGGCGGTGGAGAGGGCCGTGGCCAAATTTGAAGAAAAATATCCCAATGTCACGTTGAATGTGGAAACGATGTCATGGTCGGATTTTAAGGTCAGATGGAAAGAAGGGATGGAAAACGGGAATCTTCCCGATATCAGTACAGCCTGCAATATGTATGAAGTGGAGGAACTGGTAAATGCCGGGATTTTGCAACCCGCGGACGAAGTGGTGGATGCTATCGGAAGAGACCGCTTTTCCGACAATGTGCTCAGCGAACTGACGCATGGAGATCAGGTTTACGGTGTTCCTTATTATTCCCATGCCTATGTGATGTGGTATCGGAAAGATTTGCTGGACGCAAAAGGAATTTCGGTACCCTCTACATGGGAAGAACTTTATGAGGCGGCATGTGCTGTGACGGATAAAGAACAGGGAATTTACGGCTGTCCCGTCTCCATGAGTCCGAAAGATTTTGTATCCGCCATCAATCTGCATATGTATGTGCAATCCGGCGGGGGAAGTCTTTTAAATGACGATATGACGGCCAATCTGACCAGTGATCTGGCGCTGGAAGGCATCCGCTACTGGGTGAAGATGTATGAGGACTGTTCCCCCAGGGAGACGGTGGATGATACGGTGATGGAGCAGGCGGCACGATTTTATGAAGGAAAGACGGCTTTTGATTTTAATTCCGGTTTTCATATTTCGGGAGTTGCCGGGAGCAGGGAAGATCTGCTGTCATCCATTTCCTGCGCACCGCTCCCGCGGATGAATGAGGAAGATGAATATTACAGCGCCATTGTGACCCATATTCCTCTTGTTATCTATAAGGACGCGGAAAACGTGGAAATCTGTAAGAAATTTATGGAATTTCTTTTTGAAGAAGAGAATTATATTGACTTTCTGGACTCAGTTCCGGTTGGAATGCTGCCGTCCATACGCGGGATTTCCAGTACGGAGCAGTACCAGAGCAACGATGTCCGCAGGCAGTTTGCCGAAGAAGAGGCCGTCATAAGGGAGGCAATGTTAAATGGAATGGCGCTGGGCTTTGAGCATGGGCCCAATGTACAGTCGGGAATCATAACCAGCAGCGGCGTTATTGAAAACATGTTTCGGAATATCGTACAAAACGGCGCTGACGTGGAGACGGCAGCCAGAGAGGCGGAAGAAGAGTTGAACAGGTTGTTTGAAGAAGCGCTGCAATAAGGAGAGTGGACAATGGCGGATGTTTGGCTGAAAGGGACTGTTAAAGGGCAGGAAGAGAATTTGGGAAAAGGCAGGCGGATAGGGGATGTTGCCGTATCGGCGCTTGTTTTTCTGCTGATCATATGCAGTACGGTATTTTATTATTACTATATACAGCAGCAGCTGTTTCAGGAGAGAAGCTCTCATCTTACGGAAATCACACAGAAAGTGGCGGATCAGATTGACACCATTACGGAAACGGCCAAAGAAAACGTGGCGATGGCAACCGCATATATGTACAACAGCGATATCACAGACACAGAGGAACTGTCCGCGGTGTTAAAGGAACTCTCGGAAACAGCGTTTAATAAGGATAGCGTTATCATAGCGTTTGATAAAGATGTAAATTATTATACGGCAGCGAGGACAGGGAAATGGACAGGGCAGCATAATCCGGAGGGGAGCTGGGAAATGGAGAGCGGCGTTACGACTCTTCCCTATGACACGATCAATACCTATCTTTTCTGTGTGCAAAGACTGCCGGAGCCTTACGAGATCGGTGATACCGGGATTACCCTTACCTTTGTAGCAGTTGCCGTAAATATGGAACATGTGCAGGAGATGATAAATGTTTCCGGTTTCGGGGAAAACTGCATGACTTATCTGGTCAGACCGGACAATAAGCGCATATACCAGCATACCTTCGGGAAACATTTTATTGAAACGGACGATATTATGGAAACGCTGAGCGGATGCAGATATATCCGCGGGGGAACGGCACAGGATCTGCAGGACGCGCTGCAGGGCCAGTCCGTCAGATGTATGGAATTTGTTTATCCTGACGGAACGAATTATTTTGTCAGTACGGCGGGACTGACGAAAAATTCCCTGCTTCTTTTTGTCCCGACTAAAGTTTTAAGTGCAAACATGGGCAGCTATTTTGCGATAACCATCGGTTATTTTCTGGTGATCGCTCTGGTCATGGCCGGCCTGTTTGGTTTTATCTTCCGCTCCACTGTCAAAAGAAATGCGGACAGACAGATCATCAGTCAGCAGCAGGAGGCCAACCGGAAACTGGAAGAATATAACGAAATGCTGCGGGCGGCAAAGGAAGGGGCGGAGCGTGCAAACAGGGCGAAATCGGAGTTCCTTTCCAATATGTCCCACGATATCCGTACACCGATGAATGCTATTATCGGTTTTACGACAATCGCCAATTCAAACATAAATAATCATGAAAAAGTACAGGACTGCTTAAATAAAATTGCCTCCTCAAGTAATCATCTGCTGTCGTTGATCAACGACATTCTTGATATGTCGAAAATTGAGAGCGGGAAGATCCAGCTGCAGGAGCAGGAGTGCAGCCTGTCAGTCGTCATGCACAATCTGGTCAATATGATCCAGTCCCAGATGAATGCGAAGAATCTGGCTTTTTTCGTGGAAACGGGCAGTATCGAACATGAGGATATTATTGTGGATTCTTTGCGGCTGAATCAGGTCCTGATCAATATTTTAGGTAATGCAGTAAAATACACCAATGCGGGCGGCAGCGTGACACTCTTGATAAGAGAACTTGCCTCGGAGGATCCGACAGTCGGTAATTATGAAATATCCGTAAAAGATACCGGTATTGGCATGAGTAAAGAATATCTGCCCCATGTGTTTGAGGTGTTCAGCCGTGAATATAACTCTACAGTCAGCAAAATTCAGGGGACAGGACTGGGACTGGCCATTACCAAAAACATTGTAGAGATGATGGGCGGTACCATCCGTGTAGAAAGCGAACTTGGCAAGGGAACGGAATTTTTTATTTCTCTGCCGCTTAAGCTGGCGGATAAAACTACGTTTGAACCCCGGATCGAGAAACTTCTTGGATATAAGGCGATGGTCGTGGATGACGATTTTGAAATATGTAACAGTGTATCAAAAATGTTGGAGAAGATCGGCATGGAACCGGAATGGACACTGTCCGGCAGAGAGGCTGTTTTAAAAGCAGAAAGCGGCATTGAAAGCGGACGGCCGTATTACACATACATTATCGACTGGCAGATTCCGGATATAAACGGGATCGAAGTAGCGCGCAGAATCAGAAAGATTCCCGGAAATGAGGCGCCAATCTATATACTGACCGCCTATGACTATACAGAGATAGAGGACGAGGCAAGACAGGCGGGCATTAACGGGTTTATACAAAAACCGTTGTTTTTATCAACGCTCCGGAACATGCTGCTGCAGACGTTAGATGGCGGGAAAGAAGAGACACCTTCTGAGGAGAAAACGCAGCAGCTTGCAGGCATAAGACTCCTCATGGCGGAAGATGTGGAACTGAACGCGGAGATCATGGTGGAAATTCTGGGCAGTGAAGGCATAGAGCTGGACGTTGCGGCAAACGGACAGGAAGCCGTGGATATGTTAAAGAACTCCGAACCCGGATATTATTTTGCAGTCCTTATGGATGTACAGATGCCTGTTATGAATGGATATGAGGCAGCAAGAGCAATTCGTGCTCTGGAAGATATAAGCAAAGCCGAAATCCCTGTCATTGCCATGACGGCAAATGCGTTTGAAGAAGATAAAGCGGAGGCGTTTGCAGCAGGGATGGACGCCCATGTTGCAAAGCCTGTAGAGATTGCGGCCCTGATGGAGACGTTAACCGGGTTTTTATGTGACAGGAAATGTTGACAGACATGGAAAAGGGAAAGAGACATTCTATACAAGGAGCATATTAAATGGTTTTATTGGTTGTTGATATTCAAAAGGGAATTACAGATGACAGACTTTATGAGTTTGAAAATTTCATAGAGAACTGTCAGCAGTTAATTGGTGTGGCAAGAAAAAATAACATTGAAGTTATTTATATTCAGCATGATGATGGTCCGGGAACAGGCTTCTCTATTGGAGATGAAGATTTTGAAATATCAGATTTGGTTAAACCTGTGAATGATGAAAAAATATATGTGAAGGATATTAATAGCTGTTTTGGAAATAAGGATTTTGAAAAATATCTGTTGGATTCAAATGAAAAAGAATTAATTATTATAGGGTTACAGACGAATTTTTGCATAGATGCGACAGTAAAATCAGCATTTGAAAAAGGTTATAAAGTTATCATTCCCAATGGGGCTAATTCAACATTTGATAATGATTATATGGATAAAGAAACAACTTACAAATATTATAATGAGATGATATGGCCCAAACGGTTCGCTGAGTGTGTTTCGGTGGATGAAGCAATAGGTATGATGAAATGTAAGTAAATCTATTCTATGAATTATTAAAATTTGCAGTTATTATTTCCAGCAAGGAGCAGGAGTGCAGCAACATGGCGAAAGCAGGGATGAACCCCAAGACCCTGCAGTACCTGATGAGCCACAGCGACATAGGGGTGACGCTGAACACCTACACCCACCTTGGGCTGGGGGACGCGGAGGACGAACTGAAGCGGGTGAAAGATTTGGAGGATGTAAGGAAAGAGCTGGATAAGGCAAAAGGGGAAAAGGCGGTATCGCAGAAAATGTTCCGGGCAATTTAATAGGGGAAGGCAAGGCGCTCTGTTACGGCAGGGCGCTTTTCCTTTTGGGGAAACAGGCGGCAATAAAGTTGCGGAAACCTCAGAAAGCCCGTAAATACGGAATCCTTGGCACCACATAGGTTTGAAAGATACGTTATTTTCTTGTGTTTTTAGAGGCATTTTTACATTTGAGAGTGGGTTTCGTATTATCATCAATTGTCCTAGCACTGTATTCCTTTCCATGCAATTCCTCCTCATAGTGTTCGATATTAACTCTGAGCTAAATTAGCATCAAGTAGGAAATGGGTAAGGAGGTGGCTCAGTTCAATAGACATTCGGATAATGAAGATTATATTGGTCTTTCCACAGTGTATGTCCATGTGATATACCTGTCTTTGACAGTCTTTTAAGGAAAAAATTCCCGCAAGCCGCCAACAGAGCGGTCTGCGGGAATTTTATTTGTTTTATGGGTCGGATAGACCCTGTTGAGTGCATTGGAGTTTCTCAACAGAG
>JAMPIB010000053.1 GCA_023663085.1 Ruminococcus sp. | reverse complement strand
TTAATAAGTTTTAGTTCTTCAAACGGAAGTTCATAGAAATCCCAATAAGTTTGTATCCAGTTTTCTTCCTTTGACATTTCCAGTTCATTGACAATACTTATGACTATGTTGGAGGGTTCTCCATCAGCAATACCTGCGATGGATACTGGCATCTTTGCTTTATCCGTCTCATGCATCATGTCACTTAAATGTTTACTTGATACTGTCAAAACTTCTAATAATGATATTATTATCAGAATGGATATTAATTTGCTCCCCTTTTTCATTTTCATTGCTCCTATGTGAAATGTGAAAAAGAGCAGAAACAGAAACGGCCGCATCATGGCTGACATATCACTATAACAAACATGGGAGATATTTGTCCGGCTTCTTCTTTATCCCCATGACAACGACCGTTTCTTCCCGTTAAGCTGTTTCTACGGGTTTTCCGCTCCGGATTTTATTCCGAGTCAGTCTTGTCCTGACGGCTTCTCAGCATTTTGGCAAGGATCACATCTTCTTCCGGTTCATAAAGACATGTTCTGGAGATGGCATTTGCCGTTGATTCTCCTGCTGACTGGATCTGTTTTAATGCTGCACTCAATAATCTGTTCATGTTTTTTTCCTCCATGGTTTACATAATAGTATAAGCATTGTAACAATATTACTTGTTAAAAATATCTCTCCCGCGATAGAAGGTAATATATATGTTATAGCCAAAGCCGAACAAACCCAGATATTCAGATAGATAAAGGATTTTCCTCTCGCTTCATTCTGTTGTTTTTCAGTATATATTTTTCTCTCATTCCTGATCGGCGCAAACAGATAGAAAACCAGATTCGCAGCCATCATGCTGCATATCCCATATACCAGTAAGAAATGCGGCACCGGCATTGTACATATCCGGCATGATATCTCATCCGCCGCCAGATAGGCGATCGTACAGAAGATAAAACACCCCGTTCTTGTAGAAGCATGATAACCGCCGCTATATTTCCGGACAGATAAAAAGAAGGCCAGATATACCACGGCTTCTATGATCCGTTTTCTCCATGCTCCAAGAAGCAGAATGATCATGATCTGCCATGTCGTTGACAGGATCACATCCATTCCAACCACATATATGATCTTGTCCTCTTCCCTGATCCATTTTCGCGCAACAAAAAAATCAGCAAAAAAATATGACAGCTTGATACTCATATGCCTGTTCCCCGCATTCTTGTTGTATTTGCTATATCATATATTCTTTTACTGATTAAAAAAAGACCTTTGGCAAAAATAGCATTTTTCTGTCAAAATTAACCTGAATTTACCTCAAATGATAATATTTATATAAAAAACCCCCTCTTCCACTCCAGGCTGCATATACCCATGATTCCTATTCACGATCTCTCTGATGCTGTGCAGACCAAACCCATGTTCCCATGCTTTTTCTTTTCCGGTAGAAAAACCATGTACATCACTGTGCGTCTCTGAAAAAGTATTGGAAAATCTGATATACAAATGGGAACCTTCTTCTTTGACAATGATCTTTACACTTTTTTCTACACTCATACGGGCAGCCTCCATTGCATTATCCGCCAGATTTCCAAGTAAAATACATAAATCTATCAGGCTTATGATACGATCATCCACATACGAAATATCCTTTTGTATGGTGATACCGCTCGAAACATATTTCATCTCCACATTGGAAATAACCATATCCACGATATTCTGCGCTGCTGTCATACTTTTAGAAGTACCATACATTTCGGTTATGATCTGTTCAAAGATTTCTATAGCCTCTTCTACCTTCTTCTGTTCCAGCAGATACTGGATGGAATATAAACTGTGTTCCAGATCATGCTTCATCTTGCGGGCTTTCTTTTCCTGACTAATAAATCTTTCGATGGATTCTTTCTGAATTTCCAGTAATTTATTCAGATTTGCCGCTTCCTGTTCTTTCTCCTGTTTGCGTGAAGCATGGAAGGATAAATAAATGATCAGGGCCGCCATAAAAAGGAATCCCATCATGGTGCTGATGATCTGGACTCCTAATTGCGGCGCCAGAAGATATAGATCGGCCAGCCGGTCCATCATAGCAGTCAGAATCATCAGGGCAACAACCGGCAATACAAAATAGCACAAATATATCACCTTGTTTTTGCCATAAAAAAACTTACTTCGGTTATACAGGATTATGATCACATAAAGCAGTAAAATAACCTGTGAAAACAAAAGACATAATTTTCTGGGTAAACTGCCATCTGCACCTATCACGGATATGAATCCTGAATCAATATGCAGAAAAATGTAAAAGGCTATATAAGACCTGAAAAACAATCCCAGATAATACAGTACAAATCCCATAATATAATATAGAAACGTTCCCTGCAGGCATATTTTCCAGAAAAGCAATGTAATAAGCAGATCCAGCAGTATGGAGTAAACAGTAAACGTACTAAAATAATTCAGTACAACGACATTGCCAAACAATAATCCCACGCAAAGCGGCACGCCAAAATAAAGCTTTTTCCTGTCCTCTTTCGGCCTCAAGAAGAGAATCAGGAAGACTACAAATAAAACTGATTCAAAAAGACTTGATAGTATCTCGATCATCTTATAACACTCTCGTTCTAAAAAAAATATCGTATGTCCTGTTTTTATATTTCCGGCTTATAGGAATCTTACGTCCATCCATCATTATCAGTTCTAATCTGTCCAGACAGTCAACATATAGTTCATTGACCAGATAACTCGTGTGGACTCTGATAAATCCATATTCTATCAGGCTGTCTTCTACCTCGGCCAGTTTCGTCCTGCCGGTTCTGATCTCCTGATCCCTAAACACAAAATTCACATAATGTCCCGCACTCTGGCAGTAAACAAGATCCTTGGGTCTTATCTCCATGACACTGTTACTATCCAGACATAGATTGATCCATGTGTATTTTCCATAAACACATTGTCTGATAACCTCTAAGGCATCTTTCAAGTCCATTTCCAGTTCGCTTTTTCTAATGAATGCCAACGGCTTTACGTTGATGGCCTTAAAGACATATGACTCATAAAAACTGACAAATATAATTTCCTTCTCCCGAAAACGTATCTTTAATTCTTTTGCCAGGACTAATCCGTTCGTTCCGCCCAGATCAATATCCAGAAAAAAGATATCATAACCGGCCGCACGATCCAGTACTTTTGCCGGATCATGGCAGACGTCACAATGAATCTGAAGCTGCATACTTTTGCAGTATTCTTTCATATATTTTATGAAAGTACCGCTATATGCAATATCATCATCCACAAATAACGCTTTCATCTTTTGACTTTCTCCTTTCAGCTATAAAAAAGCGAACAAGTTCGCCTTCTGATTCCATGTCCATCTGACGACGGACTTTCCTATAAGGTAAAAAAGGACGCTGTAAGCATCCTTTTTTATATACAATATGGCGTTATACCTGCACCTTTCCGGCCAGCACATTTTTATAATCTTCCAGATTCTTCGCAAGCAGCGTCGGCGTATCGAGTCCGTAAGGGCACTTACTCTTACACTGGTTGCAATGCAGACAGTTTTCTATCTTCATCATCTTTTCCTGTCCCTCTTTGCTCAAATGGCCCGCCGATGGAGAACGGCGAAGCAGCAGGGACATTCTGGCGCAGTTATTGATCTCGATGCCCACCGGACATGGCATACAATAGCCGCATCCTCTACAGAATTCGCCCAGCAGTTCTTCCCTGTCTCTGGCAATAAGTGCCTCGATCTCTTCCGTCATATGCGGGGGATTATCTATATAAGAGATAAATTCATCCAGTTCGCTCTCCCGCTGCACACCCCAGATTGGCAGGACATTATCGTATTGTGCCAGATATGCGTATGCCGCCGCCGAATTGGTGATCAGACCGCCGGAAAGTGCTTTCATTGCCACGAAGCCCATGTCTTTTTCTTTGCACTTTTCTACCAGTTCGATATCTTTCTCGGTCGCCAGATAGCAGAACGGGAACTGTAATGTCTCGTATAATCCGCTCTCGATGGCCTCATTCGCCACGGAAAGCCTGTGGTTGGTGATGCCGATATGTCTGACTTTCCCCTGTTCTTTGGCCTTCATGATCGCATCATAGAGGCCGCTCTCGTCTCCCGGTCTCGGACAGAACGCCGGATTATGGAACTGATAGACGTCGATATAGTCTGTCTGTAGATTATTCAGACTGGTCTCCAGATCTTTCCAGAAATCTTCCGCGTTCGCCGCTCCGGTCTTGGTCGCAATATAAATTTTATCCCGCATTCCGGCAAAGGCGGCTCCGACTTTCTGCTCACTGTCGGTATACCATCTCGCCGTATCAAAATAGGTGATCCCGTTATCATAGGCTTTTCTTAACAGATGCACGGCATCCTGCTCAGAAATCCTCTGGATCGGCAGCGCGCCGAATCCGTTTTTATCAGTAACGATTCCTGTACTGCCAAGTCTTACTGCATTCATATTAATGTCGCATCCTTTCTTTAGATGTTTCATTTCCTTAGAAATTCATTTCTTATTTTCAGATGATCGCTTTCTTCGGACACTTTTCTTTACAGGTGCCGCAGCCGGTACATTTCTCCTGAATGATCGTCGCGTTGAAATCCTCAATGACGATGGCATCCGCCGGACAGTTCTTCTTACACAACTGACAGCCGATACAGCCGACTTCACATGCTTTCATGGTCACAGGCCCTTTATCGTGTGAACTGCAGGCCACGACATGCTTCGCATCGTAAGGTATCAGCGTGATCAGATTTTTCGGACAGACTGCGATACATTTGCCGCAGGCCATACATTTCTCTTTATCTACGACAGCAATGCCGTTCTCGATATGAATCGCGTCGAACGGACAGGCTTTCACGCAGCTCCCGTAACCAAGACAGCCATAATCGCAGGATTTGGCGCCGCCTCCCGGCACATAGGCTAACATCCGGCAGTCTTCAATACCGGTGTATTCATAGTCCACTTTGGCCTTATCGCAGTCGCCCTGACACTGTACGAAGGCCACCTGTCTGACGCTTGCCCCGGCCTCAACGCCCATGATATCCGCTACCAGTTTACCGACCTTTTCTCCTCCTACCGGACAGGCGTTGACAGGCGCCTCTCCTTTGGCGATGGCCGCCGCCAGATTGGAGCATCCCGCATAACCGCAGCCGCCGCAGTTATTTCCCGGCAATACGCCGAGTATGGCCTCTTCTTTTTCATCTACTTCCACTTTAAATTTGATTCCCGCAACTCCCAGGAATAAGCCGACGAAAAGTCCGACTCCTCCTACAATCAATGTTGCAACTAAAATCCCGGTCATTTCCATAATTGACGCCGCTCCTTTCTAAAGCAATCCGGAAAAGCCGCAGAAGGCAATCGCCATAAGTCCCGCCGTAACGAGAACGATCGGCATTCCCTTAAAAGATTCCGGTATATCGTTATATTCCATCTTCTCTCTGATGCCTGCCAGAATAATGATCGCTATGGTAAAACCTACGGCTGTCGCAAAGCCGTTTACAATACCCGTCAGAATACCGTAATTCTTCTGTACGTTCGTCAGCGCCACACCGAGTACCGCGCAGTTCGTCGTAATAAGCGGCAGATACACGCCGAGCGATTCATAAAGCGATGGAATATATTTGCGTAAAAACATTTCCACGAACTGCACGAGCGCCGCAATAACAAGAATAAAAACGATAGTCTGCAAATAAGTAATGTCAAGCGGGACCAGCACATATTTATAAATGACCCCGGCTACCGCAGAAGCCAGCGTGATAACGAAAATGACCGCCACACCCATACCGCTTGCCGTCTCGGTCTTCTTAGAAACGCCAAGGAACGGACACAGTCCAAGGAACTGGCTGAGCACTACGTTACTTACCAGAGAGGAACTGATCAAAATAATCAATAATTCTTTAATCATTTGCTTTTCCCTCCTCTCCCTTTTCATCATAGATGCGTTTCGCACATCCTGTATCTGAACAATTCATACAGTCGCTGCCACAGCCGGACTGTATCTTTGACATGTCTTTTCCTTTTCTCTCACCAATGATCTTTACCTTATTCTGGATCGCCGTCAGCGTTGCCAGAACGAAAAACGCTCCGGGGGCCATGATAAAAATGCTGCAGGGCACATAACTCTCCGGCATCACTTTCATACCGAACAACGTACCCGCGCCGATCAGTTCCCTGACCGCTCCCATACAGGTAAGCGCAAAGGAGAATCCCAGGCCCATTCCGATACCGTCAAATAAAGAGGGGATCACCGGATTCTTGGACGCATAACTTTCCGCGCGTCCTAAAATGATACAGTTTACAACAATCAAAGGAATATAGATGCCAAGCGCATCATACAAAGCCGGAAGAAAGCCTTCCAACAAAAGTTCCACCATAGTAACAAAAGAAGCAATGATTACAATAAAGGCCGGAATCCTGACTTTACTTGGAATCACGTTCCTGAGCAGAGAGATAAAGGCATTGCTCAGCGCCAGTACGACCATGGTCGTAAGTCCCATACCCAGACCGTTGATCGCTGAAGTCGTAACAGCCAGTGTCGGGCACATACCGAGCATCAATACAAAAGTCGGGTTTTCTTTGACAATTCCGTTAACCAGACGTTCTTTCACACTATTCATTTCCACTACCTCCTTTTAACATTGTCCGGAAATAGTATAGTCCGGCATTTACGCCATTGGTGACCGCATTGGTCGTGATTGTGGCGCCGGAAATCGCGTCAATCTGATTGTCCGTGACCGCGCCGGATTTGGTATATTCAAAGACTTCGGCATTTTTGCCTGCAAACTGCGGTTTCAAGACTTCTTCCGCACGCATGCCCAGACCCGCCGTCTCGGAAATGCTTAAGATAGAAATACCGTTTACCGTTCCATCCTCTCTGATACCAACCGTAAAACTGATATCTCCGCCATAACCTTCTTTGGTCGTAACGGTGATAACATACCCCATCGTCGCACCCGAAGCATCCTGCGCCGCCATGACTTCATCTACCGTCTCCTGTGCAAACCCCGCTTCGCTCCAGATCTGTTCATCGGGCATGGTCAGTTCTACCTGTGTAAAAGAGGCCGCATCCGCAAAAACTTCCTGACAGGCTTCCTGTTTCGCCTTTTCCTTCTGTACAGCGATCGGGTCTTTCGTAATCTGATATACAAGCCCTAAGAGCAGGCCGGAAACCAGAGTGATCACCAGAAGGATCGCTGTGTCTTTCAACATTTTACTCATGCCTTTGCGCCCCCTTTCCCGAATGCTGTCGGAAGGGTCACTCTTTCAATGAGCGGCACTAAAAGATTGCCGATAATGATCGCATAGGAAACACCCTCTGCCGAAGCGCCGAAAATACGGAAAATGCCCGTCAATATGCCAAGCAGAATACCGTATACATATTGTCCTTTCACCGTCACAGGTCTTGTCACATAATCCGTGGCCATAAAGAATGCGCCAAGCATCAGTCCGCCGCCCGCCAGATGTGCGGATATGAATCCGTAATCCAGTCCGTGACCGCCGAATAATATAAGAAAGATAACAAAACTTACTATGTAACTTCCCGGTATCCGCAGGTCGATAACGCCGACCAGAATCAGGAAACAGGCGCCGATCACAATGGCTATCATGGAAGTCTCGCCAATCGTTCCTGCCGTGCGGCCGATGACCATATTGTAGATATCCACCGATTCCCCGCTCTTTAATGCGGCAAGCGGCGTTGCGCCGGTATAGGCGTCACAGTCAAAGTTCGTCATGATAGAGGTAAACGATATCAGCAGAAAACATCTGGCACCCAGCGCCGGGTTCATGAAGTTCTGTCCCAGGCCGCCGAATAACATTTTGACTACCAGAATCGCAAAGATACCGCCGATCACGCCAATCCACCAGGGCGCGGAAGAAGGCAGGTTCATTGCCAGCAAAAGTCCCGTGACGACCGCTGAATAATCCCCTATCGTAGATTTTTTACCGATAATTTTCTCAAATATATATTCTGTCAGAACGGTCGATAGAACCGTGACCAGAATTAAGATCAGTGCATCCAATCCGAAATTATAGATACCGAACCCTGCCGCAGGCAGAAGCGCTATGACTACTGCCAGCATGATACCGCTTGTGGAGGATTTTGATCTGATATGGGGATTGGATGATACTTTCATCAAATCACTCATTTTGTAACCATACTCCTTTCTCGATCGCTATTTTTTCTTTTTGGCAAGCTGCATCTTCCGCATGGACTTGATGGTCTGCGTCAGCGGCCTCTTGGCCGGACATACATAACTGCAGCATCCGCATTCGCAGCACTCCATGCCGTCGTGGGAAAGAAATGCTTCTTCATTATAATTCTCCGCATAATCGGCCAGCAGTCTCGGTACAACACGTCCGGGACAGACTTCCACACATCTGCCGCAGTTGATACAGGCCGTCGGTTCCATGGAAGACACATCATCCTCCGTCAGACAAAGCAGCGCTGAGGCCGTCTTGGTCGTCGGCACATCCAGATCAAAAATAGCAAATCCCATCATCGGCCCGCCGGATACGATTTTCACAGGGTCTTTCTGAAAACCGCCCGCTTCTTCGATCAATTCATGATAATTCGTACCGATCCTGACGATAAAGTTCCGCGGGTCTGCAACTGCATCACCAGTTACCGTTACGATACGGTTCATTAACGGTTTCCCTTCGATGACCGCATGATAGATCGCTACGACCGTATCAACGTTATTGACAACGCACCCCGCATCGGCCGGGAGCATGGAAGAATTGATCTTTCTTCCCGTCGCCGCATAGATAAGCTGTCTTTCCGCGCCCTGCGGATATTTGGTCTTAAGCGCCTTCACACTGATCTTCGGTTCATCTTTGGTCAGTTTCTTTAATATCTCGATACAATCCGGCTTGTTATCCTCGACTGCCAGAATACCTCTGGCATTATCAAACAGCCGCAGGGACACTTTCAGTCCCTCTACCAGTTTCTCCGGTTCTTCTATCATCCTCCGGTAATCGGATGTCAGATAGGGTTCACATTCCGCACAGTTTGCGATCACATAGTCGATTTTCTCCGGTTCCTTGGGAGAAAGTTTAATAAAAGTAGGGAATCCGGCGCCGCCCATACCGACAATGCCGGCTTCCTTTACTCTTTCAATGATCTCTTCCTTACTCATTTCTTCCAGTGGTTTCACCGGGCCGTAATCCACCTCTTCATACAGACCGTCGTTTTCGATGATGATGCTCATCACACTGTCGCCCGTTACAACACGGCGCGGTTCGATCGCCTTTACGGTTCCTGACACCGTCGCATAGATCGGCGCTGATACGAATGCGCCTGCCTCCGCGATCTTCTGTCCTGTCAGCACATGGTCGCCTTTTTCCACGATCGGCTTCGCCGGCGCTCCGATATGCTGGGATAAAGGATACACCAGATCGCCCTTTGGCAATACCGCTTTAATAGGCTTATCTTTGGAAATATCTTTTCCATCATATGGATGGATACCGCCTACAAATGTTAATTTTGCCATTCCCTGCCCCTCTTTCCTTACATAATCAAATAAGAACACAGCCGGTTCCCATTTGTAATGACCTATATAGTAAATATACTATTTTTCGACGGAAAGATAAACCTCTTTTTGTAGAAAAAAGAAAAAAATTTCATATCGGTGTCCATATTTTACTTATACTTTGCGACAATATCCACAAACTGGAAGTCTGCATAAGCCTGCGCATATTCGTTGTAAGAAATATACCTTGCAGAAGTATTCCCCCACAGTGACAGATAAAGGAAACCGTCTTCCGTCAGAAAACTGGTAGAAAACAGGTCAATATATACATTTCTACTGATAAAGGACAGATCTTCTATATGATATGCCGGAGCCGTGATCTGTCCGCTCGCCTCTATGACTGTACCTTCTTTTGTAGATAAGGTATAACCTCCGCAGGCGGCGACTTCGTTACTCAGATGCTGCCGCGCCCTGTATGCACACTGAAAGGAAAGCCCATACAGTACTCTTCCTTCTTCATCCTGCAACGGAATCTGATAAGTCTCCGCCTTACTGTCTGATAACGAAGTCCAGAGCGGAGAGCTGCTCCCGAAATATAAGTCTGTACAGACATCCGGATATTTTACCATAACCGATTCCCCGCCATAGATATGCTTTATCGCATCCTTACTGCCGGCCGCATATCCTTCGTCATAACTGGCCTGATTATCCTCACCGCTGCCGATAAGCAGCGTTCCGTTCACCCATGCCGCGGTGCCTGCCGAGAGATTTCTGCTCTCAGCCGCCTGTATCCCCTCCAGATGCGCGACCGACTGCGACTGCAATATCCCTTCATAGAGTTTATCGAAGGTGAGAGCTCCCGCATATTCCTGCAAAGCGGCCGCTTTATCCGGATCATAGGTAACAGAGGCATCCGGCAGGAAAAAAGTCCCGATTCCATTCAGCGCCTGCGCCGTCAGCACCTTATATGACGATTCCAACGTATCAATTTCATCCGCCAGATATTTAAGATCGGAGGCATCCAGAACGACCTTTCCGCCGCCGTAATCTATGATGCCATGAGATTTGATCTGATTTCTGCGTATAGTATCTTTTATGATATCATAGGACATTTCATTCCCCGTATCGGGCAGAGCGGCTGCTAACGCCTCTGTTTCCGCATACAGATATTCGATATCCGCCGCCTCAAGCGCCACTTCTCCTCCTTCGAGCGCTATCGCGCCCCTGCTCCTGAGCGCACCGGACGCATACGCGGGATATACGGATGATACCGCCCCCATGACCGCCGCTGTCATAACGCCGGCCAGCATGATGATTCTTTTTTTCATAATATTCCTCCATTCATGTAAATTGTCTTATTCTCTTCTTTTGTCCGGAGTTATGGTAATAAGGATACAAAACAGAACACAGAATATTAAAAGAAATTCAGAAATAAAAAATTATTATCGGATGAACTATTTATATCACAGCGGGGATCATATTTCAAAATCTTTTTTCCAAAAACCCATAGAAAAAAGTGCAGACGTAATTCCGCACTTTTTTATTTTTATCAATATCAAGTTGATTTTCCGGCGTATAAAAAGTTTTCCATACCATATCTTGTATTGTGCACTTTTTCTTATTCCCGCGCCTTACAATACCTTACCATGCTGCTCTATAAATGATAAAAATTCCTCTCCGGGCAGCGGTCTGGAAAAATAATATCCCTGTATGTAGTCAATCCCCAGGGCGACTATCGTCTCCATCTGTTCTTTGGTCTCTATGCCCTCCGATACGATCTGCAACTCCATATCGTGGATCATGTGCATGGCGGCCTCCATAACGAATCTTGCCTTGTAATCTGCGAAATATGCCTGACTCATGCCTCTGTCGAACTTAACGATGGATACCGGCAGCTCCACGATATAATTCAGATTGCTCTCGCCGCTGCCAAAATCATCGAGTGAAAACGTCACGCCATAATCCAGTAATTTCTGTATATTATCGAGAAAAATATGTCTGGTCTGTATCGAGGCCGACTCCGTGATCTCCAGATTGATACAGGAAGGATCCACATCATATTTTTTCATAATTTCTATATAAGTATCCGCCAGTTTCCGCTTCTCACACTGTTTGACAGAAAGGTTGACTTCCACGTAATGAATGCCGTAACGCTCTCTTAAATCATGTTCTGCGATAAAAGCGCAGGTCTTCTCAAATACGATTTCGCCGATGCGGACGATCAGGCCGGTCTGTTCTGCTACCGGAATAAATTTTCCCGGAGGCACGATACCGCCATCTTTTTCCCGGATGCGGACAAGCGCTTCTGCCGAAGTAAAAACCTGTTTCTTCGCAGCGTAGATCGGCTGGTAAAATACTTCTATCCTGTCCTCTTCGATGGCCGAAACGATCATATTCTCCGTTGTTTCCAGTTCTTTTAACCGCGCTATCCTTTTCTCGTCGAGGATTGTGATATGTTTATCGGCTGTCCTGCCTTCCATTCTGAAATAGTGCATCATCTGAAAAATTTCTTCCGCACTTTTTATCATGGAAGAGTCCCGCAGCAGCACATAATAGGGATTGATATAGACCGGTTTGCCTTTCCCCCTGTGCGTCCACGGCTGGTCAAAGCGTTCTTTTAATATCAGAAAAACTTCCTGCATACGTTCTTCATCAACAAAAATGAGCACCAGTTCCCGCTCTAATGTCTTAAAGACTTTGACGTCTTTTATCTTATGCAGATAACGGACAATTTCCAGCAGATCGACTCCCTGCTGCGTATCGTTATCGTCGTCACTCTGTCTGTTCACATCCGTAAAAGCCAGTAATATAGAAGCAAACTTCTCCTGTTTATCATAAAGCTGTTTCATATATTCGCCAAGCGCATGTGCGTTGTAGGCGCTCGTCTCTCTGTCCAGATTGGCCTCCGGATTCTCCAGTTCAAAAAAGAGGATGACCATACCAAGCACAGACGCAAAACCGACCAGTAACAGGCGTGCGTTCAAAAACTGCACAATGGCCGCTCCCATCCAGATGAGCATCCAGGTAATGACAGCTTTCCTCCGTTTGGGGTTCATCTCCTGCCCTTTCACAGACACCTGATAGAGCGTGATCAGAATGAACAATAAAGCAAAAAAGTACGTCATCATACAGCTTGGCCCATATGTATAAACGACCCGTCCCTCCTGAAAATACTGGATCGGCAGCACATAGACCAGTACCGTACCGACTATCACAAGAACCGTATAGATCCTGTTCAGTTTCATACGTTCTTTCTTTGATCTGGCAAAATCCGTACAGGAATAAACAAGTCCGAGATAACCGACCCAGATAAGCGACGCAATATATGTTTTACAGATAAATGCCAGTATAAAAACGGGAAGTTCCGCTCTGTGGTGAATTGCCACAATGGAAAGAATATCCATGCTGACGCAGAAAAGAGTCATACCCATCGTGATCAAAAACAGCTTTACCGAATAAAGTCCCAGCGGCTTCTGTCTCAAATAGAAAATCCATAGCAGCAGCAAGATTGCTATACCGCAGCATTGTACTTCTATATTCATCCTGTCACCATGCCTTTCTCCCAGCGTATAAGCATATATAGTATAACACTATTTTGCCGCATCCGTCACCTCTTACGACAAAATTTATTTATTTTTTTCCCGACGCCGGAAACCTGGACCGGCCGTATACATAAGATAAAGCATAAACAAAATAAATCAAAATTGGAGGCATAAACACATGAGTGATTTATCAGCAACTCAATGCGGATGCAATAACACAAGAGAAGGCAATAACGGATGTTGTTCTTTGATCTGGCTTATCATCCTGCTCTCTGTCTGCGGCAACAACAATGATGGCTGCGGATGCGGCAATGGAATCAGTCTCTTTAACAACAACGGCGACGGATGCGGTTCCTGGATCTGGATCCTGATCCTGCTTAGCTGCTGCGGTAATTCTTTCTGCTAATTTTCTTTCACTTCTTGTATGCACATCTGGAAAATAGGCTCTGCGTGAGCCTATTTTTCTCTTACCGTGCATATACTTTGATAAGCTGACAGGGCATTGAAAGGCATAGGGAACAATGAAAGACGAATCGTCAAACGTTATGGCATTTGATGCCTTGTACACCAACAATCAGATACAGAAATTAAAAGTGCTCCTTCCCTACATAGATCCTGCCATGCAGAAAAACATGGCAATCTATATCAAATATATGGAATTAAAATATACTATGGATTTTTTCCGCAAACATCCTTTCCATATCCGCGCCGCCTCCAGAGAAGAGACCGGCGCGCCGGATCTTAAAAAAATCTGCCGGGAATTAAAACCATATTGCACGGAAAGCGAGATCAGGCGCTTAGAGCAGATGGAATCCATGTTCCAGACAATGGAAATGTATCAGGAAATGAGTCAGACCGTAAGCGCCATGCAGGAAATGTTTCCCGGCATGGACAGCGCGGGCGCCGATAGCACTTCCGCCGCTTCTATGGAGAACATGCTCATGGGGATGTTGTCGCCGGAACAGAAAGCGATGTTTGAAGCCTTTAGTAATAACCAGACATAACTATGATAGGAGGTTTATCTATGGCATCCTGGCTGGAAGACCCCGCTGTTGCACATATTGATAAAGAAAAACTGGATTTTTTGCAGATGCTTGTCTTTGAAAGCAGGGGACTGACCAAAGAACAGATGCTGCCCTTTCTCATGGCCGTGGCCAAGCGCGGCAGGGATAAGCAGATCAGTTTCACACAGGAGGAAATCGACACGATCATCAGCGTACTGCAAAAGTATGCCGCTCCCGAAGAACTGGAAATGATGAATAAAATGGTCGCCATGTACCGTAAGAAAAATTAAGGTTATGTGGAGAATGCCATGTGATGTGCCGCCACATGGCATTCTTCTCACCCTATTTCTGGACGATATTGACGATCCTGCCGGGCACATAGATTTCCTTGACAATATTGCCTGTCAGTTTATCGGCAACCACCTCTTTGGCCTTGGCGATAACGTCTTCTTTGGCGTCTTCTTTGCCGATCATCAGTGTCGCTCTCATCTTGCCGTTGATCTGCACGGCGATCTCTACAGTCGCCTCCACGGTCTTGGCCTCGTCATAGCTTACCCACTCTGTCTGATACAGTCTGCCCTCAAAGCCCGATATCTGCCAGAGTTCCTCGGTGATATGCGGCGCTACCGGGTTGAGCAGGACAAGCAGCGTCTTATACTCGTCCCTCGTCAGAGAATTTTTCTTATAAAAATCATTGATAAGCGCCATCATAGCGGCTATTGCCGTATTATATTTCAGATTTTCAAAATCGTTGCTGACTTTTTTAATGGTCTGGTGCATCTTCGTTTCCATATCTTTGGAATAGCCGCTTTCATCACTCACGAGATCCTGTAGTTTCCATACTCTCTCTAAGAAACGGCGGCAGCCCTTGACGCCATCTTCCGACCATGCCGCTGACAGATCGAAGGCACCGATAAACATTTCATAAGTCCGCATGGTATCCGCACCGTACTCTGTCACAATATCATCAGGATTTACGACATTACCAAGAGACTTGGACATTTTCACAACCGGATGTTCCGCCATCTCGCCGTATTTTTCCACCAGAGCCGCTCTCGCCGCTTTCTCGTTTCCATACTCGGACAGCAGCTTCTCCTGTTCCTTCGCCGGAAGATTGGCAAAATTATGAGGATTCAGTCCGAGTATCATGCCATGCGAGGTTCTTTTCGCATACGGTTCCGGACAGGGCACTACTTTCTCATCATACAGGAATTTATGCCAGAAACGGGAATATAAAAGATGCAGCGTCGTGTGCTCCATACCACCGTTATACCAGTCTACCGGCATCCAGTAATCCAGCGCTTCTTTGCCGGCCAGCGCCTCTTTATTATCAGGGTCTGTATAACGCAGGAAATACCAGGAAGACCCTGCCCACTGAGGCATGGTATCTGTTTCCCGCTTCGCCGGGCCGCCACAGCACGGGCAGGTTGTATTGACCCAATCGGTCATTGCCGCTAGCGGCGATTCTCCGTTATCTGTCGGCATATAGCTTTCTACTTCCGGCAGCATCAGCGGCAGTTCGCTCTCATCGAGCGGCACGAATCCGCATTTT
Source organism: Ruminococcus sp. (assembly GCA_023663085.1). Taxonomy (GTDB): domain Bacteria; phylum Bacillota; class Clostridia; order Lachnospirales; family Lachnospiraceae; genus UBA3282. Next base: position 7,821 of record JAMPIB010000053.1, on the reverse strand, counting down.
TCACAATGCACGATGGGGATCGGCTCTCCCCAGTAACGCTGTCTGGAAAATACCCAGTCTCTTAACTTAAAGTTGGTCTTGGCGCTGCCGATGCCTTTTTCCTCCAGATAAGCAATCATCTTTTCTTTCGCCTCGGCTACACTGAGTCCATTCAGGAAATCAGAGTTGCAGAGCGTTCCGGTCGCCACGTCCGTATAAACTTCCTCCTGTACGTCCTTGCCGCCCGCTACGACTTCGATGATCGGCAGACCGAACTTTTTGGCAAAATCCCAGTCTCTCTCATCATGTGCCGGAACCGCCATAATGGCGCCGGTTCCGTAACTCATAAGAACATAATCGGAAATAAAGATCGGTATCTCTTTGTTATTTACCGGATTAACGGCTGACATGCCTTCCAGCTTTACGCCCGTTTTATCCTTGGCCAGTTCCGCTCTTTCAAAATCGGATTTCCTGGCCGCCTGTTCCCTGTAAGCACATACTGCATCCCAGTTTTTCAAGTCGTCCTTATATTTATCAATCAGCGGATGCTCCGGGGAAACGACCATATAGGTCGCGCCGAAAAGTGTATCGCATCTGGTCGTATAAACACGGAGTTTATCTTCTTTATCCTTTAATTTAAAATCCACTTCAGCGCCCGTTGATTTTCCTATCCAGTTTTTCTGGGAAACTTTGACTCTTTCCACATAATCGACCGTGTCCAGTCCCTGGATCAGCTTATCGGCATATTCCGTAATCTTTAACATCCACTGGCTTTTTACTTTGCGGACAACCTCGGAGCCGCATCTTTCGCAGACGCCGTTTACAACTTCCTCGTTAGCCAGTCCGACTTTACAGGAGGTACACCAGTTGATCGGCATTTCGGACTTATAGGCAAGCCCCGCCTTGAACAATTTCAGGAAGATCCACTGTGTCCATTTATAATAATCGGGATCGGTCGTATTAATTTCTCTGTCCCAGTCAAAAGAATAGCCAAGTGCATGAAGCTGGCTCTTAAAGCGCTCCACATTGTTTTTCGTCACGATCCGGGGATGAATATGATTACTGATCGCATAGTTTTCCGTGGGCAGCCCGAACGCGTCCCATCCCATCGGATAAAGTACGTTATATCCCTGCATTCTTCTTTTACGGGCCACGATATCCAACGCCGTATACGGTCTTGGATGTCCTACATGAAGGCCCTGTCCCGACGGATAAGGGAACTCCACAAGCGCATAATATTTGGGTTTGGAATAGTCATCGGAAGTCTTAAATGCCTTCTCGTCATCCCAAATTTTCTGCCATTTCTGTTCTATTTCTCTGTGATTATATACATCTGCCATTTTTCCATTCCTCTCCTCTGATAAGTCATACTAATTTTACTATACCCGCATGATTTGTCAACCTTTAATTGTTCCGTATCCGCAAAACAGCACCATCTTCCGGACGCAAAAACAGGATGCTGTATCCCCCAATACATCCGCATCCTGTTTTCCTTCCCCAAAAAGGAAGTCTATCAGCCTAAAAGGCATGACCCTTTTACACACCAACTCAAATAATACCTTTTATAAGCTGCCTACTCCTCGCTGTCGTCAACCTTAGCTGCCCTCGCGGCAACTTCTTTCTCCTGTACGTCGCCCGGTGCCTGCTCGTATCTGGAGAACTGATATTCATAGGTGCCTCTGCCGCCTGTCATAGACCGCAGATCAGTACAATAACCGTGCAGACATGCCATCGGGATATCCGCCTCGATCACCTGTTTGCCATCTGCTGATGGATTCATACCAAGAACCCTGCCGCGGCGTTTGTTCAGATCGCCCATAACATCACCCGTATAAGCGTCTGGCACTGTCACTTTCAAAGAAACGATAGGTTCAAGAAGAATCGGTTTCGCCTCCATAAAGCCTTTCTTGAAAGCTTGGATCGTCGCCATCTTAAAGGCCATTTCCGAAGAATCCACCGGGTGGTAGGAACCATCGTATAATATCGCTTTCACACCGACTACCGGATAAGCTGCTAACGGCCCTGCAAGAACCGAGTCCTGCAGACCTTTCTCTACTGCCGGGAAGAAATTCTTCGGTACGGCTCCGCCGACTACCATCTGCTCGAATACATAAGGTTCTTCCAAAGAACCCGACGGCTCAAATTTCATCTTGACATGGCCATACTGCCCATGCCCGCCGGACTGCTTTTTATACTTATATTCTACATCGGATTTCTTCTGGATCGTCTCTCTATAGGCTACCTTCGGTTTGGAAAGTTTGATACCCGCCTTGTACTCGCCAAGCAGTCTGCTGGTAACGACTTCCAGATGCAGATCGCCCATGCCGTATAATAACGTCTGTCTGTTCTCCGCGTCGTTGACTACCTTCAAAGTCTGGTCTTCATGCGTCATCTTCTGTAACGACTGGGAAATCTTATCAATGTCCGCTTTATTGATTGGCTGGTAACGCATCATCGTATACGGTGTGGAAATCTCGGTCTTGCCGTAACGAATCGGATGCGCCTTGGTAGAAAGCGTATTGCCCGTTCTGGCCGCCGTCAGTTTGGCGATCGCTCCGATATCGCCCGCATGCAGTTCTTTCATCTCGATCGGCTTACTGCCCTGCAATACATATAACTTGCTGATTTTTTCCTCAATATCCTTCTCTTCGTTATAAATCAGATCATCGCTCTTAAATACGCCCGAACATACTTTGATCAGCGAATATTTGCCAATAAAAGGATCGACTATCGTCTTAAAGATATAGGCTGACTTCGGTTTGGAGAAATCGAAGTTTGCGGCAAATATTTCGTTCGTTTTCAGACTGATGCCGGCTATCTCACGATTTTCCGGACTCGGCATATATTTCACGATATCGTCGAGCAATGTATAAATACCCTGGCAGAGCAGACTCGAACCCATAGACATTGGCACGATACTGCCTTCCATAACATTATTTCTAAGCGCCGCCCTGATCTCTGCTTCTGAAAAAGCATCACCGTTAAAATAGCGTTCCATAAACTCTTCGCTCGTCTCCGCTACCGCCTCCATCAGAGCGTCACGGCAGATCTGTAAATTGGCCTTACTGTATTCGGGCATGTCACACTCTACGACTTCTTTATCTTTCCAGCGGTACGCCTGTTCCGTGATGACGTTGATATAACCTACGAATTTCTCCTCTTCACGGATCGGCAGATGGAACGGCGCCATTTTCTTGCCATATTTCTCTGTCATATCTTCTACAACCTGTCTGAAAGACGCGTTGTCGATATCCATATCCGTTACAAAAACAAATCTCGGCAGTTTATATTTCTCACAAAGTTCCCATGCCTTCTCCGTGCCGACTTCCACACCGGCCTTGCCGGATACGACGATAACTGCCGCGTCCGCCGCACTGACCGCCTCTTCTACTTCTCCCACGAAATCAAAAAATCCCGGCGAATCCAAGAGATTAATTTTCACGCCTTCCCATTCAAGAGGAACTACGGAAGTGGTGATAGAGATCTGGCGTTTCTGTTCCTCCTTACCATAATCGCTGATGGTATTGCCGTCCGCTACCTTACCCATTCGTGAAGTCACCCCGGCAAGATATGCCATTGCTTCCACCAGGCTGGTCTTCCCACAGCCGCCATGACCTAAAAGCACTACATTACGAATTTTGTCAGTTGTGTAAACATTCATATCCTATCCTCCAATTCCGTCTATTTTGTCGTATGGCAAATAGTTACAAAAAGATTTTGCCATCTTTTATGATATGATGTGTATATTGTACTAAATTTTTTCGGAGAATGCAAGATTTTTTGAATGTTTTGCACCAAATATTGAGAATGTCATGTCTGTTTGACGAACCGCGGGCAATGATATATGATAAAGTATAGTATTTTTATATTGTTTCAGGATTAAAGGAGCAGACAACATGAACGCATTTACATGTGGTTTTATCGGACTTGGATTGATCGGAGGATCTTTGGCCAAGGCCATTCATCGCAAAACACCCGAAGCATATCTGATCGCCTATGATACGAATGCCGCCGCTTTGGAACTGGCCGTAAAAGAAGGCGTTATCAAAGAAGCGTGTGCGCAGATCGGAGCCGCATTTGCCAGATGTGACTATATATTTTTATGCGCGCCGGTATCACATAATGACGAAAATCTGACGGCCTTAAAGAAACATATATCGCCGGAGGCAGTCCTGACCGACGTCGGAAGTGTCAAGACAGGGATCCACGAGCATATTGCTTCTATGGGCTTAGAGGCGCAGTTTATCGGCGGCCATCCGATGACAGGTTCCGAACGCTTCGGTTACGTCAATTCCAAAGCCTCTCTTTTTGAAAATGCGTATTATATCCTCACGCCGACAGATAAGATACCGACGGAAAAAATTGCCGCCTGTCAGACGCTGGTACAGACCATCGGCGCTATCCCGCTTGTACTCCCTTACAGACAGCACGATCATGTGACCGCCGCCATTTCGCATCTGCCGCATGTGATCGCCGCTTCGTTAGTGAATCTGGTGAAACATGCGGATTCCAGGGAAGGCGTCATGAAAATGATCGCCGCCGGCGGTTTTAAAGATATCACGCGGATCGCTTCTTCTTCCCCAACGATGTGGCAGCAGATCTGTCTTACCAATACGGAAAATATCTCCGTCTTATTGGAACAATATATCAAAGATCTCACGGATTTTAAACAAAAACTGGATGCAAAAGACACGGACTCGCTCTACCGTTTCTTCGACGAGGCGCGCGCCTACCGGGAATCTTTCATAGACGCTTCCAGCGGCCCGATCAAGACAGAATATGTGCTGACTGTAGATATCGCCGATAAGCCGGGCGCCATCGCTGCTATCGCTTCTTTGCTTGCCATGCACGACGTCAGCATCAAAAATATCGGCATCAACCATAACAGAGAACTGGCCGAAGGAGCATTGAGAATTGAATTTTATGATGATATGGCCTCGCAGCACGCCGTAAAGATCATGCAGGAACACGGGTACAGTATCCATACGAAAAATTAAAGGGAGATTATAGACAAACATGTTAAACGGGATTATGAACAATACAAAAAAAGGATTACATGGAGAAGTCACCATACCGGGTGATAAATCCATTTCACACAGAGCGGTCATGTTCGGGGCGATCGCCAACGGAACGACGGAAGTCACCAACTTTTTACAGGGGGCGGACTGCCTTTCTACCATTGACTGTTTCCGCAGACTGGGGATTGAGATTGAAAATACGTCGGAAAAAATAATAATCCACGGCAAGGGTCTTCGCGGGCTTCTGGCGCCTTCCTCTGTTCTGGATACGGGCAACAGCGGCACGACAACCCGGCTGATCTCCGGTATTCTGGCCGCACAGCCTTTTGAAACGACCTTGACGGGAGACGCTTCTATCCAGAAACGTCCCATGCGCCGGATCATGGAGCCGCTGTCTCTTATGGGCGCAGACATAAGCAGCGTAAACGGAAATGACTGTGCACCTCTGCATATTAAAGGAAGTGCCCTGCATGGTATCCATTATCATTCCAAAGTGGCTTCTGCGCAGGTCAAATCCGCCATCTTACTGGCCGGCCTGTATGCCGATGGCCAGACAAAGGTAACGGAACCTGTTATCAGCCGTAACCATTCCGAGATCATGCTCCGCTGTTTCGGCGCCGACGTCCATACGGAAGGAAAGACTGCCGTTATCAATCCTGCCACTGACTTGACTGGTCAATCTATAAAAGTACCGGGCGACATTTCTTCCGCGGCTTATTTTATCGCCGCAGGACTGTGTGTTCCCGATTCAGAGATCCTGATTAAAAATGTCGGCATCAATCCCACCAGAGACGGTATCATTAAAGTCGCCCTCGCTATGGGCGGCGATATTACTCTGTTAAATGAAAACCACGATGGCGAACCGACGGCCGACCTGCTCGTAAGGTCCAGCTCCCTGCACGGTATCACGATTGAGGGCGATATCATCCCCACGCTGATCGACGAACTTCCCATCATCAATATCATGGCGGCTGTCGCCGAAGGTACGACTATCATAAAAGACGCTGCCGAATTAAAGGTCAAGGAATCCAACCGGATTGATGTGATGGTACAATATTTAAGCGCTATGGGCGCCCGTATCACCGGGACCGACGATGGCATGATCATCGAGGGCGGCCAGCCCTTGCACGGAGCTGTTATCGACTCTCATTTAGACCACAGGATTGCCATGAGTTTCTCAATCGCCGCGCTATTAGCACAAGGCGAGACCACTATAAAAGGAAGAGAGCTTGTGGAGATCAGTTACCCTTCCTTCTATGAAGATCTTCGCAGATGCTGTGAGCATACGCTTTGATCCTGATATTCTATGAATACTGAAAACCTTATGACGAGAGTTTCACCAGAAGTCTGTTCATAAAATAAGAAATCACCATGCAGGCAATTCCGGCCGCACTCCCGTACCAGTTGAGCACCACATCCGTGGTATGGAAATGCCTGCCTTCTATGAACTGTTTATAATATTCCGTATAATATGCTAATATATAACAGAGTCCGCCGGATAACATCACACCGAATATCCGATAATACCGTCTGAAAATGACCATACTGACAAATGTAACGCCTACCCCTACAACAAAAAACAGGCCCAGGTGCGCCCCGTAACGAAGCACCCTGCTGATCGTCCGTATCTCTTCGTCTGTCGGTTCATCATAAATCCTGCATGCCACCTTGCCCGCAATATTCATTGTCTCGCTTACAGAACTCTCCCCGTCCTGAAAAGAAATGACGATAACGAAATAGATGAGTAACATCAGCACGACCACGGAAACAAAGATCACCAGCAGTTCCAGCCACAAACTCTGCTTTTTTCTTTTTTCGTAAGACACGTTCTACTTCTCCACATTCTCCATATTTTCGTTTTCCAGACTTCCCATGGTATCAAATACTTCTATCCTTTTAGTATCCATCTCGGACATACCGATAAAGACCGCGCCATAGCTGTATTTATTATCCTCAATCTTCTCTATCCTGACGATCTCCAGAAAAGCATGGATTGATTCTTTCATCCAGATTGTCAGAAAGGCTTCGTATACATTGCCGATATCCAGCTTGCTGTCACAGATAAATCCCATACCGCTCTTCGAGACATCGGAAATCTCTATGTTCACTTCTTCCGCCGCGCCGCGCAGATTTTTAATAAGCAGACGGGACTCTAATTCCATACGTCTGCCTCTTCTTCTCTCTTGCATGTCCGTAACCCCCATACCCGTACTTTCTCCTATTTTACCTTATTTTGTATGTTTTGTAAAGGAAACGCGAGGAACATGCATCCCCTTTGTTTATCGGCTACGCTCAAAAATGTACTTTTAGGAAATACTTCATCCTTCCGAATCAATAAAACCGGAAAATTTTCTTTAACTATATTCCCATAATTTTCTTACAAAATGTAGAACAATGTCAAAGGATGTGCTATATTGTTTTCGTTGTCCTACCGATGTAGGACGGATTTTGCGGACATTCAAAATAAAAAAGAATGTGGAGGTAACAGACAATGGCAAAATCAATATTTGAGGAAATGGGCGGCAAATACGAAAGACAAGGCGATTACATGATACCATGCTTAACCGTACCCGTCGAAGAAGAACAGCCGATAGGCATATGGGGACAGCGGCATTTGGATTATCTGAAGCAGCACCGCAAGGTTACATACACCAATCTTCTTACAAGCGGCAGGCTCAACGCTTACCTTGCTGACATCGACAGGCAGGCACAGGAACGCTCCCACAAGCTCATAGAGGGTATGAAACAGGCACAGGGCATAACGGAACAGCTAAAGGAAGAAAACGCCTTAGAATGGACAGGAAGAATGAATAACATAAGGGCT
>JAMPIB010000052.1 GCA_023663085.1 Ruminococcus sp. | reverse complement strand
TCCGTCTAACCATCTCTGGTATCCGCCAAGAGCCGTATCCTGCTCAACAGTAGGTGTTACACCATATTTGCATGTCAAGTCAGCGAAGTACTGGAATGCGTCAACAAATTCCTGCTGTCCGTCGATAACAACTTCTGTGTAGTCGTCATTGAGGAAGTGTCCGCCGTTTGTGTAGATGAAAGCATCAAGTGCCCACTGAAGCGCATTTGCGCAGCCCCACTGGTCGATCTCGCCGTCGCCGTCTTTATCTATTGTCAGCTGTCCGCAGACTTCAAGGAATTCTTCCCATGTGTACGGATTCTCCGGATCGGGATATTCTACCCCTGCTTCATCGAACAATGTTTTATTGTATGCGAATGCAAATGTTGACAAGTCTTTCGGCAGGCAGTAAAGAGGGCCGCTCCCCGCTTCTTTGCCGTCATAACGATATGCCGTTGTGATCGCCGGCCACAGGTCAGCTATTGTCTCTTCTGCAACATAATCGTCAAGCGGCAGAACATATCCGTCATCAACGTTTGATGCAACTGCCTCAGGGCCTACATAGAAGATATCGGGCATATCAGAAGCTGATTTGTATGCCAGGATCTTCTGGCCATATTCATCGGATGTCGTAACTTCAAAAGTTACGTTCGCTCCTGTCGTCTCCATAAATTTATCGATCAATGACTGGTATACTGCTTTCTCATGATCCTGTGCGTAAATAAATACCGTAATATCCGCGCCGCTGAAATCGCCTTCTACTGCGACATTATCTGTTGCGGATTCATCTACCGTGATCTGGGCGCCAACATTATCGTTAGCATCCCCCCCCTCTTCGGTTTCGGTACTGCTTTCTGCCGTATCTGCCGTCGAAGTGCTGTCGTTAGATGCAGCGTCATCGCCTGAACTTCCACATCCTGCCAGACAGGAAACTGTAAGTACAGATGCAAGTAATACACTGATTAATTTCTTTTTCATATGAACCTCCTTTTTATTTTCCATGAATAAAGTGATGGTTTATACAGATTGCACGAAAAACATTCTATACATTTTATTTCGCCGGCATTTTGCACAATTGCCATTTTGGGCTTTGTGCACTTTGTATAAAAGTTCTCGTTTCTACCTCATCTGTTAAACATATAGTACAATGTATGCCTATCCTTGTCAATATATATTTTATATTTTTTTAAAATATTTTTCATTTTTATAAAATCATAAACTATTCTATTTCTACCCGGAATATTAAAGGTACATGACCGCCCATATCGTCTCGTTGTTTGTTCCGACTGCCATGAAACATCTTACGGCGTTGCCCGCCTCATCCGTCATATCCAGCACTACGCCGGAATAGGTAACATCATTTTGTATAAGCGTCATATAACAGGTTCCTTCCTCTAACTCATAACTTCCGCTTATGTCTCCCGCGCCGGAAAGGGAACCGCCTTTTAAAGTCACAGCCTCCGCCGAGTGGATATCCGCGCCGATATCTGTTCCGTGATTCAGCAGATACCACTTTCCTTCTATATCTTCTGCTTTATAACCCGCTTCGTTCAGGCTCTCTCCATTTGTCGCAAACGGCGCCGCCACCAGCCAGCCGTCTTTATTGCGAAACATCTGGTGTACTCTAGGTTCATGATATTCACTTCCACTGTCGAAACGCTGATGATAGACAAGATACATTTTCCCGTCGTCGTCAATCATCGCCGAACAATGACCCGGCGCCATATAGGCGGTTTTTAAACTCGGCAGCATATAATTGCCCATCATCTTCACACCCAAATCCGAATGGCTGGACACATAACCGAAAGTTTCGCCCGACGCATCCAGATACGGGCCATCCACTTCCTGCGAACGGAAACAGCGGATCTGATAGCCGCCCTCTCTGGTCAGTCCCCCGTAAGAAACCAGCAGATAATAATAAGAAGTTTCCTCATCATAGAAAATATACGGCCCCTCACAGGAATTATGCAGTCCGCCGATCAGATATTTTCCATAATATTTATCCACATGTGCCGCCTCGTCAGCCTCCGGATGAATCGGATATCCCGTCTCCTCGTCAATCTGCAGCAGCCAGATGCCGCCCGACCAGGAACCGTAAACCATCCACAGCACGCCATCCTTATCATAAAAGACCGTCGGGTCGATACAGTTCGGGAAATTTAAGTGGTTATATTCCGCCGACTGCAGGTAGTCCGACACTTTGGCGTCCGCCCCCATGATCTCGGCGAAATTTGTCTTCTCCGCCGTCATGGATGTAAAACCGGAATACAGCAGCGTATCCTGATAGCTGTACGGCCCTGTGATTTCGTCGGCCGTCGCAAAGCAGATATTGGAGGTACGCCAGTCATGGCTGGTGGAAAAATACATCACCCATTTTCCCATCTTTTCATTATAAATGACATCCGGCGCCCAGACCGCATAACCGCCCTCCACATACTCGCCTACAAAATCAAAGGCTGCCATGCTCTCATCAAAAAGATTATCAAACAGCGGATTGGCAGCATTCACGCCGCTTGCAAACGATTTCCATTCCATAAGGTCTGTACTCTGTGCCGCCTCCATATGCGAACCGAAAATATAATATGTACCATCCGCTTTCACGATAGACGGATCATGTACGGAGATCCCCAGCGCGATATTCCCCTGCTCAATCTCCGCGGCATCTTTCCCCTGTACCTTGCCGCACCCGGTAAGCGTGACCGCCAGCATTGACAGCATGATCCCACATGCCAAAATACCTTTTCCTCTCATTTTAAACCTCCATATTTTTCTAAAATATTTTTGATTTGTATTAACATTGTATCTATATTGCCTAATTTTTTCAAGTATCTACGGGAATAATTATAATTTTTTGCCATTATTATTGCGGATATTTAATCTATAATTTATAATTTAGTAAATTAACGAGACAATTTAAAAGAATAAGGAGGCAGAACCATGACAACGATCCATTATCCATCCAGACCGCCCATACAACCACCCAAACCGACGCTTCACCCCGGACTAAACCGCGATCTTCCGGGACTGTGGATGACGCACGACCCGGCCATTTACCACGATCCCGTAAGCGGCAATTACTATATCTACAGTACCGGCGCTATCTGTAAACGCTCCCAGGATCTTCTGTACTGGGAAAGTCTGGGAAAAGTCGTAAGCGATCCGCCCGCCGAATCCGTAAACTGGACGAAGAGCCATGACATCTGGGCGCCCGATATCGTCAAAGTCGGTGATGAATACCGCCTGTACTGCTCCAACTCTTCCTGGGGCGTCAGACAATCCTGCATCTTTTTAGCCGTCGCGGATACGCCCGAAGGGCCTTTTATCCCCAGAGACTGCGTTCTTAAGACAAGCGACGAACTGCCTGTCAATGCGATTGATGCCAATATCATAGAAGATGTCCGCTCCGGCGAGCAATATCTTCTCTACGGCTCTTTCTGGGGCGGATGCCATCTCCTGCGCCTGCATAAAGAAACCGGCCTGGCCGCCGAAGAAGGCATCGGAACCTGTCTGGCCAGACGCCCCTCCTGGATGGACTGCTCCATAGAAGGGCCTTACATGATCTATCATCCCGATACGGACTATTATTATCTTTTCGTATCCTTCGGTTCCCTGAAAAGCGATTATAATATCCGCATCGGCCGCAGCCGGAACATTAGCGGGCCTTTTTATGATTTTCATGGGCGCGACCTCGCGGATATAGATGATAACGACAATACCCGTGGTCTGATGATCTCCTGCGGATACCGCTGGCTTGCCGGTACGCCGTATATGGCTCCCGGACACAACTCTGTCCTTATGAATGACGACGGGAAAATGTTCCTTGTATCCCACATCCGGGAAATGAACTTTACAGGCGGACCGGAACCTTCCACCATGCAGATCCGCCAGCTCTATCTGACGCCGGATGAATGGCTGATCGCCGCCGCCCAGCCCTACGCCGGAGAAAGCCTGCAGCCGCTTACGGATGATGACCTGTCCGGCGACTACGAAAGAATTACCCTGACGCCCTCCGTTCCACAGGGCATCATGCACGCGCATCCTTTTCATCTGATGCCCGGCGGGCGTATGGAATGCTGCTCCGTTATCGGCACCTGGGAAAAAACCGGCGACTATACGCTCACCGTCCGCTACGGCAATACCTGCGAAACCATCATTGCCTCTCCAGCCTGGGATCATGAACTGGAAAAGCCAACGATCGTGCTTTCCGGGCTCTCTGATAAAGGTATCTGCACCTGGTATAAAAAAATAAGCGTATAGGTGTTTTCCTGTATAAACGGTATGTATAAACGTTTTTCTCATTTTCTATTGACTTTTTGCTTTTATTTGTTATACTAAAACAGTAATCATTACTGATTTGAAAAATGGAGAGATGCACTTGGCTATCAAGAACAGTCGGCAACGACAAGTAATCAAAGACTTTTTAATGACGAGAACTGACCACCCTACGGCGGATGTCGTTTATACCAATGTCAGACAGACCTATCCGAATATCAGCCTCGGCACCGTTTACCGGAATCTGACGCTGCTTTCGGATATGGGTGAAATTACCCGTCTGCGGGTAGGTGATGGCGTCGATCATTTTGATGCGGACACATCCCGTCATTATCACTTTATCTGTTCCAAATGCGGACGGGTCATGGATCTGAAAATGGATAATATCGACGACATCGTAGATATTGCCGGCATGAATTTTAACGGCGAGATTCAGGGACATATGACTTACTTTTACGGCATCTGCGGCGACTGCCGCGGCGAATGATCTCTTATTGTAGAGAGATCGCTTCTTACAGTAAATTAAGATGTCAAGCCTATGCTTTAACTTAAGACATCTTAAAATAATGATATAGTAAAGGAGAAAGAGTTATGAAATTTGTATGTCAGGTATGTGGTTATGTTCACGAAGGAGACTCTGCACCGGATAAGTGTCCACAGTGCGGCGCACCGGCTGAGAAATTTACCGCGCAGAGCGGCGAAAAAACATGGGCTGCAGAGCATGTAGTAGGCGTTGCACAGGGTGTCAGCGAAGATATCATGGCTGACCTTAGAGCAAACTTTAACGGAGAATGTACAGAAGTCGGTATGTATCTTGCTATGGCCAGAGTTGCCCATAGAGAAGGTTATCCGGAAATCGGTTTATATTGGGAAAAGGCTGCCTGGGAAGAGGCTGAACATGCTGCTAAATTTGCGGAGTTGCTCGGCGAAGTTGTAACCGATTCCACCAGGAAAAATCTGGAAATGAGAGTAGAAGCAGAAAACGGCGCTACCGCAGGCAAATTCGATCTGGCAAAACGTGCGAAAGCCGCTAATCTGGACGCTATCCACGATACCGTGCATGAGATGGCACGCGACGAGGCGAGACACGGCAAGGCATTTGAGGGACTGCTTAAGAGATATTTTGGATAAAACAGCATCCTGGATTCTATATTTTACGAAACAATTTCATGAAAAAGAGAGCAGATATTTCTATTCATACTTATCCGCTCTCTTTTTTGTACTTCTATTTTTTTACATTTCCTATATGCTAATTTCTTACTTACCACTCTTACGGCTTGATACAACATCGAAGATGACTGCGATCAGAAGCACGCCGCCCTTTACGATGTACTGCCAGGAATCGCCGATACCCATAATGGACATACCCATGTTGATGACACCGAGCAGCAGCGCACCGATGATAACGCCGGGAACCGTACCGCTTCCGCCGTATGCCGAAGCACCGCCGATGAAACAGGAGCCAATGGCATCCATTTCAAAAGAAGTACCAGTCGAACCATTCACGGAACCGACACGCGCCAGACAAAGCAGACCGCACAGACCCGCTAACATACCCATATTCGCATATGCGATAAAGTATACTTTATTGGTATTGATACCGGAAAGCTGCGTCGCCTTCTCATTGCCGCCCACCGCATAGAAGTAACGTCCGAACGCCGTTTTGGATGTAATGAAATGATAGATGAGACAGATCGCTACGACCCATAACAACATAACGGAAACACCCTTATACTGGCTGAGCAGATAACAATAATATAATATTACAACAGAGATCACGACATCGCGTCCGTAATCAGCCAAAGCAGTATTCTGACGATAACCTTTCTTCGCCTTATCCATACGGGAAGAAATTGTTTTATAGAAAATAAATACAACCACCAGAACACCGAACACCAACGGAGAAAGGATACGTTCATCCGTATCAAGTCCCGGAATCTTTATGTATGCCGTAAAGATATTTAAGAAAGCCGGATCCTGTACCGCTACGGTCTTGCTGTTGAGGATCAGACGTCCTAAACCACGGAAGATGAACATGCCGCCCAGCGTGGTGATAAAAGGCGGGATCCTCACATAACCGATCCAGTATCCCTGCCATACACCGGCCAGAATACCGATCGCCATACAAAGCAGGATCGTCAGATAAATATTCACGCCATGATTGGTGATAAGAACTGCCGCCGTACCGCCCACCATACAGATAACGGAACCAATTGAAAGGTCGATATTACCACCGGTCAAAATACAGAGGAGCATACCGCAGGCCATAACAAATACATAACCGTTCTGCAGCATCAGATTAGACATGTTCTGCGCATACAACAGACGGCCGTCTGTTAATTCATAAAATAAAATAAATACAACAACAAGGGCGATTATCATGGTATTCTTCGTCAGAAACGCACCTATATTGAATTTTTCGCCGCTTTGAACTTCTTTTTTCGTTGACATTATTACAACACTCCCTTCTCTTTAATTGCTGGCACTGATAATGTAGCCCATGATCTTTTCCTGAGTTGCTTCTTTCGCATCCAGTTCTCCCCGGAGAACACCTTCATTCATAACATAGATACGATCGCACATACCGATCAGCTCAGGCATCTCGGAAGAAATCATAATAACCGATTTTCCTTCTTCCACCATCTGATTGATCAGACAGTAAATATCGTATTTCGCGCCGACGTCGATACCACGGGTCGGTTCATCCAGGATCAGAACATCCGGCTCCGTAAACATCCACTTGCCAAGCAGAGCCTTCTGCTGATTACCACCGGAAAGGTTTCCTACTTTCTGTTCGATCGACGGCGTTTTCGTTCCCATAGCTGTTGTCATGTCTTCCGCTACTTTTTTCTCGCTCGTTGTATCGATAACACCCTTGGAACATACTTTATCCATGCGGGCCAGCGTCGTATTAAAGCGAATGGACTCTCCCAGGATCAGTCCGTTGACTTTTCTGTCTTCGGTCACATATGCCAGACCGTGACGGATCGCCTGTTCCGAATCTTTTAATTCCACTTTCTTACCATCCAGATACAGTTCGCCGCTGATATTGGTTCCGTAACTCTTTCCGAAAATAGACATCGCCAGTTCAGTACGGCCGGCGCCCTGTAAGCCGGAGAAGCCGACCACTTCCCCTTTATGTACTTTAAAGGAAATATTATCGTCC
This sequence comes from Ruminococcus sp., assembly GCA_023663085.1. Classification (GTDB taxonomy): domain Bacteria; phylum Bacillota; class Clostridia; order Lachnospirales; family Lachnospiraceae; genus UBA3282. The sequence continues at coordinate 16,666 of JAMPIB010000052.1, read as the reverse complement.
ACAATCTTTTCATGATAAAGCGGATGATGTACCGTCCAGTTTTTCACTTCCAGTCCGATCTCTTTGCGGACATTGTGCTCGCGTGCCGGATAACGGTCGTCCATCGGGCGCCCTACCATACCCTTTATGATACGGTCTTCGCTGAATTCATCTACGCCCTTGACAAGCGTCTCTATCGTGGAGCCGTCACGGATGATCGTCGCTTTATCCGCGCAATAAATAATTTCGTTCAATTTATGTGTAATAATAATGGATGTTAATCCGTTTTTCTTAAATTCTATCAATAAATCCAGAAGCATCTTTGCATCTTCATCATTTAACGAAGAAGTCGGCTCATCCAGGATCAAAAGCTTAACATTCTTGGAAAACGCTTTTGCGATCTCAACCAACTGCTGCTTACCGGTTCCGATATCCTTGATCAAAGTCTGCGCAGATTCATTCAAGCCAACCTGCTGCATATGTTTCTCCGCCTCATTATAAGTCATATTCCAGTCAATGGCACCAAACTTATTTTTTTTCTCATTCCCCAGAAACATGTTCTCACCTATGGTAAGAAGCGGGATCAGCGCTAATTCCTGATGAATGATAACAATACCTTTTTCTTCGCTGTCTTTTAACGTCTTAAACTGGCAGAGGTCTCCATTATAATAAATCTCACCCGAATAACTGCCCGCAGGATATGTCCCGGACAGTACGTTCATCAAAGTGGATTTCCCCGCACCGTTTTCCCCGATCAGTGCATGGATCTCTCCGCGCTCAACCACCAAATTTACATTATCCAGTGCTTTTACTCCCGGAAACTCCTTGGTAATGGATTTCATTTCCAAAATAATATCACCCAAAAGATTTTCCTCCTCTCCCTCTTATCCTTTATACTCAAAAAAGGGCGGGACAGACGCCCGCCCCTTTTGAGGTTATAAAAAATTTACGCATTCAATTTACTGTACTGCGGACAGATATCCGTCGTCGCCCATTGTGTAAAGTCCCGTGTCAACCAGATCCTGCAGATTGTCTTTGGTGATTACGTTCGGTACAAGCAGGAATGAAGGACATTTGTGACCTGCGGAAGTCTCATAAGACTCTGTATCGTATGCACATTCGATTCCGAAGGAATCACATAAAGATCCGTCAATTGTCTCGCCTGCCAGCATAGCCTGTGCAAGAGACAGGGTAACGATAGACTCGTTACTTACGTTCTTATAAACAGTCATTGTCTGAACGCCGTCAACGATATTCTTTAAGTTTGCTTCGTCACCGTCCTGACCTGTGATCAGAATGGAGTTGGAGCCTGCATAGTCGGAAGTGATAGCCTGTGCAACACCCAATGCTGTAGAGTCGTTAGAGCAAACCCATACGTCAAGCTGTGTTCCGTCTGCATAATAGGAAGAAAGAATATTCTGTGCTCTTTCCAGCGCCGTATCAGTATTCCACTGTTCTGTAGCAACTGTGTCAAAATCACTCTGACCGGATACAATGTTCAGCGTACCTGCATCAATATACGGTTTCAACGCATCCATAGCGCCGTTGTAGAAGTAGCCTGCATTGTTATCAGCCGGATCGCCTGCCGTAAACTCCATGTTGTATACCGTATCACCTGCATTTGCAAGGTCAAGCGTATCTACAACAAACTGTCCCTGAAGCTGTCCTACTGTGTAGTTATCAAAAGATACATAATAGGAAACCGCATCATTTAAGATCAGACGGTCATAGGAGATAACCGGGATGTTTGCTTCTGCAGCTTCGTTCAAAGCTGTGTTCAGGGCTTCACCATCGATAGCTGCGATAATCAGTAAGTCTACGTTCTCAGCTAACATATTCTGGATATCATTTACCTGCTGCTCTGCTTTGTTATCGGAAAATGTCAGGATCGTCTCAAAACCTGCTGCCTTGAACTGTTCGTCAAGGTAAGCGCCGTCACGATTCCAACGCTCCAGAGACTGTGTCGGCATGGAAATACCGATCTTACCGCTTCCAGAAGCTGTATCTTCCGCTCCGCCAGCCTCGGTATCAGCCGCTGCATCAGCACTCTCGTCTGCTGCTGCCGTATCTGCTGTGTCATTGCTTTCTGCTGCTGTGTCGGTGCTTGTTGTATCAGCCGTAGTAGTTGTAGAACCGCCATCGGAACCACAGCCGACTAATAAAGAAGCAACCATTGCTACGCTTAATAAAGCGCCAAGTACTTTTCTTTTCATCTAAAAAATCCTCCCTTTCTTTGATGATATTGTAACTATATCATAAATGAAACTGGACATATTTGTTTTTTTCTGTATATTTTTTCGTCAGCTTTGATTTTTTCCCTATACGAAACAGGACAAATTTGTTATCGCAAATTTGTCCTGCACAAAAAAATCCTATTCTATTATCCGCCCTTACAGCATAGCGCATATTACGGCATTTTCCCCGGTACATTCAGATATACGTCTTCTTTCAGATGAAATCCGCTGTTGATGATGACTTCGTTCATATTCTCTTCCGTCACGCTGACAGGCTCCAGTCCCACGTAAGGAATAAGATAATTCCCGTTATCGAGCATTGTGACGTCTTCTCCGGTTATCTCTTCTCCACGCGCCAGAGCGACCGCGCACTCCGCCGCACGCTGCGCCAGTTTTTCCACCGGTTTATAAACGGTCATGATCTGCGTCCCCTCGACTATCCTCTGACATGCCTCCAGATCCGCATCCTGTCCCACTACCAGCACTTTACCGGCCAGTCTTTTCTCCGCCAGCGCCGGCACGACCTGGCTTGCTATATTATCGTTGCCGCACATGATGGCATCCGCTTTGGAAACGATATCCATATGATCGTAAATATATTCCGCGCCCAGTTCTGCACGCCAGCCTTCCGCATGGATAGAATCCAGAATCTCTACGTTATGGCTTCTCATGATCTTTTTAAACTCTTCCTCTACCATTGGTACATTATTATCGGCAGGCGATCCTCCCAGCATTAATACCGAACCGCCGCTCAATCCGTTATCCACAAGCGCCTGGGCCATCATCTTCCCGACCGCTCCGTTATCAAAAGAAATATACAGATCCACATCTGCATCCAGTATCAGACGGTCATAGGCGATCACCTTAATCCCTTCTTCCTGCGCCTTTTTCACAGAACTCTGCAATCCCGCAGAGTCGATGCAGATAATAACAATAACATCCATGCCCTTCTGGATAAAATAATCAATATGTTTCTTCTGCTCCGCCAGGTCGCCGTTGGCATTCTGCACATTGACCTCCGCCCCCAGTTCTTTGGCCGTGGAAACAAATACATCCCTGTCACGCTGCCATCTTTCGATAACAAAAGAATCGAAGCTCATACCGATCTGGATCTTTTTTTCTTCCTCTGCATCCGCCGTATCCTTACTGTCCATATTTCCGCAGCCTGTGATAAACAGCGCCAGACACAGTATCGTAATCAATAATCTTTTCATCTTTAATTGCCATGCTCCTTTCTCCGACCGCGAGCTTGTGCCAGACGCTGCTGACGTCAGCATAAACTTTTATCCGGAAATACTTTCTACGTTTTTATATTCGGTCGGCGTCACACCCACATTTTTCTTAAAAGACCGGCTGAAATAATTCGGGTCTGCATAGCCGCACATGGAACAGATCTCTTTCATGGAATATTCGGTCGTACTGAGCAGTTCTTTCGCTTTCTCTATGCGGATATTCGTCAGATACTCAATAAAGTTCTCCCCTGTTCCTTCTTTAAATATCTTACTGAAATAATAAGGACTGATATTGACTGCGCGTGATACGTCATCCAGTGAGATATCTTTATTAAAATTAGATTTAATATAATTTTGGGACATCTCAATGATACTGTGCGATTTTTCTTCTCTTTTTCCCTGGATATTCTGGCAGGCGTCCATGATCTTTTCCAGAAACCAGTTTCTGATAATGTCCAGATCCTCCGTATTCATCAGTGCCGGCATATAATCCTGTCTGGAATGGAACTGATAAGTCATACCGCCTTTCTCATAGGCGATATGCTCCGCCCATAAAGTAAATTCCAGTACTTTGAGGCGTATCTCCATAAGACTCTCCGAATTATTTTCCGCCATCCAGTCAAAGAAACTGCGCGCCGTTTCCAGCGCCTGATTCATTTCTCCTTTTTCCACTTCCTCAAACAGGCGCTTCTCCAAATGGATCGGATAGTCCCCCTCATAATCACAACCGATCGGCAGATCATCGGCATGCGCCACACTTCCCGTCGTCATCACAAGCGCATTCAGCGCCTCGTTATAAGATACCGCCATTTCCTGTAACATCCCTACTCGGCCAACTCCTATGCGGAAATTAATGCCGGTTTTTCTGCGCATATGGCGTACAAGTTCTCTGGCCCGCTCGATCAGATCTATCCTTTCATTATATTCCATCCTGCCACTTTCATAAGGTACCAGAACCGCCAGTTTATTCGCCATCACCGTACCCACGATGCAGTCGAAATATTCTTTCACGCACTCCCGGACTTCCTGATAATGCTGCTGCATCTTTACGCTGCTGCCGACGGCGTTGGTCATATGCGCGCCGACCTGTCCATCCCCGCATACGACAGAAAGCATATAGGCATAATCCTTTTCCAGTCCCAGAACCGTTTTATAGTTCTCGATATCTTCCGTAAAATGCTCCTGCAGCAGAATATCATAGATCAGTCCGCTTTCGATGATGGGCACGACCGTTTCCAGTTTTTCTTTTACAAGCAGGTCGTTGCTTCTTTTTTCCCGCTCTTTATCTATCATTTCCATGGCGTTTTTCAAAACCGCTATGATCTTCGTCCGTTCCATCGGTTTGGTGATATATTCCATTACGCCTAATTTAATGGCTTCTTTTGCATAATCGAACTTGTCATAGGCGGACATGACAATGAACAGAATATTACTGTTGCCCTTGCGGATCTCTTTCATGGCCTCTATCCCGTTGATACCCGGCATCTGGATATCCATGATGGCGATATCCGGACGGAATTTCTCCGCAAGTTCGATCACACTCCGCCCCGTCTTGGCATATTCGACGATACAATCTTCCCCGAATTCTTTTTCAATGATAAATTTCAGCGAATCAATGACGATTCCTTCATCATCCGCCAGCATAATTTTATACATTGTCTTCCTCCCGTTCCCTGATCGGTAAATAAATGATAACTTCGGTTCCCATATCTTCCCCTTCGCTGATAATGGACATGACATCCTCGCTTTCCGTGAAAAGTTTCAGTCTGGCGATCACGTTATCCATACCGATACCGTTCGAGCCTGCCGCCAGTTCCTCTTCTCTGTAGGTGCCGCTCAATACTTTGTCTATTGTCTCCCGGCTCATACCGATACCATTATCCCGGATACTGATGCAGGCCATGTCGTCCGCTCTGTATACGGACACCCATATCCTGCCTTTATCCGCCATTTCGCGGATGCCGTGATTCACACAGTTTTCCACCACCGGCTGCAATATCATACTTGGCATCTCTACCTGCAAAAGCGACTTGTCTATCTTTTTCTCATAATGAATATCCCCCGAAAAGCGGACATTTAATATGTAGATATAATTATCGACCAATTCTATCTCCTCTCGAATTGTAACCGTCTCGTCGCCTTTTTTTACATTATAACGGAAAAACTCGGCCATATTCTGCACATATTGATAGGTCTTGTCCGCTCCTTCCAGCATGGCAAGCTGTGCCCCCGCATTGAGTGTATTAAAAAGAAAATGCGGATTGATCTGTGCCTGTAGATATTTTAGCTGGGCATCTTTTAAATGTGCCTCCATCATCAGTTCCTTTTCTTTCATAACGCGTTCTACTTCCATGCTGTGCCGGATCCGCTCTATATATTTCCTGATACTCACGACCATCTGATTAAAAGCGCCTGTTACGACGCCAATCTCATCCTGCGACTGTACTTCCAGAAGTTCTGTGCCGAAATTCCCCCTCGCCACCTCGTCCGCGGATTTCGCCAGATCTTTTAACGGACTGATGATTGTTCCCACCAGTTTGATGATGATGATAACGTTTATGATAATGACGACAATGATAACCGCAACACCAGCGGTTTCAAATAATTGAAATGCCTGCGCCAGCTCCGTATAGTTTTCGGAGTTATTTTTAAACTGCTGATTGTTCAGACTGTTGATATAAGTATTGATATAACCATACATCTGTGTGGCGTTCTCATAGCGTACCCGGTACTTTTCTACGTTACGGCCGCGTTTGGCCTCTATTGTCTGATCGGCGATTTCCAGATAATCGATGGACATGTGCTTGATATTTCTTTTCATACGCTCATAAAAAGTACCGCTCACACTATCGTTTAACTCATCCACCAGCGCCAGAAAATCCTGTGAACTCCGATAATATTCCTCTAAAGAATCGCTCGTCTTGGAATCCAGATAATCCGTCATACTTATCTGTACATCCTCCAACGCTGCTGACAGCTCATTGAGATTCATATTGTCCCGGAAAACAAGTTCCATTTCATTAGACATACGATTGATTCCCAGAATCAATAAAATATTGATCAGACAGACAAAGAAACTTGTCATAATATAAATACTGCTGATCTTGCCCTGCAGGGAGATATTGGCGAAGGTATGCCTGTCGGTGAAAGATTTCTTTTTCGCATTATTCATTCTTCCACATCACCTCCGTCCAGATACAGCGCAACGTTATCCTTATTGATAAGTTCAATATCTGCAATAAAGTACTGGCTGGTATTTCCATACGCGTTATATTCGGTCAGCGCATCGACGCAGTATTTCCCCATCTGCCCTGTGTCGATAGAGATCGTCGCATCAATAACATTTCTGTCGATCGCTTTGATGATGGTATCAGAGTCATAGTATCCTAAAATATTGACCTGTCCTACTTTATTATAATCTACGACCGCCTGATAAACGCATACGGTATTCAGTTCATTCAGACATACGATAATATCCGGTAAATCTTCTTCCATAAAAATATCCCGGATAGATTCTTCTACGGAAAAGGCATTGGTGCCATCGATGGATACCAGAGAAAGTTCCAGTTCCATCTCTTCCTGCTTCTCGTTCTCAATAGTCTCCTGAATACCCGAACAAAGGATATTCTGGCCGGAATCCTGCGCATAGGCATTCACCAGGACCGAAACTCTGACAGGACGTTCGGAAATGTACTTGCTCTGCGCGATCTCCAGTACTTCTCTGCCATATTCCCTTCCCAGATCATAACTTCCGATCCCTACGAAAGTACATCGCTCGCTCTGCGTATTATCACTGTATAAGGTAACGACTGGAATCCCCTGTGCCGACGCCTCATTGATAAGTTCTGTCATCTCATCGCTTTCATCCGCTCCGACAATGATGCCATCCACCTCGGATGCTATCGCAATCCGCATCAGATCCTCTCTGGAATAACTGCTGTCAAAAAAACCGTTTAACAGATCCACATAACTGTTCTCCTGCAGTCCGGCCTCAAAAGCCCCTTCATAAACAGACTGCCAGAGGGAGGAATTCGTGTCCCCCGCGATCATGATATAATATTTATCATACTGATTCGTATCCGCCATCTGCCGGAATCTGTTCATATAAACACCGAATACAGAAATACCTGCCAGCGTTACCGCAGCCACAAGTACCCCTGTCATGACCAGATACCATGTAAAATTTTTCTTTTTGCTTTTACCTTTTTCCATAATCAATCCGCCTGTCCCTTCTTCGGCCTGCATCTATATCATAACATAAATAACATCTGTGCACAGTTTATAATTTCTTTATTTTTTCTTTATTTTTCCATTATTGACTGTCTGTTCTATATGGTGTATAACAAATATAAACAAAGGAACAAAGCAACCCGGTTTCCTTTGCCGAATAAAATATTTACAGAAAATGCACATATGTTTCCTGCATTTTCGGCAACAATAAGAAATAGTATAAAAAGGAGGAGTCTATTATGTTAAGACCTGCATTATTTGACAACCGTAACTACAAACCTATGTTTTTCGAGGATTCTTTTGATAAGATGTTCGATGATGCGTTCCGCGATTTCTGGGGCGGCAGCGAACTTGGACGGCACGATGCTTTCAGAACGGACGTGATCGATCAGGGTGATAATTATCTGTTACAGGCAGAACTCCCCGGATTCCAGAAAGAAGATATCAACATTGATCTGAAAAACGACCTGTTGACCATCTCCGCCTCTCATAAGGAAGAAAAGAACGAAGAAGATAAGAACAAATATATCCGCAAGGAAAGATATTACAGTTCTTACTCCAGAAGTTTCCGCGTAAACAACATTGAAGCGGGCGATATTGACGCTTCTTATAATAACGGTATTCTGGAAGTAACGTTCCCGAAGAAAGATATCGAGAGCAAAGATGCCATACAGAGGATTGAGATCAAATAATATTTTCCAATCCAGCGGCTGGCCGCAGCTTTGTGCGGCCATTCGTATATCTTTTCAGCATAAAAGGTCAGACTATATGTCTGGCCTTTTTTAATTATTCTTAAAGAACAAGTCCCTTATCTTCCTCACAGCCTGTCATAATGTTAAGACACTGTATCGCCGCGCCGGAGGCGCCTTTTCCCAGATTATCAAACTGAGCGGAAAGAACCATTCTCTCATCATTTCCCGTTATATAGATCTTTAATCCATCCCAGCCGCTCAATGTGTTTCCGGCCAGCATCCCGTCATATAGATCGTCGCTCCCGTTTTCTACTACCTGTATAAATTTTTCACCTTTGTAAAATCCGGCAAAATACTCCGTCATTTCCTGCGGATTCTTACAACGCGCCAGATATTCTGTATAAACGGGCACAGAAACGACCATACCGCTGTAATAATCGGCTATGATAGGAGAAAACAGCGGTTCTTTGGAAAGACCCGTAATGGCTTTCATCTCTTTTAAATGTTTATGCTGCTGCGTCAAAGCATACTCTCTTGGCGCGTCAATATCTTTGTTGCGGTCTTTTGCTTCATATTCTGCGATCTTCTTTTTGCCGCCGCCGCTGTAACCCGTGATGGAAAAAGATGTCACAGGATAATCCTTCGGCATGATCCCGGCACTGATGAGCGGATAAACCAGAGAAATAAATCCCGACGCATGGCATCCCGGCACCGCCACTCTCTTTCCGGTTCTGACGGCTTCTCTGTGCGCTGCCGATAATTCCGGGAACCCGTATGCCCAGCCGCTCTCGGTACGATGCGCCGTAGAAGTATCAATGATCCTTACCGCCTCATTTTCCACAAGGCTTACCGCCTCCCTGGCCGCCGCATCCGGAAGACAGAGGAATGTAATATCCGAGGCATTGATCAGTCTCTTTCTCTCCGCCGTATCTTTTCTAAGTTCGCTGGAAACAGGCAGAATCTCGATATCGTCTCTTCCCTCGAAACGCTCATATATCCTTAATCCGGTTGTTCCTTCGCTGCCATCGATAAAAATCTTTGTTTTCATTTTCTTTACCATGCCTTTCCTCAACCATAATACAATACATGGAACTTTCGTGCAACCGGATTTTATTTTTACAGATCAAGCTCTATCTCTATGGGCGCCGCTTTTACCAGCTCCCTGCTTCTTTCATCCGGCTGTGATGTTCCCGCATAGAGAGCAAAATGCCCGCCGTCTTTTATACGCTGTCCCTGCTCATCAACAACGCTGAAGGCTCTGCCTTTGATAACAAGTTCTGTCTCTACGCGCTCCCCTGCTTTTATCAGAACGCGTTTGAACGCGCACAGAGACGGATTTTTCACGGCATGTTCAGATATTGTATTTTTCACATAAAGTTGGATCACATCTTCCGTATCGCACTTTCCACGGTTTTCTGCGGTCACTTTTATGGTAATATCCGGCAGGCCGAAACAGTCTTTTTCCCCGGAAATATTAGTTACTTTGACATCTGTGACCGCCACATCCCCGTAAGTCAGACCGAAGCCGAACGGATACTGCGCCTTTTCTTCCATATAACGATATGTCCTGCCTGCCATATGATAATCCGTAAAAGCGGGCAGATGTTCTGCATCATGATAAAAAGTAACCGGCAGTTTCCCGGAAGGCGAAGTCTCCCCAAACAGGATATCCGCTGCGCTCTTTCCGCCCCTTGCTCCGGGATACCATAGCTGTAATATGGCATCAAAATGCGCCATCGGATAACTTACGTCAATGGCACTTCCCACCATTAAACAGAATACTACCGGCTTTCCAGTCCCGGCAACGACTTCCATCAGATCTCTCTGCGGTTTCGGGAGCAGTAAGTCCACTTTATCGCCGGACGCGTAACTGTTCCCGGTATCTCCCTCTTCACCTTCCAAAGTCTCATCCAGGCCAAGGCACATGATAACAACGTCACTGTGCTCCGCCACGATACGCGCCTCCTGCAATCTGTCTCCTGCCAGAGCCAGATTCTCTGTCTTTTCTTCAAACAGCGCACAGCCTTCCGAGAACAACACGCGCGCCTTTCCCTGCGCATATCGCTGAATGCCTTCCAAAAGCGTTATGTATTCCGATGACGTTCCATGGTAATTCCCAACAAGCGCTTTTCTACTGTTGGCATTCGGCCCGATCACACCTATCGTTTTGACCTTACTTAGATCAAGCGGCAAAAGCCCGTTATTTTTAAGCAGGACAATGCTCTCTTTTGCTACTTTATCCGCCAGAGCAATGTGCTCTTCACATTCTACTTTTTCATAAGGGATTGTATCGTATCCGGTTTTATCAAATAATCCTAGTAAAAACCGCGTCGTATATAAACGCACAGCTGCTTCTGTAATGGTTTCTTCCGTAACAAGACCCTGTTGGTACGCCGTCAGAAGATGAAGATAAGTAACACCGCAGTTCAGATCACAGCCTGCATTAATGGCCATAGCCGCCGACTCCGCCGGCGTCGATGTCACCAGATGATTCTCATGGAAATCTCTTATCGCCCAGCAGTCCGACACATAATGCCCCTGAAACTGCCATTTATCCCTTAAAATATCGCGGATCAAGGTATTACTTCCACAGCACGGTTCCCCGTTTACTCTGTTATAAGCTCCCATGACCGCTTCAACACCCGCTTCTTTTACCAGCGCTTCAAATGCCGGTAAGTAAGTTTCTTCCATGTCTTTCGGCGTCGCCTCCGCATTGAACTCATGCCTTATCGCCTCCGGGCCGGAATGTACCGCGAAATGCTTGGCACAGGCCGCCGTTTTCATCACTTCGCCATCTCCCTGCAATCCTTTCACATAGGCCACGCCGAGCCGTGAGGTCAGATAGGGATCCTCCCCGTAAGTTTCATGTCCCCGTCCCCATCTGGGATCGCGGAAAATATTGACATTCGGCGACCAGAACGTAAGACCTTTATAGATATCTCTGTCATTATGTGCCGAATATTCATTATATTTGGCTCTGCCCTCTTCAGCCACGCAGTCAGCCACTTCCTGCAGCAGTTCCTCGTCAAAAGTCGCCGCCATACCGATTGCCTGCGGGAAAACCGTGGCAATCCCGGCTCTCGCCACGCCATGCAGCGCCTCGCCCCACCAGTTATACGCAGGGATACCAAGCCTTTCTATCGCCGGCGCATCATAACGTAACTGACTCGCACGCTCCTCCAGTGTCATTTGATTTACAAGCTCTGCCGCTCTGCGTCTTGCTTCTTCTCTTTTCATAATAATATGCTTTCCTTTCCCTGCTTTTTCCTGTACTTGTTTATTGTTAGGATACCACAACGGTTTCTTTCTGGCTTTCTAATAATTGCCTTATGTTTGTCAATCATTGCTATTATAGCAGGAAAATGGACAGACCGCACCTACTGATCGTATTTTTGGAAACAGAATTTTCACAAAGTATACACAAAGCCTACAAATTTATGGCATAATATTAGCGTGAGAAGAAAAAAGAAAGGAGGAACTGCATGGTTTTTAGACATGAATGGAAACACGAGATCAATCTCTTGGACATGCTTACTCTGAAACAGCGCCTGCAGGCTGTAACACAGCCGGACGAACATGCTGTTGATGGCAGATACGACATCCGGAGCTTATATTTTGATAACGCCGAAGATAAGGCGCTGCGTGAAAAACTGGATGGTGTGAGCAGGCGTGAAAAATTCCGCATTCGTTACTATAATAGCGATACTTCCTATATCCATCTGGAAAAGAAAAGCAAAATGGGCAATCTTGGCACCAAGGAAAACGCACTTTTAACCAAAGAAGAAGCGCAGGCTGTCGCCGATGGAGATTTTGACTGGATGTCACAGCATAAAGATCCGCTCATTCAGGAATTTTACAGAAAAATAACCACACAGGGACTGCGGCCCAAGACTATCGTAGATTACACCAGAGAACCGTATACATATGCCCCCGGCAATGTCCGGATCACGATAGACTATCATATCCGGACCGGTCTTTTCCATACGGATTTTCTGAATCCTGACTGTCCTACGATTCCCATTGAAGGTTCTCCCATTATTCTGGAAGTGAAATGGGATGCCTGGCTTCCGGATGTTATCCGCGATGCGATACAACTTAACGATCGGCATTGCTGTGCTTTTTCCAAATATGCGGCCTGCCGGACATACGACTAAAAAAGAATGGAGCTATGACTATGACTTTTAATGACATTTTTAAATCAAGTTTTCTCGAAAATATTAACAGCATTAACCTTTTTGATATGATATTGGCAATGATACTGGCTTTCGGCCTCGGTCTTTTTATTTTCTTTATTTATAAAAGAACCTTCTCCGGGATCATGTATTCCTCCAGTTTTGCCATTACTTTAGTATTTCTCACCATGATCACTACGTTGGTAATGCTCGCCGTTACTTCCAACGTCGTTCTTTCCCTCGGTATGGTCGGCGCCCTCTCTATCGTCCGTTTCCGTGCCGCCATTAAGGAACCGCTGGATATTGCGTTCCTTTTCTGGTCTATTGCCGTAGGTATCGTTCTGGCGGCGGGCATGATTCCTTTAGCCGTTGTCGGCAGCCTGCTCATCGGCATTTTCCTTTTGCTGTTCGCCAACCGTAAGACTTATGCGAATCCTTATATTATCGTCCTCGACTGCAGCGGACATGACAGTGAGACCAAAGCGCTGGATTTTCTGAAAAAGAATGTTAAACGTGTGGTCGTAAAAAGTAAAACAGCCAGAAAAGGCTCGGTAGAACTGAATCTTGAAATCCGTCTGAAAGACGAAAATACAGACTTTATCAATGCTCTTTCCGAAATGAACGGCGTAAACAGCGCTGTACTGGTCAGCTATAACGGCGACTATATGGGATAATGTGAGAAATGGAGGTTTTGTATGTCAATGTCAACAAGTAAACATATCGATAAAATATGTTGTGCGGCGCTTGCTTTCGTACTGCTTCTCACCTTCCTTTTTATCAATGCAGATAAACTGGGCGTTCAGGCCGTCAGCGCATCACCGGGTTATGAATCCCGTTTATTTGACACCTCCGCCGTACATACGATAGACATTATCATGGATGACTGGGATTCTTTTATCGAAAACTGCCGCAATGAGGAATATGAAGTCTGTACGGTACTGATCGATGGAGAAGCCTATAAGAATGTCGGTATCCGCGCTAAAGGCAACACATCTCTTACAACAGTGGAGTCTTATGGCAATGACCGCTACAGCTTCAAGATTGAGTTTGACCACTATGATAACGCCAATACTTATTACGGTCTGGACAAACTATGCCTGAATAATATCGTTCAGGATAATACTTATATGAAAGATTATCTCACTTATCGGATGATGTATTCTTTTGGTGTGGACGCACCGCTTTGCAGTTACAGCTATATCACGGTAAACGGTGAAGACTGGGGATTGTACCTTGCAGTTGAAAGCGTTGAAGAATCTTTCTTACAGCGTAATTACGGCAATGATTACGGGAAATTATACAAACCCGACAGTATGACAATGGGCGGCGGCCGCGGCAATGGGGCGGATTTTGATATGGATAAGTTCAACGAGGAAACGCGCAATTCGGAAGATTTCCGTACAGAAGATTTCAATACTGATAACTTTGATACCGCGCCTCCGGATATTGGCACTCTCCCCGATATGCCCGAAAATCCACCAGAAAACTTTGATTTTCAGATGCCGGATGAATCAATGCCTCATATGCGCGGCAACAGTGAAGGAAGACCTTCCGATATGGGCGGTCATTCTCCCGCCAGCGATGACGTATCGCTCATTTATACAGATGATGAATACGACAGTTACTCCAACATTTTTGAAAATGCCAAGACCACCGTTTCGGACAGCGATAAAACACGCCTTATTGCATCTTTAAAGCAGCTTAACGAAGGAAATGACATTGAAGATATCGTCGAGATCGACGAAGTGATCCGCTATTTTGTCGTTCACAACTTTGTCCTGAACTTTGACAGTTATACCGGGTCTATGATCCATAATTATTATCTGTATGAAAAAGATGGGCAGCTGTCCATGATCCCCTGGGACTATAATCTTGCTTTCGGCGGATTCTTATCTAATACCGATGCGACTGACCTGATCAATTACCCGATAGACACTCCGGTTTCCGGCGGAACACTGGATTCCAGACCGATGCTCGCATGGATATTTGATAACGACACGTATACAGAACTCTATCATCAATATTTTGCGGAATTTATCAGCGAATATTATGATGCGCCGAGTCTCTGCGATCTGATAGACTCCACCAGAGAACTGATCGCCCCGTATATCGAAAAAGACCCGACCAAGTTCTGTACCTATGATGAATTTGAAACCGGTGTCTCTGCTTTGAAAGAATTTTGTACGCTCCGCATCCAGAGCATAAACGGCCAGTTGGAAGGCACCATTCCCTCCACCGCCGATGAACAGGCCGCAGATGCGTCAGGCCTTATTGATGGAAGTTCTGTCAGTATATCGGCTATGGGGGCTATGGATAATAGGATGTCTCCGGGTAATTTCGGCTCAGGTGATTTCAACTCAGGTAATTTCAGCCCAGATGATTTTAGCCCAGATGATTTCGGCCCGCATGATTAATGCTTCATTGCTGTATATATTTTCTCCGTATCATAATCCGGGGCGAAAGTTTCTGCTGCCTTGCAGATGCTCTCGACCCTGGATATTTCTTCTTCCAGTTCTTCTGCGATCTGTTCAGTCGTCTTCCCCTTAGCAAGTTTTTTACAGACCATGTTGATCAATAAAAACTCTTTTCCTTCCCGCCTGCCTTCTTCTCTCGCAATCCGTCTGGTTTCCGGTACGTCATAACCTTTAAAATGTTCAAACAACTCTCCCACTTTTCTCTCCTTTACCTGCCCGGCAAACTCTTCTACTTCTTTTTCAGGAATTTTGAGATGCCGCAGCATCGCTTCCACCACTTTCCGTATAATGTCAAGCAGTTCGTCAGTAGACTGTTCCAACAGGTTTTTTAAATAATCTTTCGGCAAATTCAGTTTTTTAAATTCTTCTACACTCTGCATCCTGTCTTTAAAATTACGGGCCGCAGTCCACTTTTCCGCTCCTTCATAATAAACAATCGGTATAATCGGCGGATAACGGAAATCTTTTGTTTTACTGATCCCTTTGTGCTTTTTCTCCATTTCCTTTTCATAATCTTCCCAGATATAGACCATGTAACGGAGTTATAAACTGTAAAAGACTTCTTAATCAAAATGAATACAAAACAGCCACAGCATAGCATTTATGCGATAATGGCGGAAAGGAGGGAATTGATTATGAGTCACGATTTAACAGCACTATATGAGAGATTGAGCCATGATGACGAGTTGCAGGGCGAGAGCAACAGCATATCCAACCAAAAGGCAATGCTTGAGGACTATGCGGAAAAGAACGGTTTTACAGGCATACGCCACTTTACCGACGACGGAATATCAGGCACTACCTTTGAGCGTGAGGGGCTTCAAGCCATGCTTGCCGAAGTGGAAAAGGGAAATATTGGAACAATCATTGTGAAAGACATGAGCCGGTTAGGACGGAACTATGTGCAAATGGGAATGTTGCGGGAACAGTTACGCAGGGCAAATGTAAGACTGATTGCAGTCAACGAGGGAGTTGACACAGGTTCGGGATTTGATGATGATTTCCTTCCGTTCCGAGATGTAATCAATGAATACTATGCAAAGGACATCAGCAAGAAAATCAAGTCCACCTTTAAGGCAAAGGGCGAAAGCGGAAAGCACGTTGCAAGCAGTCCGCCATACGGTTATCTGAAAGACAGCGCAGACAAAAACAAATGGATAGTTGATGAAGTGGCAGCGCCCATTGTCAGAAGAATATTCAGAATGACATTGGAGGGCTACGGTCCGTATCAGATTGCGACACAGCTATCAGCCGAGCATATCCCCATACCCGCCTACCACCAAGCACAAATAGGCGTGGGATTGTGGCAGAACAGGGAAATTAAAAACCCCTATAAATGGCAGAGTTCCACAATAGCGCACATTTTACAGAAACACGAATACTTAGGTCATACGGTCAACTTCAAGACACGCAAGCATTTCAAGGACAAAAAGAGCCATTATGTGGACAAAGACCAGTGGTTAATCTTTGAGGACACCCATGAGCCGATTATCGACCAAGAAACCTTTGACAACGTACAGCGCATCAGAGGACAGGTAAGGCGTTATCCCGACGGTTGGGGCGAGGCGCACCCGCTCACTGGACTGATGTATTGTGCTGGTTGCGGCGGCAAAATGTATGTCCACAGGGTAAACAATGGAAAGCGTGTCCCCA
>JAMPIB010000051.1 GCA_023663085.1 Ruminococcus sp. | reverse complement strand
AAGGTCTAAAAACACACTGTTTTTTGCGGTACGCTTTGCCTTGACTTCCTGTGTCTGTTTTGAGTCTAAGGACTTTAGCCCTTTTTGCACGCTTATCACCCCGGTTTCTTAAAATCTGTAACAGACGATAGTATAGATTACTCTCTGTCACACCCTAATTATACAGAAAAATGTTTGTGTTTACAATAAAATCCGCATTAAGAGGATCCTCTTAAAACGATATTATTCCAATGCGTTCAACTTATCGACCAGTTTCTGGATATCCGCCATGGAAAGACCGCTGCCGAAGCTGACCGGCCCTCTAAGAGGCATGTACTGCATCATAGCCTGCATCATTTCATCGGACATCGCCTCCGCCGCGGCGCTTCCTTCGTCGCCTTGTTCTTCCTCACCGAAGCTTACTCTGCTTACCACCTCTTTGGCTATCTCCCATGCTTTCGGGTCTTTCATGACATCTCCGAACGTCGTATCCGTTGTATATACGAACGGCACTTTCACAGTAGATTCTACGTTTATAGTCTTACACAATACCATTTCTCTGGAAGACTTACCGATCAGGATATCGAACTCTCCGCTCTCCACATGCCAGTCGTGCAGTTTTACGCTATAGTAGGCGAAAGCCCTTTTATCCAACGTAAAAGTAACTGTCTTCGTTTCTCCGGGCGCCAGTTCTACCTTGGCGAAATCGCGCAGTTCCTTGATGGGACGGATGACTGTGCTTTCCTTATCCGCCACATAGAGTTGTACGACTTCTTTTCCTGCCCGCTCGCCTGTATTTGTTATATCGACCGATACAGTCAATACATCTGTATCCTTGATGCTGTCCTTATCTGTCCGCAGATTGGAATAGGCGAATGTGGTATAGGAAAGTCCGTGTCCAAACGGGAACAGAACATCCATGTTTTTCTTTTCATAATAGCGGTAGCCCACGAAGATACCTTCTCTGTACTCTACCATGTCGCCCTCGCCGAAATAGGATAAATAGGAGGGATTATCTTCCAGCTTTAAGGGGAAAGTCTCCGGCAGTTTCGCGCTCGGATTTACTTTGCCAAAAAGGATATCGCACACCGCGCCGCCTACAGCCTGTCCGCTCAGATAGGCTTCAAGAATGCCATTTACCTTGTGCACCCAGGGCATCTCCACCGGCGAACCGTTATGCAGGACAACGACCGTATTCGGCTGTACTTCTGCAACTCTGGCGATCAACTCGTTCTGGCAGTTCGGCATGGACATATGTGCCCTGTCGAATCCTTCTGATTCAAACGCATCGGGCAGTCCGGCAAAAATAACCGCAACTTTGGCCTTTTTAGCGGCTTCTATCGCTTCTGCGAGCAGTTTTTCATCGGTCTTGTCCACATCATCCCGATATCCCTGCGCATATACGATATTGGACATACTGGAAACGATATCCATGGCCGACGTTACTTTATGGCTGTTGATATGCGAACTTCCGCCGCCCTGATAACGGGGCTGCGCCGCGTATTTGCCGATAAAAGCGATATCATCACTCTCCTGCAAAGGAAGGATGCCATCGTTTTTCAAGAGCACGATGGTCTCCTGCGCCACCTTCCGCGCCAGTTCGTGATCTTTATCTTTATCCCAGACCGCATTTTTATCCCGGTTTTCTTCATAACGGAAGACAATATTCAAAATACGTTCTACCGCCTCGTTTACGTCGCTTTCCGCCAGATTGCCGCTCTGCACCGCTCCTACGATCAGCTTGTCGTTCGCGCCAAGAGATGTCGGCATCTCCAGATCCAGCCCCGCTTTTAAGTCTTCCACACGATTATTCACAGCGCCCCAGTCACTCATGACATAACCGTCGAATCCCCACTTGTCACGCAGCGTTTCCGTCAGGTATTTATGATTCTCCGCCGCATATGTGCCGTTGATCTTATTATAAGAACACATCACAGTCCATGGTTTCTGTTTCCTGATGGCCCCTTCAAATGCCGCCAGATAGATTTCGTTTAACGTCCTCTCATCCACGCGGGAATCGCTTGACATTCTCCGCGTCTCCTGGTTATTGGCCAGAAAATGTTTAATGCTCGTACCTACGTTTTTGCTCTGTACACCCTTGATCAGAGCGCCTGCCATCTCCGAAGCCACAAGGGGATCTTCCGAGTAATATTCAAAGTTACGTCCACACAGGGGCGAACGTTTGATATTAACCGCAGGGCCTAAGATAACGCTGACTCCTTCAGCCTGGCATTCGTTGCCGAGCGCCGCGCCCATCTCCGTCAGAAGTTCTCTGTTAAAAGATGCCGCCGTTGCACATCCTGCCGGAAAACATACGGCTTTGATACTTTCATTGACGCCGAGGTGATCGCCTTCCTGATCCTGCTTTCTGAGTCCGTGAGGGCCATCCGATACCATGCTGGCCGGAATCCCCAGCCTCTCCACCGCCTCCGTGTGCCAGAAATCGGCGCCTGAACACATAGCCGCCTTTTCCTCCAGTGTCATCTTTGCTACCAATTCTTTGATCTTTTCCCGTGTCATACCCATATTACCTCCTTCATTGTATTAAAATATTGCACGGTATGAAAAACCTTACTTTGCTGTATGATGCCGTTATGCGTTTCTCTGCTTATCTAATAGTTCCTGCAGCGCCTCGTCTCCGATGCTGATCCATGCGTCTTCTTCCTCGGCATTTAACCCCAGATATTCCCGAAGCGTCATAGAATCGTCATGGAACCCCCATTCCTGACTGTAATCATCTATTTCCTCAAATTCAATTTCTCCGGCCAGATATTTTTCCTTAAATGTTTTTTCCAACTGTATATACTCCTTTAAATAGATTCTGTCAAACCATCGACTGCTTTTTGCAAGCCTTGCAGCGCTTCTGAAAGAACAGCCCGCGGACAGGCGATATTGATCCGCTCAAATCCCTCTCCCGCCTTACCGAAGATCGCGCCGCCGTCCAGCCACAGTTTCGCTCCGTGTACGATCAGTTTCTCCAACTCTTCTTCCGAAAGCCCCAGTTTTCGGCAGTCCAGCCAGATCAGATAAGTTCCCTCCGGTTCTATCAATCTGATCTGCGGCAGATTTTTTTGCAGATATTCTCTGACAAAATCCAGATTTCCCTGCAAATATACTTTTAACTGTTCCAGCCATTCCCTGCCGCCCTCATAAGCCGCCTGCGCGGCATGTAAACCAAGCATGTTCACCTGCGAATATCCCGCCTCCCATATCTTCCGTGTGAACGCGGCGCGCAGACCGGGATCAGGAATAAAAATATTGGAGATCTGCAGGCCCGCAAGGTTAAATGTTTTGCTCGGCGCCGTACAGATGATGCTGATATCTTTAAACCTTTCATCCACCGTCAGAAGCACATGATGTTTATGCCCCGGATATACGAAATCACTGTGGATCTCATCGCAGACAATCTTCACGTCATGTTTCAGACAGATATCGCCGATACGCTGCAATTCTTCTTTCGTCCATACGCGCCCCACCGGATTGTGTGGACTGCACAGCAGAAACATTTTGACGTTTTCCCGTATAATTTTTTCTTCAAAGTCAGCGAAGTCCATCTGATAACGCCCATCTATCAGGATCAGATCACTGTTGACCAGTTTTCTCTTATTATCTTTAATGGCGCCGCTGAACGGATAGTACACCGGCTGCTGCACGATCACGCCGTCCCCTTCTTTGGTCAGCGCCTGAATGGCCATGGCAATGGCAAAAACGATACCCGGCGTTTTTACCAGCCAGTCTTTTTCTATCTCCCAGTCAAAATACTTCCCGTACCAGTCCGCGAGCGCCTGGAAATAATCGTCCTTACTGTCAGTATATCCGAAAATGCCCAGCTCGATATCTTTCTGCAGCCGCTCGATAATACAGGGTGCCGTCTTAAAATCCATGTCCGCCACCCAGAGAGGCAGGATATCCTCCGGCATCCCTCTCTCTGCCGCAAAATCATATTTTAAGCAATCTGTTCCTCTTCTGTCTATCTTCTCGTCAAAATCGTATTTTATCATAATGACCATGCCTTTCCCAGCTATATCCAATTTATGCCTCAAATGCCTGCTGTAAGTCTGCGATAAGATCCTGTACGTCTTCAATACCTACAGACATCCGCAGCAGCGTTTCGTCGATACCTCTGGCTCTGCGTACTTCTTCCGGCACATCGGCATGTGTCTGCATCATCGGATAAGTGATCAGACTCTCCGCCCCGCCGAGGCTTTCCGCGAACTGTATCACCCGGACATTTTCCAGTATCTTATATACCGTTTCTTTGGAATCCACCCGGAAAGTCAACATACTGCTGTAACCGCGGCTCTGTCTCTCCGTGATCTCCCGGCCCGGATGCTCGTCCAGCCCGATATAACGGACTTCTTTTACTTTGGCTTGCGTTTTCAGCCACCCGGCTATCGCCAGCGCATTCTCCTGATGCTTCTCCATCCGCACCGCCAGCGTTTTGATCCCCCGCAGGATCAGCCAGCTGTCAAAAGGCGCCAGTACCGCTCCGGTCGTCTTGCTGATCGCCCGCAGCCGCTCAGCGATATCTTCTCTGTTCGTAACCAGAAAACCGCCCAGCGTGTCGTTGTGTCCCTCTAAGTATTTCGTTGCGCTGTGTATGACGATATCCGCTCCCAGATCCAGCGGATTCTGGAAATACGGTGTCAAAAATGTATTATCGACGGCTAAAAGAGCGCCGCTTTTTTTCGCAATCTCACTGACCGCTGCAATATCTGTTACCTGCATCATGGGATTGGTCGGCGTTTCCAGATAGATCAGTTTCGTATTCTCACATAATACCGACTCTATCTGCGCTAAGTCTGATGTATCGACATAAGAAACACGAATGCCATTTTTTTCATTGATAAGGCGAAACTGCCGGATCGTACCGCCATACAGATCATCTGTCGCTATGATATGCGTGCCCGGCGCGAACAATTCCATAAAAGCGCTGACCGCTGCCATACCGGACGAAAATGCCAATGCCGCCACACCATGTTCTAAATCCGCCATAATACGTTCTACCTCTTCTCTGGTCGGATTCTGTGCCCGCGAATAGTCATATCCCGTACTCTGTCCGACGCCGGGATGCGCAAAAGACGCCGTCTGGTAGATGGGAAAGCTGATGCTCCCTGTGTTGTCTGTTTTTTTCCTTGTTCCGTTTCCGTGGATACACACGGTGCTCGTTCCGTATTTCATTTTTTACCTGCCTTTTCCGATAGTATCGCCGCGCCGGATGCGCAGATCACTATCAATTCCTATTATTTATATATGATTAATATACATAATAGACGCTGTGCGCACCCGTGTCAACATTTTTTCGGAAACAGCACATGTCTGATCTTTCGTACCAGACATTGGGATATCCATGCCAGGATCAGTGTTGTTACGATAAAAAAGAGCAGGCACACATACCACGGCAGGCGGTTCATAAAATTAAAATGTACGATAATATTCAAAACAATCCAATGATACAGAAACATACCATAAGACAGATCACATTTTATACGGATCTTCGGCAGGCAGTATCCGCAGCCGATCACCATAAACGGTAATACAAGACCGATAAAAATATTGGCGTAATATCCCGGTATCGTCACAGCCATATTATTTATCACAATATATAATATCAGCAGCGGCCAGAATGCCTTTTTCAGAACAGACAGCAGCCTGTCCTTTTTCAGATAACAAAATACGCCGATAAAAAACCACAAGGCATAGGGCAGAAATATTCTTTCGATCACTTTGCCCGGCACGCTGCCGACACATTCCGCTGCCATGTCGCAAAGCAGATTCATTCCCGCCAGAACTGCCAGGAATATGACCCAGCCGCCGGTCTTCATTTTTTGCAGGAAGCGATATGTCAGCGCCAGCAGCACATATAACTGCACCTCTACGAAAACAGTCCACAAGGCGCCATTTATACTTCCGGTCGCAAATCCCTTCAAACAGGAAGGCGTATTGGCTATACCAAAAATCTGTGTGGCCAGCCAGCGGACAATCCCCCTGTCCAGCAGATGAGGGACCAGTATGCTGACAACTGCCAGATTGACTACTGTACATAACCACAATTCCGGATAAATACGGACAAAACGTTTTATCAAAAAATCTTTTACAGATACTGTCCTCTCTAATGAATCCGCAATCAGAAAACCACTCATGGCAAACAAAATGACAACTCCCGGAAAAAACAGGGCGATATACCTTGTTTTATCCATGATATCTGCCGCCTGGTCGGATAAGATCATCGTATAACTTGCATAGTGGAGCATCATAACGCTAAACGCCGCTATATACCGTATGATATCAAAGCCGTTCTTTTCAAATTCTGTTTTTGTCATCATCCCGTTCCTAATCCAGTCCTACGATATCATCCACCGGCAGCGAGAGTACGATTCCCTGCGCCTCGCTCTGCATACCGCAGTTCTGGCTGATTGCCTCCATAATAGCCAGTTTATCATCTTTCTGTGCGAGAATGATGACCACCTCCCGCTCTTCCTGCACACTGATCTTCCAGAACTTCATGGCTTCTGCGCTGCCGATCCCTCTGCTGTGAAATACCGTACCGCCGGAAGCGCCTACAGGTCTCGCCGCATTCATGACTTCCTCGCCGTATCCCTGATTAACGATTGTCATAATCATATAATATTCGCTTCCCGCCATATCTTTTTCATTCCTTTCCAGTAATGTTCTGTTGACCTCCGGCTGCAAGGAATCTATTAATTGAACAATACGCCCGCTGCCGCCGGAAATCTTAATTGTAAAGGCAATCCCTGTATTCGGCATACCGAGATGCAGCTTTTTGTGCAGTTTTGAAAGTACTTCGCCCGCATACGCCCTCGGCATCATACTCATTAGTATATTTTTGTCCACTCCATCAAGCCCCAGCATATCCATGACTTCGCTCGATGCCGTCCCCTGCGCATGGAAAAGGTATTGCAGAGGCACATTTCCCTGATTGAGCAAATCTACCGCCTTCT
Organism: Ruminococcus sp.; assembly: GCA_023663085.1. Classification (GTDB taxonomy): domain Bacteria; phylum Bacillota; class Clostridia; order Lachnospirales; family Lachnospiraceae; genus UBA3282. The sequence continues at coordinate 17,498 of JAMPIB010000051.1, read as the reverse complement.
TTACCAGTTTCGGCGTAGCTATGAGCATCAACATCCGATAAGACGCTTTCTTACGATCAGCCGCCATCTACCTAATCCTCCTCAAACTCAAATATCACATCTGCGCCATCTGCAAATACAACTTCGCGTGTCATCATTTCGTCTGCTTTCTTTAACTTATACTGATATACCATTCCCATGATCTGAATGGCAATAAGCGGCGTTAAGGCTACGAGCGCCACTACGCCGAAAGCATCCGTCATCATATTACCGCCTACAGCCTCGCAGGCGCCGATACTTAAGGGCAGAAGAAACGTCGTCGTCATCGGCCCGCTGGCCACGCCGCCGGAGTCAAAAGCGATACCGACGAACATCTTCGGCACAAACCGGGATAATAAAAGTGCTATGATATATCCTGGTATGACGATCCAGTAAACAGGCAGACCGGTCAGTACCCGGAGCATGGACAGTCCTACGCTGACCGCCACACCGATCGACATACATCTGTTCATGGACTGTGCGGAAACCGCACCGTTGGTGACGCCTTCCACCTGATGATTCAACACCTGTATGGCAGGTTCCGCTTTGACGATATAATATCCTATCAGCATACCGATCGGTATCAGCAGCCATTTCCAGTCCGCTGAGGCAATATCTTTTCCCAGAGAAGAACCTACCGATGCGAATCCCACGTTCACACCGCACAGGAAAAGAACCAGCCCGATATATGTATAGGCGAATCCGATCAGGATACGCTTCACCTGCCGTTTTTTATAACGCCGACTGAGCAGTTGAAAAATCGCGAATACCGCGGCTACCGGCAGCAGAGAAATAATCACTTCCCTGATATAAGGCGGTATGCTGACCAGAAATTCCAGCACCACATCGCGCGTCGTCACAACATTGGCCACGGAAGACATTTCATAAGCCGCCCCGGTCGGATTAAAAAAGCACCCCAGAATGAGTACCGCCAGAATCGGCCCGACACTGGAAAGCGCTACCAGTCCGAAACTGTCGCTCGACGCATTCTTATCGCCTCTGACCGAAGCCAGACCGACGCCCATGGCCATGATAAAAGGAACTGTCATCGGCCCCGTCGTGACGCCGCCGGAGTCAAACGCCACCGCCAGAAATTCTTTCGGCACCAGAAAAGAAGCGCCGATCAACGCTATATAAAGTATTATCAATATCGTAGAAAGATTGATCTGAAATAAAATTCTCAAAATCGCCAACGCCAGAAAGATACCGACCCCGACCGCCACGGTCAGGATCAGCGTATAATCAGGTATCGACGGAACCTGGCCCGCCAATACCTGCAGATCCGGTTCAGATATCGTAATGATCGTGCCCATGGAAAGTCCGATCAGAAAGATCAATATGATCTGTCTCGTTTTGGATATCTGCACCCCGATACCTTCTCCAAGAGGCGTCATGGACATTTCCGCGCCAAGCTGGAAAAAACCCATTCCTACGACAAGCATAATGGCGCCCACCAAAAACATGACCATCGTTCCAAGTTCCACGGGTACGAGCAGTATGCTCAATAACAACACGATACCCGTGATCGGCAGAACGGCCGAAAGAGATTCCAGTATTTTTTCTTTCAGTTTCTGGTTCAAGTCATATCACCTCTTTATAACAATATGCTCTCTGCTCTTTTTTTATAAATCATAATACATCTTAAATTCCGCCGGATTCGGTATCTGCTCCATCTTCTTTAACTCACCGCGTTTGCGGGCAACCCAGATATCAATGAGACGCTGCGGGAATACACCGCCTCTGCTCAGATACTCATGATCTTCTTCCAGCGCATCCAGCGCCTCGCCGAGAGATTTTGGCAGACCCTTTATCTTCTTCTGCTCTTCTTCCGAGAGGGTATATAAGTTAAAATCATAAGGCCCCCAGCCGTTAGCCGCCGGATCGATCTTATTCTCGATACCGTCAAGTCCCGCCATCAGGATCGCCGCATACGCATAATACGGGTTGGCCGTTGCGTCGGGATTCCTCAACTCGAATCTCTTCGTCTCCGGAGTTTTTGCATATGCCGGGATACGGATGACCGCGCTGCGGTTCGATGTGGCATAACCTACCGTAACGGGCGCTTCAAATCCCGGTACGAGACGTTTGAAAGAGTTCGTCGAAGGATTGGTAAAGGCGCACAACGATGCGATATGTTTTAACAGACCGCCGATAAAATAGTGCGCCGTCTGGCTCAGTCCTGAATACCCATTTTCATCATAGAATAACGGCTTGCCATCTTTCATAAGCAGCATATGCACATGCAGGCCGCTCCCCGCCTCCTGATAGATCGGTTTAGGCAGGAATGTCGCCGTTCTGCCTTCCTGCGCCGCCATATTTTTGATAATATATTTGATTATCATGGTATTATCCGCCATAGCAGGCATATCCGCGAGTTCTACTTCAATCTCCATCTGTCCCGGCCCGCCTACTTCATGATGATGATATTTTACCTTAATGCCCCAGTCTTCCATCATCATACACATACGGCTGCGCAGGTCGTATCCCACATCCTGCGGCGCCGCCACATGGTATCCGCCTTTATAGGGCACTTCATAACCGTTATTACCCCTGTGAAATTCATCCAGATTACAGTTCCAGTCCGCCTGTCTAGTATCAATGCTGTAACCGCATCTTTGCGGCGATACTTCGTAGCGCGCCTTATCAAACAGATAAAACTCAAATTCCGGCCCGATTATCATCTGATCCGCGATACCGCTTTCTTTCATATACTCCATCGCGCGCAGGCTGACATTCTTCGGATACTGGTCGAACGGCTTGTTCTCCTCCTTGCCGATCGTACACACATTACCGCACATCGTCAGCGTCGGTACTGCCGCGAACGGATCTACATACGCAGTATCCGGATCCGGCAAAAATACCATATCGCTCTTCTCGATCGGCGCATATCCATAATTGGAGCCGTCAAATCCAATACCGTAAATAAAAGTATTTTCATTGAAACGCTCCACGGGAATGGTGATATGCCGCCAGCGCCCGTCGATATCCGTCATCTTAAAATCGATCATACGGATATTCTTTTCCTCACACAGTTTCTTGATCTCTTTACTTTGGTCCATACACGTAACCCCTCTCTTTTTTCTTTTCTTCTGCCCGCAGTTCTTCCACAACTGCGAATTGACAGGATTGCAAAGCAATTCTTGCAACGCAGGCTGTCTAACCTGCGTTTATTGTACCACATTACGGAGTACTTGGACACTCTTTTTTACTTCATCATATCTGTATAAGCGATATTTTTCTATTAGCTCCACCAGTTCCTTTTCGTATTCCCCGGAATCATGATAAGGGTATTTTACGTCCTGTAAGTACTGTACTGCCAATATGTAATACGGCTGTTCGCCAAGTCCTTGCCAGTTCGGATAAAGGTTTCCCGCCTCCCTCCATGAAGCGAGATAGTCATTGTGGGACAATACTGCCTGTTTGACAGATGAATATTTTTCCCTGCGGCCATCCCTGCGCAGGGGGAAAAGTTCAGGACATTCTTCCCCGTTCAGATCAGGATACCCCTTTCCCTGCCTTGCGTGAAGCGCAATGGCGACAATAAGAGAAGGCAGGCATATGTGCCTTGCCTGCCAGTCCTCTCTTGCCGCCCCGCCAATGATACGGATGAATTTTTCTTCTTTCATATCTATCATAAAATAACCTTCTCCAATCACTTTTTCTTTTTCAGGATAAGACAATTACGTTTCCTCGTTTCATCATATTGATACTCTACTTTATCCATTATCTCCCGTACCATATGGATGCCAAGACCGCCTTCTTTTCTCTCTTCCAAAGCTGCGCTTATATTGACCTTCTCCTGCTCTAACGGATTAAAAGCCCTGCCATCATCTTCCAATACAAGAACGGCTTCTTCATCCGAAATACTGCATTTTATCACAACCTTTTTTGCATCACTGTACCGGCATATATTAGAAAATATTTCATCGGATGCGATCAGCATCTGCCGGACATTCTTTGGGGAAACGCCGTCTGAAGCAAACGTGGTTTCTAGGAATCTTTGTACCTCGTCGATATGAAACAATTCCGCCGGTACGGAAATTTCATCTTTTTTTATTTCACGTTCTTCCTCTTCCGGTTCCGAAAGAGCCGTTACACCGCCGAAATAATGCAGTACAAGCATGGTTACATCATCAAACTGCTCCGCTGTTCCCTGAAATGACTGTATGCTCTTCCAGACTGCCTCCGTCAATGCCCCCGGCAGCGTGCTCTCCTGTCTGTTTAACAACTTCTGCAATCGCTCCTCGCCAAATAGATTCCCGTTTTCATCATTCGTCTCACTGACGCCATCCGTATATAAGAACAACGTATCCCCCGGCATCAGTTTCATTTCTTTCCGGATATAGGTGATGTCCTCCATACCGGCCAGTACAAACCCGCATTTTTCCCGCAGATACACATATTCGTTATTCCGGTTGCCCAACAACGGCGGATTATGTCCGGCATTTACATAGGTCAGTACCCCTGTAGAAAGTGTCAGCACGCCGATCCAGGCCGTGACGAACATTCCGTTTTCGTTTTCCGCACAGAGTCTCTCATTGACTTCCGTTACCGCCTTATCCAGTTCGACCCCCTCGGCGATCCGGCTTTGCAGTAACGTCTTAGCCACCACCATGAAAAGCGCCGCCGGGATACCCTTGCCGGATACGTCCGCGATCAGGAACGCCAGATGATCGTCATCTATCAGAAAGAAATCATAAAAATCCCCTCCCACATTTTTGGCCGGCGTCATACACGCATACAGGATAAATTCTTTTCTGTCGGCAAAAGCACTCGCCGGGTCCGGCAGCATGTCCGCCTGTATACGGGATGCCAGATCAAGTTCCGTACAGATGCGCTCTTTTTCAGCAGTCGCCGTTGCCAGATTCTGAATATAGGTTTTTAACTGTTTCCGCATATTGTTAAAAGCATCGCTGAGTTTCTCCACTTCGTCTTTGCTCGCAATATGGATCTCTCTGTCCAGATTCCCTTCTCCCATACGCGCGACTTCTTCCGTAAGCCTGCTGATGGGTTTTGTCAGCCTCCCGGCAAAAAGAACACTTCCCGCACTGATGAGAACTGCTGTAAAAAGAACGATCAGTACAAACCAGAAAAACATCCTGCGTATCGCCTCTTCCTGTTGTACGGAAACATCCTGCGCCAATGAAAGGATCAACTGCTGGCTCTGTCTGGCAGGCTCAACGACTTCAGCTACATCCATGACCGTTACGAAACTCCAGTTCAGTCCCTTTAAGGGAGCATAGGCCAGATAAACCCCTCTGCCATCCAGTGTGATCTGTGCAAGACCACTTTGCCCGTCTAACATATCTTCAACTGCCCAGGCCAGTTCTTTATTCGTACTTTCCCGCAAGTCCAGACAGTTGCTGCCACCGACTGCCGTCTCGCCCGTTTCTGCTCCGGAGACTATGATCTGTCCCTTGTGATTGACCAAAAAAGCATAGCCGTTATCACCGATCACCGTTTCCAATACCGCCTCATGGACTGTATCCAGATATGAACCTACGCCGGCTACCGCCACAATCTCTCCATTCAGATAAACAGCTTTGGAGCAGATGATACAGTCCTTTCCTTCATGAAAATCCTGCATCACATCCGTATAAACACATTCTCCCATCTGTGCGGCGGACGCCTTCTGATACCACGCTCTTTCATGCGCCTCAAAGAAATCCGGCATATCCGAATCCCCGGAATATTTGCTGTAGGCGATATAATCCGCCTGAAGCATCCAGCCGCTTTCCGTAGCCAGATAAGTTGACGATATCATTTTATTATTACGATTATACTGTACCAGCATATCCTGCAGATTCCCCAATTTATATAGTTCCTCCATCTCTTCCTGCGTACAAAGGGCCAGACGATGCGACCACATAAGCTGCGGGGCAAGCGCACGAGAGTCTTTTTCCGGCAGCGGAACATCTCTGTCCGGATATCTTTCCGGGTGCCGGTAAATATCTTCCGCTGCCTGCGCAATGCCATCGACACAGGATAAAACCGAATTAAATTTTTCCTCTATGTATGCCGCCTTTTCCGTCGCCAGTCCGAGAAGCTGTTCCCCTGCCATCTCCTCCAATGCTTCTTCCGCATCAAATGCGGCCATCGCACCAAGCTCTGTATTGCTTTTCTCAGAGATATTTTTCATTGAATATAAACTGAAAAAGCTGACTCCGCCTGTCAGGATCAGTGCGACCAGTACCATAAAAAGCAGCAGGGCCGTTATTTTACGGCAAATACTGTATCTGGGTTTTTCCATTCCTTATTGTCCTCCAAATTTATCTGCTATGTCGTCATAGCGCCAACCTGTTATATAACAATGCACCCGCATCCGGCGTCTGTACTTTCACCTGCCAGACTGCGGTTATATCTGTCTCCAGCGACACTGATCGTAAGGGGGATATAATACATCCGATATTGATCGCCATAAATATTATGGCACTCTCCGTTATCCCATCCGCCCTGTGCGCCGTGCTGATACTCTCTCACAGACATATTGGCATAGGTATGGACATGGTCGTCAGGCGCGCCAAGGGAACTGCCGTTATTGGCGCCTGCCCAGGCGTTCGTATCATATACGATCATGGAATGCTGCAAAGTATCGTCCATTGCGCAGAATAAGACCAGACCGGGAACTGAAAGTGTTGCACAGCCCGTTTGACGAAATAACCGCATCCTCCCCAGTCTGCTCAATTCCTCCCAATACTGCCGGGGTCCTTTGCGTTCTTCCTGATATTTTCCGGCCGCTGCGCGGATTGCCTCCTCGACAGCAAATTCCACGATGTAATCTGATGTAAAATCATGACAATTTGTATATTCGTTATTTTTTTTCATTCTCTTTCACCCTTCTTTCATAATTTTCCGGTACACAACCATTTCAGACTGCTCACCGGATGTCTATGAAGTCCTTGAAACCCGTGATCTCAAAAACTTCTTTAATATCATCATTGGCCTGCTGGATACTCATACTTCCCCCCGCGGCTTTTATCTTTTTAGACGCCGCAAGCAGAACACGCAGTCCGGCAGATGAAACATATTCCAACTGTTCCATATCAATCTGCAGATCTTTGATATCTTCCAGTTCTGTATCCATAACCTGCTGTAACTGCGGTGCGGTGGTCGTATCCAGTCTGCCGCTCAGCCATAAGGTCAGCTTTTCCTCTTTTTTCTCCGACTCTATTTTCATTTATTTATACTCCCTTCCCTTAACTGTCTCTCTTTTCGTCTTCCCATGCGGGTTTTCTTTCAAAACCTATATGATAAGTCGTCCTTTCCATTGTCAGTTCATGCTCCCCAAGCATATATCTTCCAATCGTAACATCTTTTCCCAGAATAGTCCCTTTCGGATAATCGTTCAGACAGCGGTTTAAAAGCGCCGCCTGCTCCTCCCTGGACTGATCCGATACAGGACTGTTGGGGTTGACACTCCCGACAGATACCAGTTTGATATAATGGATATCCGCCAGAGCCGCTTTTTCTCTTTTATCCATGTGTCATTCTCCCATCATACGCCGCCGGCCAGGCCGGCGGCATTGGTCAGAAATGTCTCTTATCAGTGACACTTCTGTTTTACCTCTCTTAGTTTTTAGCACCCGAAACAGCATTATTGTACTCTTCCCGTTTGCTATAGAGTTCTTCTTCAATTTTTGTTACATTTTTCTGGGCTTTTACAGCACTTACCTGCGCCCCGGAGATCATTTCATACTGCGATTCCCCGCTCGCATAAGCGATCGGCGCTTCTCCTTCTTTCCAGGTCAGTAAGGCAAACATCTCGGAAACGCCTGCCGCCGGTTCTTCATCTTTTTTCGTATTATCAGCAATGGTTCTGATAACGTCTGCCGCCTGATTCTGCACATTGTTCCACCTCTGCATGACCGTATCCGCTGAACTGTTATACTCTTCCGCTTTCTTAGCGCCTTCCTCGCTGTCCTGATCAAGTTTGCTCATAGCGCTGTTGATCTCCGCACTGTATACATTCTGCTGCGCGCTGGCCGCCCTCTTTAACTGTGCGATCTTATCATCCAGCGTATTCTGCGCTGCTGTCAGACGGCTTTCAATCTGTGAGATCTCCTGACGGAGCGTTTTTAATTTTTCAGCCTTTGTTCTGGCTGCTTCAGACAGATCCTGTCCGTTCGCATCCTTGACCGTAGAACCGACTAACGCCGGCGCTACATTGGCTGCTATCATATCCAGAACTCTGGCCAGACCTTCAGGTGTTCCGTGGTTGGTCGCCCGCACATCCACATGATACTTCGCGGAATTATCCGTGCTTCTCGTATGGCTCTCATGTGCGCTGACGCTGCCGCTGATACTGATCTTAAAAGGCCCGATCTTCGCCGATCCAGTCAGGCTCGCACTCATATCCTTGGAATTTTCCGATTTTTCACTCTGTTTTACTTCCATATCAAAAAGAATATTGACCTCGTCGATCTGCAGATTCGGAATCGGAACGATCGCCAGCATAGGCACCGCCACTTTCATTTCGTCCAGATTGGTCGTACCATCGTCGTTCGTACTGCGTTTCTGATAACCGAAAGTTACTGTCTGCAATTTCCCCTGCTTATCAAATCCCACTTTCTGGATAAAATCCGCGGTGGAATTGGCCAGCAAAGTACTTGCGTTAGCTGCCGCCGATAAGGGCCCGCCAATAAGCTGTTCCATATCCAGTCCGGCAAATTGTTCTCCTATTGCCATAAATAAATACCTTCCTTTCTTTTTTTATCTGTTTTCTTATCTATTTTTCTTAAGGACGCAGGGAGTGCGCCGTTCCCTGCGGCTCCATAAGACGCTTCCTGAACCATCTCATAATGCGTTCCAACAGACGCCTTGAGACTTCTACCGGTCTGCTGTCCCGGATCATCCTGTGATAATGTCCTCCGGGCCGGTATGAGAGGAGGGTGATCTCCTCTACCCAAAATACTTTGTTCCGGGGAAACAGGATATCTGCATCCGCCTCCTGCTCACAAAGCAGACGAAGATTGATCTCCGGGAGCAGATCAGACAGATACTGCCTGACAAATTCATGATCCATGCCATCTATCTCCGGCTCATTTTCTTCGTATCTATTCATAATCTTTCTCCAATCCGTATTTGATCTCCATGTTCATGATCTTTTCCTGATATTCCATAATGCGGTTCACAATATTGGACTGTGCCATCAGATATTTATCTTTATCAAATTCATAAGTATCCTCTTCAAAAGCATCTTTACTGATCTGGTGCAGTCTCTCCTGTTCTGTCATCATATCCGCAATCTTCTGATGAAGCTGTTTTAATTTGCTTATCTTAGCTTTTAATTTCTTGGTTTCCAGAAGAACGCTCTTCTGCGCATCGGAACCTAAATCGCCGCCGACCGCAACAGGTCTTGTATCTAACTTCTTTGCCACCTGACTCGAACTGAGCGCGTCAGTCAGACGCAGGATGCCTTCCGTAGCCGGAATAGACGCAATGTGCAGTTTGTATGATACTTTCGGCAGGAAATCACTGTCTCTCTGCGAGGGAGCACAGATACGGGCATTGATCCCTGTCACTCCTGTCTCCTCGTTATTGACCGCCTTGATCTCTGTGGAAAAATCAACCTCCGCCTTTTCCACATTCAGATTGGCGACCGGAACGATGGACAGAAGCGGCACCTGTACCTGAAGACTGTCCACGCTGTAACCATCATCCCCCTCCGGTCTGAGCTGATCGTAGGCAATATTGATATTGTCCAGATGGATCGTCTCTTCCTGTCCGTTCTGTTTGCTGCTCCCCATTGCCTTGATAGCGTCCACAATCTGCGCCCGCAGTCTGTGATTCGACTTGGCCAATGCGTGTAAAGGCGCATAAACCAGATCGTCTAAGGGGATAAAATCATTATCCATGATCTCCTCATTACGTCTTTCTTCTTCCGGCTCGGATATTCCTGTCATACTTTCATTTCTGTAAGGCATCCTGCTTGTCCTCCTTGATCTTCTTTATTTACTTTTTCTATTTGATTAAGTTAAAAACAATGCTCTCTCTTCTTCCCTGCGCTTCGTCAGACCGGCTAATACCCTGCCGCCGCCTTTATTATAAAGGAGCAGCTTATCAGCAACCGTCGCCGCGTCTCTGTCGGTAACGAGTTTCTGCAGCGATCCGTTTCCGCAGTTATAACAGAAACTGGTCAGCGCATCGAACTGATTCTGTGTCAGCGGGAAGGATATCTGTCCTTTCTTTACACATTTATTAACGTAATCTCCGTATTTTTGCAGATCTTCTTTCAGAAGCGCCTTCGCCGCTTCTATCGTCGGAAGTGTCTGTCCGGCTTCTACGCCTGTCGTATGACCATAACCGATCGTCCATACACCCGCCGGACATTTGTAAGCCTCCAGACGGCAGCCTTCATACTTGGCCACCAGTTCTACGCCTCTCTCGGATACGCTCATTTCTCCATCCCCGCAGGATGTACTCTCCTGCTGTTTTGTACTTTCGGATGAAGCACTCTCCTGCCCTCCGGCGCTTTCCGCCCCGGCAGGCGCGCTTTCCGCCTCTTCCGCAGTACTTCCGGATTCTCCTGTATGCAGGGCCTCTGCTACCGCCTTACGGAAATCGTTCATGCTATAGTCCATATGAAGGCCATTAAAAAGATGATCCGGATCGCCATGGCCGGAGGCTACGCCTCTGTCATGTCCTTCTTTATGACTGATGATAACGCCGTCCTCAAGCGGATTTAAGCGATACTGTCTGCAAAGAGAAGCAAATAACTCCACAGCTGACTGCAAAGTGCGCATGACCATTTCTTTGGCCTTCGCTTCATCGCTGCATTCAAAATTCATACCACCGGTATATTTCATACAGGACGGCTCACACATCTCTACGCCGATATGTGTGCTGTTAGCGTTTCCGCCGCAATGCCATGCCTTATATTCCCACGGCAGAGTCTGATATACTGCTCCGGTGTTGGCGTCGATAAATGCATGCACACAGACCTTGGCATTTGAACTGTCAAACTGTTTGATAAACACTTCCGCCTTAGGCTGCGGACAGCCGACGCTGTGCAGTACCAGACCTTTTACATTGATTCTTTTTCCTGCTGTATAGCAGGGATTTGATTTTACAAAACTCTCTATAAGTTCCATATTATCCTCCTTTTTTTCACTGTTTTTTTGGTGATGTCGTCATTATACGATATTATGATAACTAAACTTTTCAGCGTTCATGCGCTCCAGATACCCTTGTATCATCGGTTTAGGCCGGCGTTTATGATATCCCTGCATCCTTTTTGGCATTTTTCCTGCCACGCAAAAAAAGCAGGTACCGTTTCCCGTCCTGCTGCCATCTGATGCAACCACCGGATTTTCCATGTTTCCGGGGCATTTGAAATTTTTTTAATAATTTTAAAAAAAGGGGTTGACTATGTATCCATAATATCGTATTATGATAACTTTTTTAGCTGCGCAATAAAGCAGATTCCCATTTACCGCCGATCATCCTTTTACCCTTATGACTTACAAAGCCAGCTTATTCATTTTCCTTCGCTTTTCATCCGCTGTGGTCACGGTATATATCCTCGTCGTTTCCAGACTGGAATGTCCGAGCAGATCCGCCAGTTCAAACAGATTAGAATATTGCTGCATATAAGTAATGGCAAATAAATGCCGGAAACTATGCGGATGCGCCTTCCCCTTTGGAATCCCCACATATTCGGCCATTCGTGTCAGCATCTTATATACAGCAGTCCTGCTGATAGCATTTCCCGTATTTCCCCGAAAAATAACACCCTCCTTTATTTTTTCCTGCTCACAATATGCACGAAGTTCTGCAACCAGCTTTTCCGGCAGATAAATTTCCCTGCTTTTTCCTTTATTACAGGTAAGAAATTTTCCATGATCCAGCGCCTCCACCGTACAGCCGGAGAGTTCACTGATCCGGATACCCGTCAATGCAAGCGTCCGCATGATGCAATAATACTTTTCCCTGCCGCTTTCTTTGGCCCATACTAATAACTTTCTGTATTCCGCAAGCGTCAGAATATTATCCGGACACTGTCTGTTCTGTTTTTTCATCGTCTTGACAGTGCAGTCGGTAAAACCTGCATACCGCAAATAACTGTTGAGCGCCACAAGATAGAGATTCATTGTCGATATCTTCTGTCCCTGCTTTATGAGCATCTGCTTATAGGCAATACTTTCCAGCTTGGTAATTTTCCTGTTCTGCAGAAAATCCAGAAAGATTTCCGCCTGTTTTAAATAAATCGTTCTTGTCTGCTCCGCCAGTTCCTTTTGTAACAGATACTCCGCATACCGCTCTAACTTTTCCATACTTTTCATTCCTTTTACCTCCCTGTCTCCGGTAAAAAGAACTGCCTATCTTTTGTTGATGTGCGCAGAGCCGTACACAGATATTCCGTCTTTTAAAACATCTGTGTACTTCTGCATTTATTATAATATTGGGATAATTTTTACGATTTGCTTTTTTTGACAGATTTCGTGCTAATTTTGCCAAATTTGTCTGTTTTTACAGATTTTATGATTTTTATTTTTCCAGCCACTGGATAAATGCTGTTTTATCCGCACTGTTATAGCCTGCGTTTTGATAAAAATCCAGCGTCTTTTTCTCCCTGCTCCCCGTAAGCAGCATCATCTTATAACAGTTCTTTTCCTGCGCGATCTGTTTCGCATATTCCAGACAGGCCGAGGCATATCCCCGTCCCCTGTGATCCGCGTGAGTGACTACGTTTTCCACGAAAGCATAGGGCCGTACATTTCTGGTGAGGTTCGGAATGATAACGCAGACACAGGAGGATACGATCTGTCCGGATATTTCATTTACGATCAGGTGATGGTTTTCATCCTGTATGATCTGGTTCCATGTATGCGTCAGATGCCCGCTTTCTTCCGGGATGGAGTCTTCATGCAGGTATAGGTACAGCTTTAGGATTTCCTGTAAGTCTTCTTTTTGGGCTTCGCGGGTCATGAGAGGGGCCTCCTTTATTTAAAATTTTTATTCCGATATAATTCGACAGTTACGGTCTTACTTATTTTTTCTTTTAACATCCAGTACAGATTTATTCCTTGATACACCTGATGCTTTTCAAAAAAAGAAACGATTACGTAAGTATCAGATTCCTCACGTTTTCTTATAAAAATATATGCTGTAGTACCTCTATCTTTTAAAGTGCTTTCAATAAAAAAATCGGCTCTTATCTTACTGCCAAAATCCTGCATCTGGCAAATTCTGATAAAATTATCTGCATCAAGATAATTCTCCAAATATCGCATTTCGGACACTCTATTTTCTATGGAACCGCCTTCATAAAGTATGTTCGACTTATACTTTTGACTTTTATCCAATGTTGTGTCCGTTATATCTTCGTCAAGTATTGCAGAAATTAACTTTTGCGGATCATTTTCTATTTCAATATCATCTATATAGTGAAGTCCTGAAATATGTCTGAAATCTGTTTCCACAAAATCCAGTACCAATTCTATAGCTCTACGATTTTTTGATACTATTATATGATATTTCAACTCCATAAGAACACGAAAGTTTCTTGCACATTCATATATTTTATCCATTAGTAACTCCAATACAAACAAAAGCCCTGCTTACGCAAGGCTTAATGTTTTTGATAAATGCAACTTTCTATTCGCTTACGCTAGATGGTTTATGGTAAGTTGCCACCTTTTACAACGTCTCCACCATCCCCGCATACCATCACGGCTCCGGTTTCTCAGACATGAAAAAGCATTTTTATGAGTCTGCTTCTCAAGAAGTTTCCTTCTATCTGTAATTTAGCATATTCATAAATAACTGTCAATATACAAAAAAAGTCATTTTTTTCATAACTTTTCATATATCCACCGAAAACTTTCCCCGGCTCCACAGCCACATAGGCGTATGCACGTCGATTGGCACCAGATCAGTTTCTTTTAAAAGCGCCTTCCAACGCTCTGCAACGATTTCCTGTATATTGCCTGCTTTCATCTCCTGCGCCGAGATAATGCCAAGCCTTTCACTGGCCTGTATCACATGCGTATCCGGCGCGACTGTTATATTTTCCCTGTCTGTGAATCTGACATCCGTATATTGTTCCATGACATAGAGCCAATAATTGCATATCTTATTTCCGCCCAGATAGGGAAAGTTCTTTTTATTGGTTCCTATATACTCTTTTATTTTTGCTACACAATATTCATTTTCGGAAAACAGGTTTCGGATATCGCCCGCAAACTCTTTTTCTATTGTTTTGCAGATCGTCCGCCATATCTGCGGCTGCTTATTGGTTTGAAGCGCTACCTTGTATTTTAACAGTTTGCTTCTTAGCTGTTCCTCTGTCAGTCCGATTACCGCTGCCGGATCAAAGATATCGCGTGTCTCGCTATCTGCATACGATTTGTTCGCACATTCCCATAACACATAAGAATTTCTTTGATAATTAAGAGACATGGGCAGCGTAAAATACATATAGTTTTCTTTTGACGAAATATCCAGATGCGGATTTTCATCCTCCGGCATTTTCTCACCACCGAGCTGGCCTTGTCGGTATGCTTCGAGTAGTGTGTACACTCGTTTCAGAGCCGCAGGGTCTTTCATATACTCTTCTCCTGTTCCAACTCCCGTAGTTTATATCCGCAGTTCCACCTGAATCTCTTTATCCAGCTTTTCCAGATAAGCCTGAAACTCCTGGCCGTCCGTTTTACTGCCTACAATACTTCCGTAGTGCGTGGGAATCACAGATTTCGGCTTCAACTCCGCGATATAGTCCGCCGCCTGCTTTTTATCCATCGTAAAATGTCCGCCGACAGGAAGTAAGGCCACGTCACAGCGCACCTTTCTGATATCCTCATTGACATCCGTATCTCCGGCCACATAGTAACGAATATCATCCATTGTCACGATATATCCCTGCCACTTCTTCGCCTTGGGATGAAAGGGCTTTAACTTATTATAGGCCGGAATGGTTTCTATCGTGATATCTTCCAGTTTGTGCGTCTCGCCCGGATTATAAAACACGCAATGTTCAGGTGCTATGCCCGCTTCGGAAAGAACTTTTTTGCGCATGGATTCCGGCGCTGCTAAAACCGTATTCTCTTTCTTAATCTTCTCAATCGAGTCCGGTTCAAAATGATCGTAATGTTCATGTGTGATAAAAATAATATCCGCATCGTGTGTCTCCGTGCCTATC
The DNA here is from genome assembly GCA_023663085.1 of Ruminococcus sp. Taxonomy (GTDB): domain Bacteria; phylum Bacillota; class Clostridia; order Lachnospirales; family Lachnospiraceae; genus UBA3282. Next base: position 2,341 of record JAMPIB010000051.1, on the reverse strand, counting down.
TGAAACGGATCAAAGTATAATATCTTTGACCCCGCTATGCGGATACTGCTTTGTGTGTTGACTGTAATGTGATCTAATTCCATGTCTATTCTCCTTTCTGAGATCGTCTGCGAAAATACTATAATCATTATCCGTAAATCAAAACGTATTGTCAATCGGCCCGCGGACTTTTTTCTTAATATAAAATTTATATGCCTCTACTTGATTTATATTTATTTTATAAATATAATATAAATATGGATAGCATAAAATTTGAATGGGATAATACTAAGGCACAGCTTAATATTGAAAAACACGGTATATCTTTTAGTGAAGCAAGCACCGTTTTTGCAGATGAAAATGCAATCTTGTTTGATGATCCTGAACATTCAATAAACGAAGAAAGATTTATGCTTTTGGGCATGAGCAGTCAGGCAAAAATATTGATTGTCTGTCACTGTTATCGTGGTACTGATGAAGTTATCCGCATTATTTCAGCAAGAAAAGCAACAAAAACAGAATCAATACAATATAATGAAATCAATAAAGGATGGTGACTGTGTAATGGAAGAAATAGACATGAGAGAAGAATACGATATCAAAGCATTAAATCCCAGAAAAAATCCTTATGCCCAAAAAATCAAAAAACCCGTCACAATGAACATGAACGTATCCACTATTGAATATTTTAAAGCCCTGTCTGATGAATCAGGCATCCCCTATCAAATACTGATGAATTACTATCTAGATGACTGCGTAAAACAGAAAAAAAAATTACAATTTGTTGAAACATCTAAGTCTGCCCAATAAAAATCAGGTTGATTAAAAAACGTATACAAGAGCGAGCGGGGCGTTTCAGCCTCCTCTCTCATGCCCTTTGTATACCATATCCCCGCCTTTCTCCCACTATTCCTCTTCAAACCGAAACGTATTATCAACCTTCTTACATATTTTCAGTTTCCATTTCTCCAGCCAGTATGATTGCAGGTAGGTGTCTGCCCATGTCTTTACGACAACATCATAAATTGCATACTCCTGATATCTTTTCACATCCCGCTTTGTCAGGCCATATTTATCCAGATATTCAGTATCCTCATCATTTTTTTGAATGATTTACTTTTTAAGAATTCTGCACAGCTATCTTCCATCATTGCTATTAATTATTTCCTTTCTATGGTTTGCGATAGTTCTATTCCTCATCATATCACATTAACTCTATGCCACATTGTCAAGTGGTAAATTCCATTTTTCTTGCATATTATATGCCACTATGGCATAATATAAGTAAGAAAATCTTACTTGAAAGGAACATAAGCAAATGAACACTCAAATATTGACAGTTTCTTCCAAAGGTCAAATTTCTTTGCCGGTCAGCATCCGTAAACTCCTGTCGATTGACACCGGCGACAAACTGGTAGCATATACTTCAGGAGATGTCATCATGCTTAAAACTTTAAAACTCCCTTCTGCTGAAGAATTTGAAGCCTCATTGGATGAAGCACAAAAATGGGCAATGTCTGTCGGATATAACGAGAATGATGTTGATGATATTATTAGATCAGTTAGAAAGAAGAAACGAGTATGAGAATTGTGATAGATACAAATGTCTTGATTTCTGGCATATTTTTCGGCGGATTTCCAAGAAAAATTCTTAGTGCTGTTGTGTGTCAAAAGATAACAGCTTGTGCTACAACGGAAATCATTAACGAATATGAAGAAATCGTGCAGGAAATGATTAACAGAAAACAAGGACATATTAACAGAGCCATTTTAAGTCCACTGATTAAGGCTATGAAAATCATTGAACCTGTTACTCATGTTGAGATATGCCGCAACCCTGACGATAATAAATTCTTAGAATGCGCAAAAGATTCTCATGCTTTATATATTGTCAGTGGAGATAAAGATCTTCTTGTGCTAGAAAAATTTGATAATATTCCAATCGTGACTGCAAAAGACTTTTTTGATAAATATCTATCTAAATATTCAAAATTATAGTAAGGTGTAATTGACTTCTCCTTCTGATATAAAGCCAACGTCTATCTGTGGTCAATATCTCACAAAATACCCTATCCAAAATATGAATCGCTTAATGGTGATGATTTATTGATGGCATTCGCCAAATTAGATAAAGATGGAACAGGAATGTTCCCTTCTTATGAAGAATTTCTTAAATGTTTATCGCTACTCTGGAAAGAAATTGATAAATATTGAAGAAAAAAAGAGGTATGTATAGGACTATTCCAAGGGCAGAGCGCGTTTCAGCCCTCATACCCTTTGTATACCATATCCCCGTCTTTCTCCCATTATTCCTCTTCAAACCGAAACGTATTATCAACCTTCTTACATATTTTCAGTTTCC
>JAMPIB010000050.1 GCA_023663085.1 Ruminococcus sp. | reverse complement strand
TTAATGCGATAAATCAACTAACTTCGGAAAGATTCAATACGTCCTTGACAAGTTGCAACAGGAGTAACTGCATACTTACATTGTAATCTACTTTTGTCTTATGTTCAATAAGTGAGACTAAAAATAATGTATCATTTTCGGATATTCTTACACGTTTTACCGTATCCGAATTTCTTTCTTCCGTAAACATGGGAATATACCGCTGTGTTACATCCTCGATATCTTCTGCCCGGATATTTCTTAAAATTGGTATATCCATATAGTCTCTGAGAAACTGCGAACACAGTTGGGCGTTCCCAAAAATGATTTTACTGCTGCTGTCATGTACTTTACTGTTTTTCAATTACTTCTTTTCCTCCCTTTGTCAGCTTGCAGAAGGAAACTTGATGCCTTGGCACAGATTCCCACGCAGACTTTTCTTTGCTTGTGGATGTTACAGCCATATTGAAAAATACGGCAGTTATTCCGGACGGAATAAACAGACTCGTACAAAGATGTTGTACGAGATGAATATAGTATATATAAAAAAGAGACTTTCCGCAAGAAAAATTTCTTCTATTTTTTACTAATTATACAATTACTAATTATATAATTAGTAATTATTCAATTAGCTGTTGATTATTTATAAAAAATTACATATAATAATAGTATACCAGACGGAGGTGCCGGATTATGTTTGTGGGAAGAGCGAGAGAACTTGATAAGATGAATCAGCTTTATCAAAAAAATGATTTCCAGTTTGCTGTATTTTACGGCCGGAGACGCGTTGGCAAAACGACTCTCATTCAGGAATTTACCAAAAATAAAAACGCCATCTATTATATGGCTGTAGAAGGCACGCAGGCTGAAAACCTGCTCGGTCTCTCCAAAGCGGTACTCGGCGCTCCGATTTCCGGGACAGCGCCTTCCTTTTCAAGTTTTCAGCAGCTTTTTGATCATATCGACACGCATCTGTGTGAAGACAGAAATATCCTTGTCATTGATGAATATCCTTATTTAGCGGCCTCTTATCCGGCGGTCTCTTCCCTCCTGCAGCAGCACATAGACCAGTGCTGGAAAAACAGCCATCTCTTCCTGATCTTATGCGGTTCCTCCATGAGTTTCATGGAGCATCAGGTCCTAGGCTATAAAAGTCCGCTTTACGGACGGCGCACCGCACAATTTAAGATTCACCCTTTTACCTATTTTGAGGCCGAACAGATGCTTTTAGATTATACAAAAGAAGAACGTGTCCTTTTATATGGCGTTACCGACGGTATTCCTGAATATTTGTCACGCCTTGATAAAAATTTAAGTGCAGATGAAAATATCCTTGATCTTTTTTTTCAGGAATCGGGGCGATTATTTGAAGAACCAGGCAACCTCCTAAAACAGGAACTGAAATCTCCGGCCTCTTATCATTCTATCATAACCGCTATAGCCGGCGGTGCCAGCCGCATGAATGAGATCGCCACCAAAACCGGCCTGGAGAGCAGCGGATGCAGCGCCCAGCTTATCTCTTTGATCGAACTTGGTATTGTAAAAAAAGAGTATCCCGTAACAGAATCCGAAAACAGCCGGCGGACCATTTACCGTATCGAAGACGACATGTTCCGCTTCTGGTACCGCTTCGTCCGTCCCAACGGCAGCGGCATTGTCCAGAATCTCGGAAAGACCATTTATGAAATGTATGTAAAACCCCAGCTTAACGACTTTCTGGCCGCCACCTTTGAAAAAATATGCCGCCAGTACCTCTATCGCCCGGAAATTTTCACCTCCCTGCGGATTCCCTGTGGAAACTATGGAAGATGGTGGGGCAGCAATCCCCTTAAAAAAACCCAGGAAGAAATTGACATTATGGGCCTTTCTTCCGATATTACCTGTGCAGGCGCTTTTTTCGCGGAATGCAAATGGCGAAATGAATCCGTAGATGTGGATATTATCTTAAAATTAATGGAACGCGGAGAATTTTTTTCCTACGCAGACAAAGAATATGCCGTCTTTGCAAAAAATGGATTCACACAGACGGCACTTGCTTATGCTGAGGAACATAAGGTACATTTATATAATTTCTCAGAGTGGAAATAAGGTGAAAAGAAGTTCTAATACTCACGCCAACGGGCGTTTCGCAAAGAAAATCTAAAGTTTCACACTATTATTGTATAAAATGCAGGAAATTTTTCTTAGCAGGCTTTGGATATACATACTGTAATATAATCCCGGAAGTCGGCGGCAGAGTGATATGCACTTTGCCGGCAATGACCGGATACTCTCTGGTTTCTGTCGTAAAACCCTCCGCGCTTGTAAGCATCAACTGTTTCATCATACACTCTTTCGGTGTTCCCAGATACCATACGGATACATCTTTCGTAATCTCATGGTCATTATTATTAACTAAAATAACCGACTGCGCCTCTTTCGTGAAACGTCCGTAACCAATCACGTTATGATCGGCCTCCATATATTTCAAAGAGCCTGTTAAAAATTCCTGATTCTGCTTATGGATCTTAATGATCTCCTTATGGAACTCGATCAGTTCTTTATCCTCATGTCCCCACGGGTAAGTCCGCCTGTTGTCGGGGTCTGTAAATCCGCAAACGCCTGCCTCGTCACCATAATAGATCGTCGGCGCGCCAATCCAGGTCATCTGAATCAGTACGGCTTCTCTTAAGACCGCTTTATTGACGCCTTCATCCGCCGCTTTCGCTCCCAGCGTATTCGTCCGTCCGACTTTATGATTCGTTCTCGTTAAAAACCTCGAATGATCGTGGTTGGAGAGTTCATTCATGGCTGTCTGTAAAGACTGCATCGGAAAACATGCACAGTGATGCTGCATAGCCTCCCAGAAACTCCCGGCATTCCCCAGCAGATCGCCGCGGAAATCGTCGCTGTGTTTCTGCATACCTGTCAAAAACCATGTCACCGGTTCCATAAAAGCATCATAGTTCATGACGGTATCCCATTCCCCGCCCTGGATCCAGTCTTTGGGCGAACCGTAATGTTCCGCTAAAATGATCGCATCAGGGTTAGCCGTCTTTACCGCTTTACGAAAATCCTGCCAGAATTGATGATTAAACTCCGGACTATGCCCCAGATCGGCCGCCACGTCCAGTCTCCAGCCATCCGCATTATACGGCGGCGAAACCCATTTTTTGCCTATATAGAGCACATAATCATACAATTCACGGGAATTTTCATAATTCAGCTTTGGCAGCGTCTCATGTCCCCACCAGCCGTCGTAGGCGCTATTATAAGGCCACGTATGATTATTATGGAACTGAAAATAATCATGATAAGGACTGTTCTGTGCAACATACGCTCCTTTTTCATAGCCTTCCGCGTGCTCGTAGATTCTTTCTCTGTCCATCCATTTATTAAAGGAACCGCAATGATTAAAAACACCATCGAGGATAACCTTCATTCCGCGTCTGTGCGCCTCTTTTACAACCTTGGCAAACAACTCGTTGCTGGCGTCCAGGTTCTTTTTATTGGAAATGCGGTTGATATATCTGGTTGCAAAGCGGTTCTCGTGCTGGCCCGGCTGTAAGACATCCCCCCGGTCGTCCACGATCTTTCCAAAGTGCGGGTCGATATTATCATAGTCCTGTATATCATATTTATGATTAGAGGGCGAGACAAAGAGTGGATTAAAATAAATCACATCAACGCCCAGATCCTGTAAATAATCCATTTTATCCAGAACGCCCTGCAGATCGCCGCCGTAAAACTCCCTTACGCCCATCTGTGCAGGGTATTTATCCCAGTCTTCTACTCTCACCGTTCCTTCATTGATATAACGATATTCATTTGTCAAAACATCATTATCGGGGTCTCCGTTATAGAATCTGTCCACATAAATCTGGTACATAACGGCGCCCTTGGCCCAGTCCGGCGTCTTGAATCCCGGAATGATCCGGAAATGATAATATTCATTGATATCTTTTACCACGCCTCTTGTATCATAATAACAGGAAATCTTTCCTGCATAGATTTCAAAATAATAGATCAGTTTTTCATTTTCCAGCTGCTCCGTATGCGAGTAATAATCAAAATATTCGTCTGACTCCGCCCGTAACATCAAATGCTTTACGCCTTTATGGACGAAAAAGATATTGTCGATATTATTTTTGGCAACCCGGAAACGAATGGTCACTTCCCCGTATGCGCTGGGTTCAGCCGGAGAAATATAATTTCCCGTCGTATCGCTGAAAAGCGCTTTTCTATTAAAAACGGGGCGCATCGTCGCAATATATTGATAGTTTTGTTCTGCTTTCCAGAATCGATTGATATCCATATGATATGCCTCCTGTGCAGTATAAAAGAAATAGTCATACAAAGTAAAAAAGACAGCTTTGGAATCGCTGTCCTTTTTAGAGAAGGTATTTCTTTCTTATGGGTATAGCAAAAAACTATATAATGTATTGGGGGTTACAAGTGTATATTAACACAGCCTTATATAGTCCACAATGCCAAGGATTCACAAATATTACAATTTTACTATTCAATTTTTGTGAAAAATGCACAATTTATGCCATTGTTCCGTCCGGCTGCGGTTCTTCCGGCTCAAAAAGCGCTTCAAATTCCGCTCTGCCAATCTTTTCTTTCACCAGTAACAGCTTCGCACATTCATGCAGAACATTTTCATGTGCCAGGATGATCTCCTTCGCTTTCTGATAGCACTCGTCGATAATTGCTTTTACTTCCCTGTCAATCTCGCCGGAGATCACCTCGCTGTGATTCTTGGCATGCGCCAGATCTCTACCGATAAATACTTCGTCGTCGTCATCATCATAATTGATAACGCCAATGTTATCGGACATACCGTATCTTGTTACCATCCTGCGGGCCACCTTGGTCGCCTTCTTAATATCGCTTGAGGCGCCCGTCGTGATATCGTCAAAAATAATCTCTTCGGCGATACGCCCGCCTAACGATACCATAATATCTTCTTTCATCTTGCCTTTTGTTAAGAACATTTCGTCTTTCTCTGGCAGGGGCATCGTATAACCTGCCGCACCAAGTCCCGTAGGAATGATAGATACCGTATATACCGGCCCCACATCCGGCAACACATGGAACAAAATAGCATGCCCGGCTTCGTGGTATGCAGTAATCTTTTTCTCTTTATCGGAAATGATACGGCTTTTTTTCTCCGCACCAATCCCCACTTTTACGAAGGCTTTCTTAATATCTTCCTGTTTGACGAAAACTCTTTCATCCATGGCCGCATTGATCGCCGCCTCATTCAGAAGATTTTCCAGATCCGCTCCCGTAAAGCCCGCCGTCGTCTGTGCGATCTGCTCTAAGTCAACATCATCCGCGAGCGGTTTATTCTTAGCATGTACTTTCAGAATATCCTGTCTGCCGCCTACATCGGGTGAAGCGACACTGATCTTTCTGTCAAAACGTCCCGGCCTTAAAATAGCGGGATCTAAGATATCCACACGGTTCGTCGCCGCCATGACGATGATCCCTTCGTTGACGCCGAAACCATCCATCTCCACAAGCAGCTGGTTCAACGTCTGTTCTCTCTCGTCGTGGCCGCCGCCCATACCTGTACCGCGGCGTCTGGCCACCGCATCAATCTCGTCGATAAAAATGATACACGGCGCATGTCTTTTCGCTTCGGCAAACATATCACGGACACGCGATGCACCAACACCGACGAACATTTCCACGAAATCTGAACCGGAGATACTGAAAAACGGCACGTTAGCCTCTCCCGCGATTGCCTTGGCCAGAAGCGTCTTACCGGTACCCGGCGCACCTTCAAGCAATACGCCCTTAGGGATCCTGGCTCCGACTTTAGTAAATTTTCCGGGTTCTTTCAAAAACTCTACGATCTCTTCCAGTTCTTCTTTTTCCTCTTTTAATCCGGCTACTTCGTTTAAAGTTATTTTATTATCACCTATAGAAAGCTTGGCACGGCTTTTTCCGAAATTCATCATCTTGCCGCCGCCACCGCCGCCGGAATTCTGCGAATTCATCATAACAAAAAAGAACACGCAGACAGTCGTCACTAACAAAATAGGAAATACACTGTTTAAAAACCAGCTTTCTTCCGGCACATTCTCCACCGTCGGATCAAGCCCGTTTGCTCTGATCACCTGTTCGATCTCGGCTACATCCGTCACATAGAGTATCCTCTCTTCTCCGCTTTTTAAAGTGATCTCCAAAGAACCGGTCGGCGTCTCCCTGTTCGGACAGATATTGACCATCGCCACATTATTATCCTCTAACTGTCTCTCGAACTCTCCTCTTGTATAACCGCTCCCCTGTACTTTCAACGTCCCGATCCAGACCGTAAAAAGAAGCAGTCCTATGATAACAACAAAATATAAATAAAAACCTCTACTATTTTTACTCAAAGCAAACCTCTTTTCTACATAAACGTCTCTATCTGTAATGGTATCTAATCGAATTTTACAATACCGATATACGGCAGGTTCCTGTAACGCTGGTCGTAATCCATGCCATATCCCACAACAAATTCATCCGGTATCTCAAACCCTGTATAATCCGCCTTAATGTCCACAACCCTTCTATCCGGTTTATCCAGAAGTGCACAGAGCCTTACATCCGCCGCGCCCTTATCCTTTAGCAGTTTTAACAGATAATTCAATGTATTTCCGGTATCTACAATATCTTCTATGACTAAAACATGCTTATCCATAAGCGGTTCGTCCAGATCTTTTATGATCTTGATCACACCGCCTGACTCTGACGAACTGCCATAACTGGACACAGACATAAAGTCAATGGATACAGGAACCGTGATCCTTTTGGCAAGTTCGCACATAAAGAAACTGCCGCCCTTTAAAATACATACAAGATGTACGCTCTTTCCGGCATAATCCTTACTGATCTGTTCCCCAATCTCCCGGATCCTGGCATTTATTTTTTCTTCTGATAACAATACTTCAATCTGTTCGGCCATTAATGATCACCACGCCTTTCTCTTAATCGTACCTGTAAAATATGCTTTGTATCTTCCTTTACCTTATAAAACTCGCTGATACGGTATCCCGGCATCCATAAGACATGTGAGCCGTCCGCCAGCAGATACATGCTCTCGCGCTGTCTTCTGGGGATTTTTTCATTTATCATATACTCTTTTACAGATTTTTTCTGCAAAGCGTCGTTAATGGTAAAATAATCCCCTGCCTTACGCGTCCTTAACACTAAAACCGTAGTTATTTTATCATAATCAAACCATTTCGTATATGTTTTTTGCGGAATAATTTGCTTCTTTTTGTAAAAAAAGTCCTTTTCTTCTATATATTGGAACTCCAGAACCCCTAAACCGGGAACCTGTACCTCCCCCGGAACCGATACCGGACAGGCCGCAGGCTCTCCCGGATGGCGCTCATTACCCCAGCCGGCGCTATCCATGAAAGACTCACTCTTTTTTTGAAAAATGAGCCTGTTATACTCTTTGTACACAGCTATCTGATATGGCAGGGAAAGTTTCTTACAGCCTTCCCTGTCCGTCAGTTCCAGCAGATTATGGACATGCTCCGCCGTAACGTTCTGTCTGTAGGGTGTAAGCTGTTCAATACATCGCAAAAGAACCCTTTTTTGTATATAAATATCCTCTCGCTTAAAGATATCCAGATCCAGAACGATGTAGTCCGTATCTTCTACTTCCTGCGGCAAAATCGCTGCATCATCGTCTCCCTTACACCTTTCATATACAGACTCTGTCAGCGCTGCCAGAAAATCCTCTGTCTCCGTAAGGATATCCGCTGCTTCGTTTATATGCGCCGTGACATTTCTACAGATATCACTCTCTGCATAAGCGAGAATATGATGTCTGATTTTATTTCTCGTATAAGTATCATCATCATTCGTACTATCTATACAAAACGTAACTTTTCTTTCTTTCAGATAAGCCTCGATTTCTGCTCTTTCCAGACATAAAAGCGGCCGGATAACTTTTTCCCGCACCGGCCGGATACCGGATAACCCCTTTAAACCGCTCCCGCGGAACAAATGAAACAACATTGTTTCCGCTCTGTCGTTATGATTATGCGCCACCGCAATCTTATATGCGCCGCACCTTCCTCCCTGCCCATCCTGTCTTTTCTGTTCCGCCAGTACTTCCTCAAATGCCTGATACCGCAGCGCTCTGCCCGCCTCTTCGGGCGAAAGGACGTTTTCTTTTGCATAGGCGTTCATATCTACCCTTTTTAAGAAAAAGGGCACATGAAGTTCCCTGCACAAATGCTTTACATAATCCGCATCCTGATCTGCTTCGGCGCGTACCCCGTGATGCACATGCACCGCCAGCAGCCGGAAATCAAGTTCTTTCGACAGTTCATACAGCATAAGCAGCAGACAGACCGAATCCGCCCCGCCGGAAATACCTGCTGCGACTACATCTTTTTCGGAGATCATCTGATACTGCGCGATATATTTTTTTACTTTTCCATAAATATTTTCCATCTATCTTCTGTCTTCCTGTCAGTCAATAGCACCCTTATATAAAATAGTATCATATTTCCGCCAATACCGCCATAGCAGGACGGATATTTCACAGATCACACATGCGGTTCCCCACATGTAGGTATCTCTGTCATATATCATCCCCTGCTCCAGATGCCGGTCACCAGCACCGTCATATCATCCCGTACCTGTCCCTTACTCTGATGCAGGCAGTAACTCAAGATCTGATTGGCGATCTGTCCCGGATTGGTATGCGATGTCCTGCCGATTATCTCCGGCAGGATCTCTTCACCAATGCCCTGTTCAAGCGCCTCCAAGACGCCATCAGAAAGCATGATGATATAATCTCCGTCCTGCAGCTGTCTGTACATAGTTTCCGGTTCTATCTGCTGAAAAAGTCCAAGCGGCAGATTTCTGGCCGAAAGCCTGTCCACCAGATTTTCTCTTTTGATATAAGTACAGGCTGCGCCTACTTTTATAAACTCACAGGCTCCCGTATAAAGATTCAATTCGCACAGATCGAGCGTTGACATGTTCTGTTCCTGCCCGCCTGCTGCCAGAGCCCCGTTAATGACCTGTATCGCGGCCTCTTTCCGGAACCCGGCCTCCAAAAGCCGTTCTGTCATCTCTATGACTCTCCCCGATTCCTTAGAGGCTTTTTCTCCCGATCCCATGCCGTCAGAAAGAATCACTATCATCCTTCCCTGCTCTATTTCCTCAAAAGAATAATTATCACCCGATATTTTTTCCGTTTCTTTTACGGCCTTTGCAAAGCCTGTCAGGACATGAAAGGCCGGTTCTTCCAGAAAATGATATGTATGCCACTCTCCCGTCATGAACAGCGGTTGATCTTTAGCCGCCCGCACCCTTGCATTCAGGGCCACGGATATGATATCCGCCACATCTTCCAAAACAATGTTTTCCTGGGTCTGCGCTTTCATCAAAAGACTCAGTTCAAGATGCCCATCCTCATTTTCCAGAAGCAGGCAGTCTTTTAACAAAATCCCTGCATCTTTCAGACTATGCAGGATCTGCTTATATTTCCGTTCCCCCACCGGCCGGCAGCGATATGTCTCCTGCGCCACATCTGACATGATATGAGCCATTTCTTTTAAATGCCCGGCCAACAATCCCCTGTTTTCATACAGTCTTTTCTGCCAGAGATATTCCTGCCGGTTTCTCTCTTCTTTCGGAATTTCTTCCTCTTCTTCCGCAAAAATATCCGCCAGATCCAGAAAAGACTCCGCATATCCTAAAAGTTTCCGTCTGCCATACTCCGGTATCATGGTTATCACATTTTCTTCTTTATTTTCCGCCTGCTTTTTCATGTGGTGACACGCCTCCTTTTTTGCCGTCTATTTAATCAATATATGTGGAGCCTGTCCATATTATTCGCCTAAAATCAAAAAAACAGATTCCGGAAATATTCCAGGATCTGTTTATTTTTCATCTTTAAAAATAATCTCGCCCTCATAAACCAGGCCAAGTTTATCTTTTGCCACCTCTTCCACATACTTCTTTGTCTGTGTATATTTGCCATATTCTTCTATTTCTACGGTACGCTCCATCTCCCTGTCGATCTCTTCCTGTAACGCCGCTTCTTTCAGCTCGTATGCCTCTTTTTTGCCCTGAAGCTCTACACTCTTGATCGTTACAACAACTAACATCATCAATACGACGGTAGTTACCAGAAGCATCCCTGTCCTGTTCTGCCGTTTCTTACGGTATGCTGCTTTTCTTGCCATACTAATCCCCATACTTTAGTTTATTGTTTACATAAAACCATTTTAAGCAATTTTATGCAAACCGTCAACTTCTTTTTTATGAAATTTTGACATTTTTTTATTTTCTTTTTCAAAAAATTTATGAATTTTGCAAGTTTAGAAATCAGCCATTTAAGCGGTTTTACCACAATTTGTATGACACGGAACAGAAACCACATTATCTTGTATATACATGTAGACATAATATGTACAAACAGTTTACTGGCGAAGCATTTATAAAGTATCATCCCCATCATGGCTCCCAATACGGTAAACCATCGCAGTACGCCGTTATTCTCTCTATAGAGCATATAAAAAACACCCAGGCCGCAGGCAAGCCAAAAAAGAAAGTCCTCAAACGATATCCAGAAAGTTTTATGCTTTATCAGTTTCCGGAGGATCAGTATCCAGTCATAAACAAAAGTGATCACAATACCCATTACAATGGAATGCCCGAAAAAAGTAAGTTCCTGTATGATATCACTACTCATAGACCACCTACTTAAACAATCTTGCCAGTAAAGATTCTCCCTTAGCGCCGTATCCGGCCGTCTCCGAATAAGTAAGGCTGTCGATCCTGCCATCGATATCCACTTCTCCTTTGTCCAGCGACAGCCTGCTGACATGAAGTTCCGTACCTTTTATCATCAACATTCCCTGCTCGGTCTCCAACAAGATCTCATTAACATCAAAGGACAGTACATCATTTACACCGCTGATAGTACATGTCCTTCTATTGGTAAGCATCAGTTTATGGGGTTTTTTGTTAATATTATTTAAATCCTCCATACATACCTCCCTGTAAATCTCTTCCAGTTAAATGTATGCACGGACTTCCTGAAATATGCGGATATTTTAAAACCCTGTTTACGACAGGTAACGGAACAGTTCTTTTGCCTCTTCCTTGCGGACCGTCTCCTGCACGTCAAGAACTTCAACCTTTACTTCTTTATTCCCGAACTGTATTGTGATGATATCCCCTGTTTTAACATTGGCTGATGCTTTGGCAGGTTTATCATTGATAAAAACCCTCCCTGCATCACAGGCTTCATTCGCTACGGTACGCCGCTTGATCAGACGGGAAACCTTTAAATATTTATCCAATCTCATAATAATCCTCCATTCTGCCAAAAAAAGAACCTGTATATGCTGTGCATGATACAGGTTCTTCTCTTCTGCATTCGTCAACTAAAATTAGTTAAGAGAATCCTTTAAAGCCTTACCAGCTTTGAACTTAGGCGCTTTAGACGCCGGGATCTGCATAACAGCACCACTCTGAGGGTTTCTACCTTCTCTTGCTGCTCTTTCAGCAACTTCAAAAGTACCAAAGCCTACTAACTGTACTTTACCGCCTTTTTTCAGTTCGTCAGCAACAACGTCCGTAAAAGCTTTTAATGCCTTCTCTGCATCTTTTTTGGATAATCCTGCCTGATCAGCCATAGCTGCTACTAATTCTGTCTTGTTCATTTTAGTTCCTCCTCTTGAAATGAGTTTTCGTTTCCTAGAAGTTTCTCTTTTGAAACATCTATGTCTAGTTATAATCGTTTTTCAGTCTCTTGTCAAGCAAAAATCCCACATTTACCCGCATTTTGAGGCTTTTTTAACAATTTATCCATATTTTGTATGTTATGTAAAGTAGTTCTTTATGAAAATCCTATATTTTTATGGGGCTGTCTGATTTTTTGCTTTACTTTGTGTGGTACTGCTGCCTGTGCTGATGACTTGCGTATCTTGTTTGGTCGTTTCTCCGGAAGTTTGATCGTTAATATTGTCTCCGTCAGTCTGTGTAGTACCGGTACTTGTTCCATTAGTGTCGGCAGTTTCCCCGCCTGTTCCAGTTTCTGGGTTATTGCCGCCACTCACACCGGAATTGTCGCCCGCATTACCTCCGGAATTGTCTCCATCAGGATTATTGCTATTTCCTCCATCGTCAGGATCTTTCTTGTCACCTTTATCATCATCCGGATTCGTAGGAGTTATGGGATCATCCGGTTTTCCCTCATTATCGGGTTTATTTTGCTCTTCATCACCACTGGTGTCTTCCGGTTCCAGCGGTTTGAACTGATATTCTTCATCCCGGCCATCATCCTGTATGGAAATAGTCTTATCCACAGACTTATATCCGGGCTTACTTAATGTAATCTTATGGTTTCCGGTCACTTTTGTAAACTTGACTGGACAGATTCCAAGGTAAATATCATCATCCAGATAAACTTCCACACCTTCTACGCCGCCAAGGTCATCCGGATCGTTAGCGGCAATAGACACCGAAACCACATTCATCTTATTAACTGCATTCCCGCTCACCGTATCATTTCCCGTATTATTAGTTGACTTAGAAGACGTCGTTACCTGTGATGTCGATGTCGTGCGGGTACTCCTGCTGGATGTGTTCCGCCTGCTGCTGCTGATCGTATCGTCTTCCGGCTCCAGATCGGTGAAGGAATACGTGATATCCTCGCCATCGTCATAAAGATAAATTGTATAACTCTTTGACACATAACCGGTTTTGCTGAGAGTGATCGTGTGACTTCCGGTTACTTTGGTGAAGCTGACCGGGGAAACGCCGACATAATTGCCATCCTGATATACTTCCACATTGAGCGGCCCGTCAATATAAACCCTGTTGCCGGTTACCGCGCCTATGATCTCGTCATAACCGCTGTTACCGCTGAC
Source organism: Ruminococcus sp. (assembly GCA_023663085.1). Lineage (GTDB taxonomy): Bacteria > Bacillota > Clostridia > Lachnospirales > Lachnospiraceae > UBA3282. The sequence goes on along the minus strand of JAMPIB010000050.1, from coordinate 11,801 downwards.
GCTGCTCTCATCTTCATCGGCCCGGTTTCCTTCTTCCATTGTAAAATTGATACTTGCATATTCAGAACCAACCTGAATGTATTTTGTCATGGTCTGATAGCCTTCCGCCTCCAGCCGTATCTTATGGATACCATAGCTGAGTTCGACTTCTTTACTGATATCCACCAGTTCTCCATCGATACTTACCGATGCCGTAGAGGGATTCACAGAGATCAGGATCTTTCCTGTTTTATCCTGCAAAATCTCCAGACCGCCTACATCCAGAATGACTTCTTTATTTCTTTCGATGATAACATCTTTTACACAGCTTGCATTTCCATTCGTGAGAAGTACCTGGTAACTTCCTTCCGGTACGGCCAGGAGCATGTTTTCCGTAATCTTCTGGATAACAGCATTGCCGACTTCAATCCAGCCGCCTACTAATGCCTGGTCATTGGAAAGCCTCAGATATCCATGCCCTTTCTGTACCTCGATACTGTAGATCGCATGGTCGATACCGCTGATCGTAAGAACATCCTTATCGACAACATCCATGACTTCTTTCCGCTGGCCTTCCGAAATGACTACTACCTCATCCGGCAGGGAATATGTGTTGGAACCGATCGTCGCTGTTTTGTTGAGGCCGCCCAGATCATAATTCTCTATATTATCAAATTTCCAGGAACGCGGTGATATCTGTACACTGGCCAGTCTTTTCTTGCTCTTTAAAAAGGTAATGTCTACAATATCTCCCGCTCTTACCTGCGACATTGACATCGGGCCTTCATATTTATCCTTCACATAGGTTGTCCCATCATAAGAAAGGGTATACTGCCTGCCGCTTTCTATGTTCATGAAAGTCACGCTTCCACTCTCCGGATCTACGGAAATGACTACCGCGGTATCCGCCGAATCGTAACTTCCGGCTTCTGCAACCACAAAGTCCGTGCCCACCGTATCCCGGTCGTTTTCCCGGGCAAGACCGATATTGCTTGCCTGGGAAGTACATCCGGTAATAACCAATGTTAATATCATAATGGTAGTGACAAATGCCGATAATCTCTTGTACATATAATAACCATACCTTTCTATTTTGGGAAAACAGCCTTTAAAAAGTCCTGTTTTTCTTTTTCCTGTGCCAGAAGCCGTTCGAGCTTCTCCATGTTCCGTCCGGGTATCCATGCTTTTCCGGAATTATAATAGAAATTAACAATTTTCCAGAATTTCTCCGGATAGGCAAAACGATAATATAACTGCATATAATCCTCTTTGGAAAGCGTTCTCTCTTCATCATAGGCGCTAAGCAACATATCGCCCAAAGTCTGCGACCAGCTGTTTTTCTCCATCAGCTTACGCATGAAAAGATACAGATCCTTTACCGGATTATCCCGCACACACTTCTCAAAATTGATAAGCGCCATGCCATCTTTAGTCTGTATAATATTATGATACTGATAATCGCCGTGACATACAATAGGAAATTTATCCATTTTCTTATTTTTTACATCATATATATAATAACGCATTTCCCCTGTAACTTGCAAAGCAATATCAAAAAAATAATCATAATGTTCAATTAAAAATATCTCAAATGCGGTTTTCTGGCTCTTTTCCCGCAAAAAACGGCGTACTTTTTTCAATTCCTTATTATGTTTTTCATACTCTTTCTCAATATAAAATACCGGCTGAGAAACAATTCCATCCCAATCCGACATATCGGAACAGTTATGCAGATGCGCCAGTACACGTACCGCCTGCCTGCATTCTTCAATCTCCCGGTTATTACACTCTTTTCCTTCAAAATAAGTCTTAACGATATAAGGAATCCTATCCTGATCGAAAACGATAAGTTCGCCCTCTTTCGTGCGGAGAATGGATTCCGCGAGCGGAAAGCCTGCTGCCTTGATATGGTCTAACAAAGCATCCTGAAAAAAGATCTTATTCATGGGGCCTTTATATTCTTTCAGAATGAGCAGTCCTTTATCCGATTCACAAAGGATCGCTCCCCGCCCTTTCCAGGTACGATTTACTTCTATTTCATAATTATCGAATAAACTGACAGCTCTGTCATTCACAGAAATACCTCCCATATCAGACGATCCGGCCTTTGGATCTTCTGTTTCCTCATCTATCCTATCTTATGAGAAAGTATGGAAAAGTATGATTTTTTTGTCGGTTAATCTTGTAACGGCAGTAAGGAAAGCAGATAGTCCTTGCGGTTACAGGCAGGATCGTCGATCACGATCTCCAGAAGTTTCTTAAGCGTTACCCCGATTTCTTTGCCCGGCGTTATGCCCGCTGCGATCAGATCGCTCCCGGATACTGCCATATCCTTTAGAGAAAAACACTCTCTGTTTTCCAGAATCTGTTCATATATTTCCTTAACTGCCTGCAGTTTTTGCAGTTTTTCTTCCCTTTTATATGCACTTTGTGCCATAATATCGGCATATTTCACGTCAAAGAGCAGCGGGAAGATATCTTCTCCTATGTAATGAATGGCCCGTCTGACACTTTTCGAAGACGGTTCTACATCACGGTCATGATATTTAACGATCTTTCTGACCTTATAGATCGTATCATTATCAAATTTCAGTCTGCGTAATATGCCGGCGGTCATTTCTTCTCCCATGGCCGGATGTCCGTGGTTATGCGTAATCCCTTCCTCATCTATCGTCAATGTCTGCGGTTTGCCGATATCATGAAAAAGCATTCCCAGACGCAGTACCTTATCCGCCTTCACAAAGGAAAGTGTATGCAGGGTATGTTCGCCTACGTTATAACAATGATGCGGATTATTCTGCTGCGTTTTCATACAGATATCGAACTCCGGCAGCACCTGTGCCGTAATTCCGGTTTCATAAGCAGTCCTAAGGTATTCAGGATGCCCGGAAACGAGCAGTTTGACCAGTTCCGCCTGAATCCGCTCGGCACTGATATTTTGCAAAGACGGTGCCAGTTCCTTAATGGCCTCTTTTGTTTTTTCTTCTATAGAATAGCCAAGCTGTGCAGAAAAACGTACTGCCCGCATCATACGCAGCGCATCTTCACGAAATCGTTCTCCGGCATCACCCACACAGCGGATCAGTTTCCGCTCCATATCCTTAACGCCTTCGAAAATATCAATAAGACCATCTTTATCATTATAGGCCATCGCATTGATGGTAAAATCCCGGCGCCGCAGATCCTCTTGCAGACTGGCCGTAAATGTCACATCTTTCGGATGACGGCTGTCCTCATATTTACCATCAATACGATAGGTAGTTACTTCAAAACCTTCTTTATCTAACATGACCGTAACGGTTCCGTGCATGATACCGGTATCTATTGTCCTGCGGAAAAGTTTTTTCACTTCTTCCGGCTTCGCGGAAGTCGTGATATCCCAGTCATCAGGCTCTCTGTCCAGAATGGAATCCCTGATGCAGCCGCCTACCGCATATGCCTCATAGCCTGCTGCCTGAAGCGTCTCTATGATATCGCATACCTTCTGCGGCAGCCGTATCTGTACATCCATTTTAATAACCATGCCTTTCTCAGCCTATACTCGGCCCGTTAAATAAAGATACCGGATCACGCAGATCAGGGCCTTCGTCTTCGTCTTTTCCCAAAGACGCCGTCATCTTGTCCAGTTCGCTTTTCGATAACCCGCTCCTGTGTCTTTCTATATATTCTCTTTTTTCGTCATCCGATAAATTTGAAAACTGATTGTCTATCATATTATCCGCCATATAAGCAAGACCAAATCCCAGCGGTATCTGATTAAAATCCATAATATATCATTCCTTTCCGTATTTTTTATTACAAAGATTAGGGTATACAGAAAGGAATAATTTATACTGCCATATTTATAATAAAGTACAAATTCCCCTTAAACGGATATCTTCGCAGGACGCACCCACAAGGATCTCGTAGTCTCCCGGATCGGCGGCAAAACCGTGTATATCCGTATCAAAATAGGCAAAATCCTGTTTTGTGAGCGCCAATGTCACTTTTTTGGATTTACCCGGCGCAAGTTCGACTTTGGCATACGCCTTTAATTCCTTGAGCGGACGGTCAATCTTCGGCGATATCGGCGCAACATAAAGCTGCACGACCTCCGCACCTTTCCTTTTTCCAGTATTTCTTATCATAAAACTTACTTTTAAGATAGTTTTTCCTTCTTTTTCCTGCCTTAAAGACAGACCGCTGTAGGCAAACTGCGTATAGGAAAGACCGTGGCCGAAGCAGAAAGCCGGTGTGATCCTCTCTTTATCAAAATACCGATAACCATAATACAACCCCTCGGAAAGTTCGATTCTCCCGCGGATCCCCGACTGGCCGTTCTTTGCAGTCGCACAGTCTTCATATCTGACCGGAAAAGTCTCCGCCAGTTTACCGGAAGGATTCACTTCGCCAAATATAATATCAGCAAAAGCGTTTCCTGTTTCCATACCGGCATAATAACTCCAGAGTATCGTCTCCGCACGCTCTTTCCAAGGCATTTCTACCGGAGAACCGCCTATAAAGGTGATAATGGTATCCGGTCTGGCCTTTAAAAGTTCCCCGATCAGCGCATCCTGCTCATACGGCAGTTTCATATCCTCCCTGTCAAAACCTTCACTGTCATGATTATGGTTCAATCCGCCGACGAAAATGACCTCATCCGCACCTTTTACCGCCTCCAGCGCCTGTTTAAATAATTTTTCATTCTTTTCATGGATAAGCGCTTTTTCTTTTTCCTTTAATGCGGCCTGCTCTTCTTCTTCTCTTCGGAGCGCCTCCATCCGTGCCTGCATATCTTCGGACTCCCGGTCGCCCCTTTCAATGGCAAAACCGATATCCGTTCCTTCTAATTCATCCAGACTCTTCTCCTGCCAGTTATTGTCAAATGTCTTCGGCCTGTCCGGTACAAAATAGCCGGGAACATAGACGACATCCACATTTCCGCCAAGATATGTTTTAATGCCCATAAGCGGAGAAATCTCATAAAGCGCCTTGATCTCTGCGCTGCCGCCGCCATCAGAATGAATCTTAGCGGCATTTTGTCCGATCACCACAAGTTTTTTGATTTTCTTTTTATCCAGAGGCAGCTTGCCTTTCTGATTCTTTAAAAGGATCATGGATTCCTGTGCCGTATGCAGCGCAGCTTTTCTATGTTCGGGACTGTTATAGGTTCCTGCTTTTCTTGTATGCGCATCTTTCCCTATCATTTTCAGACGAAACATCATCCGCAGAACATTACGGACTTTATCATCTACGGCAGATTCCGAAACCTCGCCGTTTTGTATTGCTTCTTTTAAAGGATTGGCAAATTTATAATGATCAAAATCCGGAAAAACCGACATTTCTACGTCCATGGTGACTTCCGCCGCCTGTTTCGTTTTATGCACGGCGCCCCAGTCGCTGATCACCGTACCGTCATATCCCCATTCTTCACGGAGAATAAAATCCAGTAACTGCTTATTCTCGCAACAATGCGTGCCATTGAGCATATTATAGGCTCCCATCAGAGAATAGGAACCCCCCTGCTGTACGGCCGCTTTGAACGCCGGCAGATAGATCTCGTACAATGTCCTTTCATCCACAATTGTATCTACCATGAGCCTGTCCGTTTCCTGTACGTTACAGGCAAAATGTTTCACACAGGCCGCCACGTCATTTTCCTGCACGCCTTTGATAAACGGTACCGCCATCGCAGCCGTTAGTTTCGGATCTTCACTCATGTATTCAAAATTTCTACCGCAGAGCGGGTCTCTCTTGATATTGATACCCGGCGCGAGAATTACATCTTTGCCGCGTCCTCTGGCTTCTTCGCCGAGAACATACCCTGTCTGATGAGCAAGCTCCGGATTCCAGGTAGAAGCAAGCGCGCTGTTGCTCGGCAGGTAAGTCACATTATCATCATTGTTTCCTGTCTGAATCCAGCGTTCGTTATGAAATTCGCATCTGACGCCCATCGGGCCATCCGAACACTTTAACGGCGGAATATCCAGCCTCTCTACCGCTCCGGTCTGAAAAAGCCCCGCTGCATGGATCATGGCAATCTTTTCATCCAGAGTCATCTTTTTTAATAATTTCTCAATCTGACTTTCTGTTTTTTTACTATTATTCATATCGTTTTTTCTGCCGGTTATCATGATTCTTACTCCTGTTTCGGTTATTTAGTATATTAAGTATATCCGTAATTTATTTTAAATACAATCTAAAATTGTAAACCTTTTGATTTTTTCATGTGAAAATATTGACAAAGCTCTATAAAATATTGTATTATCTTAATTGTCCGTATGGCATCGGGGTGTGGCTCAGCTTGGTAGAGCGCTACGTTCGGGACGTAGAGGCCGCGTGTTCGAATCACGTCACCCCGATTAAAAAGGCTTTGAAAATTTTTCAAAGCCTTTTTCATTGATCATATGTCAGATGTCTTCTAAAACAATTGAAGGGAGACTCATACGGTTCTCCCTTGCAATCGTCGGGAAAGAAGTGAAAGATTTCTGCCACCGTACTTTAAGCCTTAGTTTCTCTGATATCCGCAAGATAAAGAGATCAATATTTACGGATATTTTCTTCCCCAAATCATTATCCCCTCTTACAGTTTATATTCTATTATAAAAAATGATACTGAACTGATACTTTACGGGTTATTTTAACACAAAATCTGGTAAAAATTATTTTTTTTCTACAACATTTTGTTTATCATCTCTTCCAGTTTCTCCTGCGGTACAGCACCCACAATGGTATCTGCTGCCTTGCCGTTTACAAAAATACTCATGGTAGGAATGGACATGATACCATACTGACTGGCGATCGCACTTTCGTTATCAATATTACATTTTCCGACTTTTACTTTTCCTTCATATTTCTCCGCGATCTTCTCTACGACAGGCGCCATCATCTTGCACGGCCCGCACCAGTCTGCATAAAAATCCACGAATACAGGCATTTCCGAAGAAAGTACCTCGTTTTCAAAATTGGCTGTTGTAAATGTGTATTCCATAATAAATCCTCCTTTGGCAGCTTTTTCTTTTTTCACTTTATGATCTGGATATAATATATTTATAGATTGGGTTTCCTTTTGAAGAAAATCTCTCTTCGTATTCCGTCATTACATTGCCTTTCATCATGACTTCATCATGATGAAGATCATACGTCACCTGATCCGGATGCCAGCCGGCAGGCTCAAGTTCCTCTAAGGCAAATGTGAACAGATCCCTGTTATCTGTCTTAAATTCCAATGTCCCTTCTTTAGATAATATCTCCCGATATCTGTTTAAAAATTCGCGGGAGGGCAATCTTCTTTTGGCATGTCTGTCTTTCGGCCACGGATCGGAAAAATTCAAATAAATCTTATCCACTTCGGCCGGCCCGAATACATCCGTGATCTGTTCCGCATCCATACGGATAAAATACAGATTAGGCAGAGGCTCTGCCTCCATTTTCTGGATACCGCGAATCAGCACACTGGAATATTTCTCTATCCCTATATAGTTGATCTGTGGATGAGACCTGGCCATATCCATGATAAAACGACCTTTTCCCATACCAATTTCTATCTCTATACGGTGAGAATTGCCAAACAGTTCCCGAAAGCGTCCTTTGTACGCATTCGGCTCCTGGATCACGAAACGGCTTTCGCTGATCGCTTCTCTCGAACCCGGAACATTTTTTAATCTCATAAGGTAACCTGTCTTTCTCTATATCCTGTTATAGTTTACACTATTTCAGGGTATAAGAAAAGACTTTTACACATAATAAAATAAAATCTTTTCGGTAAAAATATTTTGTTTTCGTAGAAAATAGTGTATGATAAAAAAGTATCGTCTTTTATATATAGAAGGGTTTGAGTTATTTATGTATTTTGTTCCCCCCAAAAAAATTATATCCCGTTTTTTACTTACGGTTTTTCTTTTTGGCTGTTTTTTTCATATTAATAAACTGACTGCCTGCGCCACTCTGGAAGAACTGACGGCTGAAGCGGAGGCCAGGAAAATGCTCCCGATCCAGTCCGACGAAATAGAAAACTGGCCGGCCGGCCCAAGGATCAGTGCCGAATCCGCTATTTTGATGGATGCCGATACCGGTGTTATCCTTTATGCTAAAAATATCCATGAAAAATTATATCCTGCCAGTACGACGAAGATCATGACCTGTCTTTTGGCCATGGAAAACGGCAATCTGGACGATATGGTCACTTTTTCCAGAGAGGCCGTATTCAGTGTGCCCGCAGACGGTTCCAATATGGGTATGGACGAAGGGGAATCCATCACGCTCGAAGAATGCCTTTACGGTATCATGGTCGGTTCCGCCAACGAAGTAGCCAACGCGGTCGCGGAATATGTCAGCGGTTCGATTGATGATTTTATCACACTGATGAATACGCGTGCGGAAGAACTCGGCTGTACAGATACTCATTTTACCAATACAAACGGACTTCCGGATGAAGACCATTATACTTCCGTATACGATCTTGCTCTTATTTCCAAATCCTTTTTCCAGAATGAAATGCTCTCTAAGATCAGCAATACGGAACGTTATCATTTCGAGCCTACCGCTACACAGCCGGATGATTTTTATAAAAAGAACAAACACAGTCTCATCAATGGAGAAATTTCATACGATGGCATTTTAGGCGGAAAAACCGGTTATACCGACACGGCCAGACAGACTCTTGTTACCTGTGCCGAGCAAAACGGTATGAAACTGATCTGCATTGTTTTTAAAGAAGAATCTCCCACACAATTTACAGACACGGTGGAATTATTTGACTATGGTTTTCAGAACTTTCAGGTGTTGGATGTTTCTGAAAACGAGGCTAAATTTAATATTGATAACGTAAATTTCTTCAAAGCCGATAATGATATTTTCGGCAGTTCCAAGCCGATTCTTTCTATTGATAAAGACAGTTTTGTTATCGTTCCCAACATGGCGGATTTCTCTGATCTGGACTCTACGGTTGACTATGATATTGCAGAGGATAACCATGTTGCCAGGATTGATTATACTTATAGCGGTACTTATGTGGGCAGCGCTTTTGTCAATCTCGCCGAGTACACGGAATCTACCTATGATTTCGAGTCAGAAGCCGTTACTGATACTGCGCTCGCACCGGCTGTCAATACTTCCGCCGATGAAGACGATACTATTTTTATCAACATCAAAAAGGTGCTCCTCGGTGTCCTTATTTTTACGGCAGTTGTTATCTGCCTGTTCATCCTGCGCGCCGTTATTATCAATAATAACACTTCCCGTCGGAGGAAAAACCGTGTGGACAGAAAAAACCACCGAAGAGAACGTATCCGTTCTAACTTCGATGATTTTGATTTTTAGCTATTCTTTTTTCTCTCCTGTGTTCCTTGGCCTTTTCCTGACGACTGCGGATATTTTCCACCTCTTCTTCAGAAATAAATTTCTCGGTCTTTACTATGTATACCTGTTCATTCTCCGCCTTGCGGATCCGTATCTTGGATTTCATATAACCATGCCTGTCGCAGTATGATACACAATAATAATGTTTTCCATTGGGTGTGAACCACTTAATCTTTCTGCGCAGATTTTTATGGCAGAGGTAACATCTGGTAGCGGTAACATTCTTATCACCCATTGCTTTTATTTTGTCGTCAAACCCTCTGGAAATATATTTCGCATAGGTGTCCTGAGGTATAGAATCAAATAACACATGAATCTCATCATTTTTTCCCGATGGAATATGAAAAACGTCAAAGGAATAATTATGCAGGACATTTTCATCCAGAACCGCCAGAATCTTAGCCGTATAATACGCGTCGCTGAAGGCCCTGTGGAAGGGGATATCTTTCTCGATCTTCAGAAAATCAATGGCATATTCCAAGGAACGTCTGGACTTTCTGTCTTCGCAGGCAATACTGAAAAGTTTCTGTACATCCAGAAATTTAAACGGCCCCTCTGCGATCGGCTTCATATCGTAGTAGCGGATATTTCTTTGCAGTTCCGCCAGATCCTGTGGCCCCCATGTACAAAAGATATAGTCTTCTCCACACCAGTTTAAAAAAGACTCCATTACTTCCGGAAACAGTCTTCCGTTTTCCAGTTGTTCCATTTTGATATGGATCAGCTTTTTCGTGACATGGTGCATCGAGTGATAGACCTGCGGTTTGATCAGTTCATTAAACTCGCCTGTCTTCTGCCGGCTGTTATTTAATTTTATGGCACCGATCTCAATAATTTCAAAGGGAAGAACCTTACAGACTTCTTCTTCGCCGGTGCTGCTCTGATTCCATTCTAAATCTAAAATAATATAATTCATGACAAAATCATAGCATATATTTTTCTAATATACAATAATGCAATAAAAGTATACGCAGTCAAAATCGTATAAGAAAAGCATTGAAAATCCGTATTTTCAATGCTTTGAAGCGTTCCCTGCGAGAATCGAACTCACAACTGGGGCTTAGGAGGCTCCTGTTATATCCATTTAACTAAGGGAACGAGTACTGTTATTATATCATTTTTCAAATATCGGGATAATTAATATATCCCTGCATCCAGATAACACCTTTAAATCTGCGCCCTACCTGAGGCTCACCATACAAATCCTCCGTATTGATACAAAGATCAAACTGCAGATCGTTACAACTTATCTTCATCAGATAAATTTTTTCTCCTGTTATTCTATTCTCTGTGACGGAGAAATCCAATATTTCCCCTAAAATTGAATATTGATCGCATTCCACGCCGTAAGGCATAAAATACGTATCCACCAGACTGAAAACATCTTCTGTCAGTATTTTTTTGGAAATGGATGTATAAGTATCCATATCCTCCAGCGTCAGACTTTCGATTGCATCCTCATCACCCTGTCTGGCAGCAGCGATCAACTGATTGCGGTTCATTGCCGCTTTTTTGACTTTCTGCATCTCTTTTTCGTTTTTAACGATCGGAAGGATAACGCATCCCTGGATAGAAAGCGCTGACAATGTAAGAGTCGTTCCGCATATCGGCAGCAGATCTCTCGTATGTGCATTTACATAAGGAATGATATTTTGCAGATAAAAAATCAAACTGACTCCGACTTTAATATCATCGCATACGCCGGCGTATGATTCTTTTTCCGCATGACGTTCCACAGAAACATCCTCATAGGAACTGACATCCCTGCCTCTTAAATACGGATAAAAATAATCAACTGTAAAATTTTCGTCTTCATCATACTCACCGCAGACAGCAATCCCCATATTTTCGGCAAAATCTTTACAATATTCTACAAGCACATTATTACCGGGACCGGATGTATAAGAAGTGTTTCTCGGATACTCAAGAACTTCTTCTATCAGTTCTTCCTGTTTTTGTCTTTTTATCGGTTTGCTAAAACCAATAGCCCGCATATACTTATGCAAAGATCTCACCTCCCCTTTTACCTATAGAAAAATCTCTTTGCGAATTTTCTCCACAATAATAAAATAATTCATTTATGCTTTCAGTTCCGCTTTTCCGCCCATATAAGGTCGCAGTACTTCGGGAATGCTGACGCTGCCATCCTCATGCAGATTATTTTCCAAAAAGGCAATCAGCATTCTGGGCGGTGCAACTACCGTATTATTTAATGTATGGGCAAAATATTTACCATCTTTACCATTTATCCTGATCCGTAATCTTCTTGCCTGCGCATCGCCTAAATTAGAACAACTTCCGACTTCAAAATATTTCTTCTGTCTGGGAGACCATGCCTCCACATCATAGGATTTTACTTTCAGATCAGCAAGGTCGCCGGAACAACATTCTATTGTTCTGACCGGTATATCCAGGGAACGGAATAAGTCTACCGTATTTTGCCATAGTTTGTCAAACCATATCGGAGATTCTTCCGGTTTACA
>JAMPIB010000004.1 GCA_023663085.1 Ruminococcus sp. | reverse complement strand
GATCGGGCATGAGATGCCCCTCTAAAATCTCCACCCCTTTATAATTGCATAACTGCTTCAAAATATCCCGCAAATCTGCTTTGTATTGATTATAAACAATCTTTCGTCTATACTTAGGGGTGAAGACGATGTGATATTTGCACATCCACTTCGTATGCGCAAGTGAATTTGTTTGCTTTGCCATAAAACTATCGTCGCGCACCCGCATAGCGGGTGGTTTAACGTTGAGCACATTTCCGTTTCTCTGTTGAGAAACTCCAATGCACTCAACAGGGTCTATCCGACCCATAAAAACAGAAAATTTCCATTAATGAAAATTCTACCATATATTGCTGATACACTCCGTTACACACATCTTTCCTCTATCAACATTTTAATAATCTTCCACTTGATACTATTTCCGACTTGCTTTTCCGTCTTTTCTTCTTTTTCACGCCAGATATACGGTATCACTCTCTGTATCATATAGATAATAACCCTTGCATCTAATGGTATGCTTTTTTAGGCATCAAAATAACCCTACTATACGCTTGTATCACCAAACGATAATAAGGTTATTTATGTGTCCAAATATTTAATTACGATGTACAGAATTTTCTCCTTTCTCGTACAAATAATTAGCTTTAGTCCAAAATGATTACTATGTAATCAAAAGTAATCAACTCCGCGTCCCTAAAACCTTTGATTTTACTGGCTTTTTTGGTGTTTTCTCACGGGTTCGAATCCCGTATGCTCCATTTACTCCTTCATCATATTTTCAGCCTCCAGCATCGCATAAAAAGCAGAACCAAGTTTCGTCGTATGTATCCTCTGAGCCGTAGTGTTTGGCAATTTCACCCGTTCAAAGAAATCAAAACCTATATAATACGGCACCACATGCTCAAAAACATAAATAATCTCATCCGATTCGACATATGTATCATTCGATATACCGATAATAAATACATCTCTATACGTCATATAAAGGTCAAGCGCATTTATCGTTATATCATTATCTGTCTGGGCAACTTTCGCAGGAATTTTAAATCTCTTCTTTTTAAACAGCTCCACGAGTTCGTCAAATGAATAATTACCAAATTGCCTGGTGGATTTTTTATTTAACTGCTCCTGAAGTTCCCGGATTTGCTTATTGAGCGAATTGATCTCCCGCAACAGGGCATTGCTGTCTTTTAGTAACTGTATGGTATCATTTTCATTCGCATTTCTTATCCAGCCGGAGAGGTCGTACTCATTGATAAATTCATTAAGCGTAGAATGTATGGCGATTTTAATATCCTTGCAGTCTTCCACTTCCCTGATGACTTTTGTCATGACAAAAGACTTGAATGATTTATATTTATCCGGATTACCCTGTTCTATTACGTTCTCCAGACCCAAAGAATTTATTTTCGAGGTCAGACATGATTGACTGAGTACGACAGCAAAAACGGGAATATTTTTAGACAGGGCATACTCGTATTCAAGCTGCGTATAACTATTACCCGATTTATGATCAACAGAGCCATAACGTCCGCCAAGAATAAGCATATAAACATCTGATTCATCAATCCATTTATAAATTGTTTTTAATTGCGATTCATTTCCGGCTTTAAATAATTCCATACCTGCAGGAATATGCCCGGCATCAAGAATCGCTTCTACAGCCGCCTGTCTCTCTTCTTTTAAATCCGTATAGGTAGATGAAACGAAAACCTGCAATTTTTTATTCATAAAAATCCTCTCACAACTCCAACACCATCAAATAATCCTCTTCCCCCACCTTCACAACCTGAAAGCCCAGTTTCCGGTAGATATGGTAGGCATAATTATCCTTATTGACGCTGAGCGAGACTCTCTCATATCCGTTCTCTTTCAAAAATTCCAACATCTCCTTGATCAGCTTCGTTCCGATGCCATGTCTGCGGAAATCTTTTTTCACGGCAAAAGCAAGTTCCGGCACATCCGGCCCGATATTACCATAGCCCTTCACGTCTCCGGAGAGGATCCTTGACCAGATAGCGCCCAGCGGCCTGCCATCCACCTCCGCCAGCAGGCAAAGATCATCCGTGCGGCCGAAGTCTTTGATATATACAGCCATTTCCGGTTTCTCAAGGATATCTGCCGAGGGCACCGCCGCGTCGTCCGGCAGATAGATGGCTTCATACAAAAAGTCTTTTAAAAGTGGATATTCGTCTTTTCTGATAGGCCGGATCTTAAGGGCATCCATATTGGCCGCTTTTTTATCGTCTTTTAAAAATTTGCGGATCATTTTATACAGCCGCATCGTATCTAACGGTTTCGGAAGATGCGCATTCATACCGCTCTCGATGGCCATTTTTTTATCTTCCTCGAAGGCATTGGCGGAAACCGCAATAATTGGAATACCGGCCAGCACAGGATTATCAATCTCGCGGATTGCTCTGGTCGCATGGTAGCCATCCATGACGGGCATCTGGATATCCATGAGGATCAGGTCATAATCACCGGGTTTTGACTGTTTTATTTTTTCCAGGGCAATACTGCCATCTTCTGCGGTATCCACCAGAAAACCTGCGTCTTTTAATACCTCATTTTCAATCTCCAGATTGATTTCATTGTCATCCACGACGAGGATACGTTTCGGCGTAGAAAAGTGCATGACTATCTGATCCGGTTCTGCAGGGGCTGCGGAATCGGTCTGTATATACAGAGGGAGCGTTACGCTGAATTTGCTGCCCTGTCCGAGCACACTGGAAACCTGTATCGTGCCGCCCATGATCTCCACCAGTCTTTTGGTGATCGTAAGGCCGAGACCGGTTCCGTGTATACCGCTTAAAGTCGTATTTTTCTCCCGCTCGAACGGTTCAAAGATATGTTCGATAAATTCTTCCTTGATACCGATACCGTTGTCTTCTATCACGAACCGGTACTTCGCGTGACTGCCCGTAGTCTGCTCTTTATCCAGTTCGATCACGCTGATCGTGACCCAGCCATCTGTGCGCGTATATTTGACGGCATTATCCACGATATAGGTCAAAATCTGTTTCAGCTTCGCGCGGTCGGTACAGACATTATCATGTGTCAAATGGGAAATATCCAAAGAGACTGAAATGTTTTTCGCGGCCGCCTGCGGCAGGCTCTCCATCTGTACCTGATGCGCCAGATCTATCAGACTGCACTCTTCTTCCAGCAGATGGACATTCTCGGATTCCAGCCGGGATATCTCCAGCACATCGCTTAGCAGCTGTAAAAGCTGGTCGCTGGAAACGGAGATCATATCCAGATAGCCGGACACTTTCTCCTGATCGTGTATATGTCTTTTGATAAGCGAAATAAAACCAACGATGGCATTCATCGGCGTCCGTATGTCATGCGACATATTGGATAAAAAAAGATTCTTGGCATTATTGGCCAGATTGGCATCCCGCAGGGCTGCCTCCAAAAGCTGCTTCTGCTTCATCTCCTGTATCACTTCATCATCTATATTCCGGTAACCCATGATGACCTGCGAAACAGGGCCGCTGCCACCGATATTAACGATACGGAGTTGTATGTAGGCAACTTTTTCTTCCCGATAGATGCGGTAGTTGATATGAAAAGTCTCGTTCTCTGTCAGCGCCTTACGGATAAACTGCGGATCGCTGATGCCGTAAAGAAGCTCGCGGTCGTCCGCATAAACCCATTTTTCGATATATTCTTTATCAAATCCCGTAAAACTGCTCGTGGAAACTTCTTTGGTGAATTTTTCAGCAAATCTGGGACTCACACGATAGGCTTTCATCCAGTCTTCGTCCAGATCAACATAAAAAATAGATTCATAGTCCATGCTGAGCCCTTCTATGATCTCCAGACGCCTGAGCTGTTCCTGCTGTACCAGCTTCTTTTTCTCGGTAGCGTCTCCCACGAACACATAAAAAATATCTCCCATGGACTTGGTATGCGCAAAATGGCCATAGTCCTCCACCCAGCGGATCTCACCGTCTTTGCAGATGATGCGGTATTCCACATAATCGAGCGCATATTTATTCTGCGCGATCTGCTCCGAAATGCTCTGCTCTACCCTGTCCAGATCGTCAGGATGTACGATTCCCTTAAAGGAATTTCCGGTCAGTTTCTGAAACTCTCCCATTGTGGTACAGTTAAACATCCGCAGCATGGCTTTATTGGCATAGATCAATGTCTCGTCCCCATCCGCATGATAAATAAAAAAGCCGCCTGGCATTTCATCCATAAAGTTCTTTAACTGTTCCGCCTGTAAACTATCTTCATTTAATAAAAACAGCAGGTTTTCATAGATATTCCGGTCAGTTTTATTCTGTATACTCAAGAGTGTATCCTCCCTGCTCCCGTACAAGAAAATTACGAAGCAATTTCCTATGTGATAAATCAGTCCGGTTCTAGTATACCATGAAATCCGTCTGCTGGGTATTCCTTTTTCATATTTTTCTATAAGCGGAGTAACCGTAACAGTTCGAGCCTCCTGCCGATCAGAAACCCGAACTGTTACCAGGTACTGATCACCAGTCCAGCACGACCTTGAATAAGTCTGCATCCGTCTCTATCCTGAAACTGCCGCCCTGCAGTTCGGTAAAACTTTTGGCGATAGCCAGACCTAAACCGCTGCCCTCGGTATTTCTGGAAACGTCTCCCCGCACAAATCTCTCGCTTAATTCCTGCGGATTTGCCAGAATCTCCTGCGCGGAAATATTTTTCAGTTCGATATGAATGCCGCATTTCCTTTCTTTCTCTGTCTGCTGCGCCGTGATAAAGACTCTGGTGCCCTGCAGAGCGTATTTGATGATATTGATATACAGATTTTCAAAAATACGGTAGGTCTTCTGCGGGTCAAGAGACAGTATAACCTTTTCTTCCGGCATGGCAAAGCGTACCTGCAATCCGGCCTCCTTCATCTTATCCTCATATTCCAGATAGACCTGACGCATCAGATGGGCGATATCCACGGAAACAGGCTCGAATTTCACGTTACCGCTGGTAGCTTTGCTGACTTCGAATAAATCCTCGATCAACACTTTAAGGCGCAGCGATTTGCGCTCTAAGGTAGCCAGATATTCCCTGCGCTGCTCCTGCGTAATATCCTCCTCCCCCAGCAGGTCGATATAGGTAATAATAGCGGTAAGCGGCGTTTTTAAGTCATGTGAAACGTTGGTGATCAGTTCCGTTTTCATGCGCTGGCTCTTAACTTCTTCTTCCACAGCGTATTTAAAGCCATCCTGAATCTTATACAGTTCGTCTTTATAAGAAGCAAAAATCCCAAAGTCCTCACCAAACGTATTATTCAGATTGCCCTGCGCTATGGAATTTGTCGATTGTAATAAATGCGCGTACTGCTCCTGTATTTTATGGATATATTTTTTAAAAGCCCAATATAAAACCAGCGTATAGGCCGCTATGATAAAAATGCCAACCCACCAGCACAGGCAGGCCGTAACCAGAAGACAGAAATTGATAAAGAGCAGCTTCTTAAGAAGTTTATCCATATCTTTTCCCAGATCCACGCTAAACAATTCCGCCTTTAATTTCTCATAGCCTTTTTTAAGCGTGCCGCAGATCACGTTCCACCATTTATAAAACAGACTTCTTGTGCGGATAAATTTCCTGACGCCGCCAAAAACATCCGACACTTCCAGACAGCAGAAATACCACAATCCGAATAGCGCCGTCATAACGCCAAAGCATATGATAATTCTTGCAATATCGTATTCCATTCCTGTATGCAGGTTAAACGGCAGGCAGGTATTGAGCCACTCTAACATAACATTCGTTCCCATACTCCGCACAAACCAGACCAGCAGTTCCCCACTGAAAGCCACGCCGAGTATGACTGCCGCCACGATCACTTCCACATAGGCTTTTCTCTCCTCTTTCCCCTGCAAGAGCGCAGGTCTGCATACGGCGGCCAGCACTGTGAGAATGAAAATACCCGCCAGACATATCATATAAATATCCTGTATGCCTACGAAATAATAGCTGTTTGCGCTCTGTAACTGAAAGATATCATCTCCAAAATACAGAAAATCGGTATCGCTGTTTAAAATATTATCTATCTGCGGCTTGGTCATGGCATAGATGAAAGTAACATTTTTCGGTTTCTGCTGTCTGAACGTCAGCATTTTTTCCACTTCCTTCGTCTCACTGTCATATAAGGCAAAGGTCTCCGTCTCGTCACGTCCCTGCAAAAAAACACCTTTCGGCCCGCTCTCTAAGGTCTGTACCAGTTTTAGGAGTTTATCCGCATCCTGTCCTCTTACGCTGATATTCTGTAAATTTCCCGCCGCGTCGTAATCCATGATGACATAATAGGCGTAATCATCCGTCCCGGCTTTTTTTACGGCATCTTCCACCATATCTTCGGCATTATCTGGCGTAACAAGCAGTTCTTCAATGGGCATTGCCGTATTTTTCAGCACAGTCCCGGCTTCTTTTTGCAATACATAATAATCCATTTTCTGCCCGATGTCATTGGTATACATACTCTCACTCTGGGCCGCCTGCGTGCGCATCTGCTCTGCATACATGGAACGGATACTGTTCAACTGCCCGATATCGGCCTGTTTCCCGGCGATGGTCTGCACCTTCCCGAATGTCTCATCGTCCTGATCTGTCTGCTCCGCCTTCCCGACAGCATCCCGCAATTCCTCGGACAGATATAATTCCTCATAAGCATAGACTTTGTTATCCGTCTTATCCATGATATTTTTATAAAGAATATAATTGCACTGGAGCAGGGAGGAAATAAAATATTCCCCCTCTATCATATCATTCTGGCTCGACTCATAGACCGCCGCCGCCTGCCTGTCAAACTCCGGCAGCATCAGCGTAAATAAAGCCGCCGCCAGAAAAGAAAGTACGAGTCCCGTCCATAGCGCCCTGTTTTTCCTACCATTTTTCAATTTTGTATCCAACGCCCCACACCACCTTTAAATATTTCGGTTCCTTCGGATTGATCTCAATCTTTTCCCGGATCCTTCTGATATGCACCATGATCGTGTCCGTATTGATCGGCTGTTCGTTCCAGACACGCTCATATATTTCTTCCGCCGAAAAAACCCTGCCCGGATTTTTCATCAAAAGAAGTAATATCTTAAACTCCAACGGCGTCAGTTTGACAAGCATGCCATCGACCGTCACTTCCACCGCATCCTCATCCAGTTCCAGTCCGCCGATGACATAGACGCGACCCTTATCCTGCTTTCCGTCCACCGCCTCCAGATACTTACGGTAACGCCGTAGATGCGAATTGACTCTTGCCAGAAGTTCCATGGTTGTAAACGGCTTCGTCACATAATCGTCCGCGCCCATATTCAGCCCCATGATCTTATCCACTTCCTCGGATTTGGCGGAAAGCATGATGACCGGAAAATCATAACCCATTTCCCGTACTTTCATCATCATGGTAATTCCGTCCATGCGCGGCATCATTACGTCCACTATGGCCAGATGGATCTCGCTCTCCTTAATCTTTTCCAGCCCCTCCATGCCATCGGCTGCCTGCAATACCTGATATCCCTGATTTTTCAGATAAATCTCTATTCCTTCCCGTATCTCCTTATCATCCTCTACTATTAAAATATGAAATGCCTCCAAGCCTCTTCTCCTCCTGTCTGCCCGTATCTAAAGAATCCCGTTTATGATTCTGTATAGCTACATTATAATAAACAGCGGCCCATTTCGCAATTTCCGATATCTCATAGCATCTGGCAGTCTCTATGGCGCCCCGCTCCAGATAAACGCGGTTCCCCGAAAGAACAGCATCCAGTTTGTTGCTGTATTCTATTTCTGACAGATATGTCATATATCCGTTCTTACCGTTTACCACCACATCCTGTACGCCTGAAGCTTTGACAGCTAACACCGGCGTACCTGCGGCCATCGCCTCCAACAGCACGATACCCTGCGTTTCCGAAAGAGAAGCGAACAGGAAAAGGTCAGACGCTTTACAGTAATTTTTGACTTTTTCATTGGCCACCTTACCGGCCAGTATCACTTCATCTTCCAGGCCGAGTTCTTCTATAAGTTTACATAACTCATCTCTATATGGCCCCTCCCCTATGATAACCAGACGAAAATCCGCCGCATGGATGCACTTATATCTCGTCAGCGCCCGCAGCAGGAAATCCAGATTCTTTTCTTTGGCCAGACGCGCCACACAGCAGAACAGGTATTTTTTCTCTCCGAGTAATTCTCTGCGCAGTTTCAGCACTTTTGCATCATCTGTTTCAAAACTCTCCTTTGCCAGTCCCGTCGGCAATACGGCAAGTGTCGTTCCAACTCCGATCCGCTCCAGATAATCCTGCATGGACGGCGTAGGGGCAAAGACGACATCGCATTGTCCGGCAAACCAATTTACATAATTCGGAACAAGGTTCTGTAAAAAAGAAGCCTTGATATAATGCAGATACTGCTCGTATCTCGTATGATAAGTAAATACCAGCGGCACGTCATATTTTCGCGACAGATACAGCGCACTCCAGCCGATCAGCAGCGGATGGTGCACATGGATGACGTCAAAGTTCCCCTCTTTAAATTTCTTTTCAATCCTGGCATCAAAACTGTCCGGCACTGAAAAGCCGTTGACGATTCCCTTGATCAGCGCACGATAACGCACAACGTCCTCTTCCGGTATCTGCTCCTTATAGTCGGGCGCGAATACCACCACTTCATGGCCGTCCGCCCGCAGGCCAGCGCTTAGCCGTTCTATGGAGATGGGTACTCCCGCTACGAAGGGTTTATAGTTATTGGTCATCATCGCTATTTTCATCTGTGAAGTCCTCTCCTTTTCATATCTTTGAATAAGTAATAGGTGATTGAAAAACTCTGGGCAGGACGGCAGAGGAAAAAGTTTCTGCTTCAAGGCACGCTCCCGCTCCGATAAAAAGCGCAGCGGTGCTAAGCTCGTGAAATACCTCGCTAATCACCGGCGTTTTTATAGGGCCTTTCAGCAGAAGCCTTTTTCCTCTGCCGTCCTGCTTCAAGGTTTTGCAAGCGTCTATTTTAGATAGGTGAATACCGCGTCGCCCAGAACATATCCCGCACCGACAAATACCAGATTCCACACGAATACGCCGAGTGCGGAACTGATGGTATATTTCAGGAAATTGATTTTTAATACACCCGCCGGAATAGAAATTAATGTCCTGACCATAGGTATCAATTTGCTTAAAAAAATGCCAAAACAGCCTTTTTTTCTTATGATGGCAAAATTTTTCTCTATCGCTTCTCTGTGTTTGGGGAATTTATGCAGATATTTCTCCAAAAGCAGGTTTCCGCCCGTCCGTCCGAGAAAATATAGAATCCAGCTGCCTGACAGTCCGGCCGCTAAGGTTATAAACATAACGTTTATAAAATGAATGTTTCCCTTCGCCGCCCACACCCCGGATAACGGCATAATGACGCCAGCCGGAAATCCGGGCATGTTCATATATTCCAGCAGGACAATAATAAAAATAGCGACAGCGCCGTATCTGGTAAAATAGAGGGTCAGAGTGTCGATAGTCATGTGGATTTACCTCTTTTCTTTTGCATTTCATACTCTTTTGGTGATACCGTTATCATAATTGGTAAATTGGAAAATGAACCGCAGGAAAATCGAAAGAATTTCTTAACAAAAGAAAAAAGAAATAGAAAAACCATGCAGTTCGTTGTCTGCATGGTTAAATCAAAGTTTATATTATAATCCCATCTTTCCCATGATCCCTTCCGCATCCACTCCCGGATGGGTAAGATAGAGGCGGCAGATCTGTTCTGTCAGAGATTCGCTGATACCGTAGGTTTTCGCCATTTCCTTTACGGATTTTCCCCGGCTGGTATCCCGCATGATTCCTTTGATGATACGCTTTATATCGGCAGGAATCCTATCTTCTTTCAGGTCAGATACCTCTTTATCTCCGGAAGTCTGTTTTTGTGTTCTGAAAAGGTGTCTTGGTATTTCCATTTTTTCAATCTGCAGGGACTTATCATCGTGGATATATAGTACCGCCATAGTGACAGGCTGGATAAAGCGCCGCGGGCCGCAGCTTCCCGGATTGATGAAAAGCTGACCGTTTAAATGCTTTTCTTCATATTGGTGAGAATGTCCATAAATAATAACGTCGATACCTGTGGTATCTTTAGGTATCTGCATTTTATCATGGACCATGAAAAAACGCACGCCATATAAGGTAACATCAAGCGTCTCCGGTATATTTTCCGCCCATTCTTTATCATTATTGCCGCGTACAACATAAACCGGAGCGATTTTTTGCAGTTCGTCCAGTATACTCTGTTTATCAATATCTCCGCCGTGCAAAATAGCCTCGCAGCCTTGCATTTTTTCAACTATCTCCGGCCGCAGCAGGCCGTGTGTGTCTGAAAGGATCGCCAGTTTATGCATTGTATCATATTACCCCCATGATTCCAGCTTTTATCCGCTCTCTGATATAACAGTTCCCTCTTCCTAAACCTCACCATTCGTCGCTGTCTTCCACAATATAATAATAATCACCTTTCCCATCCCGCCCTGCCTTTTTCCTTAATTCCGCCTTCGCCTCTTCTGACAGGCTTTTACATATGACCGCAAAATAGTCGAGTCTGTCTTCTTCATAGCACTGTCTGCCCAACGCATCAATTTCCTCCTGCGGCAGTTCATCACATAGGATCACAAAGAAATCCATTCTATTTTCCGCATAAGCCCTTTGGCAATATTCCATTTTGACTTCATCAGTCAACGCATCCGTTACATAACTGATCTGCCCCGCATCATCATTTTTCCAGGCTTTTTGCACAAAATCATCCATTTCATCCAGCGGCAGATACAAAACAGTAACAACATACGGTTTTTGAAGCGGCGCCAGATTTATTGTCTGCGCTCCCAGCTTTCCTTCCTCTACACATTTCTCCGCGGAGCCAATCGCCCCGGCAACCGCTGTAAGCACAGCGTCATCCGCCATCTCTTCCTCAAGACCTTCCCGGAAATAGACCGTCATACTGTTTTCATCCGGCAAAACGACCGACCGTTCCCGGTACGATGCAAACTCCTCATCCCCTACCATTTTCTCCGACAGATTCCAGCCCAGTTCGATGATATAGGGTTCCTGGTAAAAGGCCCTCTGGCAATAAGTAAAGCTTTTATTCTCATACCCATCCGCTGTCAAATCTTCAACATCATCCGTTTTTCCCTCCGCATAGACTCCGGCCGCCGCAAAACAAAAGCATACGGCAACCGTCAATATGCCAGCCAACACTTTTCCCGTTTTTGTTTTTTTCTTATAATCCATAAATGACATTAGCGCTCTAAACCCCTTTCTCTCCCTCTGCACCATTCTCCACAAACAGATCCTCCCTCGTAATATTGTTCAGCCACTTCCCGCTGCGATAATGCTTAATGACCCAGGGCCACTTCACAAACTCGTCGGTACAAAGCAGGAAGTACACCCACATCACCGGCAGCTTTAAAACAAACGCCGCGATAAACCCTAACGGCACGGCATAACACCACATATCCACCGTATCGCAGACAAACCCAAACCTGCTGTCGCCTCCCGCGCGGAACACCCCGGCGATCAGCGTCGTGTTGACGGCCGCCCCCATAACATAATACGTATTGATAAGCAGCATATATTTCAGATAGTGCATGGCCTGTTCCGATAAAGAAGCCGCAGCATACCACAAAACAAACGGCGTGGCCGCCAGTACGATTCCTCCGCCGATGGCTCCCGTTATGATGGTGAGTTTCATCAGCTTCTTCGCGCCGGCCGCGGCCTCCTCCAGCTTATTCTCGCCAATGATATTGCCCAGTAAAATACCGCCCGCACTGGCCATGCCAAAGCACAGTATCGTACCGAAATTCCTCACCACTACCACGAACGAATTGGCCGCCACAGCGTCCGTTCCCAGATGCCCGATGATAACGGAATACATGGAAAAGGCCACACTCCAGCTGATGTCGTTTCCCAGCGCCGGCAGAGACAATCTGACAAAATCGGAAAATAACTCTTTATTTCTCACAAACAGATATCGGAAATCCAGTTTAATGTCCTTACTGAGCGCCGAAACGATAAGACAGGCGACAAGCTCAATCAATCTGGACAAAGATGTGGCGATCGCCACGCCCATGGCGCCTAACTTCGGCGCGCCAAAAAGTCCGAAAATAAACACCGCATTCAGGAAAATATTCAGGGAAAAAGCCAGCACGTTCATCATCGTGCAGATGACCACCCTGCCGATACTCCGAAGCACCGCCAGGTACACTTCCATGATGCCCCAGCACAGATAACAGACGCTCATACAGCGTAAGTATGACGCCCCTATCGTAATCAGTTCCGCATCATTCGTAAAAATACGCATCATGCCCTCTGGGATAAACAGTGAGCATCCCGCGAAGACTAAGGAGATCAGCAGAGAAAAGCGCAGCGCAATTCCCTCTATCACCTGAATGGCCCGCATATCGCCCTTGCCGTAATACTGCGCGCACAACATCGTCGCCCCTGTCCCCAGGCCGTAGAAGACCATAAAAAGCACGCTGGCGTATTGGGCCGCCAGCGATACCGCCGATATGGAAGACTGCCCGACATAATTCAGCATCAGCACATCCGCAGAAGATACCGCCGCGCTCAACAGATTCTGTACGACGATCGGCACGACCAGTTTATATATCTTACTGTAAAAAATATCTTTCTTCACTATAGCACCCCTTCTGCATTCACCTGACCGGGCGCAATACGAAAAACTTTTCCTCTGGCCGTAAGCCACACCGTCTGCGCGGAAGGATTATATACTTTAGAACCGTCCGCCGAAAAAACAAGGTTCTTATAGGCTGTGACATAATCGACGATCTCCCCGTTTGTGGCCATCCATACCGTATCGGCAAATCCCGCCATATAAGATAAAAAGTCTTCTATCACCTGCCAGTTATCTTCTCTCGCAAATTCATAGGAATGTCCCCAGAGATAAAAAAGTTCCGCCTCATCCTCATTTTCCTGCTCACAGAAACATTTCGCCAGTTCCATGAGCCGCGGATGATTATGATGCGCACTCGGATGCCATTCCAGAAAATCTTCCGGCAGTCCAAAGCTTTCCGTCGATCTCACCGTGCGGGCATAACGGATGCCTGCTGCCTTTAACATGGCAAAAACCTCTTTATCATAACGCCCGAACGGATAGGCATGTCCCGTCACCAGATAAGGCAGAATGCTCTCAAATACTTTTCTGTCCTCCAGTATCTCATACAAAGCCACGCTGCCACAGCCTGTAGGAGCCGTATGCTTTGAGGCGTGCGTGGCAATCTCGTGTCCGGCATACAGCTTTGGAAGTTCCTCCAGTGTGACCGCCGACTCCTCCGTTACTTTTCCACTGGCATCTTTCGTCTCTCCCCGCCCCAGCGTCCCGCTGTTTAAATTAAAAGTGCCTTTTATACCGTAACGGTTCATAAGCTCCACCAGACGGCGGTCATATACCGTGCCATCATCATAACTTAGTGTCAATGCCTTTCTTTTCCCCTCCGGAAAAAGCATAGTAACAATCCTGAATGCGTTCATCTTCTATTCTCCTTCTGCCTCTGACTTTTCTTTCGACGTTTCCTTTAATTCTTCCTTTACCCTTGTATTGTGCAAATGCCGGCGCAGTACGCATAAAAGGATGATACTGATGACCGACACAAAATCCTCATACGGCGTCGTCGTGCTGACGATCATATGGCGGGCTACCAGAAAGATCAGCACTTCCATGATGTTATCCGAATTCGGCCGACAGAACATCTGTAGTAGTTCAATGCCGATCACAATGACAAAGATATCGTCAAGATAGTTTTTCAAAAATGCTGTGTCATTCAAAAGTGTGCTGAATGTCGTAAAATCTTTTAATACGCTGCAGATTGATAAGATAACACCGATCAGCACCAGTACCGCCATAAACAGTTCCAGAATTTCTCCGATCTTTTGAATATTTTTTTTAAATTTATCCATCTTAATAACCACGTCTTTCTCTCAGCCTGCGATATTTGTGCCCGCATCCCCGGGGCCTCCGTTCATGATGCAGCGTGAGACTTAGAACTTCTTCGCGAAATGCCCTCTGGCATGAGCAAGACTTGCTGCGTAAGTCAGAAGTCCTTCTCTCGCTATCTATTATATCGCATCCGGGGAAAAGGGCAACTATTATTCAACAAGGAAAAGAATTTCCTGAAAATCTCTTCCTGAAAATCTCTCTGCGATTATCCTGTATTCTATGAAGCGCCCGGAATGCGCAGCACCTGACCGATACTTAAAGCGTTCCCGCCAAGGCCGTTCAGGTTCTTTATCGCATCGACCGTTGTACCGAACCGCTGTGCTAACAGCCACAGTGTATCGCCAGAGCGGACTGTATATTCAAAATAGGATGAGGAACCGCCTCCGGCCGGTATCTGTAAGATCTGGCCGATACTTAATTCATTTCCGTTCAGACCGTTCAGCCGCTTGATGGCGTCAACCGTTGTGCCGAATCTTTGCGCTAACAGCCACAGCGTATCGCCCGCACGGACGACATATTCCATCGTATCGCTGCCCGCGCCTCCTGACGGTATATTATTCTGGATGCCGCGATATACATCATAGAGCGCTTTCCATGTTGCCGCGCCGACTATCCCATCGGGCGTCAGTTGTTTCAGGCGCTGAAAGACCATGACCGCCTGTCTCGTACCGTTTCCGAAGATGCCATCCTGCGCCACACTGGGCACCGATGGATAATATTCCGCAATCAGATTCAAAAGATATTGCAGGGTAATGACATCTTCGCCCCTCGCTCCCTGCCGCAGTACGGAAGAAGGCGGCACCGTCCCGATCCCCAGCGTCGTCCCCTCGCTGTTTAACTCCGCCAGCCTGGTTACGGCAGTATAGATTTCAGAAATCTTATACCAGGTGGATTTTCCTACAATGCCGTCAGAAGCCAGATTAAAAATACTCTGGAATTTCACTACGGCCGCTCTTGTCGTATTACCGAATACACCAGCCTCGTCAGTAATCAGCGGAATGGCCGGATAATTTCTCCGTATCCTGTTCAAATACGTCTGTATCGTTTCCACGGCCAGTCCTGTGCTCCCAAGGCGCAGAGCAGTTCCGGGATAGGAGGATAAAACGCCGCTGATCGTATTACTCTCTGCGATTTCCACATCATTCGGATAATAGTTGCGAAGGATCTGGATAGGCGTAAGCCCCTGCTGCGCCAGTGTGACCGTTCCCCACTGTGACAGTCCCGAACAGGTAACCGTGGTTCCATTACAAAAAGATGTAAAATACGGCGTTTCCTGTCCTCTCCTGCGCACATACTCATTAAAAATCTCATCCACGATACGGTTGATGGATTCATATGTCGTCCGCCCGTACACAAAAGCCTGATCGTATGCCGTGCTGTTGGTAATGTCAAAATTGTAGCCGCGGCTCCGATACCCCGGAACCACCATCAATTCGTAATTACAAAGGAGTTATTGAGGACAAGTTGGTAGTCAAGCTAAAAGAGAAACTCGAATATAAGATAATATGGAAATAGTAATTATGGTATTTATATAACAGGCAGGCAAATATGGACATTTTCATATTTGTCTGCCTCAGTTTAACAATAAAATCTGATATCATCTGTTTTAAAATGACGTTTCCACTCTGCGCATATAAAAAAATATTGCGCCTGAATAATTGTCAGCAATTCATTTAAGTCTCCAGCAGGGATATGGTCTTTATTATTGGCAATGATGCAGCCGCCGTTTTTCGTCAACCAGATTTTTGTCGCATTTGCATCAGGCTTTCCTTTTGTAACATGGACATGAATAGATTCATTATTTTCATTAGACTAAAAGAAAACCTTATAACTTCCAATAATAAAGAGGCTAGGCAATCTGTACACCCCCATTGGCGCCATATTTGTAGAATAAATGAGCGTTACTCCGCACCATTTGTTCAAACAGTTCCATTTCACCCTCTGAAAATCCTTTTCTTGTCATCCATGTATACGAAGGCAACTGACACCTTGCAGTATCAAAGCCATCTTCCGTAGGGCGTTCAAAGTGGACTTCCACCTTTGAGATTCCATCTTCTTCAAAAATCTGCGTATGCACAATCTCCGTACCATCTGCCAAAGTAATATAAGGATAAACCATGAGCCTCAACTCCTTTTCATTTTAGTGTATCGCACTTATTGATATATTATAGCAGAGAAAGTTATAAAAGTCATTAAAAATGCTATGTCAACTCAAACACAGTCTATGCTGTTAATACAGAAAGCGCAAAATCAAAATCTTTGCGATCGCAACTGTCCTGAAATCTCTTTTGGGTTTTCTTGCCATAAGTGCTGTACTCATAATCCTTTCATTCCTTTCGTTTTAGAATACTGAAACCGACGCTTATTCAGTTCATTTATAGCCGGAAACGTATCCGAATCTGTCCATCTGCTACATCAATCCGCTCAACCAGACGGTCTATGAGTACCCGTTTCGTATGCCCATCGGCTTCTCTAAACAGCTGTTCCGGCGTTGGATATTTCTCTTCTTTTTTTTCCCACCCATGGTATCGGCTCTCTGCCTCCTGCCGGATTTTCTCCTTTTCTTTTATCTGTTCCTGTTGCAGCATTTTCTTCCTGCGCTGTTTTTGTATGACCGCCGCCAGTTCTTCGACCCGCAGCGGATAATCGCCGTTTATGGCCTCCGGAATATGACTTTGCAGGATTTCCATGCCGCAGACCGTTCTTTCCAGTTCTTTTTTTAAGTGCTCTATTTCTTCTGTGAGCGCCTCCATCTCCCCATCATGCCAGGTCCGCATCCTGTTTTTCATATCTTCCTCCGTCAAAAAACAATTCAGATAACTGCCGATCCGCTCATAAACGATCTGCTCGATCTTATCCGCCCGGAACTGACCCGGATTTTCATGCGGTATCCCTTCCCGCGCCGTCTGACAACGGTAGATTGGAATTTTACGCGCCCGTCTTTCCCCACTGGCCTTAATTGTCCAATAGCTGTATTTTGTTCCATTTGTCAGTTTTCTGCCGCAATATCCGCAGTATATAATGTCGATAAGAGGTAAAGCTCCCTCTTTGTTTCCGGCGGCTTTTAACTTCTCACTTTCCGCAGCTCCCCTGAACTTTGCCGCCCGGAGTTCCCGTTTTTTTTGTGTCCTGTCCCATACTTTTTCTTCAATGATCCTGATCTCCTCATTAGGATATTCCGCCCTCACCCAGTCATTGCTCTGTAGTCTGTGATATTTGCCATTTTTATGTTCTCTACGTTTATAGGCTGTATAACCTGCATAGACCGGATTCGTCAGGATACTGGTGATGGCCGCGCTTTTCCAGACATCATGCGGCGCTAAAAGATGGTAACGGGAATCTTCGTTCAAACATCTGGCTATCTTCGCAGAACCGTATTCTCTATACAGGGACAGCTGATAAATGTAACGGACAACCTCCGCCTGAGCGGGGATGATCTTTAACTTATGCAGGGCCCGGCCATGCTTGCTGATCTCTCCCGATAAAACAAGTTCATATCCGTAAGGCGCCTTACCGCCCATGAACTTTCCTTTCTGTACCAGTTTCTGCGCCGTATCCCTGACCCTCATCCCGGTATCGGAACTGCTCTTTTGCGCGTTACCATATCTGAGAGCTAATACCATCTGTCCCATGATATCATCGCTTTCCGGCGAGATACAGCCATCCTTTACGGTATAAATATCCACGCCACTGTTTTTTAAAGTCATGACATAAGCGCCGATCTCCCACATCCTGCGCCCGATACGGTCATCCTTATAAGTGACCAGAATATCATATTCCCCTTTTCTGGCATCCTCCAGCGCCTCCTGTAAAATATCCCTGTCTGCGACCGCATTTTTATAAGCGCTGATACTGCCCTCAAAATACTCTTTCGTATCCAGTTTCCAGTCCGGCTGACTTTCCGCATACTCTCTTACAAGCTGTCTTTGCACCGACAGATCGCCGTCCGCTTCCAACTGCTGGTTGGAACTGACGCGTAATAACATCCTCACTCTTTTTACGTTTTTTCTCATAAAACATCTGCTCCCCCGGAAACATTTTCTGCGGAACTTTGGGCGGAACTCTGGACTGAACTTTTCCTGTAATGCTCCCGCAGCATGTCTATCAGAAGTTCCTGTATCTCCTGCCTGACCGTTTCCTCATGGCCGGTATTTTTTTCACGGCTATCTGTTTTTTGGGAAAACTCCACGATGACTTTCATGCCGCCCTGCCCTGTTTCTGTACATTCTACCTCTTTCCATCCCTGTTTTGCACATTCCGTCTCTTTCCGTTCATACGCCTCACATTTCTCTTCCGCCTGCTCAGATTCCTTATACGCAAAATCTCTGCTCAGCACCGCATTTCCCCATTTTCATGCTTCTTAATGCAATCCTATGCCCTCTTGGGCATGTCTCATTCTCGAATTGCCGTTGATTCCGCTACCATTCCGTAAAAACCCTGTTTAACGCAAAGGTGATGATAGCGTAAATATTAGCCCGCAGGGCCGCCTCCGGCCACGTCGGATAGATTTCGCTGCTGGCGACGTTTTTCACATAATCCGGAAAAGAGACCTGCACATTAGAGGCATAAACGGAAGGTCTTCCCAAATGCACCGTGATCGGGTCAGGGATAACTACCTGCCGTAAAATCCGCGGTTCCTCAACGGGCGCCTCCTGATAACGCCCTCCGCGCATGGAGGCTGCAGGTTTATTCAGGGTAATTTCCATTGTTTCCGGAGAACGCTGCATCTCTTCCATCGGCACAAGCGTAAGCGTCTGAATCGCCGTTTCCCCCTCATAAATGGGTATCCCGGCAATATAGACAGAATTAAATCCCTGTGCCAGCGCCAGAACATTATAACTTACATAAGGATTCCCGATATAATTCGGTTCCAGAGAAACAGCCTTTCCGACCGTTTCCAAAGAAACCAGCGGCGCATTCCCGCTTTCATCCGTTGTCAATTCATACACACCGCGTCCTTCATCATCCGTGATCCTGATCTGTACGCCTTCCAGAGGAACCGCGTCACGCGCCGTTTTCGCCTGTATGAGCAAGTAACCGATAGCCATAAGCTCATTTCTCCTTTTCTTTCTGCTGTGTATAATCACGAAACTCCGAGGGTTGAGCCGGTAGAGGGTAAAGGACGGAAGGCGTGGAAAAAGTTTCTGCTTTAAGGCACGCTTTCGCTCCGATAAAAAGCGCAACGGTGCTAAGCTCGTGAAGAACCTCGCTAACCACCGGCGTTTTTATAGGGCCTTGCAGCAGAATCCTTTTTCCGCCGCCTCCCGTCCTTTACCCTCTGCCGACCCGCCTCGGAGTTTCGTGATTATCCGTATGCTCTATTATATGAACACAGCAAAAAAGGGGCACAAAAATGGACACAAAAAGGACCGGTGAAATTACCGGTCCCCAAAAACGAAACTATATTACATAAACTCCACATGTCCATCGTCGATATGATAGATGGCACCGACTACTTTCACGCCGTCTTTCTCTCCTCCTGCAGGGATATGTAAGCTCTCTTCAATCTTTTTGATGCTGTGCTTTACGTTCAGACAGCTGGCCTTATACTCGTCTTTTTCCCCGCCGATCGCCGTTTTAATTTCATCCGTGATAGACTGGATAAAGCCTTCGGCACCTCCGGCTACTGCCGCTCCTACAGCTCCGCAATGCGTATGTCCCAGCACTACGACCAGATTGGTTCCCAGATGATCCGCCGCGTATTCCACGCTGCCAATCTGAAAGTCATTGACAACATTTCCCGCCACGCGGATGGTAAACAGTTCGCCGATACCTGCTGAAAAAATACTCTCCGGTATCACACGCGAATCAGAACAGGTAATCACGATCGCATATGGATGCTGCCCGTTTTCGCAGGTATCTTTACGGATCGCAGGAGAAATGTCTCCCGGATTTGCGGACGCCTTTAAATATTTTTCATTCCCCTGTTGTAATTTAAGCAGCGCGTCGTCTGCTGCAATTCCTTTGTGACCATGTGACATATCAAAATTCCTCCTTTTTGTTTTTGAGTATATCATTTTGCAGGCGGCTTGTAAAGAAAGCCTGCAACGCAAAATGACACAGCCTACATTGCAAAATCAAACAGACTG
Organism: Ruminococcus sp.; assembly: GCA_023663085.1. GTDB lineage: Bacteria > Bacillota > Clostridia > Lachnospirales > Lachnospiraceae > UBA3282. Next base: position 82,251 of record JAMPIB010000004.1, on the reverse strand, counting down.
ATCTGGTTCGACTCCGGCAGATTACCAAGCAGTCCCAGACTGTCCATAAGTTCGGTTACCGTTGCGGATACTTTGGTGCGCTGCCTGAAATCATCCTTGGATAAAAACGGCCCGTCTTTGGCGGCTTCTACCACCGCATCCGCCGCTTTTTCACCCAGACCATCGATGCTGTTTAACGAGGGCATCAGCTGATTGACGCCTTCCACCTGAAACAGTCTGGCCTGCGCGGTAAAAATATCAATCGGTACAAATGTAAACCCTCTGGCATACATCTCCTGCACGATCTTCATGTCGCGGTAAGAATCCTGCTCTTTTTTGGTTAGCGTATCGCTCCTGCGCTTATAATCCGCCATCATATTCTTCAGATGCTGCTCGCCCTGACACATCAGTTCATAAGAAAATCCCGACGCACGGATACTGAAAAATGCCGCGTAATAAGCCAGGGGATAATTAATCTTACAATAAGCGATACGCCAGGCCATCATAACATAGGCCGCCGCATGTGCCTTCGGGAACATATACTTGATTTTTTTACAGGACCAGATATACCAATCCGGCACCTTGGCCGCTATCATGGCTTCTTCCCATTCGGGTTTTAAGCCCTTACCCTTGCGCACGCTTTCCATAATGGTAAAAGAAAGCGCAGGCTCCACGCCCATGTTCATCAAATATATCATAATATCGTCACGACAGCAGATCGCCGTAGATATCGTAGCCTTGCCCTCTTCTATCAAGGTCTGGGCGTTACCGAGCCAGACATCCGTCCCGTGCGCCAGTCCCGCGATACGCACCAGGTCGGTGAAGCATTTCGGCTTGGCGTCAATGACCATCTGCATGGCAAACTCCGTACCAAATTCCGGAATGCCAAGACAGCCTAATTTACAGCCGCCAATCTGTTCGGGCGTAATACCCAGCGCCTCCGTAGAGGCAAACAGAGACATGACCTGTTTATCATCCAGCGGAATCTTAACCGGGTCGATTCCCGTCATATCCTGGAGCATACGGATCATCGTCGGATCATCATGACCAAGAATATCTAACTTCAAAAGATTGTGGTCAATCGAATGGTAATCAAAATGCGTCGTTACGATATCCGTTTTCATATCATTGGCCGGATGCTGGACAGGGGTAAAGGAATTGATATCCTCTCCCACCGGCAGCACGACGATGCCGCCCGGATGCTGACCGGTGCTTCTTCTGACACCGGTACAGCCGGAAACAAGGCGGTTGATCTCACAGACCCTTTTCTGTACGCCATGGTCTTCATAATAATTTTTCACATAACCGTAAGCCGTCTTATCCGCCAGCGTCCCTATCGTTCCCGCGCGGTAAGTCTGTCCGTATCCGAAAATCACTTCCGTATACTTATGCGCCTTACTCTGATACTCGCCCGAAAAATTTAAATCAATATCCGGCTCTTTATCGCCTTTAAACCCTAAAAAAGTCTCAAACGGAATGTCAAACCCTTCTTTTTGTAACGGTTTACCGCACACTGGGCAGTCTTTATCCGGCATATCGCATCCGGCGCCGCCGCTGAAGGCCCGCACTTCCTCCGAATCAAAGTCATAATAATGGCAGTTCGGACACAGATAATGGGGACTTAAGGAGTTTACTTCAGTAATACCCGCCATGTTGGCCACAAAAGAAGAGCCGACAGAGCCTCTCGAACCCACCAGATAGCCGTCTTCTACGGATTTCCACACTAATTTCTGCGCTATGATGTACATGACCGCAAAACCATTGGAGATAATAGAATGCAGTTCTTTTTCCAGACGCTCCTCCACGATCTGCGGTAACGTTTCACCGTACAGTTCATGCGCCTTTTTATAACAGATATCCGTCAGCTGCTTATCGCTGTCGGCAATGACCGGCGGACACTTATCCGGCCGTACCGGAGACATGGACTCTATCATATCCGCAATGCGGTTCGTATTGGTAATGACAACCTCTGTCGCCTTATCGCTGCCCAGATAAGCAAATTCATGAAGCATCTCTTCCGTTGTCCGCAGATATAACGGCGCCTGGTTATCCGCGTCGGAAAAATGCTGCCCGGCCATGATAATGCGCCGGTATACTTCGTCTTCCGGGTCCAGAAAATGCACATCGCAGGTCGCCACAACAGGTTTGTGGAACTGCTCCCCCAGTCTGACGATTTTTTTATTGATCTCCATGATATCTTCCATGGAATTAATGTTCGGCAGTTTCTCCGATTCTATCATGAACTGGTTATTGCTCAGCGGCTGGATTTCCAGATAATCATAAAAACGGACCAGTCTGGCGATCTCCGCATCCGACTTGCCATCTAAGAGCGCGCGGTAAAGTTCCCCCGCCTCACAGGCGCTCCCCAGCAGCAGTCCCTCTCTGTACTCCATAAGCAGGCTCTTTGGTATCCTCGGTCTTCTGGCAAAATAATTCAGATGGGATTCTGAAACGAGGCGGTATAGATTCATACGCCCCACGTTATTTTTCGCTATAATAATGGCATGATAAGTCGGCAGTTTTTTGACAATATCAGGACTGGATTTACCCAAAGCGTTCACTTTAGCAAGCGTATCCGCCCCCATATCCCGCAGCATGGGAATGAATTTGACAAAGATCTCTGCTGTCGCCTCCGCATCATCCACCGCCCGGTGATGATTCTCCAGCGAAACACCCAGCGTCTTAGCCACCGCGTCTAACGTATGTTTGGCCTGTCCGGGCAGCAGAACTCTGGCAATCCCCACCGTATCGACATAGGTAAAATCATGCCCGATACTTAGCCTGTCACAGTTTTCCATAATAAAACCCATATCAAAGCCGGCATTGTGCGCCACTAAGACCGCATCTTTACAAAAAGCCAGAAACTGCGGCAAAATCACCTCAATCTGCGGCTCATTTATGACCATATCGTCACGGATACCCGTCAGTTTCTCTATCTCATAGGGAATCGGTACATCCGGATTGACAAAGGCGGAAAATCTGTCCGTGATCTCTCCGTTTTCCACCCTCACGGCGCCGATCTCAATAATCCTGTTATTGACCGGAGAAAAACCCGTTGTTTCAATATCAAAGACCACAAATGAAGCCGATAAATCCTGTCCCTTACCATTGGTAACGATTTCTTTTAAGTCGTCTACCAGATAAGCCTCTACGCCGTAGATGATCTTAAAAAAATCCTGCTTGTCCGGTTCTTCTTCGCCCGCTTCTTTTCTTTTACTTTTCTCGGCCTTCCATAAATCTTCCCAGACATGATTGGCGTCGGGAAAAGACTGCAACACGCCGTGGTCTGTGATGGCAATCGCCGGATGCCCCCATTTATAGGCCCGTTTTACAATATCCTTGACTTCCGATACCCCGTCCATGTCGCTCATCTTCGTATGACAGTGCAGTTCCACCCGCTTATGTACGCTGGTATCCATACGCGACACCGTAAAATCGGGAATCTTTTTTACACCATAAACAGAGCCGACCGTCAGTTCATGGTCGAATTTATCCACCATGGCCGTACCCTTGATCTTCACGAAAGCGCCCGGTTTCATTTCCGCCGTCAATTCATCATACTGGTCACTGGCAATAAATAGTTTAATTGTCATTGTATCGGTAAAATCGGACACGTCATAGATCATAATCATTCTTTCGTTTTTAATCTCACGTTTGTCCATATTTAAAATTTTACCGCGGATGACAATATCGCCGATCTCCCCTATAACTTCACTTATCGGCATGGCCTCTTCTTCAAAATCCCTGCCGAATAAAACATCCGGGTTATCGGAACGCTTCAAGGCTCTTCTGGCATCGGCGCCCTTGCCGGACGCCGCTGCCTGACCCGCCGCAGAAGCCGAATCTGCCCCGCCGGACAAAACACTCATCCCGGCCGTTTTCTGTGCATGTGCATCGGCTCCGTCCGCATTGACCATTCCGGTCAATTCCATCGTATCGCCACCGGACTCTGTTCCTTCGGAGATACTTTCTTCTTTCACGCTCTGCCTTCCATATCCTGCCCTTGCCGAAATTTCCGCGATCTGCATTGCCAGTTTTTTATCGTCATCTTCTTTATGCTTTCCGGCTTTATGTTCTTTATAGGCTGTCAGCACCTCCACCGATACCCCGCATCTTTCATTATAAATTTTTTCCAGGATACGCACGAGTTCTTCCGCCTTGCCTTTACCCATAACGGTATCTTCAATGGTCAGCATGATCTGTTTTTCAGAAGGATAGGTAATATCCGCATTCTTAAAAAGATTATATTCAATCGGCGAGTACTCCCGCAGTTCCAGTAAAATACTCTCCCGGTAGATATCCATAAGTTTCTCCGGATTATACTGCGCGGAAAGACGGTACTTCTCATAAATACGCAGCGTAAGCGGCGCGTTGGGGAAAAACTGCCTTTTCATCTCTCTCTCTGCGCGGAAGATATCTTCTTTTAAGATCAGCCGCTCCGAAGAAATATAAATCCGCAGAAAATCTTTGCGCTTCGTCGCCGAAACCTTTTCCACCATGACCTGCTCGAACAGGTCTATCATCCCGCTATCCAGTTTTAAAGTCGGAAATACCTCAAAAAATTTCTTCGCCAAAACAATTCTCCCATTCTATGTGTCCCAGTGCAGCAGTTCCTCCCGCAGCGCATTTAGTAACTCTTCTTCCGGCACTTTCCGTACAATCTCTCCACGCTTTATCAAAAGCCCCTCACCGATACCGCCCGCAATGCCGATATCAGCCTCTTTCGCCTCTCCGGGGCCGTTGACTGCACATCCCATGACCGCCACCTTGATATCTAACGGGATATCAGCCACCATGGCCTCCACCTGATTCGCCAGACTGATCAAATCTATTTTCGTCCGGCCGCATGTCGGACAGGAAACCACCTCGATACCGCCTTTTCGCAGTCCCAGCGTCCGCAGGATCAGCTTCGCCGACTTAATCTCTTCCACCGGATCGCCTGTCAAAGATACCCGTATCGTATCGCCGATTCCCTGATAGAGAATAATACCGAGTCCGATTCCCGATTTGATATTACCGCTGAGCAGCGTCCCCGACTCCGTAATCCCCACATGCAGCGGATAATCCGACTTCCTAGCCAAAATCTCATGTGCCTTAACGCACATTAAAACATCCGAAGATTTAATACTGATGACCAGATTATCATAACCCGCCTCTTCTATCATATGTACTTTATCGAGGGCGCTCTCTACGATTCCTTGTGCCGTTACGCCATGATACTTCTCTACCAGTTCTTTCTCCAAAGAACCGCTGTTGACGCCGACCCGTATCGGTATGTTCCTTTCTTTGGCCGCCGCCACGACTGCCGCCACCTTTTCTCTGCCGCCGATATTACCCGGATTGATACGGATCTTATCTGCACCGTTTTCTATGGCCGCAATCGCCATTTTATAATCAAAATGAATATCCGCCACCAGCGGGATATGAATCCTCTCCTTGATCTTAGCAAGAGCCCCGGCCGCCTCCATTGTCGGTACCGTCGCACGGATGATCTCGCAGCCGGCCTGCTCTAACTGTAAGATCTGCGCTACTGTTGCCTCGATATCCTCCGTTCTTGTATTCGTCATGGACTGGATCAGTACCGGATTCCCGCCGCCGATCACCCTGTCTCCTATCTTTACGACTTTCGTATGGTCTCTGTACATAGCTGTTACCTCTTTTGGGATTAAAAATTTTTCACTATCTCATTATAAACCACTCTGGCGATGGAAGACAATAGCTTTCATAAGTAATAAAGATAAGCAATAAAGATAATCCATAATTTCCCGTTGACAAAAAAGAGAAATCTCTTTAAAATATTGATTGAAAAGAAACGAGTTCTTCTACTGAGTAAAGTCATTTGACCGGAAAAGGTTTCTCGTTTCTTTTTTTATTTCTGTAATATCATACAGATAAAGCTTATCATCTTTTGCATGTCTTATGAGCATCAAAACATGAAACACCGTATATCTTTCAGTTTCTCCAGTTTTATCAAAAACAGGCAATGCAAATCTTGATTCATATCGGTACCAGCCATACCGGGCGTCTTTGCTATGTTTTTCTTTTCTGTTCTTTTCAAACTGTTTTCTGGTAGCATTTTCTATCATTTCTGGAAGTCCTTGTACTGCATTGGCTTTTGCTTTTGCACTTGCTCCTTTTAGATGATACGTATAGTTTGAATTGGCATATTCATCTGGTAAATCCGAACCTATATAAATGATTTCTTTTGTATCTGCAATTTCATAAAATTCACCTATATACTGTCTTAAATATTTCTCTACCTCTTTCCAGTTTATGCTCCTTTTCCCTTTAAAAATAATATCATTGATCACAACAATCTTATTTCCGGCAGAGTCTGAGATTATATTCACATTTCTATCCATTCAAATTCCCTGCTTTCTTTAGTCCTGTTGAGTATCCTTTATTTCCACCCCATTCCCCCGTATGTAAAAAATCCTCTCCCGTCTCTCACCGCTTTCGCAGTCCGTCAGGCTGATGGACAATTCCTGCATCCCCTGTCTCTCAAACAATTCCCGCTCCAGTTCAAACAACAGATTCCCTTCCGGCTCATAAACACTCCCATAACGGATGAGCACTTTCTGCCCCTGCGTATTATAGAGTGTGACCGGCAGCGGCGCTTCTCTCCCTTTTACCGTAAAGGAAACGGCCGCCGCCAAAATGCCGAACACTACCACTCCGCTTAGAAACAGACCTATCGTCTTTTTCTCCGTCAGACGTATTCTCTGCTCCATTGTCCGGATAATAAAACGATCTTTTGTCCTGTCCCTTATAAAAATGCGCCTTTTTACCAAAGATTCCTTACTCATCATGGCTCTTCTGACTTCTTCCACACTCTGATACCGTTTCTGCGGTTCCGGCTGTGTGCATTTTCCGACGATCTGTTCAATACCGGGAGTCAACAGCGGATTCATATACCGTACAGGACGGATACCGCACGGCGGCAAAGATGGATTATAACCTGTCAGCATATGATATAGTGTCGCGCCGAATGTATAGATATCGCTCCTCTCATCCGCACGGCCGTCTTCGTTTCCCTCTTTCCCGAACTGCTCCGGCGCCGCATAGCCTATTGTACCTGCCAGATCATCCTGATCCGGCTTATGGTATTGTATAAAAAAAGCCGCGCCGAAATCCACCAGCCGCAGACTGCCATCCGCACAGACAATGATATTTTCCGGTTTCAGATCACGATAGATGACCGGCGGATTTCTTGTGTGCAGATAGGAGAGCAGACCCAATAACTGCATTCCCCACTCACAGGCTTTTTTCTCCGGTATCGTACCTTCTCTTTCAATATAGTTATGTAAACCTTCTCCCTGTATATATTCCATCACCAGATACTGACCGTCTTCCCAAAAATAATCGTACACGGCAGGCAGCATCGGATGCTTCAGCGATTTCAGCAGTTCCCTCTCTTTTTTTAAGGCTTCCTTTTTTTGAGTTTCCTCTTCCAGTTCTTTGCTGTCCTTTAGCGCCTTGATTGCTACATACCGTTCCATATGCTTATCCCACGCCAGATAGACAATACTGCTGCCGCCTTCCCCCAGAATCCTGCAAAACTCATATTTACCCGCTAAAATTTTATCCATTGACTCCTCCTTTGTCCTGCTATCAAAACTTTCTTCTCTGCCCGCCCTGTTCCTTCTCCTGCCATAAAACATACACCGCCGAAAGATTATCCTCCTCGCCTCTGCGCATCAATGCCTGTCCGATCTCCCGCAGGCGCCTGTCACAACGTTCCTTATTCATCTGCTTTGGAGAAAGCATCTCTCCGAATTCACGCATCTGCATCCCGCGCCAGAAGCCGTCGCTGCAAAGTAAAAACGCTTCGTTTTTCCGGACGGTTCCCATCCGGAAATCGGGCATGAAAAAACCAAAACTGCCCACACACTTTGTCAGCATATTATTTCCCTGCACATGATCTTTCGTCAGCAGGCTTATCCTGTTCTTTTTTCCGCCAGACAAACGATAGATGCGGCTGTCGCCAAGGTGCCAGAGCAGATATTTTTTCTCCCAGAGAACTAGCAGCGACATCGTCGTTCCCAGCGCCAATCCCCTTTTATCGGCATACCGCCGCAGTCTGCTCTCTACCTGATAGATCTTCCGCTCCGCCGAACGTCTGATGACCCACAAGGGTTTCTTTCCGGCTATCATCTTAAGAAGTCCATCATAAAACCACGTTGTCAGTTCTTCTGTCAGATAGCCGCTTGCATATTCTCCCGCATCCATACCGCCCATGCCATCGCATACGGCCGCCATCATCACCCGTCCCCGCAGCGTCAGCGCCTGCAAAACGACAAGGGAATCCTGATTGACGCTTCGTACCGGGCCTTTTTCCCAATATACACTTACCATATTTTTCGTTTCCCATATGTTCCCGTCTTTTGATCCGGTTATTAAAAATCTGTTTTGATATATGCGTTGAAACCCGCAAAGAAAAACAGAGAAAGAACCTCGACATACGCCGTCGTTCTTTTCAGAAAAATCTCATGCAATAGAAAACAAACCGTTCCAATGCGTATCTGTTTTCTATTGCTATGATTATACTCGATATATCGAAAATTGACAAGAATACAACATATCCAAAAAATAAAGGGGGTATTTGGTTATTATGATACACTCAATGGATCAGCTTCACGATATCATTATACATGACAAATACCATCAGCAGCATCAACACCACCATTCCCGCGAAATGCACCATCCCTTCCTTCTCCGGCGGGACAGGTTTACCACGGAATACTTCTATGAACATAAACACCAGCCTGCCGCCATCCAGCGCCGGGATCGGCAGCAGATTGATAATCCCCAGGTTGACAGACAATAAGATCACAATCCTCATCATTGTAAAAATAACAATAGTTATTCCTTCTGGCCTGGCGGCCTCATAATTATCCCCTATCATCTGTGCGATACCGATAGGGCCCGAAACATCATTTCTGCTCACACGTCCCTGCAGCAGCATGAACAGACTCTTATAGGTCATCTTCACCCAATAACGCATCTCATACATACTATACTGGAATACCTGCAGGGGATTGCATTTGATCTGCTCCCCCGTCGCCAGTCCCATATAGTATCTGGCGTCTTCTTCGCTGTAACGCGGCGTTATCGTGACATTCTGCTCCTGTCCATTCCTTTCGATCACCAGTTCCATGTCTTCGCCCCGGTTTAGTGCCGAGATCAGGATGATCTCGCGGGAAAGATAAGTTCTCTCCCCATTGATCTTCATGATCGTATCCCCCGGCATCAGTCCGGCCTCTTCCGCTGCCGACCCTTCCGAAACATGCCATATCACCGGAAGATCCGTACCACTGAAAGCCACTAAGAGCAGAGCAAAAAGGAAGGCCAGTACGAAGTTAAAAAAAGGCCCCGCGAATACAGCCGCGATCCTTGCCCAGACAGGTGCCGCCAGAAAAGTATGCTCATCCGCCTCGCCTTTTTCTTCCGCAAGACCATCTTCCCCGTCAAACATACAGGCGCCGCCTAAAGGCAGAAGCCGCAGAGAATATTTTGTCTCTCCTTTCTGGAAAGAAAACAGCGTCGGCCCCATGCCCACCGAAAACTCCACCACGCGGATACCGTTTCTTTTTCCGATGATAAAATGCCCGAATTCATGGGATATCACCACAATACTGAAAATTATCAAAAATAAGATTATCGTTACGATCACATCATCACCTGCTCTACCAATTCATATGTTTCCGCTTCTGCCTGCAAGATTTCCTCCACAGAAGGATTTTCTATTACTTTATGATTCCCCATAGCCCGTTCGATTAATTCCGGGATCTGTAAAAAGCCGATTTTTTGTCTGATAAAAAGCGCCACCGCCTTCTCATTGGCCGCATTAAAGACCGTCGGCATACTGCCGCCTGCTCTGGCCGCCTCATAAGCCAGTTTAAGCCCCGTAAAAGTCTCCATATCCGGTCTTTCAAACGTAAGCTGCCCCAGGGCGAATAAGTCTACCCTTTTGCCGGGCATCGGTCTTCTGTCCGGATAAAAGAGCGCATACTGTATCGGCAGTTTCATATCCGGCACGCCAAGCTGCGCTATGACCGCACCATCCACATATTCTACCGCCGAATGGATAATGCTCTGCGGATGAACGACCACCTCGATGGCCTCTAAGGGAACGTCAAAGAGCCACTTTGCCTCCATGACTTCCAGTCCTTTATTGACCAAAGACGCCGAATCTATGGTCACTTTTTTACCCATGGACCAGTTGGGATGCTTGAGCGCATCTTCTATCGTCATCTTCGTCAGTTCCTCTCTCGTTTTCCCACGAAAAGGGCCGCCGGAGGCTGTGAGGATGATCCTGCTCAACTGTTCTTTCTTTTCCCCGTTCAGAGACTGGAAAATCGCACTGTGCTCGCTGTCCACCGGCAGAATAGAAACACCGTGCTTTTTTGCTAACGGCATGATGAGATGTCCAGCCGTAACAAGTGTTTCTTTATTGGCCAGCGCAATGGTCTTGCCCTGCTCAATGGCCGCGATCGTCGGGCGTATACCGATCATACCCACGATAGCCGTCACCAGTATCTGCGCTTCTTCTATGACGGCGATCTCCAATAATCCCTCCATGCCGCATACAATTTCTACCTGCATATCCGCCACTCTGGCCGATAAGTCCGCCGCGGCTTTTTCGCTCCACATGGCCGCCCTGCGCGGATGAAATTCACGGATCTGCTTCTCCATAAGTTCAACATTACTGCCTGCCGCCAGCGCCACGACCTCCAGATCAGGATGGTTCCTTGCGATCTCCAGTGTCTGCGTGCCGATAGAACCCGTTGAACCCAGTATTGCGATTTTTTTCATACAAACTCCTTCTGTGCATTTCTTTCAATAACATATGTTCTCTATGGTGCAATGAATGACAGGCCGAAAAAGATCAGCGGCGCTACCATGATAATACTGTCGAAACGATCCATAATGCCGCCATGTCCCGGTATCAGTTTCCCGTAATCCTTGATATCGTAGTCTCTTTTAATGGCCGAAGCCGCCAGATCTCCTATCATGGAAATGAGCGCTCCTACCGCCCCAAGGCACATGGCCGCTCCCAGATTCATGCGGAAAGCCTCTGTGGAAAAAGGATTTATCACATAATACGTATATAAACCAAATAAAAGAGCTGCTCCGGCTACTCCGCCGACGCCTCCCTCCACTGACTTCTTAGGACTTAACTTCGGCGCCATCTTATGTCTGCCGATCAGCACACCGACTGCATAAGCACAGGTATCGCTCCCCCAGGAGCATAAAAACACCAGTCCCGATAAGTACAGGCCATGCTCCCAGCCCTGCCTTATCATATAAAGAAAAGACAGAAGAACCGGTGCATAGACAAACTCAAAAAAAGCCGCCATCACCTGTCCGGCCTGAAACTTCGGGAAACTGAGCACATACACGAACATAAAAGCGATGATCGCAGCAATGACAGACGCCGCCAGCACATAGTAAATGACACTTCTGTCATATTCTTTCATACTGTGCATACCAAAATATAATCCCGCATAATAAAGCAGGATCAGGATAGCGCCGGTAATCTCCAGCCCGTTAAACACCTTATCTTTTGTATGCACACTTGTCGCCTTCGTCAGTTCTCTGTAAGCGATCAGGGAAATGGCGCACAGGACTGCCGCCAGCACCCATCCGCCGGCCAGGATCACGGCAAACGCCAGAACGACCAAAACAATGCCGCTGAATAATCTTGTACGAAACATATTCCAAACCCTTCCTGTTTTCCTCTATTCTTCTTTTACCGCGCCATACTTCCTGTCTCTTTTATTATATGACACGATAGCTTTTTCCAATTCCTCTTTGGAAAAATCCGGCCAGGCTGTCTTTGTGAAATAAAATTCTGTATAAGCAAGCTGCCATAAAAGAAAATTGGATATCCGCTGTTCATTACAGGTACGTATCAGCAGATCCGGTTCCGGCAGATACTGCGTATCCAGCGTATCAGAGATCAACTGCTCCGTAATCGCTTCTTTGGAAAGCGTTCCCGCTTCTATCTGCTCCGCCAGCTTACGCACGGCGCGCACAATTTCATCCCGGCCGCCATAATTTAAAGCGATCTGAAAATGAAGTCCCGTATTCTCCCTGGTCGCCTCTTCCAGTTGTTCGATCCGCTCTCTGATATCTTCATCCAGCCCGGTCTTATCGCCCAGAACACGAACACACATGTTATTTTTAGCCGCTGTTTTTAAACAGGTTTTCATATAATTCCGAAGGAGCTTCATAAGCGCGTCTACTTCTTCCTGCGGTCTGTTCCAGTTCTCCGTGGAAAAAGCATAGACTGTCAGATACTGTATGCCCATCCGGTAAGCCTCTTCACAGATGACTTCCACGGTCTTGGCCCCCTGCACATGCCCGTAATTTCTGGGCATACCCTTGCTTTTGGCCCACCTGCCGTTTCCATCCAGAATGATCGCCACATGATTTGGTATCACCATGCCCGCTTCCATATGTCCGCCTCCCAGTTATTCCTATGTGAAAAGGGGATAGCAGATATTCCCCTACAATCCCCTTACCACATTTCGATTTTGTTATTAAACTGTCATGATCTCTTTGGATTTTTCTTCCACCAGTTTATCAATATCTTTGATATAAGAATCTGTCAGTTTCTGCAGCTTATCGCTAAGTTCCTTGATCTCGTCCTCAGAAACTTCCTCTTTAGCCAGCTTCTTGAAAGCATCCATACCATCGCGTCTGGTATTTCTGATCGCGACTTTGTTTTCCTCGCCTTTTTTCTTGATATCCTTCACCAGTTCTTTTCTGCGCTCTTCCGTCAGTTCCGGGAACACAAGGCGGATAACCGCGCCATCGTTGCTTGGCGTGATACCGACATCAGACATCATGATCGCTTTTTCAATTTCTTTGATCAGACTTTTCTCCCATGGAGCGATCTGGATCATTCTCGGATCGGGAACCGTAATATTGCCGACCTGCTGGATCGGTGTCGGCGTTCCGTAATAATCCACTTTGATACGATCCAGTACATGAGGATTGGCACGGCCAGCACGGATCGTTCCGAGATCTGTTACCAGAAAATCGTATGACTTTTTCATCTTTCCATCATAAGGTTTTAATCTGTCATCCATCCTATTCTAAATACCTTCCTCTCCCATTATCAATCAACAGTAACTTTCGTTCCGCCAAACTGCCCCTTTATGGCATTCACGATACTGTCCTTCTCATTCAGACCGAATACCCGCATCGGCATTTTATTATCCCTGGCCAGAATAGAAGCCGTCATATCCACCACCTGAAGGTTCTTCTCAATCACCTCGTCAATAGATACTTCATCATACTTCCTGGCCGCAGGATTGGTACGCGGATCGTCATCATAAACACCATCCACCGCTTTGGCAAGCAGGATCACATCGGCGTCTACCTCCACAGCCCGCAGAACTACGCCGGTATCCGTTGAAAAGTACGGATGCCCTGTGCCGCCTGCAAAAAATACCACCATATTTTTGGCAAAATATTTGTTGGCCCTGTCCTTGGAAAACAGTTTCGTAAAAGACCCGCATTCAAAAGGCGTCAGGATATTTGTAAGCATACCAACGGAGCGGAAAATCTCCGATACATATATACAATTCATGATCGTTGCCAGCATACCGATCTGATCCGCCTTCGTCCTGTCGATACTGTCGCTCGAACGTCCGCGCCAGAAATTCCCGCCTCCGATCACGATCCCTACCTGAATACCATCATCTACCAACTGTTTTACCTGTAAAGCTACGCCACGTATCGTATCGTCATCAAATCCGGTCTTTTTCTCACCGGCCAATGCTTCACCGCTCAACTTCAATAAAACACGCTGCATCTTCCATACTCTCCTGTCAATATGCTGTTTTCATTATTTTGCTTTGGCTTTTTCCTTGCCTTTCTTGATCTCTTCGAAGAAAGATGTCGGATTAACATCCGCGTAACACTGTGAGCACATACCTTCGATAACGGCTCCGTTATTGATCTGAACGGATTTGGATTTGATATTTCCCATAACAATTGCGGAAGTATCCAGAACAACCGGGCCGTGTACGTCAATATCACCTTTTACCGCACCTGCGATAACAGCACTGTTGGCAAAGATATTACCGATGACTACGGAACTCTGTCCGATCTTAACGCTGCCGCCACTGTTGATCTCGCCGTTGATCCTTGCGCCCTCTGCAAAGATTTCCGCAGCCTTGGAGTTACCCTGGATGCCGCCGGTTACATTTAATTTACCGAGCACTTCGATATTTCCGACTACATTTCCGATAAGTTCCAAAGAGCCTCCGGAGGTGATATCACCTGTAATAGACATTCCTTCTGTTACTACTGCTGTTTCATCTGTTGCATTTCCCTGCATTTCCATTTTCTTCTCTTCCCTTCCTGTCTCCTGCGACGGTTTTTCTATTTCTGTTTCCGGCGCTTGCGCTGCCGGTATTTCTACTGATTCTATTTCCGGTATCGGCTCTGTGGCAGCCTCGATGACCGGTTCAGATTCTTCGGCCGGCATCTCCGGAATAACAAGTTCCTCTTCTTCCTCCATAAGAGGTTCCTCTACTGCAAGCGGTGTTTCCATGAGCGGTTCTTCCACGACCGGCTCCTCTACTTCGCTTTCCGCAGAGATTGCCTCCATTCGATCCAGCATATCGCTCAGATCATCTGATGTCGGTGCGCTCTCTTTCTGCGGCGCAGCGGCCGGAGCCTGTGCCTTCTCCATTTCCATAGCTATCTTCTCTGCATCATCAGTCTCTTCGGAAATATCCGGCATCTCTCCGTTTTCCAAAGCCGCCTGAAGTTCTTCTTCAGGCATCAGTTCGTTTACAGCCTGGGATAGATCATCCTTTAAATCTGAGAAAAAACCCATTCTATAATCCTCCATTTCTTTCATTACTGATATGTTGTATCGGTTCCGTATCTTCCGTGATCGGAACGATTACGGTATTATCCATTGCCTGGATCTTTTCGATCAACTCCGGCAGGGCCTGTACCGTAGTATTTTTATTTGACGCATCATGCATCAAAATAATACTTTCCTGATATTGCGGCAGCGTCGTCAGACAATTACGCAGAATGGTCTCCGGACTGATATAATTGCTGGAAGCGTCTCCGGAAGAAACATTCCAGTCAAAATATGTGATATCCTGTTCATCCAGATAATTTATCAGTTCATTCATATCCACCGAACTGACTGTATTGCTGCTCCCGCCCGGAAATCTGCAGAATCTGCACCATACGCCCGTCGTTTCATACAAAAACTCCTGCAACCTGCTCAGATCCTGTGCAAAACTGTCCACAGACTGATAGATTTCATCATATTTGTGGCTGTAGGAATGCATTGCCAGCGTATGCCCTTCGTCCACGATCCTTTTATATAACGCCTGATATTCTTCCTCTTCCTTTCCTACTACAAAGAAAGTGGCTTTCACATCATACTCCGCAAGGATATCCAGTATCCTGTTCGTGTTACTGCTGGGGCCATCATCAAATGTCAGATAGACTCTGCGGATATCTTCATCCGCCGGAAGTGTTTCTCCTGCATCCTCCTCCGGTTCTTTTCCAGAACTGTCCCGCCTGGAAACATCCACACCATCCGCCGTATACAGCGCTGTCTCTTCTTCGTCTGCAACAGAGCTGTCTTCCGCCGCCTGCCCCGGCACATCCATGCTTTCAATAACAGTTGTTTCTATATTGTCTTGACTGTTTAACTCAGCCTGTGCCTGCAGTTGTCTCAACTGTCCGCGCACGATATGAAGCTGTATCCCCAGAATGACGCATAGTATCGTGGGAACCACGATCGCCATAACAAGAGTGAAGATGATCAACTTTTTCAGAAAACGGATCCTCTTTCTCCGCGCAAGCCGTTCTTCACTTTCTGCTCCGGCCATCTTCATCGACTCCTTGACATTTTTGCATATTCCTTATCTATAATAACACATCTTACGAAATACGAAAAGTGATTTTGTAAAAAAACATGAAAGAAAGGTCAGGCTTTCTTTCATGCCCGACCTTTTTACCCCGTTACATACAGCAATTTCCTGTATATGGCGCCAGTTCCAGTCTGATAAAATAACCTCTGTCATTGTGACAGACAGGACATACAGGCGGCACCTGCGTCCCGCGGTAGATGTGCCCGCACTCCATGCACATCCATGCCGTCTCCACATCCGATACGAAAAGTTCTCCCTTTTCCAGCCACTCGGCGAACTGTCCGAAGCGGTTCCCGTGAATCTTCTCAATCTCAGCAATCTGTCTGAAAGAATCGGCTATCGCCGGAAAGCCTTCCTCTTTCGCCTTGTTGGCAAAATTCTGATACACGTCGTCATGCTCTTCATATTCGTTATGCTGTGCCATCCGCAGAAGCGTCGCCGCATCCTGGGCAATATCTACAGGATAAGCGCCCTCTATTGCAATATTTTCTCCCGCCGCCTCGTGCAGATACTTATAAAAAACTTCCGCATGTTCTCTCTCCTGATCTGCGGTGAAACGGAATACTGCCTCCACCACATAGAGTTTTTCTTCCCTGGCCTGCCCCGCCGCGATCGTATAACGGTTTCTGGCCTGGCTTTCTCCCGCAAAAGCGCGCATCAGGTTTTTCTTCGTCTCACTGTTCTTAAAGTCCATATTCTTACTTCCTTTCCTACAAGAAAATCTCTTTGAGCAATTTATTATCTTATTTTAATATCCCCGGAAAGGAAAAAATTATTACTGTAAGAGTCCCTTAATGCCCTCCCGCTTGAAAAGATCTTTATAATAGACAAGTTCCGTTTCTATCAGATCGTCGATCACCTGCATACCCAGAAGTTCTACCGGCGCCTTATCGTCTGTCAGAAGATAGCCGCCTTTTTCATAAGGCATGATATTCTCCGCTACCCTGCCAAGCATCCCTGCCAGTTCCTGATCTTCCACCTTCTCCCGGCCTGCTTCAAAAACGGCAAGCGCCTGCGGATTCTGTGTGGCGAACAGTTCTCTGTTCGTCGAACCCCATACATCCACTGTATATACATGATCGAAAACAGTTGCTATGGTATCCGAAAGATAAGCGTTGATATTGCCCTCCGCCTCCGAGTGCATGTTCATATTGACGACCATTACGCCGTTTTCATTCAGATGTTCCTTCACGAGCGTAAAAAATTCCACCGAGGACATCTGAAAAGGGATCGTGATATCCTGATAGGCATCCACCATAATGACGTCATACGTTCCCGTAATGGCCTCCAAATAACTTCTGCCGTCATAAGTCGTGACCCTGACCGACTCCGGCAGTTCAAAATATTCTCTCGCCAGACCGGTTATCTTTTCATCAATCTCCACACCCTCTATAGATGTCGCGCCATAATAATACTGACACTGTCTGGCATAAGTTCCGGTTCCCATGCCAAGGATCAGAATATCGCCATCCGGTTTGCCGGCCATCACGGGAGCCGCCATCGCATAGTCATAATACATCCCCGTAATGCCGCCGTCCTTTTTCATGATAGACTGCACGCCGAATAAGACATTGGTAGATAAAATGACACTGTTGTCAGTTTCTTTCACCTGTAAATAATTATAAATTGACTCGCCCTCATATAACAGATTCGTCTCCCAGAAAGCAAAACTGCCCGAAGCACCTGTCAGCGTACAGATCAGAAATAAAATAACACCCGTGACGCATTGTTTCTTTTTTGTTTTCGTACTGATAAAATAAACGAGCGCCAGCAAAAGCAATATCCCGGCAAAAATTAAGAACGTAATGGACGTCCCCACCGCCGGTATGGTCACAAAAGTCGGCACAAACGTTCCGATAATGCTGCCAATGGTATTAAAAGCCCCCAACGCGCCTACCGTCTTCCCACTGTCATCCAGACTGTCCACCGTATATTTTACCAGAGACGGCGTTACCGTACCGAGTAAAAAAAGCGGGAAGACAAAAATGACCATACAGGCCAGAAATGCCGCGCATATGAGAAAGTTATTACTGATCGTAAAGACTAAGAGCGCCGAAATGCCAACGATAACATATTTTCCCGCCACAGGGATCGCCGCGATCCAGACCGCCGCAATCAGCATACGGACATAGAGCCTGTCCGGGTTGGGATTTTTATCCGCGCTCCGACCGCCCCAGATATTCCCTAACGCCATCGCGATCATAATGGTACCGATAATGATCGTCCATACGATCTGCGATGAACTGAAATATGGCGCAAGAAGTCTGCTTGCGCCAAGTTCTACTGCCATAACTGACATTCCCGCGAAAAACTCCGTCAGATACAAATAATATTTGTTCTTCAAAATCCCTTTATCCGCGGAATGTATTTCTTTTTCCACTGTTTCCATAGATGTCCTTTTCCCTAGACCTGAAAATCAAACCTTCCGCCGCTCGTCTGTAAATCTTTTTCCTTGATCTGATCCCAGTCTACCGCTTTTATTTTTTCTAACAATTCCTCTACGGAATCCGCTTCTACTCTGGTAGACTTCGTTCTCCCCGAAGTCACCTGCTCTTCCGCTTTTTTAGCCTGTGCGGCCCTGCTTTCTTTCTGATTCTCTCTTGTTCTTTCTATGAACTCTTTCTGTCTTTCTGACGCCTTTTCCAGTTCGGCGAAATAGGACACGTTCCCTTCTTTATCAATGGAAATGCCCATATGCTTTACGTCTTCTTTCTTGTCGCCAAGCTGCGTCTCCATATCTTTAAGCTGACCTACCGCATCTTCCAGAATGCCGGTATACTTTGCCTTTGCATCCTCGTCCGCCGCCATCTCTTCCAGTGTCTCCGGATCGATCAGTACGCTGAACTCCTTGGTGCCTCTGGACAGATAAGATGCCGCCTCTTCTTCACTCTCGTAGTCGGCTACCATGAAATCCATATTCCGGTATGTTTTCTTTAACTCTTCTAACATTTTCTTAGCGCGCGCACTAAGCTGCACCGTATCCTTTTTCGCAGTTTTATCAGCCTTTTTGGCATCTTTAGCCTGCTTATCCTTTACTGTGTTGTTGTAATAGCTGTTCTGATGAACGCCATACCCTGCAATCTTACTCATTGTTCGTCCTCCTTTGACCCTGTGCGAAATCCATTTCTTCTGTTTCAGATATCATATGTACACAATACCTTACAGTATATATCGGACGATTTTTCTCTTTTCTATAGTACTTTCTGCTGTTGTTTTTTCCGGTTCTTCTCATTGTACATAAAACTGTCCGCCTCCCGCACAAGCGCATCCAACGCTGCCTTGCCCGTATCGGTATAGGCGCTGCCAATGCTGGCGGATATGGCCGAGAGCATATCGTCTTTTTTATAGACCTGGTCAAGCCTCTCCTCTAACCATTTCCTCTTCTCTTCGATCTTGTCTTTCTTATTTTCTCCCAGTTCCACGATGAGAAATTCATCGCCGCCGACCCTGGCGATCATAGCCTCCGGCATACATTCACGCAATATGCCGGCTGTCATGGTAAGCGCCCTGTCGCCTTCATGATGTCCGAATTTATCATTGATCGTCTTAAAGTTATCCAGATCAATATAATATATGGTAAAAGGCTGGCCTTCTCTTTCCTCGATATACTGATATACATACCTTCTATTATAAAGCTTTGTCAGAAAATCAGTGTTGGCATTGTTGATTATCATCCTCTCATAGATACGTTCCTGCGTCACGTCATTCGCCACGCCCACAGTACCCATGACACTGCCGTCAAGATCAAAGAGCGGCGTTTTATAAGTCTTCAGTTCCCGCATACTGTCCCCGATCTTCACATTTTCATCAAAAACGCAGGTCTGCCTTTTCTCCATGACTTCATATTCCGATTCCATACAGATGAACTCGCCTTTGGCATACTCGTCGGGTTCGATATCCCAGATATAAAAATGGCCGCGGCCCTCAATCTGCTCCATCGTCTTATTGACCGCCTTGCAGAAACTCTCGTTCACTTTCTTGTGCACGCCTTCCTTATCCTTGTACCAGATCAGATGAGGCACGCTGTTGATCGTCGTCTCCAGATAATTTTTCGTCAGCCAGAAATCCTTTTCCATCTTATAATCCCGCTGCCAGTGGGCAAGCCGGAAACGCAGTTCCTGCTCACTCAACTCCGCTGACCAGATATCCTTTAACGCCGAAAGATTTTCATCCAAAAAGGTAATCTGTTCCTTATTTACCAGCAAAATGATCTGCGTCGTCTCTTTTTTACAGGTAAGCATCTCATTCAATACCTGTCTGACGTCCGTACCATGTACATCCGCCAGGATCACATCCGCTTTCGCCGTAAGTTCTCTGTCAAGACATCTGCTTTCTATGATCTCATGCGTAAAATTAGATAGCGGCGTCATCCCCCTGACGATCTGCGTCATCCAGTTCTGGCATCCTATCAGATAAAAACAAACGTTACAATGGTACATTTACAATTCCTCCCCCTGGTACAGCAAGCATTCTATATAACTTTACTTTAATAGTAAAATGGCTATCTCCTACAAAAATAGGCGATAGCCTTCTTTTTCATTCCATTTCTACTTCTACCATATAACTTCCAGAAAAAACTCCTTAGTTCCCCGCCATCTGCTTTGCCACTTCCTCTGCGAAGTTCTCTTCTTTTTTCTCAATTCCTTCGCCTGTTTCAAAGCGGACAAAAGACTTGATAGAAAGGTCTGCATTGTTTTCTTTTGCTACCTGCTCGATATATTTCGCCACCGACTGTTTGCCATCTTCCGCTTTTACATATACCTGCTCTAAGAGGCAGACTTCTTTGAGTTCCTTATTCAGACGGCCGTTTACCGCGCCCTCGATAACTTTATCGGGTTTGCCTGCCATCTTCGGATCGTTCTTGATCTGCTCTGTGAGGATTTCTTTCTCATGAGCCTTATATTCTTCGGATACGTCGGCTGTAGAAACATATTTCGGTGATAATGCCGCAACCTGCATGGCAATATTGGTCAACGCCTCTTTTACCGCATCATTGACTACACTGGTCGCTGCTTCTACGATAACGCCGATCCTGCCGCCGCCATGTACATAGGTGACTACGCAGCCATCGTTTGCGACAACTTTCTGAAATCTTCTGATGTTCAGATTCTCTCCAATTACTGCAATCTTATCAACTAACGCATCTTTTACCGTCTTGGATGAATCCAGATGCCAGCTTTCCGCAAGAAAAGCATCCAGATCAGCCGCATCAGAATTTACTGCCTGTGCAGCAACCGCCGCTACATAAGACTGGAAATCTTCGTTTTTGGCAACGAAGTCTGTTTCAGAGTTTACTTCTACGACTGCCGCTGTCTTATCGTCTTTGACTGCTACACGGCAAAGACCTTCCGCCGCGATCCTGCCGGCTTTTTTCTCCGCCTTGGCCTGACCGTTCTTTCTTAAATATTCTACTGCCGCATCCATATCTCCATCGGTCTCACCGAGCGCTTTCTTACAATCCATCATGCCTGCGCCGGTCAACTCTCTTAATTCTTTTACCATTGCTGCTGTAATAGCCATTTTCTATATCTCCTCCTGTATCAAACGATTATTCTGCTTCTTCCTGCGCTGCCTCTTCCTGTACCTCTTCTTCTACAGCTTCGCCAGCTTCTTCTACATATGCTTCTTCACCCTGGTTTGCTTCGATCACGGCGTCAGCCATCTTGGAAACAATTAATTTTACGGCTCTGATCGCATCATCATTACCCGGAATGATATAATCCAGTTCTTCCGGATCGCAGTTCGTATCGCCGATACCGATCAGAGTAATACCAAGCGTGTGCGCCTCCTGAACGCAGATTTTCTCTTTCTTGGGATCTACTACGAAGATACAGTCAGGAGTTCTCTTCATTTCTTTGATACCGCCCAGATTCTTCTCTAATTTCTCCCATTCTTTTTTCAGTTTGATGACTTCTTTCTTAGGCAGTACATCGAATGTACCATCTTCTGACATGGTCTCGATTGCTTTTAATCTTTCAATTCTGGACTGAATTGTTTTAAAATTGGTCAGCATACCGCCGAGCCATCTCTCGTTTACATAATACATACCACAGCGCTCCGCCTCTGTCTTTACAGCGTCCTGCGCCTGTTTCTTAGTGCCGACGAAAAGAATTGTACCGCCCTGAGAAGCCACGTCAAATACCGCTTTGTATGCTTCGTCAACTTTTCCTACGGATTTCTGCAGGTCTATAATGTGGATACCATTTCTTTCCGTAAAGATGTAGGGAGCCATTTTCGGGTTCCATCTTCTTGTCTGATGTCCGAAGTGGACACCTGCTTCGAGTAACTGTTTCATTGAAATAACGCTCATTTTTCTTACCTCCATTTGGTTTGTTCTTCCATATGCCGTCTTTTCTAAAAGCGACTCATCTGCCAACTCCAGCGTCAGAAGCACCGACAGATAATGGGCATATGTGTTTTTTCTATGCTATACGGGTATCTCCCGCACATGCCTTAATACTATAACATAAAAAAGAAATCTGCGCAAGTCCTATCTGCGCGGTGTGCAAGTCCTATTCTGCACCCGTGATGATCCTCGCCATTTGCTCATTACTGGCATTCGCCGGAATCGTATAGGTTCCTGTACGGATTTTTTTATCATAGCCGTTCTGACATAAAAATGTATCAAAATTTTCAGCAGAAGAAACAGCTCCTACGTCCGCCAGTTTCCTGCTGACTGCATAAGAACCGTCTCCACTTCCTATCGTAATGACCATAGGAGCATTGGAACGCACTAGCGTTTCCTGCGCAGTATCATTCCCCGTCTCTCTGTCATCCGCCGTCTGTTCAGTTTCTGCTTCGGCCCGGTTCATTCCACCGGCCGCCTCTTCTTCACCGCTATCCTGTGGCGTATTATCCGCCGCGCCCTCTTCCGGCGCCGCCGCTATAACGGACGCATCTGCATCCGTATCATCTGACCCGACA
Source organism: Ruminococcus sp. (assembly GCA_023663085.1). GTDB lineage: Bacteria > Bacillota > Clostridia > Lachnospirales > Lachnospiraceae > UBA3282. The sequence goes on along the minus strand of JAMPIB010000004.1, from coordinate 59,428 downwards.
ATATCACCGTCAGATGCTTCATCTCCAGTACCGTCTCCAGTCTCTCCCTGATCCGGGTCGCTGTCCGGCGACGCATCATCGGCAGCGTCCTCCTCATCGGCCCCTTCATCCGTAAAAGGTTCCCCCTGAGGTTCGCCTTCCGCATTGGATTCCGTATCTTTTAACGTCCGCTCTTCGGTCATTCCTAACTGTTTCGCTCTTGAAATAATCTCCGCATCGGTCATCGGACGGGTTTTGGAAGTTGTCAGACTCATGATGATAGCTGTCACAACGATACCGAGTCCCAGACCCCGTAAATAATATTTTAATTCCATAGCTCACCTGTCGTTTATAATCCTTCAAATAGATCAATAACCAGTTTCACTTCTCCAATACCAAGTCCCAGTTCTTTGGCGATCGCCATATTGGATTTCCCGGCCTTGTGCAGTTCCAGGATCCGTTCATTGCTGTTTCTGCCATTATCCCTGCCGTTGGCAAACTGGATATTGACAGATTTGGTATCCGCCCGCCTCGCGGCCGGACGCTGCGCTGCGGCTCCTCTGCCGGACGACGCCGGTCTGGATGACGGATTCGCTGCCGCTCTGGAAGGTGTACCTGCCGAAGCCTGTACCTGTCTGGCGGGTGCGTCCGCCGTGGGCCTTGCCGCCGTTTTTCTGGCCGCAGGCTGTTTCCTCGCCGGTCTGCGCTCTTCTTCTCTGATCGCTCCAAACTCCTCGTCTCTGGCCGGTCTGCGTTCTGCTCTGCGCTCTTCTTCTCTCGCTACGGCGGGTTCCGGCTGCGGCGGGTCGGCTACATAATCGCCATCCGCATCATGGATGATATTCACCCGCGGCGGCGTGATTGGTCTGAAATAATCTTCTTCGTCATCAAAACGCATCTTTTCAGCCACTCTGCCGCGTGCAGGTTCCGCTCCCCTGTAGAAAGGCTCCTCATATACGGATTCTTCCTCTACATAGTTCTCATCCTCTGCATACTCCTCATTCGCATAATCATCAGCATATTCATCTTCCTGCGTATAACGGCTTTCTTCGGTATAAGCGTCCACATATCCGCCCGCAGTATGCCCGCTATCTTCCGCATAAGCATCATCTGCATAAATATCTTCTTCCGCATACGCTGCATCCGCTTCATATGCCTTATCCGCCTTATATGTCTCATATCCGGCATAGTCCTCCGCTCCGGTATAGACATTCTCATCTGCATAACCATCATTCTGCGCATAGTCGTCTTCGTACCTTTCCTGCCGGTATGCGTTCTGTGTCTGATAGGCGTTTTCTCTCTCATAAGCGGCGTTTTTGACCATACCGTCCATTTCATCCATGGCCTTGATAATAGCGTCTCCGGTCTCTTTGGCCAGATTCTCCACATGCTCTATGGCTTTATCCGCCTGCTGCGCCGTTATGATCGCGTCCTTTAGCGTCTGCCGCACTTCATCAGTCGTCTGTGTGGCCTCCGCCACGGCGGATTTCAGATTTTCATGCTTATCATTTAGCATGTCATACAAAAATATGACTTCTTTATGATTTTTATTGATCTCCTCCAGCACCGTATCCGAATATTCATTGACAGCCATGATCTTCTCATTTGCTACTCTTTCCATCGAGCGTTCGGTCTTTTCCATGGAATAAGTGACCGTCTCATCCACGATATCGGAAATATGCGTTTTTACATTATCCAGTTCTCTGTCTACCATCCTGCGGATCTCATCTTCACTGACCAGAATTGATTCCGTATCGAGATCTTTTTTCCGGACAGGTACAAGATAGCCCAGCGCCAGAACAATAACACCTGCTACGATCAAAACTATCCCTGTAATACTCATGCTGATAACCATGCCTTTCTTAAACTACAAAGAAATATCTATGCGGCTCACTCCTTTTAAGAGCACTTTCCCATCCGCTTCTTTCTTTTCTCTCTTTTTGCCTCTCCGGCCGCCGTCTCCGCGGTATTCGTTACTGCCTTTATCTTTGGCGTCAAACTTCTTATTGTGGTACTCCGGCTGGTCTCCGTGATTGACTTTCTTGATCTGGTTCTCAATCTGTTTGGCAAACTGATTACCGACATTGGCCTGCTCTACCATTCCTTTGGTATCCTCATTATGCTTATATGTCGTAAAATCCTGTGCCCTGGTAATCTGTCCCTGTATTTCGATCTGTCCGATCGCCATCTAAACCACACCCCTTTCCCTGCGGCCCGCAGTCTGTCATCCTGTCAGATCAGATACCTGTCAGTTTAACATCTCCGCGGGATTTGATAAACCTGCAATACTGCGCTTCTTTCTGTACTGTCATGGAAACATCTCCGATGCAGATTTTAGTTCCCGGATAAACGCTGCCTCTTACGATAACACAGGCTCCTTCTTTGCCCTTAAGCTGCCCCTGCAAAGCTTCGATCTCCGTCGTATACTGCTCGACAAGCGCCGTTTTCTGCTGGTTGGCCGCCGCCAGAGTCTGCATGTATTGTAACTGTTCCGGTGTCAGTTTGGCTCCTTTGGCAATCTTCTGCTTGGTTGTGACCAACACCTGCTGGATTGATTTTATCTCTTCATTTTCTTTTTCCACCTGGCTGATGAGATTCTGTAAATTTATCACAAGATTCGGATCAGAACCCACCTCCACTGTCGTATCGGCTCCCATTTCCGAGCCCAGCGTCTTGACATTGATGGAATTTACCGCGCTGACCTTGCCGCCGGTGATAAAGCCTTTCTTTCCATCTACATTGACTTCCGTACCGGCCATGATGGTGCTGTGCAGAATAGACTCCGACGCTACATAACCATCCGCCTCCACCGTTACGCTCTGTAAAAATTTCGCTACGATATTGCCGCCGGCTTTTAATTTGCCTTTGCCCATACCATTCATACCGCGGGCAATGATGATATTTTCTCCCGCTTCGATATAAGCGCCTTCGACTACGCCGTTTATCTCCACATTGCCTTTGGCTTTTACCTCAAAATTCGTACACACATTGCCGTTGACCTGTACATTGCCTTCATAATCAATATTTCCCGTAGAATTATCGACATTTTCCACAATCAGGACATCAGATACGAAGACCGTATCTTCCACCAGTTCCACATGTCCATTGACTGTAGAAGTCAATGCTGTATTATCTTCTGAAATCTCTATATTATTACCATATTTTAAAACAGCCTTCTTCACATCGCGCGGTTTGATACGCGCACCGAGTACGTTGGTGCCGTTCTCTCCCGGATCTTCCGGGATCAGCTTGGCTAAAACATCACCTTTTTCACAGTGCTGGACTACATTCAGCTGGAAAAAGTCCACGCTGCCATCCTCTTTTAAAGTCGGCTTTGCCTTTTTGTCCGTATTAAAATAATATTCGATACGCGCGTCCGTGCCGTGCACCGGTTCGGTTCCCTGCGCCACAAGGATATCTTTTCCATAGTCACGCTGTCTGGCAAAACACAATTCAATCTCGTCTTTTAAGATACCATAACGGATACCGCGTATCTCCAGATCGTTGATCAGTTCCTGCGCCGTCATCTCTTCGCCGCCGATAGAAGGCGCATAAAATCTGACATAGGCCTGCATATTATCCGGTGTCAGTGTAAACTTATAGCACTCTCTTTCCTTTAAGGTCGTGCGCTTTTCAAGAAGGATCACCATTTCCTTTTCTGCGGACGCCGCTATCGCTTTGTAGAGCATCCCCTTGTCATAGATGATATCCTTCATTGCCAGATACTCCGTCACATCTGTTACTGCAACGGGTTCCCCACCGTTCGTCGGGGGAAATAATTTCATGCCGGTCTTACCTTCTTCGTGGATCAATCTGAAATATCCGTTCATATTCACCTCATTATCTTTCTGTTAATATGCCCATATAATTTCCGAGCTTTGTCTTCATTTTCTGTAACGCTCTCGTATGGAGCTGTGATATCCTCGACTCCGACACCTCCAGTATATTACTGATCTCTTTCAGTGTCAGATCTTCATAATAATATAATAAAATGACTTTCTGTTCCTTTTCCGTCAGAAGTTCAAGCGCTTCTGCCAGAATGCGTTTCAGTTCGTCCCTCTCGATGACTTCCTCCGGCCCGTCAAACTGCGCTCTGCGGTTATAATCGTTATCGGTCGGAACTTCGCTGCCCTGTTCCATGAACTCGTTTAAGGAAACAACGTTCGTCACTTTCATCTGTGACTGCCAGTCAACATATTCGTCATTGGAGATACCGAGGCTTTGGGCAATCTCTTCATCGGTCGCGCTTCTGCCGTATTTCGCTTCGATCTCCTTAATGGCCGTATCAATTTTTTTCTGTTTCTGTCTGATGGTTCTGGGAATCCAGTCCATCTTACGGATCTGATCCAGAATTGCCCCCCGGATACGCAGGCTTGCATACGTCTCGAATTTAACGTCTTTTAAGGAATCAAATTTATCAATCGCATCTATCAGACCAAAAATGCCATAGCTTACCAGGTCTTCATATTCCACATTATATCCCAGATACATGCTGAGCCGTCCTGCTACCATCTTTACGAGCGGGGCATACTCCAATATGATTTTTTCCCTCACTTCGGGAGATTTCGCTTTATCATATTCTTCCCAAAGTTTCTTCTTGCCTGCTTCATCCATGATATTTCCTCATCACATTATATTATTTTCTGCAACTTTTCCATATCAATATCAGATACCCCTAAAAAATCAACTCTTCTTCGTCATCATCCGCTCTTTCGACCTGAACGGAACCGCCGTTATCCTCCGACTGCGCGGATTCGTCAGTCTTTACAGCGGTATGTACGCCCTCGGCATCTTTCTCATAGACCTCGCCTTTTTCCATGCGTTCCTTCTCGATCTGCGCTTCAAAACGGTCTAACATCGTCTTGAGCACTTCTCCCGCGATGAAAAAGACGATCAACACCCATAATAACGTAACAAGCATGTCTTTTGACTCATAATGCAGCATAAACATGGTAATGCTTGTGATCGCACCGGCTAAGAGCATGACAAAAGGCGGAATCAGTTTTCTTTTTTTGGCTCTCGCCAATGCCTTTTTCCGCTCCAGCTCACGTTCTCTTTCTTTTTCTCTCTCAAGTTCCGCAATATCGGTGATCAGCTTTTCTTCTTCGTTTTCGTTCCCTTGATTTTCTTTGTTTTCCAGTTCTTTCTCCAATTCTTTTACCTTCCATCCAAATAACCTTAGATCGTCTTCTCCGGTTTCCCTACTGCGCGGATTACAAAATCTCCGGTCTCCGGATAAAAAATTACTGTTCTCCCGTAGTTTTTCCCTGTATCTTCTGCAAGAATCGGTATTTTAAGCTGTGCAAGTTTCTTTTTGGATGCCTCTACATTTCTTTCACCGACACGTATCGTTTCCGAATTGCCGCTGTTCTGAAAGGAAAACATCTGGGCGCCGCCTGCGATCTTAGCCACTAACCGTGATCTGTTAGCGCCCTTTGCCACAACTCTTTTCACAAGTTCTTCAATTCCAGTATCTGCAAATTTGGGGATATTGCTGTTGTTCCTGATCGTAGTACTGTCCGGAAGCATAATATGTGCCAATCCTCCGATTTTTGTTACAGGATCTCTTATTGCAATTCCTACACACGAACCTAGTCCCAATGTGGTTATCCCATCGGGACTAACGCATACATTTAAATCGGCCATACCGACCTTTATCACCTGAGCCATGTTCCTGAATCTCCCACCTTCACTATAACTATTCTCAAACTGCCATACCTAAAGCAGATAATATTTTACCATAAGATTCCATATCCGGAATCAGAATAAAATATCCATTGATCGCCACTTCATCAAAAAACTGTGTCTGGATCAATAACATTCTGTCACCTACGGCGCCAAACTGTATCGCCGGTACACTCATGATCGCCCCTGCCATATCCACTGTCATATCCGGGATTGTCGGGAAAATCTTCAAATTCGTTATCGCCGAAAGAGAATTCAGATACGCTCCCGTTATGATATTACCAACCTCTTTGAGCGCCGATAATTCCATTTCGGAAAATTCATCTCCCTCAAGCGGCATTCCCATCAGCTTGGATACCAGAAACCTTGCCGATTCTTTCTCCACCAGAAACATGATGCTGCCGGCGATATCACCTTCTACACCAAGATAGATGCCGGCCATGATCTGTTCTTCGCCGCCCATGGCTTCGCCGACTTCCTTAAACTCCAGAAGTCCGACTTTCGGCACAGACATATCTACTTTACACTGTAACATCTGCGCCAGTGCCGTTGTTGCATTTCCGGCTCCGATATTCCCCAATTCCTTCAGAACATCAAAATATTCTTGGGACATTTCATCAAAACTTAATTCACTCACTCGCTAACCTCCTAGGAATTTTCCGGCACAACCTGGTTTAAGTCTAACAGGGAGATCAAGCCGCCCTCACATTTACCAATCCCGGAAATAAAATTGTCTTTCTCGTCTTTGGAATCATACGCCACTTTTTCAATCTGATCTGCTTCCAGCGTGACGACTTCTTTCACTTCATCCACGATGATACCGATCATACCCAACTGTTCCATTTTTAATACAATGATCCTGCTTGATTTGGTGATGACGTCCTCTTCCAGACCCATCTTGATGCGGATACTCATAACGGGAAGCACTTCACCGCGAAGATTGATGACCCCTTTTAAATAAGGCGCCACCTTGGGCACTCTCGTAATGCTCGGCATCCTTAAAATATTATCAATATATTTGATATCTATACCGTACTGTTCATCACCCAGTCTGATCACGATAAACTGTATTGTTTCACCGGCTACTTTTAATTCATCCATTCTACTTGTCCCCCTTTCGTTAAATCAAAGCGTTGGCATCCAGAATAAGAGCCACTTCACCATCACCGAGGATTGTTGCACCGCTGATGATCTTACTCTTATTGATGTATTTGCCCATAGACTTAATAACGATCTCCTGCTGTCCGATCAGTTCATCCACTACCAGACCTACCTGTTTATCGCCTTTTTTGACGATGACTACGATCAGGTTCTCGCTCGGATCTTTGGAACTTTCCGTATCCAGGATCTCAGCCATTCTGACTAACGGGATAACATTATCCCTCAAATGGATGACTTCTTTGTTCTGTACTAATTTCACTTCTTCCGGCGATATATCTTCAAGCGTCTGGATAGAGCCCAGAGAAATCGCATATTTCTCATTGCCGATAACTACCATCAATGCCTGAATGATAGCCAGTGTCAGCGGCAGTCTGATGATCCAGATACTGCCTTCGCCAAGTTTCGTCTTGACTTCCACTTCACCGCTCAGTGCCTCGATCTTGGATTTTACAACATCCAGACCAACGCCTCTTCCGGATACGTCGGACACTTTCTTGGCCGTAGAGAATCCCGCATTGAAAAGCAGATCGATGGTCTCTTTCTCATTCATCATCTCAGCCTGTTCCGGTGTGATGACGCCGCGCTCTATCGCTTTGTTCTTAACCGCCTCTGTATCAATACCGTTACCGTCGTCACGTACTTCGATGACAACGTTATTACCATCCTGATAGGCGTCCAGGAAAATGGAACCGACTTCCGGCTTGCCTCTCTCCTTACGGACTTCCGCCGACTCCAGACCATGGTCCGCCGAGTTACGCAACAGGTGCATCAGCGGATCGCCGATCTCATCTACTACGGTACGGTCAAGTTCTGTCTCTTCACCAGACATATATAATTCCATCTTCTTATCCAGCTTCTTGGATAAGTCGCGGATCATACGCGGGAATTTCGTGACAACGCTCTCGATCGGTACCATTCGTACTTTCATAACGGACTCATGCAGGGAAGTCGTAACGCTCTCCAGATATTCGATCTGGTCGTTTACTTCCGAATTGGCATTGCCCTCTACTGTCGCAGATGCCGATACCAGAGAGTTCTTGGCAATGATAAGCTCGCTGACAAGGTTCATCAGATTATCGAGTTTCTCAATATCCACTCTGACCGTTCTGTTGACGATCGGTTTACTTGCCGCCGGCTTTTTGTCATTTTTGCCTGCAGCCTGCTGGGCCGGAGCCGGGGCAGTCGTCTGTGTCTCCGCCTTATCCGGTTTCTCACTGGCAGCTTCTTTCTTAGTAGTTTCCGCCACTTCCGTCCTGGCCGGTTCTTCCCTGTCCGGTGCAGCTTCTTCTTTGGCCGTTTCCGCTGCGCCGCCGGCTGCTGCCGAACCCTTATCAATCTGATAGATATCACCTGTAACGTCTTCTATTTCCGATACGTTCTTAGCCGCCTCAAGCACTTTATCTAACGGTGCATCTGCGATAACGATCAGACTGAAATCCAGTTCAAATTTCTCATCTTCAATATCCTGTGTGGACGGACTCGAATGTACGATCTCGCCAAATTCCTCTACCGCTTTAAATACAAGAAAGGCTCTGGCCGCTTTCAGAATACATGCTTCCTGCACGGTCACTGTCATGCCATAAATCTGTTTTCCCTGATTTTTAGCCTCTGTGATCACTGTCTTTTCGGAATCTCCGAGTTGGATATTCAACCATTTCTTTTTGCCTGCATCAGCTTCTGCCGGTTCCTGTGCCGCAGGCTGCTGCACCGCTGCTTCTGCCGCCGGCGCTGCGCTCTCTGTTTCCGGCTCATCTGCGTCTTCCCCTTTGAGGATGGCGTTTAACTGTTTGATCAGCGGCTCATTGTCATTCGTACCCTCATCGGCACTTTCCCTGACATTGGTACTGTACTCCTCCAGAGCATCCAGACACTGGAAAAGAATATCGATCATATGGGCCTTGACCTTGATATTTCCGTTACGGACTTCAGAAAATACGTTTTCCATATCATGGGTAAGAGTCTGCATCCTCTTATATCCCATAGTACCCGCCATACCCTTTAAGGAATGCGCCGCACGGAAGATCTCATTGATCGTATCCATATTGTCGGGTTCCTGCTCCAGGGCGAGGATCTGTGTGTTCAGATTCTCCAAATGCTCGTTTGTTTCATCAAGGAAAATGTCCAAATATTGGCTTACATCCATCTTATCTTACCCCCACGTTCATTATTATTTCCTGCGCGATCTGTTCAAGCGGCACGATCTGATCTGCCAGTCCCGCGTTCACTATGCTTCTTGGCATACCGTACACCGCGCACGACTCCGCCTCCTGCGCAATGACATGCAGTTTCTTTTTTTCTTTCAGATTTGTGATTCCCTTTGTACCGTCAGCGCCCATACCGGTCATGACCACGCATACGATCTGGTCAAATCTGCTCTCCCGCAGGGACTCGTACATATAATTCGCACAGGGTTTTACCCCTTCTCTGCTCGGTTCATCTGAATAATGGATCGTATACTTACTCCCATCTCCTACGACATTCAGATGTTTTCCGCCCTTCGAGATATAGACAACTCCGGCCTCCAGTACATCTCCTTCCGCTGCCTCCTTCACATGGACTTCACTCAGAGAATCCAGACGTTCCGCCAAAGATGCCGTAAAGCCTACCGGCATATGCTGTACGATAACGACCGGCGCCTTCAGATTCTTAGGCAGTTTGGGAATGACTGACTGTAATGCCTTGGGGCCGCCCGTAGAACTGGCCAGCGCCACGATCTTATTACCGGGAACTGCCGCCGAACGTCTGCCGACAAGTTCGACTACTTTTCTTTCCGGTCTTAACGACTCGCGCGTAAAGGACGGCTTGCTGAAAGCCTGCAGTCTGGAATCCACGACCGCTGAAAGCGTCCGCAGCAGCGTCTCCTTAAACGCATCAGTCCGGCAGTCCATCGCCGTTCCGGGTTTGTGCACAAAATCCAGAGCGCCGAGTTCCAGAGCATCCAGAGTTGTTTTGGCTCCCTCGCTCGTATCGGTACTGACCATCATGATCCTGGCCGAGATTTTCTGTTTCCGCAGTTCCTTTAAAAGTTCCAGCCCGTTCATACGAGGCATATTGACGTCCAGAATGACCGCGTCATATGTCTTTTTCGTAAGCAGATCCAATGCTTCCAGTCCGTTCGTAGCTCTGTCCTGTACATGGAATCTTTCATCGCTGTCTATTATATCACAAAGCACCCTTCTCATGAGTGCAGAATCATCAACAACTAAGATATTTTTCATAATCCTACCCCTTCTTATTCATATGAAAGTGTTTCATCGTTCATCTGTTTCAACGTTTTGCGCTCTTCATTGAAAATATACTTGATAATTTCTTCTCTGTTACCTTTATCCATATTGATATACTGTACGCGGTGCTCGTAAAATCCCGGCCGGTTCTCAACCTGTTTGACGGATAATACTTTTCCGCACAGGGTATATTCCTTTGATTCCCCCTCCATCCACAGATTATATTTGCACAGGATCAGACTGTCAACATCATAGGCATATTCCGCCACAAAACGCAGTCCGCCGCCGCTTATATCGGCAATGACGCTCCTCTGCAAAGGCAGTTCCGGCACTAAAAGTCCGGAATTGAGCAGATCGGAGTTTTTCTCGATCGCCCGTACCTCTTCTCTTTCTAACGGTCTGGAATTCATTTCCAGCGCACAGCTGAATCTGTAGTATTCTCTCCTCTGATGTTTTCTTAAATTACTCGTCAGTTCAAGCTGCACCAGAAACATATTGTTCGTCTTGTACCGTTCAATTACCCTGGCATAACACTGGTACAGACCGTTTTTCGTAAAAAAGAACAGATCGTACTCTCCGCCTACCGGCAGAAGTATCAGCTTTGTTTTTTCCATTGGCATGGAAATCTCAATTCTGTCATCGGAAATAATATCGATCAACTGACTTCCGTATACTTTACGCTTCTCGTCATCGTCCTCCCGCAGTCTTCTGACTTTTTGTAATTCTATCCGGTTGCCCGGTTCGATATATTTAGAAAGTATAATCTCCACTTGCTGTCATCTCTCTTCCAAATTATCTTTTTGATATAATATGCGAAAAAAATGCCGCCATACCACGTTTCGTCAGGGTCTTATTCAGTTCTTTATTCATCAGTTTGGCCGCCAGCATCTCATATGCCTGCGCAGACTTGCTCTCCGGATTCTGAATGGAGACCGGCATCTGCTGCATAACAGCCTTGGCTAACTGCGGATCCTGCGGCACCATCCCCAGATAGGTAAGCGGTATCTTTAAATACCTCGCCACGACCGTATCCAGCTTTTCAAACAAAAGCCTGCCTTCCTGCCCGTTTTCCACCTTATTGGCGATCACCTTCACATGTGAAACTTCTTTGGAATACCGCGGATGCCTGTTCAGCGCCTTTACAAGCGAATAAGAATCCGTGATAGAAGTCGGCTCCGGCGTTGTTACGAGCAGGATCTCACCGCTCGCCACCAGAAACTCCACGACTGCATCGGAAATACCGGCTCCGGTATCCACGATGATGATATCCGCCATTTCATCCAGTTCCGAAAGGTTCTTGATGATATAAGTCAGATATTCCCTGCTTAAATTGGACATTCCCGCAATCCCTGACCCGCCGGATATAAAACCGATATCCATAGGCCCCCAGGTAATGATCTCACGGATATTTTTGCCCTGATAAATTAAATCGCACAAGTTATGTTTCGGTACCGCGCCGAACATGACTTCTATGTTCGCAAGTCCGAAATCCGCATCCAGTATAATAACCCGCTGTCCCATTTTCTTAAACTGGACAGCAAGATTGATCGCTACGTTTGATTTCCCGACACCGCCTTTTCCACTTGTAACGGTGATGACTCTTGCCAATGGTCGTTGAGGCTGGCTGCTTGCTTTTATTATATTTCTCAGTTGTTCAGCCTGATCCATTTCCTGTCCTCCTTAGCTCTTTCCGCCAAGCAATCTCTTGACCGTCTTTTGTGGATTAAAGTTCTCGATATCATCCGGTACATTCTGCCCGTGCGTCACATAAGAAAGCGGCGCGCCGGTGTAAAGTTTCAGATTCAGCAGATTTCCGAGTGTCGTCGTCTCATCCAGTTTCGTAAAGATCAGCTTATAGTCAGCCATCTCTTTATAGGCATCCGCGATGCTTATCAAGTCCTTATATTTGGTCGTGGCGCTTAAGACCAGAAATACCTCTTTTTCCACCAGACCATCAACCGAATGGATGAAACGGCTCATATTTTCCTTCTGCGCCGTATTCTGATAGGAATGTCCCGCCGTATCCACCAGGATATAGTCATAATCCTTGAAATCGATCAGCGCCTGCTCTACTTCTTCTATCGCATAAACGATACGGAAAGGCACTTCCAGTATATTGGCATAGGTACGGAGCTGCTCCGCCGCCGCGATACGATAGGTATCCGCCGTTAAAAGCGCCACTTTCTTCTTATCATCCACCTGGAATCTGGAGGCGATCTTGGCTATGGTCGTGGTCTTACCGACACCCGTAGGCCCTACGAAAAAGATTACTTTGACACCTTTTTCCGATGGTGTGATACCGACAGGCTTGCCGAATTTCAGTATCATTTTCTGATAGGTATTGGCAAGGGCAAAATCAAAGGGACTGTTGGGTTTGTTGATCTTCTCTATCTCTTCGATGATCTGTCCGGCATACGTTTCATCCACTTCATTCTCGATCATTGTGGAATGCAGCAGTTTCATGAACTTATCTGTCTCGCTGACCGGTTCTTCCCTCTTTTCCTCTTCTTTTTTCTCCTCTTCGGGTTTCTGGAGCTGTTGCTCTAACAGAGACTGTAAACTGTCCAGCCGCTCTTCGATGGCATTGTTTTCTTTCTTATCAAATCCGCCCTTAGCGGCAAACTCTTCCTGTCCGCCCAAAAGTCCCGCAGACTGTCTGGGCTCCGGCTGCGCCGCCTGCGCGTTATTGATGCTGGAAACGACCACGTCATTGATGGCCGAGACCGCGGCCTTTACATCTGCGGAGACCGGATCTTCACTGACCGGAGCCTCCTCTTCGAGAGCGACCGTAACTTCTACCATCTGCGGCTTTAAGAAATCAAACAGACCTTTGCGCTTGGCGTTTCTTACATTCATGACAACGACATTGGCGCCCAGTTCTTTCTTGGCATTTTCGATTGCCTCGGCTTCAGTTTTTCCCAAAAATTTTTTGATTATCATTATGCTGTCACCATCCCAACAGACTGTAATTCAATATTGGATTCCACTTCATTATAAGATACAACCACCAGATCACGGAAATAATCTTCTGTCAGTTTCTTAAAGTAAGCACGGACGATCGGCGAAGTGATAACGATCGGGATCTTGCCCAGATCTTCCAGTTTCTTGGTCTCCGTACCGACCGAATCCATGATAGCTTTGGTCTTGGCCGGATCGAGCGTCAGATAAGCGCCCTGTTCTGTCTGCTTCACGCTGCCCATGATCTCCTGCTCCAGCTTCGGATCGAGCGTCACGACGCTGGTCGTCTCATTAGACGGGAAAAATTTGTTGGAGATCGCACGTTTGAGACTCTGTCTGACATACTCCGTCAGAATATCCGTATCTCTCGTGGACTGCGCATAATCCGCCAGTGTTTCAAATATGGTAAGCAGGTCTCTTATGGAAATACCTTCGCTTAAGAGATTCTGTAATACTTTCTGTATCTCGCCAAGTCCAAGCAGCTTCGGCACAAGTTCCTCCACCAGAGACGGATTGGACTCTTTTAAATTGTTGACAAGGTTCTGTACATCCTGTCTGGTCAGCAGTTCCGCTATGTACTGCCTGATGATCTCCGTCAGATGCGTGGCGATGATGGACGGCGGATCGACAACCGTATAGCCCATACTCTCCGCACGCTCCCTCTGTCCTTCTGTGATCCAGATGGCAGGCAGATGGAAAGAAGGCTCAAACGTCGGGATACCCGTAATTTCTTCTTCTACATACCCCGGATTCATGGCCATATAATGGTCGAAGAGAATCTCACCTTCGCTTACCTGCACGCCTTTTATCTTAATGATATACTGGTTCGGGTTCAACTGAATATTATCACGCAGACGGATGATAGGCACGACCGTACCAAGTTCCAGAGCGATCTGCCTACGGATCATTACGACACGGTCTAACAAGTCACCGCCCTGATTCACATCCGCCAGCGGGATGATACCGTAACCAAACTCCAGTTCGATCGGATCGACCTGTAACAGGGAAGTAACGTTTTCATGCTGTCTGATCTCCTCCGCCTCCACTTCTTCCACATCCACTTCTCTCTCGATCTCCGCCGTTTCTATGGTGCCCGCGATAACTCTTCCGACAACGACAAAGGCCAGTCCCAGACCGATGAAGATAATGGGATTTAACGGCGTGGCCACACCGAGCAGAATAAGCACGGCGCCCACCAGATAAAGGACTTTCGGCACACCGAACAACTGACTGAGCAGTACGGTACCAAAATCCGCATCCTTGGAACCCTTGGTGACCAGAATACCGGTGGAAAGAGAGATAAGCAGCGAAGGTATCTGGCTTACCAGACCATCACCTATCGTTAATATCGTAAATTTATTCAGCGCGTCATTCAGTTCCAGTCCCTGCCGCAGCACACCCATGGCGATACCGCCGATGATATTGATCGCCGTGATCAGAAGACCTGCCGTCGCATCTCCTTTTACATACTTAACGGCACCATCCATGGAACCGAAGAAACTGGATTCTTCCTGAATCTTATCACGGCGCTGCTTGGCTTCTGCATCCGTAATGGCGCCCGTATTCAAATCGGCATCAATCGCCATCTGCTTACCGGGCATGGCATCCAGCGTAAATCTCGCCGTTACCTCAGCCACACGTTCAGAACCTTTGTTGATTATCATAAACTGGATGATGATCAGAATGATAAATACGATACAGCCGACGATGATATCACCGCCGCCTACATACTGGCCGAAAGTCTCGACAACATTACCCGGATCGCCGGTCGTCAAAATAAGTCTTGTAGAGGACACGTTAAGGGCGATCCTGAATACCGTGGTAAACAGCAGGATCGTCGGGAAATAGGACATCTTCAGTACTTCATTGGCAAACATACAGCCGAACATGATGGTAAAGGCCACCGCGATATTGCAGGCCAGAAGCACATCCAGAAGCTGCGAAGAGATGGGAATGATAAGCATGATGAATGCCGCCAGCAGATATGCTGCCACACCGACATCCGCTTTCTTTAAACTTCCCATATCGTCTCCTCCTTTCCCTTATATTTCTATACTTTCCCTTATATTTCTATACTTTCCCCTGTAAATGATATACGAAAGCAAGTACTTCCGCAACCGCCTGATAGAGCTCCGGCGGTACTACGCTGCCGACTTCCACATTGGCATAAAGCATTCTGGCAAGCGGTTTGTTCTCTACTATTTCAATGTGGTGCTCTCTGGCTCTGTCCTTGATCCTCTGTGCCAGATAATCCACGCCTTTGGCCACTACATAAGGTGCGTCATACTTCTCCGGGTCGTATTTAATAGCCACCGCATAATGCGTCGGGTTGGTAATGACGACATCCGCCTCCGGCAGCTGCTGCATCATACGTCTTCTGGACGCCTCCTGCATACGCTGTCTCTGCTTGCCCTTGATCTGCGGATCACCTTCCTGGTTCTTATATTCATCCTTGACTTCCTGCTTGGTCATCTTCATGTCATTCTTGAACTTTATCTTCTGATAGACATAGTCGATGATCGCAACCAGCATATAGAAAATCGCGATGCGGAACCCCAGATTGATGACCAGATTACCAATCTCTAAAATGGCTTCATTCAGAGAAAGGCCGTACAGCAGATAAATACTGGGCATATTCTTTCTCAGATAAGAATAGACCGCATATACGATAACTCCTATTTTCAATAACGATTTTACCAGTTCCATTAAGGAATTGACTGAAAAAATTCTCTTAAATCCATTGACCGGATTGAGTTTATTAAACTTCGGCTGCAGCGGCTTGCCTGTCGGTCTCCACTTAACCTGTACCACATCACAGATAAAAGCCACCAGAAAACCCAAAAGCAGCACCGGCCCGATCATAATGAGCAGCCTCACCATAACGCGGATAAAAATTGTCCGGAATGTTGTATTCTGCAGGTACCCATCATAAAGTTTGATATATTCCGGTATCTGCGTATAGATATTACGGAATATTCCCACAAAGGAATCGCCCAGAAAGGATGTCCAGTATTTCAGTACCAGAAACAGTGTCAAAAGTTCAAAAGCGTTGGTGATCTCCTTACTCTTGGCAACCTGTCCTTCTTTTCTGGCATCCTGGAGTTTCTTGGCGGTAGGCTCCTCGGTCTTCTCACCGCCGGGCCCATCCTTTGCAAAAAACTGGAGATCATATTCTAAGAGCATCTTATATCATCCCCTCCACAAAAGATGCAATGACCGACTTCATTTCCTTAAAGATAAAATCCGCCGCGCCCGGAAGCATCCGCACTGTCAGAAACATTACACTAAGCCCCACCAGCACTTTAAGCTGCAAACCTACTGCAAACATGTTCATCTGCGGCGCGACTTTGGCCAGTATTCCCAAAACGCAGTTCAGTAATAATATAACACAGAAAATCGGCAGACATATACGAAAGCCGATAATGAGATAATCACTCATAAACTGGATCGCCGAGGTAAGCAGCGAATCCATGTTAAAAACAGCTCCACCCACCGGTATCAGAGTAAACGTATCGATCAACGCTCTTAATAAATACTGATACATACCGGTAATAATTAAAAACAAAGAAAACATATATTGATAAAATACACCGCTGAACGTTGCATTCTGTCTTGTCAGAGGATCCATCAGATTGACCATGGAAAGACCGACTTCCATATCCGCTATACTGCCGGCAAAAGAAGCTACCGTCATACAAAGCTGTGCTCCCCAGCCGATCAGAAGCCCCGTCACCGCTTCTTTCATGACGATCAGCGCATATCCCAGCACCGAATCATAAACAACCTCCGTATGATCGAGACAGGCAAACAGCAGATAGGCCAGGAAAACAGAAAGCCCTACCTTAACCCTGTTCGGTGTATTACTCATCCCAAAAAAAGGAGCAATATAAACAAAACAGCTCACGCGAACCAGAATCAGTAAAAAAAACTCTAAATCTGCATAAGAAAAAGAAATATCTATCATGTCAATGCTCCAATATTATCAGTTGATTGATAATTGTCTGACGATCAACAATCATCTTATATATATGCTAAAATTCTCCCACAGAGTTATCATATACTCTACCATATTATTCAACATCCAGTGACCAAGCAGTATGATCGTCAGAAAGATCGCCAGCACTTTCGGTACAAAGGTAAGCGTCTGCTCCTGAATGGAAGTTACCGTCTGAAAAATACTGACAATAAGGCCCACACACAAAGAAACAAGCAAAACCGGCGCCGCACACTTGATGATCGTAAACAGAGCCTGCGAAGCAACCGCAGTCACGTCATCTATTGTCATCTAAAATTCCTCCATTCTCATTCATCCGTCCTGCTCTGTCAGTAGAACGTCTTCACAAGTTCTCCGATCACAAGATTCCAGCCATCCGCAAGTACGAATAACAGAATCTTGAAGGGCATTGATATCGTTGTCGGCGGCAGCATCATCATACCCATGGCCATCAGGGTCGAGGCGACTACCATGTCGATTACGATAAACGGAATATATATCAAAAATCCGATGATAAAGGCTGTCCGCAATTCACTGATGATAAAACTCGGCACCAGCACACTGAACGGAATATCATCCAGATTCTCCCCATCCCAGTCTGTACGGCTGACTTCTAAGAAAAGACCGACATCCTTTAACTGTGTATGCGGATACATAAATTCCCTGATCGGTTCAATGGCCGCATAAAATGCCTCTTCCTGATCCAGTTCACCCGCCTCGAACGGCACGACTGCCTCCGTATAGATGGTGGAAATCGTCGGCTGCATGATAAAAAACGTCAAAAACAGCGCCAGCCCGATCAGTACATTGTTCGGCGGAGCCGTCTGCGTATTGAGCGCCGCTCTGGTAAAATGCAGTACTATGATAATCCTCGTAAACGAGGTTAACATAATAATCAATGACGGTGCAATAGCAATAAGAGTAAGGGTAAGTAATATCCGGAGTGCTCCGTTTAACGTACCATTACCATCGTTGTATGTGACCGTCACGGTATTCGCAATATTTAATTCCTGCAGATCTTCCTCGGATTCTGAAACACCGGGTTCATTGATATTGGTTCTTTCTTCTGTATCCCCAGTCAGGTGAGTCTCTACATGGTCAAGACCGCCTGTCGCATTAACAATATCTTTCTCGTGGGCAAATGTAACGGTAAATAATATGCCTGCAAGGAAAAGCAGGCATATCAGTTTTTTCACATGATGTCCGGAAAAATATTTTTTCATCTTTTATCGCCTACTCACTCTTATTTCGGTCATCTTCTTTTTCCAGCAAAGTTTTCTTTTGTACTTTTTCAAATAATTCTTTAAAACTTAACTGTTTATTCGTCTCACCGCTTGACAGTATAAGCTGTTCCTCTGGAATCTCTGTCAACATTGTAACAGAATCCTTGCCCAGCGCAACTGCCAAATATTTCTGCCCAACACGAATAATCTGAATATACTTATTATCCGCAAGCCGAAAAGACTCTATCACTTCCAGATTGGTTCCTGCGTTTTTACTCCGCTGATATCCGGAGATCCATCTGGTCGTAAGATAAGTGATCGCCAGTACGAAAACAAATATAATAAGTATAGTCACAAACTGCAGATAGGAATTTGTACTGTCTGAAACAGTCAGTATCATTTAACCCACTACTTTCTTAACAGCTTCCAATACACGATCCGCCTGGAACGGCTTTACAATAAAGTCTTTAGCACCGGACTGGATAGACTCGATAACCATCGCCTGCTGTCCCATAGCAGAACACATGATGACCATAGCGCCCGGATCACCCTCTTTGATCTTCTTAAGTGCCTGGATACCATCCATTTCAGGCATTGTGATATCCATAAGTACGAGGTCGGGTTTCAGCTCGTTATATTTTTCAACAGCTTTCGCACCATTTTCAGCCTCGCCAGCAACGTTATATCCGTTCTTTGTCAGGATATCCTTGATCATCATACGCATGAATGCTGCATCATCACATACTAAAATATTCTTTGCCATTCTCTTCTTCTCCTATTACATATTATTTTAATCCTATACTACTTTATAATTTCCGTTACTCTGACACCAAAGCTTTCTTCGATGACTACGACTTCGCCCTTGGCTACGAATTTACCGTTTACAAGTACATCTATCGGTTCACCCGCGATCTTGTCAAGTTCAATGATCGTGCCGGGTGCAAAGTCCAAAATATCTGAAATGGATTTTGAAGTCCGACCAAGTTCTACCGTAACTTCCAACGGTACATCTTTGATCAGTTCGATGTTCTCCTGTGGCTGATTCGGATTGAAATCGCCCATAAAGTTCTGGAACTGTGCCGGCTGGATACTCATATTAGGCTGCATCTGCGGCATCATCTGCATCTGTGGCATCATTTGCATCTGAGGCATCATCTGCATCTGGCTCATATCCATCTGCGGCATCTGCATCTGTGGCATCTGCATTTGCGGCATACCCTGCATCTGACTCATATCCATCTGCGGTGCGGCCTGTGCGGGCGCTGCCTGTGGTGCAGGTGCAGGAGCCGGTGCGGCAGCCTGTGGTGCGGGGGCCGGTTCCGGTTCGCCCGAATCGCTCTGCGATCCCAGGAATGTACTGCAAACCTCTTTTGCAAAATCTATCGGATATAATTGCATGATCGTTGAGTCTACCAGATCATCAATCTGCAAATGGAACATGATCCTTACAAACGTTCCGCCCAGAAATGGTGCTATATCGCTGCCCGATTTATACTCTGTCAAATCAACCAGACTGGCCTCCGGAGGCGAGATATCTATCATCTTCTCAAGCATCGTGGAAAGAGATGTTGCCGAAGACCCCATCATCTGGTTCATCGCCTCGGAGATCGCACTCAAATGCAGTTCTCCCAGTTCTCCGTCCGTATTACTTCCATCACCACCCATCATCAGGTCAGTAATAACTTTAACATCATGTTCCTTTAAAATCAAGATATTCGATCCATCCAGACCGGTCGTATATTTGATCTGAATAAATACGCATGGTCTCTCATATTCCGTCAGTACATTTTCCCAGCGGGCCAGTGTTACGACCGGCGTGGTAATATTTACTTTTCGATTAACAAGAGAATACAATGTTGTCGCCGAAGATCCCATACTGATATTGGCAACTTCACCAATGGCGTCACGCTCGATCTCAGTTACCAGACTCTCGTCGATATCCGCTGATGCGTCCGCCGGAGTATCAGCGCCGCTGTCAGAATCTCCTCCGCCGTTAAGCAGGGCATTTATTTCATCCTGTGATAACATTCCTCCGTCCATGCTCCTATTCTTCCCCCTCTCTAAATACCGACGTTACTCTAACAGCATACCGATCCTTGTTGGAGCCGGGTAATGCGGTAAATTTTTTTATATTTCCAACATAGACATTCAAATCATTATCTACATTGGTATCTAATCGTATGATATCGCCTCGCTGTAAGTTGACGAAATCAGTGACTGATATTTTGCTCTTTCCAAGCACCGCCTTGACAGGAACATTCACCCTGCGCAGCAGCGCCTCAATATATTCATCGTACTCTTCTTCATCCTGTTCCTGCATGTTGGCATACCAGAACTTGGTATTCAACTTATCCATTACGCTCTCTAACGTAAAGAACGGCAGACAGATATTCATCAAACCTTCTACATCACCGATCTTGATATCCAGCGTGACAATGGCCACCATATCATTCGGTGCAATGATCTGTGCAAACTGGGAGTTCGTTTCAATCCTTTCCAATACCGGATTGATATCTACTACATTTCTCCATGGTTCCCGCATAAGCTGCATACAGACCACTAACATTTTTTCAACGATAGTCATTTCTATCTCTGAAAAATCCCTGTTCTTTTCAAGCGGCAATCCCTGCCCGCCCAACATTCTGTCGATCATGGCAAATCCCAGATTGGATGCCAGTTCCACGAGAATCATTCCGCCAAGCGGCTGAAAATTAACGATCCCCAGGATCAGTGGATTGGAGAGTGCGTTACTGAATTCCGAGAAAATTACTGTTTCAGAACTCGTCACTTCCACCTGTACGCTCTTCCTCAGATATACAGGAAGCGATGTTGACAGCAGTCTTCCATAATGTTCAAAAATGATCTCCAGAGTACGAAGATGCTCTTTGGAGAATTTCGTAGGTCTTTTGAAGTCATAATTCTTAACCTGCTTCTCACCGGAATCCTGCATCTGATCCGTATCTACCTCGCCGCTGCTCAGCGCAGCGAGCAAATTATCAATTTCACTTTGTGAGAGTACCTCGCCCACGAAAACTCACCTCCCCGTGGTATTATATAACAAATCCGAGCATAAGGCTACTGGTACATCGTGCCACTGAAAGCGACATTGTAGATAAATTCGGAATCAAACAAATCCTGTACTTCCTTTAAGATTTCCTGCTTGATCTCAGCTTCGTTGGCTCTCGCCTCTTCCATTGTATATCGTCCGAAAACGCTGTTAATGATATCTTTTATCAAAGTTTCCTGCGCGGAAAGATCCGAACCGTATGTCTTATACGCTTTATCTTTTATATTGATTGAAAAACCGACAGAAGAAACGATACAAAAATGCGCTTCGCCGTTTTCATCTGCTTTCAAAGAAATCGTCATGGAATCCGCTATCGTATAAACTTCCGTTTCTTCCATAGGTACATTAACCGCATTGGCCGCATCTCCGGTCTGTGCTGTCAGTTCCAGATTAAGTGCCGTTGAAATATTATCAACTAACGCCGCCGTCTTCTTTGATGCGCTTGTTACACTGAACATCATGACCGCCGTCAAAACCACATTGACAACCAGTAATGCCAGTATAATGATTGATATCAGATTTTTCTTCATGTTAATGTTTCCTCCCCCTCGCAATCTTTTCTATATTAATAAGAACTTTAATCAATAAGAACTTAACGAGTTATATATTTTAATCTCAACACGCCTGTTCATCGTTCTGCCTTCGGCAGTCGAATTATCCGCGACCGGTACATATTCACCGCGTCCGGAATGTTTCACAAGCGCCGGGTCAAGATTTGTTACCGATAATAAGTAATTAAATACCGACAAGGCACGACCGGAACTCAATTCATCATTATTAGAATATTTTGCACCCGACATCGGCACATTATCCGTATGCCCCTCGATCTCAATGGTACTTTCGGCATATCGTTCCAGTATGATACCCACTTGATCGAGAACCGGAAGTACATCCGCCTTTAATTCCGTACTTCCCGAATCAAACAACAGAGAGCCTTTTAATGTAAGCTGCACATATTGGGCCGTGAAATCCACATCTATTTCTCTGGCAAGATCCCTCTCGTCAATAGCCTCCTGGATCGCTTCAGCCATTTGCTCAGACTCTTCCATTTGCGCTTCTTCCATAGCCTCCATGGCTTCTGCCAGCGCTTCTTTCATTGCCTCCGCAGCCGCCTCGGCCACATCTTCCGAAACTGTCTCGCCATTATCCATCTTACCGGTACTGTTGATGAAATTATCCAGTTCATTCAACTGACTGACACCGTTGCTCACCAGAACGCCATCACCGATTGCCGAAGCGCCGGCCGTGAAGATACTGAATGTCTGGTTAAAGGATGCCGCGATCATTTCAAATTTCTGTGCATCGACCGTTGACATGGAAAACAGCAAAACGAAGAAGCAGAGCAACAGATTCATCAAATCCGCAAAAGTTGACTGCCACGCGGGCGCGCCCGGTTTTACTTCGTCTTCTTTCCGTTTAGCCATCCGCTTCACCTCCGCCTTCGTCTCCGGAGCTTCCTCTATCCGCAGGAGCGAGGAAGGATTTCAGTTTTTCTTCTATAACACGCGGGTTTTCACCTGCCTGTATGGACAAAAGACCTTCTATTTCAATTTCTTTTACCATCATTTCATCAGCGTTTTTCTTTTTTAACTTACCTGCCACCGGCGCACAGATCCAGTTGGCAAGAATGGAACCATACAAAGTCGTGATCAGAGCGACCGCCATAGCAGGCCCGATAGCGCTCGGATCATCCAGTGCCTTAAGCATGTTGATCAGACCGATCAGTGTACCGATCATACCCCAGGCAGGCCCCATTGAACCCAAGTCTTCCCAGAAACCAATTTTATTTTTATGTCTGCCTTCCACGCTGACAAGTTCCGTCTCCATGATCGCGCGGACGAGTTCGGGATCCGTACCATCGACAACAAGCAGGATACCTTTCTGCAAAAAGGGGTCGCCGATATCGCCTGCCGCCTCTTCCAGTGAAAGCAGACCTTCTTTACGGGCTACATTCGACAGATCAATGATCTTCTGGATGATCTCCGGTACATTATCCGTTGACATTTTGAGAACAAGCGCAAAACTCTTCAAACCAGCCACAAAGCTGGGAATCGTATTACTCGCCAGGATACACATAAAAGAACCACCGAATGTGATCAAGGCTGACGGAACATCCAGGAAACTGTATAGGTTGGAAACAACGATTCCTGCATCTTTATCGAATACAATACCGAAAATAACCAATACAAAACATAATACCAAGCCTAAAATTGAACCCAAATCCATAGTCGTATCACCTGTTTACACAAATTTTACACTAATCTGCAAAAATATCCTTTCTATACGATTTTACTAAATTTTTCACATCTTGTCTACTTTCTTTTACAATTATTTTTCGACCGGTCGTAAAAGAAAGGACGGTGTCGGGAGTTTCCTCCACAAGTTCCAGTAAATCGGGGTTTACCAGGACCTTCACTCCATTGATCTTCGTCACTTCTATCACTCGATACCACACCCTTCTTTCTATTCTACCACAAAAATACAGAAAGAGGAACCCAAAAGTTCCTCTTTCTTTAAGAATTATCCTGAAGGTTATCTCTTCAGATTGACAAGTTCCTCTAATAAAGTGTCGGAAACCGTGATAATACGGCTGTTTGCCTGGAATCCACGCTGTGTGGTGATCATTTCTGTAAATTCCTGGGAAAGATCGACATTACTCATTTCCAGAACACCGCTTGTCATAGAACCGCCGTTCGCTGTGATATCGTCACCGATACCGTCAAATTCACCGGAGTTTGCGGTCGCTGAATAAAGGTTATCACCCTGTTTGGATAAACCTGAAGCGTTCGCAAAGTTGGCAACTGCGATCTGACCTAATAATTTGGACTGGTTGTTGTCGTAATAAGCTGTTATCTTACCATCCTGCGCAATCTCTATACCTGTCATCTCACCATTTTTTCTACCGGTTCCGATCGACGGGTTATCCACATCACCACTCAACATACCTGCCGTAGACGTACCGCCGTTATTGACATTGGAAGAAAGTGAGAAGTCGATGTCAATATTGGTAAACTGTGTCAGCGGAATGACGGTGCCATCTCTGGAGGTAGCGCTGGCATTAAAGGAAAGTGTCGCCTCATCCGAATCCGGTGTTCCGATATAAGAGAACTTACCTTTATCCGTAGTATATACGAGCAGATTGCCGTTATAGGTAAAGGACTTCTGGATCTGTGCCTGGCCTTCCGGCGTCACATAAGAAATCGTATAGGTCGTATCACCTGTATTGGCAAGACCATAAGCCGCCAGAGGATCTTCAATCTTATCGCCGATAAAGTACTTGCCTTCCTCATCATACTTACCAGCCTTAAGCGCTGTGAATGTCAGTTCATAATCCATAGTGACCGCCGCGGTGGAGGGATCAACGGAAATCTTAGTGATCTTGGAATTTTTACCAAAAGATGCCAGTGCATCCGACCATAACTTCAACTCTGCATCGGTAAAAGCGCCATCCGTACCCGTACCTTTGACCGGCAGTTCCACGCCCTTCTTATTAGCCGGATCGGGAACCATGACCGGATTGCCCGCTGCATCCACTACGCCGTTGCCGGCTGAATCTTTCTGCTGTACCAGAACAGGCGCATAATATTTCTCATTTTCATAGATCAGGTTAAAGTCCGGAGCCGTCAGTTCACTCTTTCCTAATTCCACGCTGCCCGTAACCGTGACATCATCACCAACTTTTACTTCTGCGTTATTGGCCAGATTGACCTTCGGCGGATTCTTGGAAGAAGCGGAGGCATTAACGATCTGGTTGGTCGCATAGCCGTTCAGCATATCTGTCAGATAATATTTCATGGAATATTCCGGCACACCGTTATTATCGCCGATATAGGTAGCCGTATCCAGCAGACGGTAAGCCTGTGATGACTCAATCGTATGCTGTCCGCCGAACGTTGCCACTTCACTGATACTGCTCAAGTTATATTCATCTATCAGAGAGTCACCCTCTGAATTTAAGATATCGTCAAGCTGTACATAATACTGTCCGGGATCGTCCAGCGCATGGATGCTGAATTTGCCCGTATAGGAATAACCCTGCTGATCGAAGAAAGATAAGGTGACGATCCTTCCTTCCGTGCTGTGCAGAGCCGTATCATATTTATCCACGATACCGGACATATAGCCTTTGGTCGTAGATTCCGGCGGATAAGTCATATTATCTTCTCTCATGACGCGCAGAGCGGATACCGTATCCGGTAGGATCTCGCCCGTCGCTTCATCAACCTGCCAGCCCATTACCGTATAACCGGTAGAAGACATGACCAGATTACCTGAACCGTCAATTTTAAAAGAACCATCTCTTGTAAAGAAGTTCTGGGTACCGTTGCTGACTACGAAGAAAGATTCTCCTGTGATCATAACGTCCCAGGGATTGTTGGTAGACTGCGCCGAACCCTGTGTCGTAATCGCCGTAGAGATTGCGCCGCCTTTGGCACCAAGACCGATCTGTCTGGCGTTGATACCGCCACGTCCTGTCTCCGCATTGGCAGCAGATGCCGCCTGTGTCGTCTGGTACAGCAGATCGCTGAATACCATGGACTGTGATTTGTAAGATGTCGTATTAACGTTTGCAATATTGTTACCAATAACATCCATTCTTGTCTGGTGTACTTTCAAACCTGCTACACCAGAGAAAAGTGATCTCATCATAATGAATGACCTCCTTGATACTGTGATGAACCGTCTGTTCCTTCTGTCATTCGGGAACATAAGCCTCCGTTAAGGTCCGGCTAAATGATAACGGCTCCATCAATGTTAGTAAATACGTTATCGTCCGTCTCCGCCTGATCCATCGCCGTGATGACCGTATGATTCGGTACATTTACGATGAAGGCCAGAGAATCTATGATAACAAGTGACTCATTGATTCCTTTCGCACCGGCTTTCGCCGCTCCCAGATTCAGGCGTTTGACCTGCTCGCTGGTCAGTTCGATATTTCTGTCCGCCAGCCTGCCCGCGGCATGTTTGGAGAACTTCACTTCCCGGGTTTCCGGTTTCTCTGTTTTCTTTGATAAAATATCCTGAAACGAGAGTCCATCCCCTGAAAGATTATTCTGTACCTGCCTGCCGTTGCCGGTCAGATATCTGTCCTGCAGCTGCTCTATGGAAAGGAACTGATTATTCTGAATCTTCATAACCATTCTCCTCCTTGAGATCTGTGCGATTTCCTAGACTGTAGTATCTTCGGCATCCTTGCCGCCTGTCTCTTCTGACTCATCCTTCTTATCATCTTTAGAAGAATCACCGCTGCCGCTTACACCGGCCTGAGACTCCTCTTCCTGCTTTTTCAGTTCTTCCATTCTGGCCACATACTTCTCAAGACCCTTGACATAATCATCCGTGATGAACTTCTTCTGATAATCAGTCATGTTCTGATAAGTCTCATTCAGTTTCTCAACCGCCTCTTTGTGCTCGATCGTCAAAAGCGGAATAACCGGAAGTTTGTTGTAGGCGTTCAAAAATTCTGCCGCATCCGCATATGCTTTCAGATAATTCGGGTCTGCTACGGTATCCAGATCATCCATGGAATAAAGCTCGCCGTTAATGGAAAGAAATGCTTTGTTGTTCTCATAAACGACATAATCCACATTACCCTGTGTAATTGTTGTCTTACCTGCCGAATCCACTACCTTCATAACGACCGTCTGTCCTACCAGACCTGACGCTCTTGCCAGTTCCAGGGATGCGCTCATGTTCTGCATCTGCTCCAGTTCTGAGAAGGTCGCATACTGTGAAATATATTCCGTATTGGAAGTAGGTTCCAACGGATCCTGATATTTCATCTGCGCTACCAGAAGCTGTAAGAACTGATCTTTGTCTACCGTAGAATTGCTCTTTTTCGCGCTGGCATGTGCTATGGATGCCGCCGAGGTATTTTCTACGACTTTACCATCTTCTATTGGTGCTATCATATAAATCTCTCCTTTCTAAATTATGCCATGTAGTCTACCGTGTTGCCGTTTCTTGCCATCATATCTGCGGCGATCCTCTCGGAATCGTCCATATCTTCCGGCAATTCTTCCAGATCCAGTTCATTCAGATCAATTTTTCTGCGGTTCTTCTTACCTTCCGCCTGTTCTTCTCCCGGATGTTCTTCGTTGCCGGAGAAATTCTGTTCAAACCGGTAATCCGCTACGGTCACTTCCACTTCGCTCACTTTGATGCCCTGTTCTTCAAACTGGGTCTTTAACTGCACAAGCTGTGTCTCAATCGCATTTTTTACGATTTCATTCTGCGCCGTAAAGTGTGCCGTGATCACGCCGTCTTTAGAAGCGATCTGCACATTGACATTACCGAGGCTTGCGGGATGAAGCTGCATCTCAAGTTCCTGCATTCCCTCTTTTACATTGATCTTCATGTACTCCATGATCTGGTCCATGATATCTTCCGTGCTCACGAAACGTTCCATGAGCGGCTGTGCTTCGGAAACCTCCTGAAGCTGCGGCTGCATAACGGGCGTCTGCATCATCGCATTTCCCGATGCGCCTCCTTCTTCGGATGAATTACGGTGCCCCTGTTTAGACTCCTGTCTGGTCTGTATTTCGGGCGCTGCCTTCACTTCCTCCTGCGCACTCTGAGAGCCGTCCGCGTCGTTTACCGTGACTTTTACTTCCACCGTTTCACCGTCCTTGTGTACCGTTACGGCATAATCTTTCATGCCTTCCAGATTCACATCATCTTCCGCCGCCTCTTCCGGTTTTGTTAAAAGTTCTGCGGGAATCTCTGTTTCTTCCGGCTGCTCTTCCACGATCGTCATCTGCGCCAGAAGCGCATTCAACTCATCTTCGGGAAGTTCGAGTGTTTCCGCTAATGCGTCAAAACTTTGTGAAACCAGCTGCAAAAGGTTCTGCAAATGTCCGTAAAGTTCCGCATCCGTTATCAGTGCAAACTGATCTTCGCTGCCGGATATCTGCATCAGAAGAGCCTTCATGTTTTCGGGATCGAACAACTGCATCGCGCTTAACCCAAGTACTGCCAGCGCTTCTTCCACTTCTTCGGGTGTAACGTTTAATTCCTCCGCCACATCCTCGACCAGTTTCTTAGAAGCATCATTTACTTCTTCCTGCACCTCTCCCGGCACTTCTTCGGAAACCTTGTCTTCCGCGGTATCCCCCGAAACTTTTGTCTCATCCTTCTGCGCATTTTCTACGGCTTTCGTATCGGTGTTATCACTTTTTACCGTAGTCTTCGCGGTATTGTCCGTCGCTGCAACATCCGCCGACATGGTCTTGGAACCCGTCTTTACGGAAGAACTCAGCGTCTGTACCGGAGTCGCTTTGGTATCCGCTTTGGCGCTTTGTACGTCTGTCCCTTCGACTGTCTGGGAACCTGCACGGTTCATGAACATATCGAAAGTGTCCTTCAACGCTTCTTCCTGTTTGGCATATGTGGCGCTTGATACAACTGCCGATGCGCGGTTCACAACATTTGTCAACGCATTCAGATTGTTGTTTACAGGTATGCCTGCCATTTCCTTTCCTCCTTCCTTTAGTTTTCAAGGTACTATAATATATATCGTCAAACTCTTTATATGACTAAAGAGTGAACGACCACTGTAAAAAGATTAATCGGGATCCATGATCTTGGTCACCCGTGCGGCGATCTCCGCATCCATAGCCGCCAGGATAGCGCCTCTGTCCGAGGGTTCCATCTGATTCAGTATCTTGGCTACCAGATCCAGATCGTTTGTCATCTGTTCAAAAATACCCGCTGCCGCCGACGGTTCCATATCGGCGTAAGCCTGCGCATACTCCGTAAGCTGCGCCTCCACCTGTAACTGCTCTATTACCTGTCTGTACAGATATTCAGCCGTCGTAGGATCTATCTGTTCATAATATTTCTGATATTCCTCCGGGCCCGGCCCATTCTCCGCATAAACGACTTCTTCATAGAATTCCGTCTTGATCCGCTCAAACTCCACCTGTGCGTCTTCAAAAGTCTGTAATCTTTCTATTTCGGCCCGCAGTTCATCCAACTGCGCCGAATCGGAATTGTTGGCGGACTGTGCCTGCTCCAGTTCCAGTTCCAGTTCCTTGATATAATCCACCGCTTCACGCAGACTCGTATAGCCGCCGTATGACTCTTCGTCATCCGTAGTGACGACCGATTCCGCCGGCAGGATCTTGTTGACTACCGGAACGTCTTTTAATACGGGCGCCAGTACATTAGAACCAAACCCGCCTACATCCAGTTTGACGAGCAGACAGAGGATAGCGATCCAGATGATAATGATAACAAGTGTTACGAAAAAGGCGGATACCCCGCCGCCTTCATCCTCCAGTTCGGCTTCCTGTGCCGAAATTTCTTTAGCGCGCTGTTTGGCCTCTTTCTTCTGTGCTTTCTGATCGTTTTTTATTTTTTTACGCTCGTCTTTGAGCCTTTTTTTCTCTGCCTTGGTATCTACAGCATCCATTAACTCTTCTGCCATATCCGTGCCAATCCTCCGTTCCATTCTCAGTTCGCAAGTCTCTGACCGTAAGTATAACTTGTCAGTTCATCTATCTCCTTGCTCTCTTTGGCATTTTCCTGCGCCACGAACTGTGTAAACGCTTTTTCACGCAGTTTTTCCTGCATCTTGCGCTCCTGCATGATCTCCTGCAGCTTCTGCCTCGCTTCTTCCACCAGTTCTTCGGCACGTCTGATATTTTCTTTCTGCGCCTCGATATATTCCTCCATACGCGCCACCGCGTACTCGTTATCCCGAAGACTCTGTACCTTAAGGGAATCCAGCCGGAGTTTTCTGCCTTCCTCCAGATAAGATTCTTTTCTTTCGTAAAGCGCCTGCAGACGTTCCTCCTCTTCGAGCAGCCTGCGCTGCGCCCTTCCGAGTTCCATTTTCGCCTGATTTTCCAACTGTACCTTAATATTCAAAATGCTCTGCATTCTGTATACAAACTTTGCCATGCTGACTCAATCCTTCCGCATGTTCGCTTTACTCGGCAAATAATTCTTTTAACATTTCAAGTTCCTGTTCATACTCAAATTTAGAGTCTGTTTCCTGCATCAGATAGTCGTTTACGGCGTCTATCTTCTCTATGGCATAATCAATATTCTTATTGCTGCCGCTCTTATAAGCGCCGATATTGATAAGGTCTTCCGCCTCATTATAAGTCGCCAGTACGTTTTTCAGCCTTCCGGCCGCCAGTTTGTGGTCATTCGGCACGATCTGACTCATGCAGCGGGAGATACTCTGTAAAACGTCTATAGCCGGATAATGGTTCTTATGGGCCAGTTTACGATCCAGCATGATATGTCCATCGAGGATACTTCTGGCCGTATCGGTGATCGGTTCATTAAAATCATCGCCATCGACGAGCACCGTATAAAGTCCCGTAATGGAACCTTTATCGGAACGGCCCGCACGCTCTAAGAGTTTCGGCATCTCGGAATATACGCTCGGCGGATACCCTCTCGATACCGGCGGTTCGCCGCTCGCCAAACCAATCTCTCTCTGCGCCATGGAAAAACGTGTTAAAGAGTCCATCATCAAAAGCACGTCTTTTCCCTGATCCCTGAAATATTCCGCGATCGCCGTCGCGGTCTGCGCCGCTTTTTTCCTTTCCAGCGCAGCTTTATCGGAAGTGGCCACTACAACAACGGAACGGCTCATGCCTTCCGGGCCAAGATCCCTTTCTATAAACTCGCGCACCTCCCTGCCCCGCTCTCCGATCAGAGCGATCACATTGATGTCCGCTTTCGTATTACGGGCAAACATACCCATCAGCGTCGATTTACCAACGCCGGAACCGGCGAAGATGCCGATCCGCTGTCCCTTGCCGACAGTCAAAAGGCCATCAACAGCCTTAACGCCGAGCGGGAGTACTTCGTCGATAATTTTTCTGGACATGGCATCCGGCGGCGGAGCCTCCATCGGATAACTCTTAGACTGTCCGGTGATATCCGTCACATTACATCTGCCGAGTCCATCGAGTACCTGGCCAAGCAGCAGGCCGCTCACCTGCACAGATAACGGCACGCCCGTATTTTCCACCATGGAACCGATGCCGATACCTTCTGTATTTTCATAAGGCATCAGAAGTGTTTTTCTTCCCTTGAAACCGACCACTTCCGCCATAATAGGCGGCAGGCTTTTATCTGTCGGAGATACCATGCACATATCACCGAGTTTCGCCTCCGGCCCCGCAGATTCTATCGTCAGGCCAACCACATTTTCTACGCGTCCCATGCTCTTAAAAAAAACATCATCTGTAATTTTCCCGTATTTTGTAAAGTCAACCCTCAAAGCGTTTATCCTTCATCTTTCATAAACGATAACAGTTTCAGTCTCTTTGTCAGTTCTTCCAACTGTGTACCTACGCCGCAGTCAAAGATCCCGCCATCAGTCTCGATCATACATTCGTTTTTATGTAATGTAATGTCTTCTACCACCTCGACCACGCCGCGGCCGCTGACTGCCTCTTCCGTAAGCATTTTTTTCTGCATATTGACATACGCATAATCATCCTTGGAAACATGCACAATAAAAGTCCTGCTACTCTCTACTTTTCGCAAAGTAGTTTCAATAAGATGCACCAGGATATTTCTCTCATTCTCTAATTCTACCTGAAAAATATGATTATAGACCGCTGTGATCGTATCAATGAACTGCGGTTCCAGTTCTTCTATCAGTGCATCATATTCTTCTTCCATTCTGACACGCTGTCTGTCCAGTTCATCCCGCATCCGCTCGGCTTCTGCCTGCGCCATTTTATAACCTTCGTCATATCCGGTCTTTCTGGCCTCATCCAGCGTCTCGTGCTTTTCTCTCTCAATCTCTTCTCTGGCGATCTGCCTGATCTGCTCCACTTCTTCCCTGGCCTGTGCCAGTTCGGCTTCCACCTGTTCCCGGAGTTCTTCCGGAGTCGGGCCATCCGGTTCCTGTAACGACGGATTACCCTGTGCTTTGATCACATTGCCTTCCGCCGCCTCCCCATCGGTACCTTCCGTGTCGATCTGTTCAGCGCCAAGCCCGCCGACGAACCCTTCTTCCGCATACTCTTCCCCCGCAGCAAAAGCGGCCCGTCTTTTCTTATCGGCTTCAATCTCTTCAATCCTGCTGACGAGGCGGGAATTACTGTCAATGACACATTTTTCTTCCTGCTCGACAACAACATATCTTGATTTATATAAGTTTCTATTAGACCACAATCTCGTCACCTCCACCTCTGGAGATGACAATTTCCGCAGAATCTTCCAGTTTTCTGATGATATTTACGATCTTCTGCTGTGCCTCTTCTACGTCCTTCATACGTACAGGGCCCATGAACTCCATATCTTCCTTTATCATAACCGCCAGACGTTTGGAAAGGTTGTTGAAAATAGCATTCTGTACCTCTTCATTGGAACCTTTCAGGGCGATCGCAAGATCACTGTTATCAACATCACGAAGTACACGCTGGATTGCTCTGTCGTCAAGCAGCAGGATATCTTCGAATACAAACATCTTCTTCCTGATCTCGTCCGCCAGTTCGGGTTCTTCGATTTCCAGAGTCTCCATGATATGTTTCTCTGTACCACGGTCTACTGTATTCAAAATTTCTACGACTGCATCGACACCACCGATGATCGTGTAATCCTGATTTACTAAAGATGCCAGTTTTGATTCCAAAACTTTCTCCACCTCTTTGATGATATCCGGACTGGTTCTGTCCATGACAGCGATACGCTTGGCAACATCCGCCTGTCTGTCCGGCGGGAGCGCGGAAATAATAAGCGCCGATTGTGCTGCCGACAGATAAGACAAAATAAGGGCGATCGTCTGCGGGTGTTCATCCTGAATAAAGTTCAGCAACTGAGAAGGATCTGTTTTTCTGACAAATTCAAACGGTTTAACCTGCAGGGATGCCGTCAGTTTGCCAATAACATCTCTGGCCTTATCCGCACCAAAGGATTTCTCCAGAACTTCCTTCGCGTAATTGATACCGCCTTCCGCAATATACTGCTGTGCCAGACACACCTGGTAAAATTCCTCCAGTACCGCATCCTTAACCTGCGGTGTAATGGTCCTTGTATTGGCAATTTCCAGAGTCAGTTCTTCAATCTCTTCTTCTTTTAAGTGTTTAAATATACTAGATGACTTTTCCGGTCCGAGGGCGATCAGCAAAATAGCCGCCTTCTGCAGGCCGGTAATTCTCTCTTCAGAACCTTTCGCCATTGCTATTTACCCCCAGTCCTCATTTAACCAGTTGCGCAGCAGATTCGCCGCAGCCTCCGGATTTTCATCCACGAATTTACTGATAAGTTTTCTCGTCTCGGAATCATCCTCTACGGAAATATCCGCAAGCTGTGAATCCGGTGTTGACTGTAATAAGTTCTCCACAGAAAGTTCTTCCTCGGTCTCTTCGTGTTTCTCGCCGCGCATGCTTCTAAGAACAACAAAGGCAAGAAGTGCAAGGATCACGATGATCAGAATGATCTGCATAACATCTGTTGCACTGATACCTGAACCTTCATCATCAAAGAATACATTCTCGCTGTAGGCAACAATAGCTATATTATCAGCACTGATACCGGTTGCCTTGGCAACGACGTCGATCAGATCCTCGTCAACTTCCAGTTTTGTACGTTCCTGATTATTCAGTTTA
Organism: Ruminococcus sp.; assembly: GCA_023663085.1. Taxonomy (GTDB): domain Bacteria; phylum Bacillota; class Clostridia; order Lachnospirales; family Lachnospiraceae; genus UBA3282. The sequence goes on along the minus strand of JAMPIB010000004.1, from coordinate 25,553 downwards.
TATTCTTCCCAGGTGACAGTGTCTAAAAGCCCCTGTCTCTCGATATCTTCTTCTTTAATAACATTATGGCGGATCATCGCTACAGAAAGTGACGACTGGTTATAATTTATCATACCCGGCGAACTCTCGGTTGTCGTGATCTTTTCATTCGGCAGGTATTCACGGGATGTCTCGTTGACCTCCGAACGGGAATTGGTATCGTCCTCAAGGACATATGTAGTACCATCGTCTCCGTTGGAATCCGTTCCCGGTACACCGCCGACACCACTTTCATTAACAGAACTATACGTATCTTCACTGCTCAACATTCCTTCTTCTCTGCCATCCGGCGCCGAGAAGTCATGCTCTGTCGTGGATGTCTTAGAAAAATCCAGAACCAGATTAGTCGCCACTTCTATGGTATCAAATTCATTCGTACCGAGCAGCACCTGCTTCACTTCGCTCGTTACCAGCCGCTCCGCTTCTGCCTTGACCGACAGCTGGGAATTGGCCGTACCCGATACCGAATAATCATCATCTCCGGAAAAGAGCATGTTTGCTTCTGTATCCATGATGACGATATTCTTAGTCGTCTCATTACCGAGGCCCGTTGCTATCGCCCGCGCAATAGCCGCTGCGCTTTCCGGTGAGATATCCTCTTTTAATGACAGGGTAACGTTACAGGAAGATTCTTTATCAGAATCTATGAGCGTCCCCGTATTTTCCGGAATATTTAACATAACCGTCGCACTCTTGACTGCCTCGATCGGTTCTAACACATTATCCTCGATATACTTCTCCAGATACAGGATATAAGCGCGCTGCTTATCCGATTCCGTCGTTGCAAAACCGCCGTTTGTTACATTCTCAATACCGTAACCCGCCGTTCTGATACTGTTGGAACCCAGTAATAAAATAGCGTCTGACTGCTGGGATTTCAGTATCCTGAATTCCAGTCCGTCATCGGAAACCGTATAATTCAAACCTTCTTCTTCGAGCAGATCCCTTACATCCGCCGCCTGTGTCGTATCCTCACAGTTTTTCAAAAGCACATACTGGGGACGGTTCAGTACCGTGACAAGTATCGCTATCGCCAGTACCACGGCGGCAACGACCATCACGATCAGGGTTTTCTGCTTCGTCGTAAAGCGGTTCCACCACTCTAATATTCGATTGCCTAACTCCTTTAATTTCTCTAACAATTTATCCACAGCTACTATTTCTCCTCAAGTATTTCGCTATATGACGCTAAATCTGCATCTGCATGATTTCCTTATAAGCGTCTAAGAGCTTATCTCTTATGGCAACAGTATACTGCAATGCAGTCGATGCCTTCTGTAGGGCAATCGTCAGATCATGGGTATTCTCGCTCTCGCCGAGCGCCCATTTGATCTCCTCATTCTCTGCATCGGAAAGATAGCTGTTGGTCGTATTGATATTCTCGATCGCAGTACCTAAAAGATCGTTGAAACTTTTGTCTGTGTATGTATCCATTCTGGTAGTCGGCGCATTCTTCGCAACTTCCTTGACCGCGCCGGATGACACATTATATAACGCAGTAATATCTAAAGCCATAATCATCTTCCTCCGGTATTATATCTCATATCACATATTTCAATTTCCATTAGCTGTTCAATATATCCAGACCTTTGGTCGCGATGTTCTTGCTGGCCGTAAAAGCCGTCGAATTAGCCTCGTAAGCACGGCTTGCATCGATCAGATTGGTCATTTCCGTTATTGTGCTGACGTTCGGATAAGTTACATATCCATTCTCGTCCGCATCCGGATGCGACGGATCATATACCATCTTCATTTCCGTCCATTCATCCTCATAAACACCTGTAACCTTAACGCCGTTACCTGAATAGCGGTCTCTTGCCTCATTCAGTACATGGCGAAAAGGTGTCTGCGAATTTTTCTCTTCAAATACTACTACTTTTCTGCGGTACGGCGTACCGTCCTCTGTCCGGGTCGTATTCTGATTGGCTATATTTTCCGAAATGATGTCCATACGGAAACGCTCCGCAGACATACCCGAACCATTGATATCAAATGCCGAAAAAATCCCCATCGTCTATACTCCTTCCCTCAATTACTTATTCCTGTAATATTCATTGTCATATCCGCATTGCCGGATTTTATCTCATAACAGCCTGCAGATTCTTAAACTCCTGCGCGATGCTCAGTTCCAGACCCTGATAGGTGATCTGGTTCTTGGCCAGATAAACGCCTTCCGTATCCACGTCCACATTATTGCCATCAAGACGATAGGAAAAACCAGCATAATCCGTATAGCATACCGGCTGCAAATGGTTCGTCTTCAGATTGGATACCTTGGCATCCATGGAGGTATAACGGGAATGTCTGAGCGCCCGTGCAAGCTGGGACTCAAAATCCACATCCTGTCTCTTATAACCGGGTGTGTCCACATTGGCAAGGTTGTTGCTGATCGCATCATTACGAAGCCAGGACGCGTCCGCGGCCTTGTCCAGCACATTTACATAGTCAAAAACATTCGTATTGATCAATGAACTCATAATCGCACCTCATCCATTATATTAAAATCCTTAAACTATTATAAAGTCATTCTTCCAAAATTACAAGACAAAAGCAAAAAAAAATCAATATCTGCCCTGTTCTTTTAACTTCTCGACTTCATCGAAAACAACATCGTTCAAAACTTTTATATAAGTGCCTTTCATGCCTGACGAGCGGGATTCAATAACACCTGCACTCTCAAACTTGCGCAGAGCATTGACGATCACGGAACGGGTGATCCCCACTTTATCCGCTATCTTACTGGCTACAAGGATACCCTCCATGCCGCCTAATTCGTCGAAAATGTGGGTGATCGCTTCCATTTCGGAAAAAGAAAGCGTATTGATCGCCGATTTGACGACTGCCACCTTGCGGTTCTCTTCGGCGTTTTCTTCCGTCACGGCACGTAACATCTCCAGTCCCACGACTGTCGTTCCATACTCACACAATATGATATCGTCGATATCGTACTGTTCGTCGCACTTATAGATAAAAAGGGTACCGAGTCTCTCTCCGGAGATCTCGATCGGTGCAATGACCGCCTGGAATTTTCTGGTATCAATGCTTTCAAAACCTAACGTCTCCAGATTAACGTTTTCCTTGGTGGAGAGGACTGATAAAAATCTTTCGTTCAGCATCGGGTCGATAAAGCCGCCGACATGATCCACAATAAGTTCTGTCAGGGATTCCACTTCTTTCAGATCCCCGATACCGAGTACCTTTCCTTTTTTACTGATCACCAGGACATTGGATATGAGAATTTCCTTTAACACATCGCAGATATCATTAAAAACAAACTTGCCTGAATTGTTATTGTGTAAAAGTTTTCCTATCTTCCTGGTCTTATCTAATAACTGTATACTGCTCATTTTACTTCTCGCCTTTCAGAAGCCCAAGACTTCGGGCTACACGCCTATTCTAACACATGTTTTCTGTATTTTCAATGTATATTGCTCGAATTTTAGCGCAATTTCCATGTAAATACTGGAATTGCTGATCTGCTATGCTTCTACAGGCTGCTTCTTATCAACTGCTTCTTCCACGTATCCGCAGGTCTCGTCCGCACATACGAGTTTATTTCCTTTTTCCAGAAGGATAGAACCGCATCTGGGGCATCTTTTGTCCACCGGTTTCTGCCATACCATGAAATCACATTGCGGGTTATCGACACATCCGTAATATTTTCTGCCTTTTTTCGTCTTTTTTAAGACAATGTCCTTGCCACACTTAGGGCAGGCCACACCTATTTTCTCAAAATAAGGCTTGGTATTGCGGCATTCGGGAAAGCCGGGGCAGGCTAAAAATCTGCCATGAGGACCGTATTTAATGACCATCTGTCTGCCACAGTGCTCACAGACTTCTTCCGAGACCTCATCTTCTATCTCTATCTCTTCAAGCTCCTTTTCCGCCTTTTCCACCGCGTCTCGCAGATCCGGATAGAAATTGGCAATAACAGTCTTCCATCTCACACTTCCGTCCTCAATGCCGTCTAAAAGTGTCTCCATGGTCGCCGTAAAGTTCACATCCACTATCGAAGGGAAAGCCTCTTTCATGATATGATTGACAGCCTCGCCGATCTCCGTCACATAAAGGTTCTTATTCTCTTTTACGATATAACGTCTGGCCAGGATCGTCGTGATGGTAGGCGCATAAGTACTCGGCCGTCCGATCCCCAGTTCTTCCAGTGCCCTTACTAACGAAGCCTCCGTATAATGCGGGGCAGGCTGTGTAAAGTGCTGTTTTTCCTCAAAGGAATCAAAAATGAGTTTCGTATCTTTATCAATCCCCTTTACCAGCGTATTGCTCTCTTCTTTCTCCTCTTCATCATGATATACGCTCATAAATCCGTCAAACTTTACCTTGGAGGCCGCCACCGTAAAGCGCTGTCCCGCCGCGTCGATCCTGACCGAAGTCGTTTCGTACTGCGCAGGCGTCATGCAGCTGGCCGTAAAGCGTTTCCAGATAAGCTGATAGAGTCTGAACTGGTCTCTGGAGAGCGAATCTTTTAAGAGAGCCGGTGTGCGCGCGATATCGGTAGGGCGGATCGCCTCATGCGCATCCTGTATCTTCTGTGCGTTTTTCTGCTCCCGTATCGTTTCGGCCGCATAGGACGCTCCATAGTTTTCGCTGATATATTCTCTGGCCGCCGTCTCCGCTTCTTCGGATATCCTCGTGGAGTCTGTACGCAGATAGGTGATGACGCCGACCGTACCGTTTCCCTTGATATCAATCCCTTCATATAGCTGCTGGGCCAGGCGCATGGTCTTTTGTGTGGAAAAATTTAAGAGTTTGCTCGCCTCCTGCTGTAAAGTAGACGTTGTAAAAGGAAGCGGGGATTTTTTTACACGCTCGCCGCGTTTAACATCCGTCACCTGATATTCAGCATTCTGCAATGTCTTTTTTATCTTCTCCAACTCTTCTTTGGAAGAAATTGTCTGCTTCTGTTTCGTTGTTCCATAATATTTGGCTGTGAGAGGCTTCTTTTCTCCCGGTATCTGAAAAGAAACATCCAGTGTCCAGTATTCTTCCGGGATAAACGCGTTGATCTCGTCTTCTCTGTCGCAGATGATCCGCAGCGCCACGGACTGTACACGGCCTGCGCTTAAGCCCCTCTTTACCTTAGCCCACAGAAGCGGCGATATCTTATAGCCCACCATACGGTCGAGACAGCGTCTGGCCTGCTGCGCATCCACCAGATCCATATCAATCTCCCTGGCATTTTTCAAGGATTCCCTGACCGCATTCTTCGTAATCTCGTTAAAAGTGATGCGGTATACTTTCTTGCCCTCCAGTTTCAGCGCATGTAATAAATGCCAGGAAATGGCTTCTCCCTCGCGGTCGGGGTCAGTCGCCAGATAAATTTTTTCCGCTTTTTTTACTTCTTTGCGCAGATTGGCGAGGACATCACCTTTGCCTCTGATGGTGATATACTTCGGCTCAAAATCATGTTCCACGTCTATGCCTAACTGACTCCTTGGCAAGTCGCGCACATGTCCGTTACTTGCCGCCACCTCGTAATTTGCTCCCAGAAATTTTTTAATTGTCTTCACCTTGGCCGGTGATTCCACGATTACCAGATACTTTGCCATAACAATTCCCATCCTTTAAACACATTGTTGTCTGTCAATCCGCTGTCTGTCAGTTCGTTGTCTGTCAATAAAAAACACTATATAACATATTGAAAAGAGTTGCAAGAAAAATTTATTCTTTCCATATTATAACATTATACTTTCATAAAATAGCCGCTGCCGATCTGTCTGGCCCATCCCGCTATGGCAAGGTGCATAAGTTCATTTATCAGTTCCGGCGTCGATATTCTGCGGCCGCATTTAGATAACATGCGTTCCTTAATCTGTTCCACGGACAGCGGATTCTCTGTCAGAGCCTCCAATAAATCCGCCTGCAGGTCGGATAACAGGACAAGACTGCTGTTTTTGTCCCTGGTTTTATCCGTATTTTCTCCTGCAAGTTCCCTTATCATATCCTGTGGAGAAAGGGCCACGCCCGCACCCTGCCTGATCAGATGGTTGCAGCCTTCGCTCAGGGCTTCTGTCACCCTGCCGGGCAGCGCATAGACTTCCTTCCCCTGCTCTAACGCCATATCAACGGTGATCAATGTCCCGCTCTTTGCTTTGGCTTCAATGACCAGTACGACATCGGAGAGTCCGCTGATGATACGATTTCTGGGCGGAAAAAGGCTGTTCCTGGGCAGGGTACCGGGCAGATATTCCGAGCAGACACCGCCCTGTATGCAGAGCGCCTTATATAAACTCTTATTCTCCGCCGGATAGCAGATATCCGCACCGCATCCCATGACTCCCAGCGAATAGCCGCCTGCCGTAAGAGCCGCCAACTGGCCTATGCCATCGATCCCTCTGGCCATACCGCTGATAATCCCGATACCTGCCTGCGCCAGTTCCCTGCCGAATAATTCCGCCATCCGCCTGCCATATCCGGAACAGTTACGGGCGCCAATGATAGCAACTGTTATTTTTCTTTTTTCAGGAAGTCTTCCTAAAAAAAAGAGGCCATACGGCGCATCCGGGATCTGCGCCAGTTTCTCCGGATAAGTCCTGTGCCCGTAGAAAGTAAAATGTATCTGCTTTTCAGCCAGTTTTTCGTATGCCGCTTTTATGTTACTTATGTTGTTCATTTTATTTTTAGTACCGGCATTTTCTTTCGCGTTTACAATACGCTGCGCCGCATCATGCCTTTTAGGCCAGGCTGCGAGACGCTCTTCGATCTGTCCGGCGGACATATGATAAACGTCATAGGGAGTCATACCCCCGGATAAAAGCATATATATGGTCTTACTGCCAATCCCCGGAATCGTATAGAGCCAGTGCGCGTATGGTAAAAGATCGTCTTCCTGTATCCTGTCGTATCTCATGCTTATTCCTTTCTGCTCATGCCAGATATTTTCTGTCCGTCATCCTGTAACAGATTGCTTCTGTCAGATGCTTTTCGGCAATTTCTTCTGCGCCCTCCAGATCCGCTATCGTGCGCGCCACCTTTAAGATGCGGTGACAGCTTCTGGCCGTCAGCTTAAGGGCGGTAAAAGCCTGCTCCAAAAGCCGCTCTTCCTTATCTTTGAGCGCACAGTATAATTTTACTTCTTTTACGCCCATATCGGCATTGAAGCGCAGGGACGTCCCGGCAAAACGTTGCTTTTGTATCTCTCTGGCCATAAGCACACGGGCGCGTATCTGCGCGCTGCTCTCCGGCGCCGCATTCTCTTTCGGTGCCGGGGCATTTAATGTCGAAACCTTTAATTCCGAAAAAGCTATCGCCGGCACCTCCACGCAGATGTCAATACGGTCTAAGACCGGCCCGGATATCCGCTGCGCATAGCGGTGAACTTCATAAGGCGTACACCGGCATCTGTGCATATCGGGATAATGACCGCACGGACAGGGATTCATAGCCCCTACCAGCATAAAATCCGCAGGATAGATATAATTGCCGCTGCTTCTGGCAAGCTGTACCTGCCGTTCTTCTAACGGCTGGCGCAGGATATCCAGCGTTTCCCGCTTAAACTCCGGCATTTCGTCCAAAAATAGAACGCCGCGGTGCGCCAGCGTGATCATTCCCGGTGCCGGCACCCTGCCACCGCCGGTCAGCGCCTGACGTGTTATCATATGATGCGGCGCTACGAAAGGCCGTCTGCGCATCAGCGCCTCTTTCTCCGGCAGGAGTCCCGCGATGCTGTAGATTGCCGATACTTCCATACTCTCTGTAAGCGATAACGGCGGCAGGATGGTCGGAATGCGTCTGGCGATCATCGTTTTGCCCGCGCCCGGCGGCCCGATCATCAGCAGATGGTGAAAACCCGCTGCCGCTATCTCCGCAGCCCGTTTGACACTCTCCTGTCCGTTCACGTCCGCGAAATCCAGCCCGCCCTCTCTCCCTTCCATGCCTTCTTTTTCTTCAAAAAGCGCACGCACATCCACCTGATAGGGTTCTATCAGTCTGCGCCTTTCCTCCGGCCCGGCCTGCAGATAACGCATGGTTTCCCGTAAGCTGGATACGCCGATGATCTCCATATGCTGTACGACCGCCCCTTCCGGCGCATTTTCTTCCGGCAGGAGACAGCGTTTTATCCCTGCCGCGGCCGCCTCTAAAACAATGGGCAGAACGCCCTTTACGGGTCTTACCTCCCCGTTTAGCCCCAATTCGCCTATGATAAGCGTCCCTTCGCCGCTGCCTGCCGGAAGATGTCCCAACACTTCCATGATGCCTACCGCCACCGGCAGATCGAAGAGCGCCCCCTCTTTTCGCAGATCCGCGGGCGAGAGGCTCACATTGATGCACATCGGCGGCAGTAAGATACCCGCGTTTTTTAAAGCGACCTTCACCCGTTCCCTCGCTTCTTTGACTTCCGAACCAAGAAGCCCTACCATCTGAAAACAGGGCAGACCTTTTGACACATCCACCTCCACCCGGATCAGATGGCTTTTTAACCCGTGGATCGTGCCCGATATGATTGCACTGAACAAAATACTTCTTTTCCTCCTTTGTCTTTCCTTTTTCTTTGTATGAACCGGTCTTTTTTGAATACGTCGGCGATACGCCGGGAATCCATAGAAAAATAGAAGATTCTTATTTAAGATTCATATTAAAACTAATCATAAGCGAAAAGAAAAAGGCTGTCAAGACTTTCCTGACAACCTGTTTAGGCAACCTGTTCAGATTTTGGCTTTTTCGCCTTTTAATAACATGCGTTTTTCTTCATCGACCTCTAACACTTCAAACGACGCCACGCGGCCTCTGCCATCGTGCGAGGGCTTTAACTGCTGGAAAACGACAGCCTGTAACACATTGGCAAAACGCCTGCGCATCTGCTGCTGTTTATGCGGCAAAAAGGCGTCTACGATACGCTCTAACATATCCGCGGCTCCCAGCGCATTCATGGAAGTCAGTACAAGATGTCCTGTTTCTGCCGCCAGCAGGGCCGCTTCTATCGTTTCTGCATCCGTTATCTCTCCGATCATGAGCACATCCGCATCTTCCCGCAGAGCCGCTTTCAATGCGGCAGCATAACTTAAGGAATCCTGTCCGATCTCCCGCTGATTTACCATTGCCAGTTTGTGCTTATGCAGATATTCTATCGGCGATTCCAGCGTGAGGATATGAACCTCCCTGCTGCTGTTGATCTTATCTATTAAGGATGCCAGCGTCGTGGTCTTGCCGCTTCCCGCAGGGCCTGTGACAAGAATCAGTCCGGCTTCTTTATCATACAATTCCAGCACGGACTCCGGAATCCCCAGTTCTGCGGGGGAAGGTATCTGTAAACTAATAAGACGCAGGGAAAGCGCTGTCTGTCCTCTCTGCCGGTACACACTCACGCGGCAGCGTCCGATCCCCTGGATCATAAAAGACATATTGTACTCTCCGTATTCTTCATAAACCCGGCGCTGCTGTTCCGTCATCATCTCCAGTACAATTTCCAGCGTATCCTTGGCTGTCATTTTCGGAAGATTCATGGAATGCAGATGACCGTTTATCCGCATCCTGGGCGGCAGCCCCGCCGTGATATGCACATCAGAGGCGCCTTCACCCGCCGCGGCCTGCATTATTTCTTTTATCAGAGACATTTCTCAAACCACGCCTTTCTTTCCTATATATATGCCCATCCTGCCGGTCAGAACATGCCGGGAACGTATTCCTCTTCGGCCTCTTCTACAGTCTCCGACGGCACTTCTACATAAACGGGTTCTTCCACGTCGATTCCCTGTCTCTTTAACAGCGCGATATCCATGACATGACGGTTGTCCATCGTTTTCATAATATCTGTTATTTCAATCTTCCCATCGTAGGCGCGGTTGCTCAAGTCAATGATACGGTTGTCCTTAAACGTGAGCAGGAGCGGTTTCAGAATATTTCTAAAGTTCTCTGTCAGTACCAGCGCCTTGTCGCCGGTATTGAGTTCCACGCTGACACCGGGATTGAGAATATTGATGGAATTGCTCAAAGCCTCCACGACTTTTTCCTCAAAAAACTTCGGGTTATTCAGCAGGAATTTGAAAGCCGCAACCTCTGATTCCGGATCTTTATCCAACTGCACGGCCGTCATCGTATCAAATGTCTCGGCAACGCATAAAATCTTGGCCCCAATAACCATCCTGTTATTCTCGGATTCCTTACCCTTTTCCAGACACTCCAGATTGGCCTGCGCCTGCATACAGATCCTCTTGATATTCGGCGTCGTTGCAAACACATGTTCGAGAAGTCCGTAGCCCGCTATTTCAGAGGCCCGCATCTGTTCTTTTTCCTCATCATTCAGGCTGTCCAGCTGTAAAAGCGGCTTGGGTGCGGAGAGTTTCCCGATATCGTGTACAATAGCGGCTGTGACCGTCTCAAGCTGGTCTGATACGGCCACGTTCATAGTATGCGCTATCATCGCGCACAGTATCGCCACATTCAGAGAATGTTTATAGATATAATCCTCTTTACTGCGCAGATTCTGTACGAAATTAATTTTCCTGTCCAGATGCCCGTAGTTTTTGATCACACTGGAGGTGATCGTCTGTATCTTATAATATTTCCAGGTCTGTATGATACGATCCAGTTCCTCCTGAATAGAAAATACGCATATCGTCTGGAAACGCTCGAAATCAATATCATCCTGCGTCATCGGCGGAACCGGTTCGGCCGGCTCCAAGACAAAAATACCGATCAGGCCAAAGTTCTTGATACTGTTGATGCCCTGCGCAGTCAGTTTGGAATTCCTTTCATACAACAATACACCGTTCTTATTATAAATGGGCCGTGCAAGCCGCATTCCTGTTTTCAGATCATCTTTCTTGACGAAGATCATATGATTTTATCCCCCAGTCCCTTCACTATTCAAATCCATCCCGCAGTTTCTCCAACGCTTTTTTCTCAATTCTGGAAACATAGCTTCTGGAAATCCCCAGGTTCCTCCCTATTTCCCTCTGTGTTACTTCCCTGTCGCCAAAAAGCCCGTACCGCAGTTTTAATATCGTTTTCTCACGTTCATCCAGCTTTTCATTCAACAGTCCCGATAATCGTTTTAAATGCTCTTCTACTTCCATCCGCTCTACTACATCAGGCTGTTCCTGTTCGATGATATCCAGCAGATTGATCTCATTTCCTTCTCGGTCTGTCCCGATCGGCTCATAAAGAGATACTTCTCTGGACGTTTTCTTTTTCGAGCGCAGTAACATCAACAATTCATTGTCAATACATCTTGAAGCATATGTGCTGAGTTTTCCTTTGCCTGCATCAAAAGAATCAATTGCCTTGATGAGCCCTATTGTCCCTGTGGAGATCAGATCTTCCATATCCTCATCAACATTCTGATACTTTTTTGCAATATGTGCTACCAGACGTAAATTTCGTTCAATCAGTATTTCTTTGGCAGTCTGCCTTTGCCCGCTGTCTCCTTCTTTGAGCTGGCGAAGGTATGCGGCTTCTTCTTTCGCCGTCAGCGGTTGCTTAAATGTTTTCAAAAGAAGCCCCCAAAGTTCATTTATTCTATTCTATGACTTCGGGACAGTGCAAGTGCCTTTCCACTCAAATAAAAGTGTCCTATTTTAAGGAAGACAGCCCGGCAATACTAACATATCGTTAAAATCTATTATACAAATTAATTTGCGAAAGTTCAACAACTATCAGACAAACTATAATAAGAATTTTGCCATAACGTAATTACTGATATCAATTCCATAAGGCGTCAGTCTGATATAGTCTCCATTTTCCACGAGCAGGCCGTCCGCTTTCAGGTTTTCTATCACCTCTCCATATACGTCCTGCATGGGCCTTTTAAACTTCTTTGCAAACTTGTTTCTGGAGACACCCTGCATAAGACGCAGTCCCAGAAACATAAATTCCTCCATCTGCTCCTCCGGACTTAAATAAGTGATATTTTCCCCGAAGGCGGTACGCGCCGGTACCGCTGCAGCCCCAGCGCTCTCATATCTTTGCAGCATATCCCGGTATTCATTAAAAGAACATGCGTTATTCCAACGTACCTCTTCTACCAGCGAAGCAGCCCCCAGTCCGAAACCGACATAGTCGCCTCTCTGCCAGTAGACTTTATTGTGCAGACACTCATATCCCTCTCTGGCATAATTGGATATTTCATAACGCCTGTAACCATAAGCGGCGAGCATTTCGCCGGTCAGTTCATAAAGCCGTCTGTCTTCCTCTTCTGCAGGAAAGACCAGTTCGTTTTGGTGTTCGTAAAACCATGTGCCCTCTTCCAGAATGAGACTATAGGCGGAAATATGCTCCGGCGCCAGTTTAAGGACTTTTTCCAGCGTCTGCCGGTAAGAATCGTAAGTCTGTCCCGGAATGGCCGCCATAAGGTCGATATTGATATTCACAAAGCCGCTTTCCCTCGCCGCTTCATACATCGTACAGAAAGTCCGGTGATCATGGATCCTGCCCAGCGTCCGCAGTTCCGAATCGTCACAGCTTTGCGCGCCGATGCTCAGCCGGTTGATGCCGGCCTTTTTCCAAGCCGCCAGTTTCTCCTTTGTCACAGTACCGGGGTTCGCTTCTATCGTAATTTCCGGGCTTTCAGAGAAAATGAAATCCTGATTTAACTTATTTAATATCTTTTCCACCGCCATTTGATCTAACAGAGAAGGGGTTCCTCCGCCGATAAAGACCGAAATCACCCGATGGTCCTTATACAATAGCGACTGTTTTTCTATTTCCAGTAACAGTAACTGCAAATACTCTTCCTGTTCCTTAAGCGGAGCCGGATAAGATAAAAAGTCGCAATAGCGGCATTTTCTGACACAAAAGGGAATATGGATATAGATACTCAGATCACGCATCATGGACACCCTGACCGTTTCTTTCATCTTCATTACTTTTCATCAATTCTCATCCAGTTTCAGTACGCTCATGAAGGCGCTCTGCGGTATCTCTACGTTACCGACCTGACGCATTCTCTTCTTGCCCTCTTTCTGTTTCTCCAACAGCTTCTTCTTACGGGTGATATCGCCGCCATAGCATTTGGCCAGAACATCCTTACGCATGGCCTTGACCGTCTCTCTGGCGATGATCTTCCCGCCTACCGCGGCCTGTATGGGGATTTCAAATAAATGTCTGGGTATCTCGTCCTTTAGCTTCTCGCACATCCTCCTGCCCCGCTCATAAGCGCTGTCCGCATGGACGATAAAAGAAAGCGCGTCCACCTCTTCGTGATTGATGAGGATATCGAGTTTGAGCAGTTTAGACTCTTCGTATCCTTTCATTTCATAGTCAAAGGACGCGTATCCTCTGGAACGGGACTTCATGGCGTCAAAAAAATCATAAATGATCTCGTTTAACGGCAGATCATATTTAAGCAATGCTCTGGATGCCTCGATATATTCCGTACTGACATAACGGCCTCTGCGTTCCTGACAAAGCTGCATGATCGGGCCGATAAATTCCGACGTCACCATGATCTCCGCACTGACGATGGGTTCTTCCATATATTCTATCTCCGAAGGATCGGGCAGATTGGAAGGGTTGGTCAGTTCGATCATCTCGCCGTTCGTCCTGTGCACACGATAAATAACACCCGGTGCGGTCGTAACCAGATCCAGATTATATTCTCTTTCCAGACGCTCCTGTATGATCTCCAGATGCAGAAGCCCCAGAAAACCGCAACGGAAACCGAAACCTAAAGCAATAGAAGTCTCCGGCTCGTAATTCAGCGAAGCGTCGTTTAATTTCAGTTTCTCCAGCGCATCCCGCAGATCGGGATACTTGGCGCCATCGGCCGGATACATGCCGCAATAGACCATGGAATTGACTTTCTTATATCCCGGCAGCGGTTCGGCGCAAGGATTGGTAACATCTGTTATTGTATCGCCCACCGCCGTATCTTTCACATTTTTAATAGAAGCGGTCAGATATCCTACCATACCCGCCGAAAGTTCGTCGCAGGGGATGAACTGCCCCGGCCCGAAATAACCGACCTCCACGACTTCCGCAGTCGCTCCCGTGGCCATCATTTTAATGCCTGTCCCTTTCGCCACCCGGCCTTCCATGATACGGCAAAAGACTATGACGCCCTTATAGGAATCATACACGGAATCAAAAATAAGCGCCTGCAGGGGAGCATCCGGACTTCCTTTGGGCGCGGGTATCTTCTCTACGACAGCCTCTAACACCTCTTCTATGCCGATACCGTTCTTGGCCGAGATGAGGGGCGCATCCTGCGCCTCGATACCGATCACATCTTCGATTTCATTTTTCACACGTTCAGGATCCGCGCTGGGTAAATCTATTTTATTGATGACCGGAAACACATCCAGATCATGATCGAGCGCCAGATATACGTTGGCCAGCGTCTGCGCCTCGATACCCTGCGCGGCGTCTACTACCAGGATAGCGCCGTCACAGGCCGCCAGACTCCTGCTGACTTCATAGTTAAAATCCACATGTCCGGGCGTGTCAATGAGATTAAAGATATACTCCTGCCCGTCTTTCGCCCGATAAACGATACGCACCGTCTGCGCCTTGATGGTGATGCCTCTCTCCCGCTCCAGTTCCATATTGTCAAGTACCTGCGCCTGCATTTCCCTGCTCGTCAGGAGTCCCGTTTTCTCGATGATCCTGTCCGCCAGCGTTGATTTGCCATGATCGATATGCGCCACGATACAAAAATTCCTGATCTTGCTTTGATCTACTGTTGCCATCTTCGTTTTTGCCTTTCTCTTCTCTTTTCAAACCATATAGAGTCAGTATAGCAAATTCCGAAGCCGCTGTCCAGTCGGCCATATGTACTCAATCCACGTCAGGTTCCTCCCCCGACAGTACAAGATGTAAAATATGCGCCAGCGGATCGACGGCATTCATGGCCTCTTCCAGCGTATTGTTCTGCGCCCCCAGCTCTATTAACAGGGATTTGGGCCGCATGTGCAGATTATAGCGGTAAGCCTTTAAATAAATCCTTCTGGCAATGCCCGGATAATATTCGTTACTGGCCGTCTGCATCTGGAAAGAAAAAGCCAGATTATCGCCCAGATAAGGATTTTCCAAAGATTCTATCACACCGCTTTTGGCGCTCCTGCTCAGCCCGTTGAAAAACATGAACTGCGCCGTAGGTCTGCCCTGCAGTTCCACAACCAGTCTTCTGTCCTCCGGCATCTGGTCTCTATGCAGATCGATGACCACTTCGATCGTAGGGTTCTGCGCAAGCACTTCTTCAATAGCCGGGAGCGCATTTCCATAAGAAGCATCTCTTGATTCCCTGTCAAAACTTTCGGTATGGTGGAGCACATGATAACCGTACTTATCCCGTAAAACGGACGCCAGTTTCTCTCCCACGCCGACAATGGTCGTGGAGTCGTCACCGGGTACAGAGTCTGCAAACCCTTCCTGCGAATGGGTATGATAAATTAATATCTGCGGTTTATCATTATCGCCCTGCATCCGCATATCCTTTTCCAGAAACTTTTGCGCATTTAACAGTGAAGGATCCGCCATAGTCGTGGAATCTATCGCATAAAAAGCCTTTTTCAATTCCTCAAAGCCTTGCAGTTCCGCCCACTGATAACGGTATACAGGCTCTTCCACCTCATGAAAGACCGTATCTGTAGAGAGGATTTCTTCTTCGCCCTCAGCAGACGCATTTTCATTTACCTGTTCATTCTCCGCCAGAAAGGCTTCTTCCAGACTCTTATCCAGATGAATCGCATTCTCGTCGTATTCCAGAGCGTCTTCCGCTATTTCCTTTTTGTTCTCGTCTGTCCCTTCCAATAACAGCAGTTCTTCATAACTGCTCTCCTGTAACATCACTCTGTCGTACTCTTCCTGCGTCCCAAAACCGCAGAGGATGACCGGAAAATTCTCCAGGATAAGGCGTTCGGGCAGGTTGTAATGCGTATCGTCCGGACGTTTTCCTGTCTCCACCATACCCGGCAGCCAGATATTCATAACAGAATCTTCCAGCCATACAAGAAGCTGCCCTTTGTCCTCTTTTTCCTGTGAGCGGGCCCCAGAATAAAGTTCCTGCAAAAAAGCTGCTCCCGCCATGAAACATATGACCAAGAGCAAGATCCGCAGAATACCGCGCCCGATATGAATCCCGTTATTCCTCTGTATGGAGAGTCCTCTTCCTTTTATGCGCATAGTTCACCCTATCCGGGCATCTGAAACATTCCGGTATGCCCCACTGTCTATTATATGCAGGAGGCAGGCGCTCTCATGATACCGAGATATCCAGGGCTTTGTTCAGCGCATCACAGAGGATATGGCTGATCTGCTGTACCTGAAAATCCACATCCTTACTCGTCACATACATATTATTCAGTTCCGAAAGAGCGCTTGGATATTCGCCAATGGCGTCTCCGACAATGGTCGCCGCATCTACGACCGTCGGTACACCGATTGCCAGCACCGGCACTTCAAGGCTCTCTTTGGTCAGGGCGTTTCTGTGATTCCCGACGCCGGAACCCGGATGGATACCGGTATCCGTGATCTGTATCGTCCGGTTGAGCCTCTTGGTCGATCTGGCCGCCAGCGCGTCGATAACAATCACCTGATCGGGGTTTGTCTGTTCAATAACACCCTTTATTATTTCCGCCGACTCCATACCCGTTCTGGCCATGACTCCCGGCACCAGACTGCTGACCATGTGCATTTTAGAGCAGTTATAGGCGACTTTACCATATTCCAGTACGATATGCCTGTTGATAAAAAGATTATCGACCACATTGGGTCCCAGAGAGTCCGCCGTGACGTCCCGGTTGCCGAGTCCGACTACCAGAACGGACTTTTCTTCCTCCGGATCTTTAATAAGCTCCCTGATCTCTTTGGCCAGAATATCAGAGATCTCCTGATGATAATCTTCCTCCGGCTCGATCATGGCCGGTGCTTCTAACGTTATATAAGTCCCCATCGGCTTTCCCATGGCCCTGGCGCCGTTTTTGGTCTCTATGATCACTTTGGTAATATGAACGTCGCAGTCCTCGTCATACTCTTCTTCTACCTTTATTCCATGAACTTCGTTTTCTTTCCCGTCAATACTTTCTCTGGCTTCTAACGCCAAGTCTGTTCTGACCTGAAACCAACTCATATCCTCATGTCCTCGTTTCTTCTTTCCTTTTTCTCAGTTTACTATATGCAGATAAGGGGTGTCCCGTTTTTATTTCCACGGGCAGGTTATTTGACTTTAAAAAGTGCATGGCCTTAGTTTTCACAAAAAAGATGCAAATTATGTATTGACAGAAATTAACACTTATTCTACAATAATATCTGTGTGTTTCCATTAAAACGTCCGTGTCCGAATTAATGAGACACTTTCCTTAAAAATCTGATCACAAACAGGAGGTGTGCAACTTGGCTAACATTAAATCTGCGAAGAAAAGAATCCTGGTCAACAGGACCAAAGCGGAAAGAAACAAGGCTATCAAGTCCGGCGTTAAGACTGCTGTCAAGAAAGTAAACGCTGCGATCGCCGAAAATGACAAAGAAGCTGCAAAGGCGGCGTTACTGTCCGCAACAGCTACTATTGATAAGGCCGCCAGCAAAGGTGTATTCCACAAGAATACGGCTTCCAGAAAAGTTTCCCGTTTAGCACTGGCAGTCAATAAAATGGCTTAGAAAACAAGCCAGGCTTAGAAAACAAACCAGGCTTGAAAACAAACCAGACTTAAAGAACATGAAAAGCACCCCGTCATATGGGATGCTTTTTTTCTGTGCAGGCCCGGATGCCGGATATCCCCTGCTATCTGCTGTGGCCGCCTCCGCCGTGGCTTCCGCCGCCGCCTCCGCCTCCGCTGTGACCGCCTCCATGGCCGCCTCCGCCGCTGCTTCTCTCAATATGGTGTTTGACAACGCTCTTTCTGATAAAGATATCCTGTCTGTTCGTAAACTCTTCGCGGCCGCCGTTCAGATATGTTACCGCTGTCGTGGTCTTTTCCCCTTTACGGGACTGCCAGTTGACAGCTATAAAAATAACAGTCGCTATGATACCGGGCAGAAAATACAAAACCCTCGGCACATCCGCATGAAATACTCTTGTCCCCAACATATCGTCATAGAAATCATTGACATATCTCTTATAAGCCTTATAGGGATTGGTCTCCACATACTGGTATACCCGGTCTAAAATATGGTCGATATCGACATTGGAATACGTATCCTTGACGATACCCGTCGTACAAAACCACGTATAGATCCTGCCGTCATCCTCTCTGTACCAGTTATCTACCAGAAGCACACCATCACCATTGGCCTTATCATAACCAAAGTTATTTTCCTCATAAAACTGCTCGGCAAAGACCCGCACAAACTCATCATAAGATACGCCCGGCTCTATTTCTCTGGCATATTCTTTCAGGGATTCGTTCATGGTGATGAGGACGATATCGCATCCGGTCTGTTTCTGCCTTTTGTCAATCAGCGAAGCCAGTTTCTGTTCCTCTTTATCGCTCAACACATCTGCATAGTCAAAGACACGCTGTGTGGTGGTACATTCCGTGTTGGTTCTGTCGTAGTATCGCATTTTCGCCGTAACGGCGTGCACGCCGTTTATGGACAGCAGTAGGAGCAGCATCACCGCGACCGCCGCATAGACCCAGCGAAAAGCCTTCAAATATTCTCTCATCTAAAATACCTCCAGGATCAATATCGCCAGATAAAACAAGGCGCTCACGCTCGCAAATACGGAAAGGCCGTAAGACAGGAGTTTCGCCCGTGAGACCGGTGTTTTACCGACTACCTTGCCCGTCTGGCCGTTGACATGGAAACGCCATGTTTCTCCCCTGTACTGGTACAGATAAGTCCACACCGGCATCAGCGCATAGGTAAGACCGTTCCTGTCCATATTCAGATTCCTGCTCACAGGCTTCATCGAACTATAGCCGTTTAAGGATTGCTGCATCAGGTTCTCGGAAGATTCCCGCACCTTGATCTTCGCCCGCTCTTCCAGTTCCTGCGCCCCCTGATTATAGACCTCGCCAAAAAAGCCGGACATATACTTGGGATCAAAGCCGATCAGTTCTTTGTAAGCATACGGCTCCATCAAGTCCATTTCGCCATCATTCATAGCTATGGAGGCGTCTACCGGAACCCTGTCAAAATCCGCCTCCATTTTTCTGATCACGTCATAATAGGAAGTCTCCACATATTCCGTATCGCCGCTGACCCAGCTTCGCACTTTGGTGCCCTGTCCGACGAAATCGTAACGTACCTGATAATCATACAGCCAAAACGGCACGTAGATCCCTTCCATTTTTTCCAGACTCTTCTCGGATAAAAAACCGGAGGGCAGAAAAGTCTTTTTCTTAAATTCCTGATGCAGCAGCTGTGCCGCCATATCTTTATTCACGGCAAAAGGCAGGATAAGCTGCGGTTCGTATTCTCCCTCCACTCTTTCGTCAAAGACTATGTAGGAACCGCAATGTTCGCATCTGCCGGAAGAAGTATACTGACTGATATTGACCGGCGCGCCGCAGTTTTCGCACTGTGTCACGGAACTGCCCTCTAATTTATCCTCACTGTCTATGCTTTCGCAATGCGGACAGTACATTTTCTTTCTCCCCGGCTCATAGACCGTATTGCCGCCGCAGTTTTTACATTTAAAGATCATTTAAGTACCTGTGCCTTTCTTCTTTTTATCCAGGCGATCAGACTGCATAATACAAAAACACCTGTTATTCCAATAAAGCCGATCACGGCTTTTGTTCCCTCTCCAAAACATAATACCATTGCCTCTTCGATACTGGCAACCCCAAAAACGGCAAAAATGGCAAAGGAAAGTATATTTAAGATTCCTGTCGGCATCTTACTCTTTAACATAACGCCGACGATCAGTCCGATCAGATCTGCCAGGATCAGCCCCAGCGTGCACCCCAGAAATACATAAAGGGCGTTACTGAATTGATGCTGCGTATAATTAGCCGCCAGCGTGATCGCTGACAACTGGGTCTTGTCTCCGAGTTCTCCGATGAAAAAAGAACCAAAGATGGCAAATACCGGGCCGAACGTATGCTTCATCTCTTTTTCCTGCTCTTCTTCGTCTCCATCGCCTTTGACAATTGAGTAGGCGAACCAGAAAAAGGCGATGCCCGCGACCGTCTTGATGATCCGCATATCCAGATAATTACCGAGCGCCGCGCCCACGCCGATGGCCAGTACGTTTAGAAGCACTGTCGCCAGCCATGTTCCCGTGAGGATATGGGATATCTTATATTTCCCCGCCATAGCCACCAGAAGAAGCTGTGTCTTATCGCCCATCTCGGCAATAAAAATCGTGAACAGCACCGTTAAGAAAATCATCATGACTTTTTCCTCCGTATTCTTCCGCTCTTTGGCGGAATTTCTTATATATATTTATATATATTGAATAGGGAAGTTTTCTTCCCTGCGCATAAAAAAACACATGCAAAACAGTCCTCTGTTTCACATGAGTCTCATCAATTAAGATACACCAGGCATTGATCCGCCAGTATGTTGGTATACCGCGCCAAGGCGCCGACTACTCCCTCACTTTTCAATATATTATACCGTCCCGGCGCGCGTCCGTCAATTCCTTTTGCATCATTTCATGGATTTTCTATGTTTTTCTGTGTTTTTACCCGTTTTGCCATGAAAATTTCATCTATTTTTTTACGCTGACCGCATTGTTTTGCGCGGCTTATTTTTATATACTATTAATATTGGGATATATTTTACAGAATAGGAGATTTATATTTATATGGGTGGATTTTTTGGAGTTGCGTCAAAAACAGACTGCGTCTTTGATCTATTTTTCGGGACTGATTATCATTCCCATCTGGGAACGCGGCGGGCAGGCATAGCCTGTTACAGTGCGGAAAGCGGCTTTGACCGGGCGATCCATAATATTGAAAACGCCCCTTTCAGAACCAAGTTTGACAAAGATGTAAACAAAATGCACGGCAGTTTCGGTATCGGTTCTATCTCTGATTATGAGCCGCAGCCGCTTATCATCCGTTCGCATCACGGTACTTATGCGATCACCACTGTCGGCAAGATCAATAACAAGGAAGAGATCGAACAACAGCTTTTTCAGAGCGGACACGCTCATTTTCAGGAAATGAGCGGCGGTGAGATCAATGCCACGGAACTGGTATCTGCTATCATCAATCAAAAAGATAATCTCATTGAAGGCATCCGGTATGCGCAGGAACTCATCAGAGGTTCGATGACGATGCTGTTATTGACGCCGAAGGGTATCTATGCGGCCAGAGACCGTCTGGGACGTACCCCGGTGACGGTCGGTAAAAAAGACTCCGCCTGCTGCATTTCTTTCGAGAGTTTTGCTTATCTGAATCTGGGATATCAGGACGAACGGGAACTCGGCCCCGGCGAGATCGCCGTCATCACACCGGAAGGCGCGCGTACCCTCGTCGCCCCCGGCAAAGATATGAAGATCTGCACTTTCCTCTGGATCTATTACGGTTATCCGTCTTCTTCCTATGAAGGCGTGAATGTGGAAAAAATGCGCTATAACTGCGGCGCCATGCTCGCCAGACGCGACGACGTCCGACCGGATACCGTGGCCGGCGTACCGGATTCCGGGACGGCTCATGCTATCGGCTATGCCAATGAGTCCGGCATTCCTTTTTCCAGACCGTTCATCAAATATACACCTACGTGGCCGCGTTCTTTCATGCCTACGATACAGAGCAAACGGAACCTGATCGCCAAGATGAAACTGCTGCCTGTACATGATTTGATCAAAGACAGAAGCCTGCTGCTCATCGACGACTCTATCGTGCGCGGGACACAGCTGCGGGAAACAACGGAATTTTTATACCAGAGCGGCGCACGGGAAGTTCATATCCGTCCGGCCTGCCCGCCGTTGTTATTCGGCTGTAAATACTTGAATTTCTCACGTTCCACTTCCGAGATGGAACTGATCACCAGACAGGTCATAGGCGAGATGGAGGCGGATAATAAATATCCGAACTTAAGCGCTTACGCCGATCCGGAATCAACAGAATATCATGATATGCTGGAAAAAATAAGAGAGAAGCTCAACTTCACTTCTCTGCGTTATCACCGTCTGGACGATATGATCTCCTCGGTGGGTATTGATAAATCCAAACTTTGTACATATTGCTGGGATGGCCGTGAATAACGGCCATCCTTATTTTATATGCCTGTATGCAAACCTCCGCCCAGGCGGACTGTCTTTAAGCTAACAGCGCTTTCAGATCGCCTATCATGCGCTCCAGAGTCTCCGCCTGCGTTGTCATCTTTAAGATATTGGCGCTGTTATCGCTTATCATATCCGATATGTTGACGAACTGCTCATTTTCCGACTGAATGGCGCCTGCGATCTCTTCATTGATGGAAACCGTCGTTTTGATCAGTTCGCTCTGCCGTACATGCACTTCGTTCATCGCCGTAATGGCCTCTAACGACTCCCTGATCACGCGGATCATATCCTGAATGCTGGCAAATGTCTGCTCAAAGGTCTCACTCTGTCTCTCCAGACTGGAGGTGCTCATTTCCACGGAGGCCGACATCTCTCTTACATTATCCTGCAATTTCACGATGACCGCCTGGATATCGCTCAACGAATCTTTGGTATTGGCCGCCAGTCCGCCGACCGATTCCGCCACGACTGCAAATCCCTTGCCCGCTTCTCCGGCTCTGGCCGCCTCGATAGATGCGTTTAAAGCCAGCAGGCTCGTAGAAGACGAAATATCGTTTATTACCTTTAAGGCAATACCAATTTCATCCACACAGGAAAGCAGCGACTCCGACATCTTCTGCGTACTCAAGGCTGAATCGGATACTTCCTTGTTCTTTTGCTGTAAGTCTTTTAAAAGCACTTCATTCTGCGCCGACTTCTCCAAAAGTCCCTTGGATACTTCTTCTACTTCCGTAATATTTCTGTCCAGTTCTACCGCGCACTCTGCCAGCGCATCCATATTATCCCTGCTGCTCTGCGCCTGTGCCATCACACTGTTGCTGGCGTCTAATAAAGACTCTGTCGTTGCCGAAAGTTCTTCCGTCGAAGCGCTCTCATTCTGTGAGATTTCCGTCAGGGCAATACTTGTCTGGTTTAAGTCCTCCGCTAAAGAAGTGACTTTGGACAGCACACGCTCCACCCTGTTGTTGTTTTCTTCCATCTGCTCTTTTTTCACATTGATCAGATAATTCCCGACCATAAAATTCAGCAGTAAGACCGCCGCAACAGAAAGCACCAGACAGATGATACGCAGCGTGATCTCCGGTATGACATTGTCATCAAACAGAGGCAGGATCGTCTTCGCCCTTGCTATGCTCCCTATGACAACGGAAACCATGATGAGCGCCGATACCGAGGCCGTCAGTTTAAAATCCAGAAAAAAGGCCACCAGAATAATGAAAAAGAACGTATAAGCCCAAAATTCCCGGCTCGGCAGCATATAGAGCAGAAAATTATACTGGATACCCAGAACAACAAAAATAAAGATTTTTCCTTTGGTCAGCATATCCGGTCTGATCCGCTTCGCACCGTCTTCCGTCTCATACGCATGCGTGATAAACCACAGCCCGGTCACAAAATATAAAACACAGGTCGCTACAAAGATTCCGATCACCAGCCAGGATAACGCCGGATAAAAGCCAAACAGTTTCAGTCCTGATACGGTCACGCCCGCACACAGGCAGGCACCGGTGATCGTCAGAATCACAATGGCAAATACCTTATTCATATACTCTTCTACTACATTCGTGTTCATAAACATATCCTCTCTTTCTCTATAAAATACTATCCCCCAAAATAATATCACTTCAAGAATCCATTTATGATCTGTTCTTCCGCCTCCTCTTCCGTCAATCCAAGCGTCATCAGCTTAACGATCTGCTCTCCGGCTATCTTACCAATGGCTGCTTCATGGATGAGCGCCGCATCCAGATCGTTGGCCTCCAAACTCGGAACCGCCAGTATCCTTGCTTTATCCATAATAATGGCGTCACATTCCGTATGCCCGCTGCACGGCACATTGCCGACAAGGCGCGAATCAAATTTCTGATAAGAAGTATCTCTGGCTACCGAACGGGAAACGATATCCGCTCCGGCACCTTCTCCGTTTAATTCCACCTGATAATTGCTGATGGCCTGCTGATCGCCATGCGTCATCAGCCGCTCCCTGACGATCAGTTTCGCTCCGGCCGCCAGCCTGGCCGTAGTCGTGCGTACTGTGGAGTCCACGCCTTTGATCTGCACCATTTCCATTTCCATGAAACTGTCTTCTTTCATATGCACTTCCGTGCCCGGATTCAGAATCCTTTTCCCTTTTCCTTCGCCCGAACCGTAATGCTTCTCCACATATTTTACCTTAGCGCCTTTTTCCAGATAAAAACGATGAATGCCATCATGCTGTGAATCCTGTCCGCCGCAGTTATCAATCCCGCATCCTGCCACAATGACCACATCAGCGTCTGCTCCGACGTAAAAATCATTATAGACTGTTTCCTTGAATCCGCTCTGGCTAAGTACGACCGGAATATGCACACTCTCATTTTTGGTACCCGGTCTGATATGGATATCCATGCCGCTTACGTCCTGCTTGGATACGATATCAATATTGGCCGTCGTATTTCTGGCCGCCATCTCGCCGTTGGCCCGGATATTATAAGCGCCTTCCGGTACTTCGTGCAAATCCGCCACTTCCGCTAATAAACGTTTCTGTATTGTATCGATCATCGCTCATAATCCTTTCCTTTACACTCTTTCACCGCCGACGGCGTTCCTAAAAGACCCGGCAGGATCTCTTCTTTAGGCCCTCTGTCTGCGATACGTCCATCCGCCACGACAATGATCTCGTCGGCGATATTCAGTATCCTCTCCTGATGGGAGATCACGATGATGGAACCTTTTTTATTCTTTTTCTGCATCCTTTCAAATACCTGGATCAGATTCTGGAAACTCCACAAATCGATACCCGCTTCCGGTTCGTCAAAAACGGATAATTTCGCATCTCTGGCCAGTACAGAAGCAATCTCGATACGCTTTAACTCTCCCCCGGAAAGACTGGCGTTCACTTCCCGCCTGATATAATCTCTGGCACAGAGTCCCACTTCCGAAAGATATTCGCAGGCATCAGACGCGGATAAATGTCTGCCTGAAGCGATCCGCAGAAGGTCTAATACTTCGAGTCCCTTAAAACGCACCGGCTGTTGAAAGGCAAAGGCAATTCCCATTCTGGCCCGTTCCGTAATGCTTATATCCGTAATGTCTGTCCCTTCAAAATATATCTGACCGGAAGTCGGTCGCTCAATGCCCGCGATCAGTCTGGCTAACGTCGATTTACCGCTGCCGTTCGGGCCGGTGATAACGATAAAACGGTGTTCTCCAACCGTCAGACTGATATCGCGGACAATTTCTTTCTGGTTGTTTTCTTTCTGATTGCTTTCCCCGGATACTTCAAAAGAAAGATTTTTTAATTCTAACATTTCCTTGGGATACTCCTTTCCCGGTCTGTCCGTCTTAGCTATGATATTATATTATACCTAATAAAAACCTATCTTGCAATTCTTTCTAAAATCATGTTTGTGTCAAGTAATCGTTGGCACTTTTCCTGTTTTTCTTTATGACATCTCAT
>JAMPIB010000049.1 GCA_023663085.1 Ruminococcus sp. | reverse complement strand
TCCCTGCTGTTACAGGCGGGGATTTTTTGGATGGGTTAACCCGTGAATGGTAACCGTCTGTACAACTTTTTTTCCTTTTTTTGGGAAAGAGGTTGAAAAATAAAACTTTATAGTTTAAACTATATAAGAATTATAATTGTGAAAAATTGAAAATCTAGGAGGATTATTTTATGATATCGGCAGGCGATTTCAGGAATGGTATTACCATTGAGTACGAAGGCAACGTTTATCAGATCATGGAGTTTCAGCATGTAAAACCCGGTAAGGGAGCAGCTTTCGTAAGAACGAAACTGAAAAATGTCATCAATGGAGGCGTTGTAGAGAAGACCTTCAGACCGACTGAGAAATGCCCACAGGCACGTATTGATAGAAAAGATATGCAGTACTTATATGCGGATGGGGATCTGTACAATTTCATGGATACGGAAACCTATGACCAGATTGCCTTAAACAGCGATACTGTGGGAGACGCATTGAAATTTGTAAAAGAAAATGAAATGGTAAAAGTTTGTTCCTACAACGGCAATGTATTTACGATCGAGCCGCCGTTATTCGTAGAACTGGAGATCACGGATACAGAACCCGGATTTAAGGGCGATACGGCGACCGGCGCTACCAAGCCCGCTATCGTGGAGACCGGAGCCAAAGTCATGGTGCCGTTATTCGTTAATCAGGGCGAGGTCATCAAGATTGATACCAGAACAGGGGAATATCTTTCCAGAGTATGATTACTACTGTATATCATGAATATCTTTGAGCCTATAAGACAATGGAATCGTTTTATCCATTGTCTTTTTATGCGTAATTTTATGAAGAACCTTTTGTCCGGAGAGAATGGAAAGAGAGGACAATATGGTATTAGAGCAATTTGGGCACAGAGTATGCAAGGCATTGCAGGAAATTTTAGGAGCGGATTACGATGTCGAGATGAAAGAAGTGACGAAAAATAACGGTGTACTTCTTCATGGGATCGTGATAAATAAGGCGGGCAGTAACGTATCCCCGGCGATTTATATCGACGAACTTTATGATGAGTATGGAGAGGGCAGGTCTTTCGGGGATATTGTCTACGATCTTCTGCGCGTTTATAAGCATCATGCCAGAGAGATTGATATGGATATGGATTTTTTTACCCGCTTTGAGAAAGCCAGGAGCAGGGTGTTGTACAAACTGATCCATCGGGAGAGCAATGCGGAGTTATTAAAAGAAATTCCTTATATCAAATGGAACGATCTGGCGTTAGTCTTTTATTATTCATTGGAGGACGAGCGTTTCGGAAAAGCCTCTATTTTGATAAAAAATGCCCATCTGGCGATGTGGGGGATTGACAAGGCTGTTTTATATGAACATGCCGGAACGAATATGCTGCGCCTGAAACCGGAAGAGTTGCTGCCCATCAAGGAGTTGTTACGGGAATTCATAGACCGGAGCGAAAGTTGTACGCCGGGAAAGATACTGCTTTCAGATAGGGGCAGGGCGGCAATGGAAACGGATTCCATGATCTATGTATTGAGCAGCCGCGACAGACTGTTCGGAGCTGCGACGATCCTGTATACTGAATCGTTGAAGCTGCTGGCTGGCAGATTGGATAAAAATCTTATTATTCTGCCCAGTTCCGTGCATGAAGTGCTGCTTGTGCCGGATGACGGTATCAGGGAGAAGGATTTTTTCAGGAATATGGTCAGGGAAGTCAATGATTCGCAGGTAGAACCGGAGGAACGGCTTTCGTATAATGTTTATTATTATGACAGGTTTTCCGGAGAAATTTCTATTTTATAAAATTTATAAAAAATTGCAAAGCGCGTCCATAGAGAGAGGCTGATCGGGAAGATAAGGAGCGCAGACTGTTGAGCCTGCGCTTTTTCCGGTAATTTCTGCAAATTTTTTTGATTACTGGACAATATTGTACTCTTGTGGTATGATAAGCAGGATGATGTAATAAATTTGTAACATATGCACCCGTAGTCTAACGGATAAAACGTAGGCCTCCGACGCCTTTGATGCAGGTTCGATTCCTGTCGGGTGCATTACACTCATCGTTTCAGGAAGAAAGGTTGTAGTTTATGAAAACGTCAAATAATAAGATAGGGGAGTTTCTTTTGGCGAAGGCTAATGCGATAGGAGACTGGCTGGTAAAACATGCCAGGATCGTAATGCCCGTTGTTCTCTTACTCTGTGTGACGGTGACAGTTATTGTCTCGGTCAATGCCAATAAGAGAGAGGCGGAGATAAAGGAAGATGTGGAAGCTAATGTGACGGTAGATGAAACAGCGGATGCAGAATATGTCGTTCCGCTCGTGCCGTTACAGGAAAATACAGTGCCGGAGATCACGGAACTTATCAATACCTATTATACGGCTATGGTGAACGGCGATACGGAAACGATTGCACAGCTTAAAGACGGCCTCGAAGAATCAGAGGCGATCAGGATCAAGGAACTCAGTAAATATACAGAGTCTTATCCGACACTGAATATTTATACCAAAGTGGGGCCGACGGAAAATTCTTATCTCGTATATGTAGAGTCTACATTAATGTTTAAAGATTTTGCAGATAAGCCGCTTGCGGGTATGCGGGCGTATTATGTCCGTGCTGATGAGAACGGGGTATATCATATTATTGAAAATGGTAAATTGAGCGATCAGGAAGAAGATTATATGAGAAAAGTAAATCTTCAGGATGATGTGGTCGATCTGAACAATAAAGTTACCGTTGAATACAATGATATGGTAGCGTCGGATGTGGAACTGGCGCAGTTTCTGTTGGATATGAATACCGAGGTTGAAAAGAATGTGGGCGCGGTTCTGGCGCAGGCACAGGAAGAGGCCGAAGGTGAAGAAGGCGCGGAAACAGAAGAAGAAGGGGCTGCCGAGGAACAGGAGCCGGAAACCCTGACCGTTGTAACGAAAGTAAGAGCGACCGATGTAGTCAATATCAGAACATCTGACAGCGAGACCGCCGATAAACTCGGTAAAGCAGCAATCGGCGATGAGTTTACACTGATCGAGAAGATTGGCAACGGCTGGAGCAAGATTGAGTATGAAGGTTCTGAAGCCTATATTAAGAGCGAGTATCTGGAAGATATCGAGACGACGGAAGTAGCTGCAGGCAACGGAGAAGAATCAGAGGAAGAGGCGGAAGAAAGTACAGAACCCGCAGATGCGGCGAATGTTGCGTCAAACGGAACCGTCAGGGTATTAGAAACCGTCAGGATCAGAAGTTCAGCCAGCGAGACCAGCGAGAAACTGGGTACCGCTTATGCCGGTGAGAAACTGGAACTTGTCATGAAGCAGGCGGATGGCTGGACGAAGATCAAATATAATGGCAAGATTGCTTATGTGAAATCGGAGTACGTTGAGTAAAGGCGTCCATTGTGGCGGCAGCCCGGATTAAAACAGACAAAATATGGCAATAGTAAAGAGTATAGAGTGGAATCTATACTCTTTTTATCGTATAGGAAATTGCAGAGCAATTTTTTTGTGTTTAGGAGGCGGCTATATGAGACAGGATGATGTGATGATCTTAAAAGAGATCCAGAAAAACGCCCAGATGGCGATGACAACGATCGACACACTTTTGGATAAAACAACGGATGACGAATTTACCGTAAAACTTTCCAGACAATCTATCGGGTATGCGAAACTCCATAATGATGCGGTGGAGCAGTTGATCGAGCAGCAGAGCGGCACTTACAGGGGAAACCAGATCGCCGATTTTTTCTTAAAAGGGAGCGTGCATATGGGGACATTGCTGGATGTCAGTACGAGCCATATGGCACAGATGATGATACAGGAAAGTAATAAAGGAATGACCAACGTATACAGGAGCGTCAAGCATAACGCGCTGGCGGAGGATCGTTGCGTAGAACTGGCGCAGGAGTTTATGGATTTTGAAGAAAAGAGCATTGAGCAGTTGAAAGAATATTTATAAAAAACGGGCTTGTAGATTTTTCCATGACATACTATAATGGAACAGGACGTTTATGCATTATTTTAACAAAAGGAGGATATAAAGATGTCATACGTTGACGAGGTATACGAGTTAGTAGTAGCAAAGAATCCCGCACAGCCGGAATTCCATCAGGCGGTAAAAGAGGTTTTGGAATCTCTTCGCGTCGTTATTGAAGCTGATGAAGAAGCATACAGAAAAGACGCTTTACTGGAAAGATTAACGGTTCCCGAAAGGATCATCCAGTTCCGCGTTCCGTGGGTAGACGATAAAGGACAGGTTCAGGTGAATAACGGTTTCCGCGTACAGTTTAACAGTGCGATCGGGCCTTATAAGGGCGGCTTAAGATTCCATCCTTCGGTCAATCTTGGTATTATTAAATTCTTAGGCTTTGAGCAGATTTTCAAAAATTCTCTGACAGGACTTCCGATCGGCGGCGGCAAGGGCGGTTCCGATTTCGATCCTAAAGGCAAATCCGACAGAGAAGTTATGGCTTTCTGCCAGAGCTTCATGACAGAACTCTGCAAACATATCGGAGCGGATACAGACGTACCGGCAGGCGATATCGGTGTAGGCGGACGCGAGATTGGCTTCCTGTTTGGACAATATAAGAGAATCCGCAATCTTTACGAGGGCGTTCTGACAGGTAAAGGACTGACATACGG
Source organism: Ruminococcus sp. (assembly GCA_023663085.1). Taxonomy (GTDB): domain Bacteria; phylum Bacillota; class Clostridia; order Lachnospirales; family Lachnospiraceae; genus UBA3282. The sequence continues at coordinate 20,505 of JAMPIB010000049.1, read as the reverse complement.
CGGTTCTCTGGCAAGAACAGAAGCGACAGGATACGGTTTGTTATATCTGACGGCGGAGATGTTAAAATGCAACGGTAAAGATATCGCAGGCAAGACCGTAGCGGTATCCGGTGCAGGAAACGTTGCTATTTACGCGATCCAGAAAGCGCAGCAGTTAGGCGCTAAACCGGTCACTTGTTCCGATTCCACAGGCTGGATCTACGATCCCGACGGAATCGATGTTGCCCTGTTAAAAGAAGTAAAAGAGGTAAAACGTGCCCGTCTGACAGAATATGCGGCGGCAAGACCGAACGCACAGTATCATGAGAAGAAAGCCGGAGAACATGGCGTATGGACAGTAAAATGTGACGTTGCTCTTCCGTGCGCGACACAGAACGAGTTAGACTTAGAAGATGCCAAAGCGCTTGTAGCAAACGGCTGCTTTGCAGTAGCGGAAGGCGCGAACATGCCTACTACTTTAGATGCTACGGAGTACTTGCAGAAAAACGGCGTACTGTTCTGCCCCGGAAAGGCATCCAATGCCGGCGGCGTAGCAACCTCCGCGCTGGAGATGAGCCAGAACTCCGAGAGACTTTCCTGGACATTTGAAGAGGTTGATTCCAAGCTGCAGGGCATCATGGTCAACATCTTCCACAATCTGGATGAGGCTTCTAAGAAATACGGTATGGAAGGCAACTATGTTGCAGGCGCGAATATTGCAGGCTTCTTGAAAGTTGCCGAGGCTATGAAGGCGCAGGGTATCGTGTAATAATCCATAGGATTGCTGAAATGAAAGAAGAAAGAATGTCAAGCATATTTAACAAAATGATTGACTAAGATAAGAGAATTGCATATACTATAAGTGGACAAAGAGATTTGTTCGGCGCGAATAACGCCCGGAATATTATTCACTTGTATGTTTGGTCTCCGAGAATGACGGGACTTGAATTTAGAATATCATTCACCAGTATGTCTGGTCTCCGGGAATGACGGGACTTGAATTTAGAATATCATTCACCAGTATGTGTATAAGCTGCCTGTATGGCGGCTTATACTATTTTAGGAGATACAAAAGATGCAGTTGGTGACAGTTGAAAAAGACTTCTTTGCACAATGCAAAAAGTATGGAACCGATAGAGAATTACTTTATGATAAGCAAGGTAGGCCGTGTGTTTTGATTGTCGATTTAGTATATAAAGGGCAGAAGCATACCTTCGTGGTTCCCATTCGTTCCAACATAGCTAAAAATGTACCCCAAAGTCAGTATTTCCCATTACCCCCTAATGCTTTTACGCAGCCAGGGAAAAGACATGGTGTGCATTATATTAAACTGTTCCCGATGGACAGAAAGTATGTACATCCATACAAAATATCGAAAAGCGCTTATCTTGTAATGGTAAAAAGTATCTTGGATAAGAATGAAAGCAAGATCGTAAATGCCTGTCAGAACTATCTTAGCGAATATGAAAAAGGGCAGGGTAGTTTCATGACACCAGATATAGATGGAATTTTGTCCTGGCTATAATTAAGCAGGAGTATATTGCAGAGGATAATGAGCAAATACAGAAACTGTCAGAAAAACCAGAATTGGTTCATTCATTTTCCCTTTTTTTAATTTTACTGAAACCTTTGCCCGTTCTGACTCGTATTATCATTAGAAGATCAAAAAAAAGATTAACGGCTTTAACGGCGTTAAATCACCCAAAAGATAAACGGGGAGGGTATGAAGATTGGACGTTAATGGAATCGCAGCAGGATATCCGGCGGCAAAGTATGGAACAAACGAAACAAGAGAGGCGGACAAAAATACGATAAGCGGCAGTTTTGCGAAGCAGGCGGCCGAAGCGGCGCAGGCAGCAGGACGGGCAGCAGCCGTTTTGCATAGTGCAGAAGAAGGTTCAGGGGATATTACAGTTTTTACAGGAGCGGAACTTGTGAGCGGTTCTTCTTATGCTGTTTATAAGACGCCGGACTTTGATCCGGGGAAACCGGTATATAAAGTGAAAATATGGGATCAGTCGGGGGAAGTAACAGAGCGGATGGTGGACGTATCGAAAGTTGATCCGAAAAACTGCGATACGGCAGAATTATATGCGTATACTGCCGATCTGAAAGAAAGTGGAAAAGGCAGTTTTGAAGATACTGCATTAAAAGCCGTAGTCGCCAGAACTGTACAAGACGCTGAAAGCCGCTCTGGTATGTGGAGTTTTTGGGAGAAGACCGACTGGGTAGAGATCGCGAAAGATATCATGCAGTCGGAATATCGCTACGGAGATTTAAAAGGTTACATGGAATGGAAAAAATTTTTAGAATTTCTGGACAGGTAATGAAGATAGAATATGACAAGACAAGTATTTGAAACATATTTTAAAGAGCGGTATCTTCTCGTGTACCGGGTGGCCTTTATGCAGATGAAAAGCCATGCAGACGCGGAAGATGCGGCGCAGGAAGTGTTCGTAAGGTTGCTTAGATATGAACCGCAGTTTGAGGATGAAGAGCATGAGAAAGCATGGTTTATCCGCACGACCATCAATCTGTGCAAAGATATCCTGAAAAGTAAATGGCACAGCGCGGTAGTCAGTATTGATAGGATACCGGAGGCGGAGAAAGCATATTTCAGACTGCCGTATACTGAGAAAGACGATACCCTGTGGGCGGTTCTGGAACTGCCGGAGAAATACAGGGACTGCCTTTATTTCTTTTATTACGAAGGCTATTCCGTAAAAGAGATGGCCGGACTTTTCAATATGCCGGAGAATACGGTGAAAACAAATTTAAAGCGCGGCAGGGAAGCCTTAAAAAAAGCGCTTGGTAATTGATTAATCCGCAGATTTAGCAAAGATAGGAGATCAAGACAATGAATGTGAATGGAATCGGAAAACAGACGTATTATGAGAAGGCAAACGGGAGTAAGGCGAATCCGAAAAATGCCGACGGCGGTTTTTATGAGAGTCTGTCGGAAAATATAAATGAAAAGACGGAAAATGTAAAGGCGGAAACCCAAAAGACGGAATCAGAGTTAAAAAAAGAAAATACCGCATTTGCCAAAAACGGGGCGGTACAGACTGCTTTTCCCTATCGCAGCACGGTTTCCAAGGCCGGAACGGCCGATGTGCAGAAAAGTCAGAAAACAGGAACAGAAGCCGTTACCGAAAAAGAGGCGCGTAATATTTCCTATGAAGAGAGCGATCTGGTCAAAACTTTTGTCATGGAAGGCTATACACTTCTGGCGCAGGCGGATACCGACAGCCGTAAGGTCTATGTGGAGCGCAGGCGGGAAGATGGAACAACGGCCGGATACGAGGTCGATGTGGATAAACTGGATAAAGATACGACCGATCCTGTCGAGCGCATGGCGTTAGAGGCGTGGGAGCAAAAGAGTGAGGATACGAAAGCAGATGAGGAAGAGCCGCTTACGCTGGCGGAGGCATTGCTTGATTTTTATGAGTTTATCGAAGACCGCATTAAAAACGGACCGCCCAAATATATGATCGGCAATTCCGAGTTTTCCATAGCGGAGTGGGATAAATTACTGGAGGGCATAGACGATCAGCTTGACGCGATCAGGGAAGAATTGCGGGAGCGTATCGAAAAGATGAAAGAAGAACAGCAGAAGGCGGAACTTTTGCAGGAAGTACAGGTTCTGGAAACGGATGTGCGGGAGGCGGAAAATGAGAAGATCGAAGAAGAACTGCTCAGCTCGCTTTTTCAGGATATGAGTAAGATATAATAAACGGTTAAAAATAAATGAAATCAAGAAATAAAACAAATGGAATCAAGAAGTATAAAAAAGAAATAAATAAGGGATAAAGCAGGGAGGAATGATAACATGTCAGTCACAGAGATCACAAACAAAAGTACAGCGCTGCAATATCTACAGCCGAAATCGGGTAAAGCTCCGGGAAACGGAGAAGTGCAGGGATTCGGAGACGGGATATCTTATGGGGAGACAATGGCAATGCAGGAAATCGCCCCGACTTTTGCAGAGCAGGAACTCGATCCGTTACAGGCTGTTTCCGGGACGGCTTCTGCGGCCGAGGCCCAGGCATATAACGCTTATATGGTAGAGAAAGGATATAGAGCGGAAGAGACAGAAGGCAGCCGGGGAGAAGCGAACGGCAGTCTGGAAAAAGATGATCTGCAGAATGCGGATATCAAACAGCTTGAAGGTTCTCTGACATCCGGCATCATCGGTTTTGGCAGTTTTGAAGACGGAACGAATTTCAGCGCGCGTTACGCTGAGCGCTCCACAAAGGAAAATCCGGTCGTACAGGTGCGGATCGTAAGCGGGTCGGGAACAGAGATCGTTGTCAATGTGAATGTCAATGAAGTCGATCCGGAAAACGCCACGGAACTGGAAATGTTTGCTTTCCTGACGCATCTGGATGAACAGGGGACATCGGGTAATGAAGAGTTCATGGGAAGTTATCAGGATCTGATGTACCGTGTCCAGAACTCTACATATGGTGATGTGAGCGCAAAGAATGCACAGGAGTTCCTGTTCCAGCGCAGGGACTGGCGCAATATGACATTGAGCATGACGGATTTCGGAATGTCGGCCGCACAGGCGCTGACACAGGCCCGCGAGAAAGCGGCAAACGGCGCGCCGTATTCTTATCTTGCCAAAGACGGCATTATAGATTATAAAGGGGTCATTTTTGTATGCGATGACAAGAACAGGACATTAAATCTCGGCGATACGAGCAATCCGGATAAATGTCTGCGCATTCCGCTATCCGGCGGCGGCTCTCTGGTGGTCAACAGAGATAATCTGGGTGATCTGGCCAGAGCCATCGGCATGTTCTCGCCGGAGGATGTGAACCGTATCCTGCGGGCTATAGCGGAGGATGCGAAGGTTCAGCAGATGAAACAGCAGATTGATGATGAGACATCGGGTATCGACCTCGTGGACAGCACGCAGGAGGCGGATGAAGAAAACGAAGAATTAATGGAATAAAGCGGATAAAGAATAAAAGCATGGGAAAATCCTGCGGGCGGTGAAAATTGTCCGTGGGATTTTTGGTATCATAAAAAATGCTGCAATAGGAAATATTTCAACAGTGGTAAAATTGTGATGCAAAATTTCCAGTTATAGATTATAATAGAAAACAGGGGATAAACAGAAGAAGGGAAGAAATGTACAATGAGCGTTATCAGCAGCAAAGACGTTTATGAGATCATCAGAAAAACATTGAGTATCATCAACTCCAAGATCATGAATCACGGAGAGATCACAGGATATATTTTATATAAGATGTTAGAGTGCGAGCAGCAGTATACGGAGCAGGAACTTGTGGATTATACGATGCTCGGTATTTTGCATGACATCGGTCTGTATAAGGAAGACAATGTCAAGAATGTGACGGACTTTGAGACCAAGAACCTCTGGCCGCATTCGATATACGGTTTTCTTTTCCTGAAATATCTCTCGCCAATGGATGATAAGGCGGAAATTGTATTATACCATCATCTGGATTACAGCCGCTACGGGATGATACAGAGCAAGTATAAGCATATTATCGAATGCCTGAATCTGGCGGATAAGATGGATACTTTTCTGCATTTAAAAGAAGAAAAACTGGAGAAAGATTTTTTTGCCAAATACCGTGATATTAAGTTTTCCGGTGCAGCGCTTGATCTCTTCCATAAGGCGGAGACCAGATTCGGGATCACTGCCAATCTGGTAAACGGTACTTATAAAGAGGAACTGGCCGAGCTATTGGCTAAGAGAGCATTTTCCGAGCAGTATAAAAAAGGATTTCTGGAAATGCTTGTCTATACCATTGATTTCAGAAGTGAACACACGGTAGTACATACGCTGGCGACAGTCAATTTCGGACAGCAGATCGGACGCCTGATGCGTCTTGGCGGCAAGGATCTGCGGGATCTGTATTACGGGGCGCTTCTGCATGATTTGGGCAAGATTGCAATTCCCCTGAATATACTGGAATCTACGGGACGATTATCCGATGAAGAGATGAAAGTAATGAAAGCGCATGTGCGGATTACGGAGATGATCCTGGAGGGCGTCGTAGATAATGATGTATTGCAGATCGCGGTCAGACATCATGAGAAACTGGATGGCAGCGGTTATCACAAGGGGCTGACAGGAGACCAGCTCACCCTTCCGCAGCAGATTGTGGCGGTAGCGGATATTTTGAGTGCGTTGTACGGCAAAAGAAGTTATAAAGAGGCATTCAGCAGCGATCTGATCAAGAAGATCATGACCGAGGACGCCGAAAACAATAAGATCAACAAAGCGGCGGTAGACGCGTTGATGCGGAATTATGACAAGGTCATCGAAGAGTTTGAGAAAGAAAAAGAGAATACGATAGGACTCTATTTAAAGATCAAAGAACAGTACGCCCTGATAAGTGAAAAGTTCCAATCTTTTAATTGATAATATAACGGTTGAGTGATAATATGTCCGGTTTATGGGACTGTTCATATGTTATCGTAGTGAAAGAAGGACATGGATGCCGAGATGCCCGGAGAACATGAAAGAGAGGCATTCCATGACAAAACAGAAAAAATTATCACAGACAGTACGGCAGATAACACAGAGAACAGATGAGATCAGACGCGGTGATATCTACTTCGCCGATCTAAGCGGGTTGGAACATTCCAGAGGAAGTGAACAGACCGGCAGAAGGCCGGTCTTAATTATTCAGAACGATATTGCTAACAGACATGCGCCGACGACGATCGTGGCGGTCTTAACGTCCAGACGGAAACGTTTTCTGCCGACGCATGTACAGCTTCGGCATTTTGCCGGACTGGAGAAAAGGAGCACCGTCTGTTTGGAACAGATCAAGACGATTGATAAAAGCCGTCTGGAGGAATACAGAGGAAATATCGGTGTAGAGGCCATGAAGAAAATTGAGAAGGCGATGGCCGTAAGTCTGGGAACGGATGGCGGGAAGAAGCAGCGCGTTACAGAAAGGTAAATTCCGGAGATGAAATTATCATATAAGATAAAAGAAAAAGGCGGGGCCGGAGACGAATTTAATATCCAGATCCGCAGGCTGCTCATCCCTATCGTGTTACAGAATATCTTAAGCGCCGCGGTCAGTTCAGCGGATGTTCTGATGTTAAATTATGTAGGACAATCCTCCATATCGGCGGTTTCTCTGGCAACGCAATACGCCAATGTCCTGTTTATGGTCTATTCCGGTTTAGGGAGCGGCGCGGCCATATTGTGTGCGCAGTACTTCGGAAAAGGCGATATGCGCGCGATTGACGTTATAAAAGGAATCGCAATGCGATTTTCTCTTCTTTTTTCAATCATTTTTGCCGGATTGGCAGCGTTTGCACCGGGACTTATGATGAAGCTGTTTACCGATGATACAGAGTTAATTGCGCTTGGCAGTTCCTATCTGCGGATTATCAGCATCAGTTATCTGTGCTGGGGCATCATAGAAGTATATCTTGCTATTCTGCGCAGTATTGGCCGGGTCGTTGTCTGTACGGTTTTAAATACCATGACTTTTTCGTTAAATATTCTATTAAACGCCGTATTTATATTCGGTCTTTTCGGCGCGCCTAAGCTGGGAGTCATCGGCGTTGCGGCGGCGACTTCTTTTTCACGTGTTCTAGAACTGACAGGCTGTATTCTGGTCTCCTTTTTCAGCCAGGATGTGAAATTAAGACCGGCAGATCTGTTTCTGCGTAATCCACTTTTATTTAAAGATTTTATGAAGATATCCCTGCCGGCGCTTGGCAATAATATCGTATGGAGTGTGGCGTTTTCCATGTATTCCGTTATTATCGGACATTTGGGTTCGGATGCTGTGGCGGCGAACTCTTTTGCTTCGGTAGTACGCAGCTTTGGAACAATTCTCTGTCATGGCATTGCCAGTGCAGGCGGTATCCTGTTAGGAAAAATACTCGGTGAGAACAGACTGGAAGAGGCTTTAACGGTTTCTAAGAGGCTCATAAAGATGTCGGTGTTCGGCGGTCTGTTCGGAGGAGTGGTGATCCTGGCGGCGACGCCGCTGGCTTTACAGTTTGCCGATCTTACGGATACGGCCATGCACTATTTAAAGAACATGCTCCTTATCAATACATACTATGTTATGGGTACGGCGCTCAATACGACGTTTATCGCCTGTATCTTCCGGGCGGGAGGAGACAGCAGATTCGGTTTTATCTGCGATATTTTTGATATGTGGTGTTATGCCGTGCCGCTTGGTTTTCTGACCGCATTTGTATTAAAACTGCCTGTTATGTGGGTATATTTTCTTCTATGTACGGACGAATTTGTGAAGTGGCCCTGGATCATCAAACATTACAGGAGTAAAAAGTGGCTCCATAATATTACACGGGATGACCTGTTTGTCAAAGAAGGAGGCGGAGAGCATGAGATGTAAATACTGTGGTGCGGAGATCAAAGAAGGCAGCAGCGTCTGCGAATACTGCGGTTCGGCGGCGGAAAAGCAAACATCCCAAAGCCATACGGCATCTGGAAACGGCCATGATACGGTTAAGAGTATTACAAGGACTGCCGGAAAGGTAATCATTGCGCTGGCCTGTATCTGGGCAGTCCTGATCGCGGTCACACTTATTATCACATTGAACAGCGATGTGTTTAATACCGTTTATGAATATACGGAGAACAGATATGCGGGAAATGAAGGTTCCGGAGGCGGTTACTCCGCTGATGAAATGCCCCGGAATAAAAGCGGTCTGCTGGGACAGATCATAAGCTGTGATGAAAAAGGTCTGGCAACTGTGGAATATGACGGGCAGCATTACAGCAATGTTAAGATAACGGATAAAGATCTGATAGAATGGGTGAATGATACGGAGCGCAGTCTCGATACGGTCGGAATCTGTTTTGCTACGGATGCAGATGGCAATATCAATGAATTGGGACTGCTGTCGCCGGATTTTTTCGTTATGGATAAGGATGGAGATCGTTATACGGCTATCAGAGACGGGGATGTCATTGCGTTTACTTCTTCGATAGCCATAGAAGCAGGGCGCTTTTATGGCGGTTATTTTTCCTACCCCGATCTGTGCCTGTATCAGAAAACAGAGCAGTCGCCCTTTAGCCTGTCCCGTATGGACCCTGCGTGTACTGGCAAAGAGCGTGTGACCATGCAGGACTATTATACCGGAGAGGACGTTGCGGTTTACAGGCTCTGCATAGGCGACGACTGGTATTATTGCAGTAGGGAGGCCTATGATGCCGTTTTGATCGGCGCTTTACCGGACGGGTATCAGATATGCGAAGAGAGTGGATTGGCGTTTATCATGGAAGATTAGAAAAAATCATTAGGAGAAAAAGCAGGCTTCGGGGCCTGTTTTTTTTGGCAGAATATTTTTAAAATATTCAATAGCTGTAATCATTCTTGACCAGATGAATCGTTATATAATATATGAGGATGTCCTGAAACATTGACTGGCCCGCAACGGAATCCGGCGAAGCAGAAAAGTCCGGTAGTCAATAGTCCCTGACAGGAGGAGAAAATCTTGACGGGAGAAGAAGAACTGTTTAAACGAATGGAGAAAGGGGATAAAAGTGCGGTACATGAACTGATCACCATGTACTACCCTGAAATACTCCGTTATTGTATCTGGCATGCTCCTGACAGGTATCTGGCCGAAGATGCGGCGCAGGAGACTTTTTATAAGGCGATCCGCTACTTTGACCGTTATGTCCATAAGGGAAAATTCAAATCTTTTCTTTATCAGATTGCCGCCAATACCTGTATTGATATGAAAAGAAAGCGATATCTTACGGATGTAGGATATGAGCAGATGACGGAAAAAGCAGTATATAAGGAAAGCGGATTTGCAGAAGTGGACGACAATATATGGCTAAGACAGATGATAGCCATATTGCCGGAGGACTGGCAGGAAATTGTGTTTTTGCGGTATGAGCAGGAATTAACGCTGCGGGAAATAGCACAGATCATGCACCTGCCGTTACGGACTGTGCAGTCGCGGCTGCGTCTGGCGATCAAAAAATTGAGAGATGAGTATAGAGCCTGAAAGGAGAAATCTATGGAAATGCAGAAAGACAGGGGAATAGAAAGTGCGCTTGCCAGGGGAGAGCAGGCGATGATGGAGAAACTGACGCGAAAGCGGATTGGATTTGCGAACCTTTTGGGGCGGCAGGTGCGTTTTGTCGGCTGGCGGATCTGGTTTATGCAGGGGCTGGGTATGCTCCTGTTATACAGCGTATGTAAGACAATCCTGCAAGGGACGCTTGGAGGGTATGTGCAGAACATTGCCTTTTTTCTAAGCTGTGTGTCTGTACTGATCCTGCTTTCTGCGGTGCCGATGGTCTATCGTTCTATCCGTTATATGATGTATGAAACGGAACTGGCGACACGTTTTTCAGGCGTGCGGCTTCTGGCGGTCAGACTGCTTGCTGTCGGTGCGGGGAATCTGGCCATGCTGGGCGTTATTTTGTTTTTTACGTCTTCAAGGGCATCTATATCGGCCGCGCGGGCGCTTTTGTATCTGCTGATGCCGTATCTGACGGCAAGCGGCGGCTTTCTGTATCTGCTGAAACGCGTTCCGGCAGATAAGATGCAGATATACAGTATCAGCTGGGGATGCTTTCTCGTCTGTGTTTTTACGGTTTTGCGGCGTTTTTGGCCAATGTTTTTCCAGCAGACATTTTCCGGATTCTGGGGCGCAATATGTCTGGGGTTACTGCTTTTTTGCATACGACAGTTTCATGGACTTATGTATGATTCTGCGTATACGAAAATGTATGGAAACTGACAGCATTTCAAAATAAGGAAATGACAGTATCTCAAAACAAGAAAATTGACAGTATTTCAATATAAAATGAAAGGATAAACGATAATGGAACTTCAGATCGAACATATTTGCAAAAGTTATAAAGATAAAAAAGCCGTGGAAGACGTATCGCTTTGTCTGACGCCGGGAGTCTGGGGACTGTTGGGGGCAAACGGCGCGGGAAAAACGACGCTTATGCGAATCGTGGCAGGTATCATGACTCCCGATCGCGGACAGGTCTTGTATAACGGTGTGCCAATCCACATCTTAAAAGAATCCTACAGAGACATATTCGGCTACCTGCCGCAGGAATTTGGTTTTTATCCGGAGTTTACGGTGGCGGATTATCTGGAATACATTGCCGCGCTGAAAGGACTGACCAGAAAAGATGCGAAAACGAAAGTAGAGCGCCTTTTAGAACAGATGACTCTTTATGAAGTAAGAAATAAGAAGATCATCAAGCTTTCCGGCGGTATGAAAAGGCGTGTGGGAATCGCGCAGGCACTGTTAAACGATCCGGAGGTCTTGATACTGGATGAGCCGACGAGCGGGCTTGATCCCGGAGAGAGAGTGCGTTTCCGGAATCTTTTATCAGAATTTGCACAGGATCGTATTGTGCTCATTTCTACACATATTGTTTCTGATATCGAATACATCGCCATGTACAATGCGGTCATGAAAGAAGGAAAATTTGTTGCCAAAGGAACGACAGAAGAACTTGTCAGACTGGTGGAAGGGAAGGTATGGAAAAGCGTCGTGTCGCTGGAGAAACTGGCAGAGTATGAGAAAAAATGTCGTATCGTCAATCTGAAAAACGAGGATGCAAAAACCGTTTCGCTCCGTTATCTGGCGGAAGAGGCTCTGCTCCCTGATTCAGTACAGGAAGAGGCGCGTCTGGAAGATCTGTATCTGTGGCTTTTTCCGGAGACGTTGTATGTAGGAACAAAGAATTAAAAAGAATACAGGAGGTATGGTATTACCATGAGAGTATGGAGTGCAGAACTGAAAAAAATATTAAAATCCCGCCGCACATGGATTCTGGCGGCAGTTTCCCTGTTTTTGACCTGTATTATGGCGTATCTGCCGGTACTCTATGAAGGTGCGAATTATTATGAGGAAGCGGGAAATGAAGTAGTATTACAGGGGCCTGACGCTATCCGTTACAAAAAAGAACTCAGAAAGGAACTGGCCGGAACTGTAACGACACAGAAGATACGTCTGGCGGTAGAGATATACCGGGAATGTCTGCAGGAGTATGGGGTGACGAACAGTTATGAACTGCCGGATGAAGTCTTTTTTAACAGACTCTTTGCCTATGAGCCGTTGATCCATGGCGTGCAGGAGGCCTATGCTGACCGGGAGACAGGGATAGCGCCGTCTGTTACACAGATCGAGCCGGAATCGTTAGACAGTTATTATGAGACTTGCAGGGAGCGACTGGATTCTTTGATGAAAATGGAGCAGAAAGACAGCCCGCGGGCACAGCAGGCAGCTTTGGATCTGTATGAAAAAGTAGAAAAACCATATGTATATTATCCGGGACTTGGAAGTAATCCTATAGAATATGAAGGATTTCTGGCATTGTTATTGCTGCTATTTGCTGTTATTATTGCGGCGCCGGTCTTTTCTTCCGATTATCAGACGGGAGCGGATGACATCCAGCGGTGTACGAAGCATGGACAGTTCCGGCTGGGAGCGGCCAGGATTGTTACGACACTGGCGGTTACGGGAGGTCTGTTTCTTATCTGTATGACGCTTTATCTTCTGATTTCCAATTCCTTTTTCGGCTGGGAATCCACGCGTACTTCCATGCAGATGATCTTTTCTGTTACCGCGCTGGCGGACTGGAATCTGGGAGAATTGGAGTGCGTGATCGCTGCGGCAGGTCTTTTAAGCGTTATGGCCACCATTTGTTTTGTGCTGCTGCTTTCTTCCAAATGCAGGAGTGTGTTGGTATCTTCCTCTATAGGATTATTGATGTGTATGGCGCCGACGCTTGTCTATATGGTCGTTCCGGCAGGGTCTTCCATGAGCATCTGGATGCGGTGTTTCCTGCCGTCAAACGGAGTCGGATTACCAACAGGATACTTTTATGCCGCGAATGATTATGAATTTCTCAGATTCGGTACTCTGGCGGTGTGGATGCCTTATGCCATGGTGGGATTTGCGGTCGCAGAAAGCATTATTTTCCTGTGCCTGACGCTGCGGTTTTATGTTCGCCGGAAATACTAATTTATGTCAAGGCAGTTTATTCCTGTGAGCAGCGAGCCAGGTGACTGCGATGACACGCTAATCATCCCTTTTTACCAAAACCTGCTCACAGTAGTGCAGCAGTTCTTCCAGTGCGTCCTTATTGCTGATATAGTAGACGCGGTTGCCCACGCATTGGAGTCTGACAAGGCCCGAAGAAAGCAGAGCGTTCATATGGTGGGAGACGGTCGCCGTCGTCAGGTTCAGATGTCTGGCGAGTTCACTTCCATATGCAGATTTGTCCCGGATATAGGAAAGGATTTCGAATTTGCTTTTATCGGATAATAATTTCAGCGCCTGTGTTACAAAAGTCTCGTAGGTATCGCTTTGTGGAGTATAAAGCGTATTGAGTGGAAAATCCTCTCCGAAAAGGATGCCGAATTTGAAATAGTCCGGTTTTCTGTCACTATTGCCGGAAACATCCGTATTCATGCACAAAGCAATGACATTCGGCAGGATAACGGAAGGCCGGATGTGGACGCCGAGAGAGTTTTCGGGTATTTTCAGCATTTTATTTTCTGAAAGCAGTTCGGAGAGACTGTGTTCTTTTAAGGTATCAGACCAGTACTGATAAAAAAGACCGCTCAGTTCCGCTATTTCCTCCTGAAAACTATGCAGGACGGCAACGGCCTGCTCTAAGAGTGCGAGTATGTTCTGTCTGTGCGTTTCTTTGTCGCAGAAGATTTTCTGGATCTTCCATTTTTCCTCCTTGTCTATGTCCATTTGCATCAGATATTGAATGATGGCGAAAGGTTCTTTAAAGGCGTTTTGGGGAGTATCTTCCTGCATCTGTATGAGTCTGGTATAATTGTATAACAGCTCACCGAATCTGCGGCAATAATCTTCTTCGGAGAGTCCGGCAAGGTAACTGCGCAGTCCGGCGGTATCTTCGATCTTTAAGTCCATCCCTGTTTCCCATAAGAGCGCCAGCATCCCGGCGCAGCCAATTTCTGCGTTGTCGGTGCGGGAACTGGAAACGACCGCAAAATAGTAACGTATTTCATCCATTTTTTCCCGGAAAACATTTTCGGCGTTTTGTTCAATCCGTTCCAATAATGCAAATTTTTGCCCACTTTCCAGAGAAGAAAGAGCATATTTTTTACCAAGCGACTCTTGTAAGTCCGCATATTTTTCCCCGGCACCAAGGTGTTTCAGCAGGGCCAGACCTTCTGAAATTTCATTGATTTTTGCACTGATCGTGAACATGGATAACTCCTTTTTCTCACATTTTATGGCTCAAGTCTGACACGCAAAAGGGCCAGACCTGTGAATATTATAACACAAAACAGAGCGGTCATCTTAAAAATCTGCGAGACGGAGCATATCGCGGTGAGAGCGCTGACGGCAAAGGAAACTGCGGGCACGGCCGCGGAGGCCCCGGCGTTGAAAATAGAACCTGCGCGCGCCAGATATTCGGGGTTTACACTTTTCATAAAACAGACGCTGATAGTCGTAGTCATCAGGCTTAGCGCCATGCCCAGCCAAAAAGAGAGTACGATCGTCAGCGCATAGACTGCCGGAACATTGGATTTAAAAGACTCTCCCAGCGTGTAACCATACATGCAGAAGGCAAGGAGAATACCGAGTCCTGTGATCTGTGTGCGTACCGGACATTTATCGTGCAGATAAGGATACAGGAAGGAACCGAGTCCCATTCCCGCCGTAAAAGCAAGCGAAAAGACACTGAGCAGTCCGCTGCCCTGTCCTAATACTTCATAAATGAGCGGACTTTGCAGGGCGTTAAGGGGAGCCAGAACCGCGTTGATCAGGACGCATAAAAGACAGAAATTCCGCACTACATGGGCATTTTTCAAATATATCAGGCCATTTTTTAAGGTGGCAAAATATTCTTTGATACGCAGTTTTTCTTTGCGTAGTCCCTTTTCCTGTACTTTCAAAAAAGCAAGAATTAAAGCGGAGCCGAAGAAAGATATGCCGTCTATGGCGATGGCGCATCCGATACCGAAAAAGCTGATAATAAAACCCGCAGCGCCCAGACCGATAAACTGGACGAGCGTATTTAAAGAAGCGCTTAAGGATTTGCCGTGCGCGTAATATTTTTCTTCCAGTATCTTCGGTACCAGTGCCAATGCCGCAGGGAGGCGGAAGGCTTCTACGGAAGAATTGATGAGGGTAAAAAAAAGCATCATATAGGGCGTCAGCCCTCCGCCTATGTATAACAGAGCCAGACTGAGCGTGGTGATACCGCGGATGATATCGGCAAAGACCATGAGTTTCTTTTTATCCATGCCTTCCACAAGCGCCCCGGCAAAAGGCTGTACGAGGATGGAAGGCAGCTGGTTTATGGCAAAGATCAGCGCAGACCAGCCGGCATTGCCCGTGATGGCGTAGACGAGCCAGGTGAAGGCGATGGCGTCGATAGAGTCGCCGAAGCGGTTGATCAGGTCGGCGGATATCAGTTTCAGGTATTGCCTTTGGGTCAGGAGGTGGCGGTAGCGGATGTGGGCTGCTTGAGGGGGATTTTGAGGGTTCATGGTGAAAATGGCTCCTTTCTTTTTTGAAACTGAGGGGCACCGATGTATTAGATTAACATCTATAATGGTGCATGATGCTAATATAACATAATGCGAAATGTGTGTCAATATATAATATTAGATAAATATCTAATATTATATATATCGGTTACACTATATTCAGCCAAAGTTGCGTCTCGTTGTCTCTTGTCCTCTTGCATTTGCCCTCTTCCCCGTCATATGCTATAATAAACGCAGACTCGGCAGTCTGCGTTCTAAGAATTACTACGTAATTCTTACTGAAATGATTTATACAAATGCTTCTGTGGAGGATATAATAATTTGAACAAAGAAAAGAGGCGTTTACGATATGAAAATGATTGAAAACGAAACTTTTGATATGGAACGCGCGCTTTACGGGAGCCAGGGCGTCAGTCTGCGGCATTGCGCATTTGACGGGCCGGCTGACGGGGAGAGCGCTCTGAAAGAATGTAAGGACGTACAGGCGGCGGACTGTTTTTGCAATTTACGCTATCCGTTCTGGCACGATATCGGCTTAAAGATCAGCGATTCGGAAATGACACAGCTTTGCAGGGCGGCTCTGTGGTATTCTGAGCAGATTGAAATTAAAAATACGAAAATGCACGGCATCAAGGCTCTGCGGGAGTGCAGTCATATCAAGATAAGCGATTGCGATATCATTTCGCCGGAGTTTGGCTGGTCTGTGCATGATATGGAGATGAAAGATTCCAGGGTGCAGAGCGAATATTTTATGATGCGCTCTGATAAGCTTTCTTTTACCAATGTACATTTAAACGGCAAATATTCCTTTCAGTATATTCAGGATGCGGTATTTGAAAACTGCGTATTGGATACCAAAGATGCTTTCTGGCATGCCAAAAACGTGGTTGTCATAAACAGCGTCGTAAAGGGAGAATATCTGGCCTGGTATTGCGAGAATGTTACCTTTGAAAATTGTAAGATCATCGGCACACAGCCGCTTTGTTACTGTAAGGAACTTAAACTGATAGATTGTGAGATGACGGATACGGATCTGTGTTTTGAAAAATCGGAGGTAGAGGCGAGTGTGACGACTCCGGTCATCAGTGTGAAAAATCCGCTTTCCGGACACATCTATCTGCCGTCGGTGGGGGAGATCATCCGGGATGATGTGCATTCCAAGGGTGAAATTATTGTACAGAAGAAATGCTCCTGTGCATAATGAAAAAATAATTTTAAAAGGAGGCTTTTATTATGGTTTATCGTGATTTTCAGGATTTGAAATTATCTGCGCTCGGACTCGGCGCCATGCGTCTGCCGGTTATTAATGGCGATGATGCCAATGTGGATGCTGCCGCTGTGCAGGAAATGGTTGCTTATGCCATAGAACATGGCGTGAATTACTTTGACACGGCCTGGGGATATCATAATGGGAATTCGGAAACCGTCATGGGAAAAGCGCTTTCGGCCTATCCGCGTGAGCGTTTTTATCTTGCCGATAAGTTTCCCGGTTACGATCTGGCCAATATGCCCAGGGTAAAAGAAATCTTTCCGAAGCAGTTGGAAAAATGCGGCGTGGAATATTTTGATTTTTATTTATTCCACAATGTCTGCGAGATGAACATTGACGCCTATCTGGACGAGAAATACGGTATTTATGAATATCTGCTGGAAGAAAAGAAAAAAGGCCGTATCAGACATCTCGGTTTTTCGGCGCACGGAAGTTACGAGGTGATGAAACGTTTCTTAGAAGCCTATGGAAAAGATATGGAGTTTTGCCAGATACAGCTTAATTATCTTGACTGGTCGTTTCAGGATGCCAGGGCAAAAGCAGAACTGATCCGTTCTTATCATATTCCCATCTGGGTCATGGAGCCTTTGCGCGGCGGGCGGCTGGCGAAACTGTCCGCAGAAGAAGAGAAGAAGTTAAAAGCACTCCGTCCGCAGGAGGAGATTCCGGCGTGGGCATTCCGCTTTTTACAGACAGTTCCGGATGTAGGGGTTGTGCTTTCCGGTATGTCGAATTTAGAGCAGTTAAAAGCGAATATAGCGACTTACGAAAGCGACAAACCGCTTACAAAAGAAGAGATGGATACGCTGTTGTCCATTGCCGAAGGCATGTTGAACGGCTTATTGCCCTGTACCGCATGTCGTTACTGCGTCAGCCATTGTCCGAAGGGGCTTGATATTCCAATGCTCCTTGACTTATATAACGAGCACAGCTTTACGGGAGGCGGTTTTATCGCACCCATGGCGCTGATGGCAGTACCGCAGGAAAAGCACCCTTCCGCCTGCATCGGCTGTCATAGCTGTGAAAAAGTCTGCCCGCAGCAGATTAAGATATCAGAAGCGATGTCTAATTTTGCGGCTGGGATGCAATAGGATGCGGTGTGAGCGGGAATTTGTAATAATTTGGATTTGGATAAAAGCAGATAAACTGCTTTGACATGGAGGATTAAATTGAACTATCAGGAAATATTGGAAAATGCCAGAGGATGTATCGGCCCTTATTGTAAAGCCTGCCCGGTATGCAACGGGAGGGCCTGCAAAAATCAGATACCGGGACCGGGGGCAAAAGGAATAGGTGACACGGCTGTCAGAAATTTTGAAAAGTGGCAGGAAATCCGCGTCAATATGGATACTTTATGCGAATACAGTGTGCCGGACATGTCGCTTTCACTGTTTGGAAAAACATTCCGCTATCCGTTTTTTGCCGGGCCGGTGGGAGCCGTGAAGCTTCATTATGGGGAAAAATATGATGATTTGACTTATAATGACCTGATGTTGAGGACATGTGCCGAAAATGGCATTGCGGCCTTTACGGGAGACGGCACGAATCCAGAGGTGGTTATACAGGCCGCAAAAGCAATCAAACAGGTAAACGGACAGGGAATACCGACGATTAAACCCTGGAATATGGAAACAATTCAGGAAAAAATGGCGTTATGCAAAGAAGCAGGATGCTTTGCAATGGCTATGGACGTTGACGCGGCCGGACTGCCTTTTTTGAAAAACATGACGCCGCCTGCCGGGAGCAAGAGTGTAAAACAACTGGCGGAGATCGTAAAAATGGCGGAAGTGCCTTTTATCGTCAAAGGCATTATGACAGTGAAAGGCGCTAAAAAGGCTAAAGAAGCGGGAGCGGCGGCTATTGTCGTGAGTAACCACGGCGGCCGCGTTCTTGACCAGTGCCCGGCAAGTGCAGAGGTGCTTGGAGAGATTGTCGAAGCCATGCGGGGCAGCGGCATGAAGATTTTGGTCGATGGCGGTATCAGAAGCGGTACGGATATATTCAAGGCGCTTGCGCTGGGCGCGGATGGCGTACTGATATGTCGGCCGTTTGTTACCGCACTTTATGGCGGCGGTGCGGAAGGAGTCGCGGTATACATTGAAAAACTGGCGGGGGAACTTGCCGATACCATGTCGATGTGCGGTGCGGGAAACCTGCGGGAGATCACGAGAGATATGGTGCGGATATAAACAAAAGATCAGGCTGCATAAGCCTGATCTTTTTGTATAGGAAATTCCTCATTAGTCACTTTTTGCGTTTCGGAATCGTGTATTATGTAGAAGCGGTTAAGCGCGCAGCTGTTTCAGAAAGGAGAAAGATGGAACAAAAGATAGAAGA
Organism: Ruminococcus sp.; assembly: GCA_023663085.1. Taxonomy (GTDB): domain Bacteria; phylum Bacillota; class Clostridia; order Lachnospirales; family Lachnospiraceae; genus UBA3282. Next base: position 1,419 of record JAMPIB010000049.1, on the reverse strand, counting down.
TATTCTAAATACATATGGCAATCTGCTTTATCGGACCGCTATGGTAATCTTGGGAAATCCCCAGGATGTGCAGGATGTCTTACAGGACGTACTGATAAAGTGTATGACGAAAAAGCCTGACTTTGATAACAAAGAGCATGAAAAAGCCTGGCTTTTGCGAGTGACCATAAATCTATGTAAGGACATGCTGCGCTTTCGCAGCAGGCATCAATATTTAGATATAGAAACGGTTGTTATTGAATCTGAAGAAGTACAGGAATATGGTTTGTTGCAGGAAATTGCACTTCTTCCTTATAAATGGCGTATTGTATTGATACTGCATTTTGTAGAGGGTTACTCTTTAAAGGAAATCGCCGGAATACTTTCTATTTCGGAAAATGCGGTAAAAAAGAGAATGCAGAGAGCTAAAACAGCTTTAAAGAAAAGATTGGAGGATAACTGAAAATGGAAGATATCAGGAATATGGACGCGACAGCAATAGAAGAACGGTTAGCCGACAGCGGCTGGCAGGAAGTTATTCGGAAACTGACAATGCCGCAGCAGATGAAAAAGGAATTAGTAAGTAAAAGTGCAGAGTCTGTGGGGAAAGCAGTATATAAGGGGTGGCGTGCCAAAGTAATTCCGGCGTTTTGTGTGGCGTTTATTTTAGTGACTAGTGGAATAACAGCGCGTGCGGCTTATGTAAATACACATGTCAGAGTCTTTTTTACAGAAGATGTTACAAGGGAAGATCTTGACAGGATAAAAGCAGAACTTTTGCAGTTGGAGGGGGTTTCTTCCTGCCGGTATGTAGATGCTGATGCAGCATGGAAAGAGTTTGGTGAGGCCTATTTAACCCCGGAACTTATGGAAGGATTTGAAAAAAATCCCTTATCCGGGTCGGCCAATTTTGTGGTGGGTATCACCTGGCAGGCAGACATGGATAAAATGAAAGCAGATATGGAAAGCATGGATGGGGTCAGAGGAACAACGGGATTGTGGGAAGAATAGTGTGAAGAGAAGTTCTAATGCTCGCAGCATAGGCTGCTTCGCAAAGAACTTCTATGCTTCACACCGAAGAATGCCTAAAATACAGGCATTCTTCATCCAGATTTGAGATTCCGCGAAGAAGTTCTTCTCACGCTGGAGAAGTACCGTTTTGCTCATAAACGAAATTCCGTTTATGAAAAAATATTTTTTGTGCAATATAGTAATAGACAAAACGATAAAAAAGTAATATAATGCAGTTACACTAATAGTGTAGCTGTATTATATAGAAGGAGGTGACAAAGATGACAGACAGCGAGAAATTAGATTTGTTACTCAGTAAAGTAACAGGACTCGAACAGGATATGGGCGAAGTCAAAGATGAAATCGTCGTTTTGAAGACCGACGTAGCCGGACTGAAAGAAGATGTAGAAGTTCTTAAGACGGACGTAG